>NZ_JBIRPW010000002.1:0-43900 GCF_044332905.1 Streptomyces sp. NPDC021224 | reverse complement strand
AGCGCCCAGCCCCAAGCCGCGCCCACCGCCAAGACCACGACCACCCGCAGGACCGCCGCCGCCCGCAAGTCGGCGACCGCGAACACCGGTACGCAGGCCGCCGAGCCGCAACCCGAGGCCGCGCCCGTCGTGCAGGGTGACGGGGCCGGGCTGGACGCTCCGACCATGCAGATCGCGATCGGGCCGCGGAAGAAGTCGGCCGCCGCCAAGGCCCCCCAGCCGACCGCCGCGAAGAAAGCTGCGGCACGGAAGGGTGCCCAGGCGCAAGCCGCCTCCGCCGAGGACGCGTCCGCGCAGGGCGCCGCGCCCGCCGCCGAGGGCGAGCCGCAGAAGGACGCGCCGGGGAAGTCGGCGAAGAAGGCGACGACGGCGAAGAAGGCCCCCGCGCGCAAGTCCGCCGCCGCGGGCAAGACCGCCGCGCAGAAGCCCGCGCCCGCGCGCAAGGCGGCAACGAAGAAGGCGGCCCCGGCGGCGGCAGCCGCGACCGCAGCCGCCGCGGGTACGGCGAACGCCGAGGCCGGGCCCGCAGCCGCTACGCCCCCGCAGCCCGCCGACGCGGCCACGGCGGAGGCAACCCCCGAGCAGCCCACCGCAGCCCCCGACCAGGCCGAGCAGACCGACCAGGCCCAACCCGCCGCAGCCGAAGCCACAGCCGCAGCCCCCGCCGAAGCCCCAACCGCACCCGTATCCGCATCCGTACCCCCGTCCCCCGCCGCCGAAAGCGCGGCGACCGCCCCCGTCGCCGTGCCCGGCTACCTGCAGCGGCAGGGCTTCGGCAGCGTCGAGGCGGGCGGCGGCTCCGAGGGCGGTGACGGGGAGCCCGGCGCGGTGAAGGAGCCGCGGTTCGGGCGGCGGGCGCGGGTGCTGCTCATCGCGGCCGCGGCGGTCGTCGTCGCGGCCGCGATCGCTCTCACCGCCGTGGTGAGCAGCAGCGGCAGCGACGACCCCGCGGTCGATTCGGCGGCCCCCACGACGACCGCGGCCGTACCGTCAAAGGCCGGTGCGTCCCCCTCCGCGGCGCCGACCACGGCGTCGCCGAGCGCCAGTGCCACGTCGAGCCCCACCGCGAGGCCGACGACCACGAGCCCGTCGCCGCACGCGACGAAGGCGCCGACCAAGGCGCCGGCCACGCACGCGCCCGCCGCCCCGCCGAAGTCGGGTGGGCCGAAGGTGGCGAGCGTGCGGGTCGAGGACCTGGCGTGCACCCTGGGCCAGGGGGGCGGTGCCAGCCACGCCTCGGCGAAGATCGTCGTCAGCTACGACGGCAGCGCGTCGGGCACGCTCAAGCTCACGTGGTGGCGCAGTGATTCGGGCCGGGCGCGGGGCGCGTCCGCGATGACCCCGACGCAGACGGCGAAGTTCCCCGCGGGTGCGGGCAGTTACACCTTCACCGGCAACTACAGCTTCAAGCCCGACTCCAGGCACCCGTACGTCGGTGTGACCGTCACGACCGATCCTGCGGCGCAGAGCGGCGAGGGCGCGACGCGTTTCGCGGTCTGCCAGGCGTGACACCACGCGTCGGGCGGGCCGTTGCGCATCCGGCAACGGCCCGCCCGGCCACGTATCGGTGCACGAGCCCCCGCAGGGGCATCCGCTCAGTGCGGGAGCTGTCCCACCACGTAGTCGCCGCCCGGCTGGCGGATGATCACGTTCAGCCGGTTGAAGGCGTTGATCAGGGCGATCTGGCCGACCAGCGCGGTCAGTTGGTCCTCGTCGAAGTGCTTGGCCACGGCCGCCCACACGTCGTCCGGGACGCCCGCGGAGTCGGCGAGGCGGGTGCCGTACTCGGTGAGGTCGAGGGCGGCGCGCTCGGCCTCGGTGAAGACGGTGGTCTCGCGCCAGGCGGCGACGAGGCTGAGCCGCAGTGTCGTCTCGCCTGCCGCGGCGGCCTCCTTGACGTGCATGTCGAGGCAGCCGCCGCAGCCGTTGATCTGGCTGGCGCGGATGTTGACCAGTTCCCGCAGTCCGGCGGGCAGGTCCGCGCCGCGCAGTGCCCGGTCGCTCGCCACCATGTGCTTGACGAGCTTCTGGCCCGTTTCCGTGCCGAGCGCGTTGATCCGGGGTCCCATGGGGCCCTCCCTCTCGTCCTCGTGAGGCGTGGTTGCTGCTTCCACTTCTGCGACGAGGAGCCGCCCGGGAACGTAACAGGCCCGCTCAGCCCAGTTCCGCGCTGCCCGCCTCCGCCCGGCGGCGGAACGGGGTGCGCGGGCCCCGGGAGCCGCCCGCGGCGGGGGGCGGGGCGTGCCGCGCGGGGGCGTCCTTGATGGTGAGCGTGAAGAGGACGGAGACGACGGCCATGACCGTGAGCACGAGGTAGACCGTGTGGTAGGCGGAGGGCGGGGCGATGCGCTCGGCGGAGGAGGTGTTGACGATCAGCAGGGTCGCGACGAGCGCGGGGGCCAGGGCCATGGAGAGCTGGCTGATGACGCTGCCGAGGGTCGAGGCCTGGCCCATGTCCTCCTTGCCGATCGTCGCGAACGAGGCGACGGTGAGCGGCATGAAGACCGCGCCCATGCCCAGTCCCAGCAGGAACATGTAGATCCGGAAGGACCACGTCCCGGTGTCCGCGCCGACCGTCGCCGTCATCACGGCCAGCACGGCGGCGACGACCGCGAGGCCGCTCGCGATGATCAGCCGCGGCCCGAAGCGGTCGAAGACGCGGGCGGCGAGCTGGACGGTGAGCAGCACACCGAAGGCCTCGGTGAAGGTCGCGCTGCCGGACTGGAGGGCGCTCGCGCCGCGCGCCTCCTGGAGGAAGAGCGGCGCCGCGTACATCGCGCCCATGAAGGGGACGACGCCGATGAGGCCGAGGATCTTGGTGTCGCGGAAGAGCGCGTCCTTGAAGAGCCGCAGCCGCAGCGCGGGCGCGGGCTTGCGGAGTTCGACGACGACGGTCGCCACGAGGAAGGCGGCACCGAGCGCGAGGCTTCCGGCGATGAGCGGGCTGCCCCAGCCCTGCCGGGCGCCCTCGCAGACCCCGTACATGAGCAGCGACAGCGCGCCCGCGGACAGCAGCAGGCCGGGGATGTCGAGGCGGCCGGGGTCGCCGTGCCGGGGGTTGTCGAGGAAGAGCAGGCCGAAGAGGAGGGCGGCGATGCCGAAGGGGAGGTTGACGTAGAAGACCCAGCGCCAGGAGATGCTGTCGACGAGGACGCCGCCGAGCATGGGCGCGACCGCCGGGGCCATCTGCTGCGGGATGATCATGACGCGGGAGGCCCGGACCCGCTCGGCGGGGCTGAACGTGCGGAACAGCATCGCCGCCGCGACCGGGGTGAGCAGGCCGCCCGACAGGCCCTGGAGCCCGCGGAAGACGACGAGCTGGCCGAGGCTGTCGGCCATCCCGCACAGCGCGCTGGCGAGCGTGAACAGGCCCATCGCCGACAGCAGCACGGGCTTGCCGCCGAAGCGGTCGCCGAGCCAGCCGGAGACGGGGATGGTGATGCCCACGCACACCGGGTAGACCACGGCGACGCTGTCCGCCCCGGCCGCCGTCACACCGAACTGGTGGGCGATCGAGGGCAGCGCGACGGTCGTGATCGCCCCGTCCATCACCACGAGGAAGAACGTGGCGACGAACATGGTGGGGACGACCAGGCGCTGGTTGAGGCGTCGGCCGGGCATGGTCCTCCTCCCCCGGGGGCCCGGGGCGTGCGTGGCGGGTGTGGGTGCAGACGTGGTGCGCCGCGGGAAAACGGCGGGGCAGCGGAACGGCGAGGTGAACCGTAATCGCTTACGGGTGTACGTACGTGTACGTGCGCGTGCGGGCATGAACGGGCGCACGGACGGATCGAGCCGCGCGCCCGATATGCTGAGTCTACTCACTATGAGTCGGCACACAACACTGCACAGCACGGGAACGCGCCATCCTCACGGGGCGCGGAAGGAGCGGTACGGGACCCAGTGGTGGACATCCGGAGCAGCGACGTACTGGTCGACGACCTCTTCAGGACGACGGTGCGGCTGCGCACGTACGTCGACGCGCAACTGCACTGCCACGGCCTGTCCGTGTCCCGGCTGCGCCTGCTCAGGGCCCTGTCCACCACGGACGAGCCGCTGCGCATGCGCGACCTCGGCGACGCGCTCGGCGTCGCCGCCCGCACCGTGACCTCGCTCGTCGACGCCCTGGAGCGGGAGGGCCTGGTCGAGCGCCGGCGGCACCCCACCGACCGCCGGGCCTTCCTGCTCAAGCTCACCGACGTCGGGCGTACGACGCACGCGCGGGCCGAGGAGATCGACCGCGCCGCGCTCGCGACGGCCACCGCGAGCCTGAGCGGTGAGCAGCGCACACTGCTGCTGGAGCTGCTGGCGAAACTGCGCGCGTCGGTGCCGGACGCCCCGCCGGGACCGGTGGAGTGAGGGGCTCCGGCGCGCCGGTCAGAGCGGACGGGGCGTGGGAGGCGGGCCGTTCGACGTGCGGACCGGCGTCCAGGCCGCGCAGTCCGCGAGCCGGGCGGCCACCCACGGGTCGGCGGCCAGCTCGGCCGGCAGCCGGGTCCCCGCGTCGAGGTGGGCGCCCGCGAGCTGCCCGGCGGTGAGCCCGGTCGCGTCGCGCAGGTCGGCCCGGCCGAGATCGGCGTCCCGCAAGTCGGCGTCCACCAGGTTCGCCTCGCGCAGATCGGCACCGGCCAGGGGGACGCCGCCGAGCCGGGCCCCGGCCAGGACGGCCGCGCGCAGATCGGCGGAGTTCAGGATCGAGCGCTGGAAGTCCGCCCCGCGCAGGTCGGCCCGCCGCAGATCCGCCCACGTCAGGAACATCGGCGAGAGCCGCGGCGGCGCCGCGAACTCGAACGCGCGCAGACTCAGCCCCACCAGCACGGCCCCCCGCAGATCCACCCGGCGGGCCTCCGCGCGCGGCGGCCGGCGCGCCAGCACCTCGACCGCGGCCTGCACGTCCTGCGGGGGCTGCGTCCCCCACTCCGGCACCGGCCGCCCCGCGTTGCGTACGGCGGGCAGCCCGGCGGACGGGCCGAGCGCCGCGCCGGTCCGGTTGCGTACGTACGCGGCGAGCACGCCGACCACCGCGTCATGGTCCTGCTCCGACTCGGTGAGCACGTGCTCCAGGCTGTAGATGCCGCCGAGCCGCACCTCGGTGTGCGGGGAGGCGAGCTGCTCGACGGAGGCCCGGAAGCGCTCGGTCACCTGGCCGCGCCGGGTCAGGACGTACGTGCGCGCCGTGTAGGCGAGGCTCGCGAAGACGGTGGCGCCCGCGAAGGCCGCGAGCACGGTCTGCCGGACGGCGTTGACCGCGTCCGCCCGGTCCTTGCCGTGCAGGGCGCGCACGCTGCCGCCCGCGACCAGCCAGGACAGCGGCCCGAGGATCAGCAGCACCCCGCCGGTGACCGCGGCGGCCCCGGCCAGCCCCAGCACCCACCAGCGGCCCCGTCGCCACCCGCGCATCCGCCCCCCGCTCTCCCGTGATCCTGGTCCTGGTCCCGCGCCCCCCGGCCCGTGCGCCGACGGTATCCCGGTGGCCGGTCACGTCACCGGCCGACGTCACCGCGCCCGGCGCGACCCCCGCGGCGGCATCGGCTCACCCGGCTCGGGACGGGCCAGCACCTCCGCGAGGGGCGTGCCCTCGCGCGCGGCGACCGTCCGGCGCACCCGTACCTCGGCGCGCGTCCGCGGCCGGTACTCCGGCTCCTTGGCGCACCCGCAGCCGGACAGCCCCTCGTACCGCAGCCCCGCGTGCAGCACCACCGAGACCACCGACCACCCCCGCACGTCCCGGCGGCGCGGGGCGGCGAAGTCGTGCCCGGCACACAGCATCTCCCGCCCGCAGGACGGGCAGTTCGCGCCACCGTGCCGCTTGAAGCTCACCCGGCACGCGAGGCAGACGTAGTGCAGTTTGTAGTGGGCGACGGCGTAGAAGCACATGCCCGCAAGGGTAGGGAGGCGCCGCCCGCGCGGGCTACGGTTTTGCGTCCGCGCCCCCGGAGCCCGACTGCGCTTCCTTGAGCGGGAGTTCGCGTCCCAGGCGGCCGAGCGGGGAGAGCGCGAGCAGCACAGGGGACAGCAGCATCGCCGCGGCCGTGACCAGCAGGCCGGTGCGCAGGCCGAGCGCGGCCGCGAGGAAACCGCCGAGCAGGGAGCCGAGCGGGGCCGTCCCCATGCCGGTGAAGGTCAGCGTCGCGGCCGCCCGGCCCTGCATCGCGTCGGGGGTGACGGCCTGCCGCACCGCCATGAGGGCGACGTTGACGAGCTGGCCGCCGCTGCCGAAGAGCAGGCCGACCGCGAGGAGGGCGGGCACGGTCGCCCGGGGCGGGCCGTGCAGCGCGGGCACGCACAGGAACGCGCCGTCGCCGAGGGCTGCCGCGACGACGATCACCGGGCCGTAGCCGAGGCGGCGCGGCAGGCGGGCGGCCAGCAGCGAACCGAGCAGCGCGCCCGGTCCGGTCGCGGCGAGCGCGAGGCCGACGACGGCGCCGGACAGGTGCAGCTCCCGTGGCAGGAAGAGCAGATAGACGGTCGTCATGGCCGCGAAGGAGAGCTGGAAGACCGCTGAGGCCGCGCAGACGGCCCGCAGCAGGGGTTCGTGTGCGACGAAGCGCAGGCCTTCGCCGATCTGCCGCCAGGCCGCCGCCCGGGGCCGGTCCGACGCCCGCTGCGAGCCCGCCGTCCGCTGCGGGATCGCCTCGTCCCGCCGGATCCGGCGGATGGACAGGAAGGAGAGCGCGAAGAGCAGCCCGCCGCAGGCGGTGGCGAAGGGCGCGGACAGGGCGGACACCAGCGCGCCGCCGAGCGCGGGTCCGCCGGTCTGCGCGGCCGAACGGCTGCCCTCCAGCGCGCTGTTGCCGCGTACCAGCAGATCGCGCCGCACCAGCCGGACGAGCGAGGTCTGGTAGGCGACGTCGAAGAAGACGGACAGCGCTCCGACGGCGAAGGCGAGCGCGAACAGCGCGGGCAGGCCGAGCCCGCCGAGCAGTCCGGCCAGGGCGGCGGCCCCCAGCAGCAGGGCGCGGCCCGCGTCCGCGAGCACCATCGTCGTGCGCGTCCGCCACCGGTCCACCCACGCCCCGGCGAGCAGCGAGAGCAGCAGCGCCGGGGCCTGCCCGACCGCCCGGAGGACGCCCAGTTCGCCGGGCCCGGCGCCGAGCGTCAGGACGGCGAGGAGCGGCAGGACGACCAGCGTCGCGTGCTCGCCGAGCTGCGAGGCCGTCTGGCCCGCCCACAGCCGGCGGAAGTCCGCGTCCCCCAACAGGGCCGGCGGGGGCGGAAGTTCGGAGTCGGGATGGGGTACGGCGGGGGTGGCGGCGTACGGCACGGCGGTCCCTCGGGGTGCGGCGAACGGACCCGCCGCCGGGCGCGCGGACGGCGCACCGGCGGTACGGGCAAAGGAGAAGGCTCGCTGTGCCGCACCGACTGTCAGGGGCAGCACGCGATGACGGGCCGATGACGGCCTACGACGTCAGCGCGCGCTCGTACTGCCGACCATGTCCTCGCTCCTCGCCGGGGTTCGTGCTCCGTCGGCGAGCGTAGCCGCGAACGGCGGGCGCCGACACCGGATTCCGCCGCCGGACGCACCCCCGTCGCCGGGGGGCGTCCTCCGTATCGGTTGCGTGACGACGTCGCCCACCGCACCACGGGCGGCGGCGCGCGCCCGCACGCTTTTACCGGGGCGGGCACGGGCGAAGGAGCGCGGGCTCAGGGTCTGTCGTGTGGATCTCCGTGGAGGAAGGAGCGGGGTCCGGTGCTCCCCCAGAGCTTCGCCTGGGAGGTACCCCCAGATGCAAGGCGGAGGAGGGAGGCAACGCGGCGGGGGTCCCCCCATGGCGAAGCCTCTGGGGGAGTTGTCGACCGACGACAGCGCCGGGGGCACCTCCCGCCGAAGGCAGGGGGAAGATGTGCGGCCGGGGCACGCGACGCCGCGGAGATCCAGACGACACGCCCTAGGGGGGACGGGATGGGATTCCTGACGGACACCGGCGTATCGCTGGTGTCCAGTGTGCTGTTCGTCCTGCTGGCGTGGATCTTCTCCAAGACGGCGCGCCGCTTCGTCCGCGGGCTGGCAGCGCATCTGCTGCACCTCGACGCCGAGGAGGTGTTCGCCAACGGCCGGGATGCGGGGCTCGACATCCGGCGTGAACTCGCCCGCGCGCGGCAGGTGTTCGTCTTCACCAGCCGCGGGGCCGAGTTGCAGCGCGACACGTTCGAGGAGGTGCTCACGCGCAGCCGCGCCCGCCGCTGCCACTGCCGCATCATGCTGCCGAAGCTGAGCGTGCCCGCCCACGAGGCCGACTGGATCGCCGACCGGGAGGCCGAACTCCACGTCTTCGACTCGGCGTTCGGCACGGACCTGCTCCGCCGCCAGATCGCCGCCACCTACGACTACCTCGCGCCCCTCCTGGTCACCGGCCATCTGGAGGTCCGCGGCTACAACATCCCGCACTTCGGCCGGGTCGTCGCGACCGAGCGCGTCCTCTACCTGACGCCCTACTCGCCCGACCGCCACGGCAGCAGCTCGCCGGTGATCAAATACCGGCGAGGCGAGACCTACGACGTCCTGATGCGCCTGCTGGAGAAGCTGTGGGCGGCCTCCGGGACCCCGGCCCCGTGATCCTCCTCTGCACCGTGATCCTCCTCTGCACCACGGTCACGTCCGCGGTCACGCGATGGCGATACGCGGGTGGGCCGAGGGCTTGATCCAGCTCATGATCCGGTCCATCGTCGCGCGCGGCACGGACACACAACCGGCCGTCGCTCCGGCTCCGTTGACGTGCAGGAAGATGCCCGCGCCGCGGCCGGGGACCGCGGGCCACCGGTTGTAGTTGACGACGAGCGCCTCGGCGTACTGCGTGGGATGGTCGATCAGGTGCTCGCTGCCGCGCACGCCCGCCTCCGTGAGGGGGAAGTCCGCGCCCTGGGCGCTGTGCAGGGAGTTGTAGTACGCGGACTGCGGGTCCTCGACCCACCAGTCGTCGGCGCCGACCCGGTGGTAGGGCATCGCGGTACCGCTCGCCGCGACCCCGAAGCCCTCGGTGAGGGTGTACGTCCCCGAGGGGGTCGTGGACGAATTCTGCTTGCGGGTCGTCCCGTTGACGACCCCGGCCGAGCCGACCCGGCCCGCGGTGGTGCTGAACTGCGCCTTCCAGCCCGACGACCCCTTCTCCCACGCCGTCACGGTGGCGTACGAGCCGCTCGCCTCGACCGTGATGAGCTGGGTGGCGTTGCCGACCTGGACGGGGACGGGGAAGTGCGGTGCCGCCGCGCCGCCGGAGGAGCCGCCGCTCTTCGTCCCGGAGGTGCCCGCGGACTGCGTGCCGGACCCCTTGGCGGGCTTCCCGGCGGACGCGGTGGCGGAGGGGGCCTTGGGGCCCGTGCTCCTGCCGGACGTGGGCGTGGACGTCGGCGTGGACGAGGCGGTCGCCGTCGCCGTACGGGACGGGCTCGGCGTCGTCGAGTCGGAGGCGGAGGGCGACGCGGGCACGGACGTCGAGGCGAGGGCCTGCGGCGCGTCCCGGTCCGCCGTCGCCTGCGCGCTGCCCCCGCCCGTACCCGAGGCCCCGCAGCCGACGGCCAGCAGCAGCGCGCCCGCGGTGCCGGCGGCGGCGAGGAGGGCGCGCGAGCGCGTGGGCAGCGGGGAAACGCGAACGGCCACGGGTGATCCTTCGGGCAGCGGAGCGGACGGAGCGGTCGACGGCCAGTGGGGAGGACGTGCCCGAGAACACGTTGGCGCTTACACATACTAAGGCCGGGCAGCCGGTTCCGGACATGCCCGGCAGGTCACCCCTTCGGCGGAGAGGCGGACACACGGGCGCCCCGCCCCTGCCGCGGCGGCGGCGGGGACGGGGCGCCCGGGGGTGCGGGGAGCGGGCCTCAGCAGGAGAGGTTGTTGCCCGCGGGCACGCCCAGCAGGGACGTGAAGGAGAGGTAGGCGTTGACGCGGCTCTGCACCTGCGCCGGGTTGCCGCCGTTGCACTCGATGCTGCCGTTGATGCTGCGGATGGTCTCACCGAAGCCGGCGCCGTTGACCATGGCGTTGTGCGGGGTCATCGTGCCGGGCCCGGACTGCGTGTTCCAGTACCACAGGCCGGTCTTCCAGGCGACGGCCGAGTCGGTCTGCACGAGGTTCGGGTTGTCGAGCAGGTCGATGCCCAACGCGTCTCCCGCGGCCTTGTAGTTGAAGTTCCAGCTGAGCTGGATGGGACCGCGGCCGTAGTACGCCGACTGCCCGGCGGGGCAGCCGTAGGGCTGGCTGGTGTCGCAGTAGTGCGAGTAGTTGGCGGTGTTCTGCTCGACGATGTAGACGAGGCCGCCTGTCTCGTGGCTGACGTTGGCGAGGAAGGCCGCGGCCTCCTGCTTCTTCACCGTGTCGCTGCCGGTGTTGGCGAAGCCGGGGTACGCGCTGAGCGCCGCGGTCAGGCCGCTGTAGGTGTAGAAGGAGTTCCGGCTCGGGAACATCTGGTTGAACTGCGCCTCGCTGACCACGAATCCGCTGGACGGCGGGGTCGTGCCGCCGGTGCTGCCGCCGGTCGTGCCGCCGGAGCCGGAGCAGGTGTACGGGCTCCAGTACCAGGTGCTGATCGTCGGGTCGTAGCCCGGGTTGTCGTGGGTGGCGATGTAGTAGAGGCCGTTGGTGTACTGCACGACGTCACCGGTGACGTACGCGCGGCCCGCGACCCACGCCGGGTAGCTGCACCCGGTGCCGGTGCCGCCGGTCGTACCGCCCGTGCCGCCGCTGCCGCCCGTGCACGAGCCCTGGTCGGCCCAGACGTCGGCGGCGCCGGGCGTCTCGCCCTGCGTCCACCACTTGGCCTGCCAGTTGTGGCTGTTGTACGAGGCGGTCATGCCGCCGGTGTAGACCGAGGACGAGCTCCAGGCGCTCGCGCAGGTGGCCGCCGACGCGGTGGAGGCCATCGGCACGAGGATCACCAGCCCGACGATCGCCGCGAGCGCGGCCAGGAACGCGATGAGGCGCTGTCTCGACACGTGACCACTCCTTAGGGGGGTTCGGTGGGGTCGAGGCGCACCTTCCCGCATTGGTCTGGACCTGTCAAGGTCTGGACCAATCATGGAGCAACACCGCGGCCACCACCGGCGATTCACCGGTGGTGGCCGCGGTGTCCGGACCCGAGGCCCGGGCCGTCAGACGGCGGGACGCCCGCTCGCCGTGGTGGCGGGCAGCTCCTGGTGGACGTCCCAGTGCTCGGCGATCCGTCCGTCCTCGATCCGGAAGATGTCGACGACGGCCTGCGCGTCGGCGCCCGGCGCCGGGGTGAACAGGCTGTGCACGACGACCAGTTCGCCTTCCGCGACGGTGCGCCGTATGGCGAAGCGCAGCTCCGGCAGCTGGGCGTGCAGGGTGTCGATCAGGCCGGTGAGGGCGGCCAGGCCGTCGGGCAGCGCGGGGTTGTGCTGCGCGAGGTCGGCGGCGACGAAGCGGGCGGCCTCCGCCGTACGCCCCGCGTTCCAGACGGTCTCCATGAAGTCCCGGACGAGGGCGGTGTTCTGCTCGGTGGTGGTCTGCTCGGTGATGTTCTGGTCGGCGGCGGTCTGCTCGGCGGTGGTCTGCTCGGTGGTGGCGGCGGTGGCGGTCATGTCGGGCTCCTCGGATCGTGCGGGTCGATGTGCGGTGGTCAGGGGTCGGGTCGGTCAGCGGGCGTGCGCGGCGGCGGGGGCGGCCGGTGCCTCGCTCACGGCGGCGGGGGCGGGGGCTGCGTCCCGTACGGCGTGGTGCCGTCCCGAGGCGCGGTGCGCGGCGGCCGCGAGGGCCAGCGGGACGAGCCCGGCGGCCGGCAGCCACGAGGCACCGAGGGCGGGGAGCAGGCCGCTGCCGAGCAGGCTGCCCATGCTCATCCCGAGGTAGAGGGACGAGGCGTTGAGGGCGAGCCCGAGGGCGCGCTGGTCGGGCACCAGGGCCACCAGGCGGGCCTGCTGCGGGGCCTGGAAGAGCTGGCTGAAGGCGGCCCAGACGACGATGGCGGCGACGGCCACCGCGAGGTCGGCGGGGGCCAGCTGCAGGGCCGCGAAGGCGACACCGAACCCGGTCAGCGAGACGGTGATGGTGGCGGGCCCGCCGAGCCGTTCGAAGACCCGTCCGGCGAGCGCGTTGCCCACGACACCGGCGACGCCGAAGACCAGCAGCAGCGCGGCGACCTGCCCGGTGCCCGAGCCGAAGCGGTCGGCGAGGTAGGCGCCCATGACGCCGTAGACGGTGAACTGCGCGGCCATGAAGGCGAAGGTGGTGGTCACGGCGGGTACGACACCGGCCGTCCGCAGCACCGGCGGGAAGGCGGCGAGGGTCGCCGGGGTGCCGCGCTCCAGGGCGGGCACGAAGGCGGCGACGAGACCGAGGGCGAGCAGCGTCAGCCCGGCGATGCCGACGGTGGTCCAGCGCCATCCGACGCTCTGCCCCAGGCTGGTGCTGAGCGGTACGCCGAGCACCGCCGCGGCCGTCATGCCCGCGAAGACCGTGGCCAGCGCACGGGCCCGCCGCTCAGCGGGCACCAGCAGCGAACCGGCGACCGACGCGGCCGGTCCGAAGGCCGCCCCGCCGAGCGCGGTGAGCACCCGGGCGGCGGACAGCGCCCCGTAGTTCGGGGCCAGCGCGGCGGCGACCCCGCCGGCCGCCATCACCGCGAGCCCGGACAGCAGCACGGTCTTGCGGCCGAGGCGCCCCAGCAGCACGGGGGCGAGCGGCGCGGTGAGCGCGAAGGTCAGCGCGAACACGGTCACGAGCAGGCCCACCCGGGACTGGCTGACGTGCAGGTCGGCGCCGATCGGGTCGCCGAGGCCGACGACGGCCAGCGACGACGTGCCGAAGGAGAAGTAACCGAGGGCCAGGGCCCACAGGGCCGGTCCGGGGCGACGAGAGATCATCGGACCCTCACTTTCAATACGGTGCGGTGCGGTTCGTAATGAGATTCAAATACGGTCCGGTCCGTATGTCAAGTGGGGTACGGTGGAACCCGGAGAACGACCTGGTGAGGAGGACCCATGAGCGGACGGCCCAGAGACCCCGGCGTCGACGACGCGATCCTGCGCGCGACCATGGCGCTGGTCGAGGAGAAGGGCTACCGGGCAGCCAGCATCGAGGGCATCGCCGCCCGCGCGGGCGTCTCGAAGCAGACCGTCTACCGGCGCTACCGCAGCAAGGGCGAGGTGATCCTCGACGCCCTCGCCGCCTACGCGGCGGGCAACCTACCCGCCCCCGACACGGGCTCCCCGCGCGGCGACCTCGCCGCCCTGCTCACCGCGACGTTCGCCGCCCAGCAGGGCATCAGCGGCGTCCTCAACCGCGCGCTGGTCGCCGAGTCGATCGGCGACGAGGCCTTCGCCCGCACGGTGTGGGAGCGCCTCATCCTCCCCCGCCGCGACCTCGTCCGCACCCTGCTCGCCCGCGCCCACGAGCCCCGCGAACTGGACACCGCCGAGGCCGACTTCCTCGTCGACCTGGTCTACGGCCCCATGTGGTACCGGCTGCTCTTCGACCCCGCTTCCCTGACAGCCGGTTACGCGGAACGCCTGGCGGAGACGGTCACGGGGCTGGCGGCCGGGGGGAGTTGAGGGAAGCATCCTCGGGGGTGGCGTCCTCAGCGGCGGAGGCCCGGCCGCCGTCACCCTGGCGCGTCGGGGCCAGTTCGCCGAGCGCGTGCCCGGCGTCGAGGGCGAGCGCGTAAGCCGCGGCGGGCCGGTCGTCCAGGAGAAGAGCGGGCGAGGAGCAGTTGGCGGCGGATGTCGTTGAACCGCCGTCGCACGGCGCGGCTGTCCTCGCCGCGTCGGACGCAGGCGGCCTGCTGCTCGGCCAGCAGGAGATCGATCTCGTCGACCAGCGACTCGGCCACGTCCCTGAGCGCTGCTCCGGCCGGGCCGGACGGCGCTCCCGGCGACGGCTGCTCCGCTCGTTCTCGCCGTTCCTGCCGTTCTTCCGGCCGCTGCCCCTCCGCGCGCCGCCCCGCCTCCGCCATCAGCGCTTCCGCTCCGGCGAGCCGCCGGGCGTCACCGGACGTGAGCGCGAACTCGTACTCCGCCGCCGCGAGACCCCGCTGTACCGCCAGCGCGCGGGGGTGGTGGCCGCCCAGCGTCGCCGCCATCCGCTGGGCCGCGACGGCGAGAACGCCCACGGCCCTTTCCCTGCGCTCCCGTTCGCCCGCCGCCTCGGCCGAGGCGAACTCGGCGGAGGCCGGCGCGGCCAGGGCCGACAGCGTGGCGGGGTGGTCGTCACCGGCCCGTGCCGCCAAGCGGCGTACGTACCCGGCCAGTTCGTCGACCAGCCGGTCCGCCTCCGCGTGCAGGCCTTCCCGGCGGCCGCCCGCACCTCGGGCCCCCGGCCGTCCCGCACGGCCCTCCGCGCGCTGCTGAGCGTCTTCCGCCATGCGTCGGTCATGCGACGCCCCCGCTCCGCCCCTCGAAGACCCGCTTCAGGGCGAGATACCGCAGCTCGGAGACGTCGGCCGGGTCCAGGACGGCCTGCTCGGCCATCTGCTGGAAGAGCTCGAGCAGGGTGTCGACGCGGTGGGCCGGGGTCGGCCGGAAGGGCGGGACGTCCACCGGCTCCGGCGGCGGCTCCTGCCGCGGCCGCAGGACGTCCACGAGGTGCCCGACGTCGAAGTGGTCGAAGCGCCGCATCACCTCGCGGATCGTCGCGGCGAAGAGCACGTTGGCGCTGCGGCTCGGGTCGGCGCGGTCCGGTGCCTGCTCCAGCAGGATGCCGACGACCGCCGGGGCCTGCCCCTCCTCCACGCTCTCGACGGGCCCGCCCGAGTAGCCGGAGTAGTCGCCGAGGTGCTGGTCGGCGGTCAGTTGCAGGGCCTCGATACGGCCGCCGCCCTCGCAGTCGTACGGGAGGGCACCACCGGCGACCCAGCCGGTCAGCTCCACGTCGTTCAGGGCGGGCCGGTAGGGGCCGCGCCAGCGTTCGCCGCCCCGCGCGACCCCGGCGGCGGGTACGGGCTGCGCGAGGCCGTATCCCGCGGAGATCTCGATCAGCGCGAGGTCGGCCTCCTTGTCCTGGCGGGAGACCCGCCCCGGCACGCGCGTGCCGTCCGCCAGGAGGACGTCCACCTCACCCTCGCCGTCGCCCGTCCCGCGCAGGCAGTGCAGCGCGGTCACGACGAACCGCCGGGTGAGCAGGAAGCCCGCGCCGAGCCGCCGCTGCCCGTGGGACAGTTCGACCCAGTAGTCCGTCCCGGCGGTCACGACCGGTCCGGCGAGGCGTCCGGCGAGGTGTCCGGCGGGGGCTCCGGGGTTCGGCTCGGAGTCCGCTCCACGGTGAGCTTCACCTCGAAGGACGCCTCCGCGGAGGCCTTGGAGAGGATGACCCCCGCCTCGGCGGCGAGCGTGAGCCCGAAGGTGACCTCCATGGACGCCACCTGCCAGCCGTCCCGCTCGGGCACCTGCGCCAGCGACTGCTGCGCGATCGACGAGGCCTGCACGATGGCGTCCTCCACCTCCGCGGCCCGGTCCCCCAGCACCGCGGACGTCCGCGTCCGCGCCACGATCTGCCGGCCCCCACCGGCGTCCAGCGCCACCGTCTCGACCCTGACCTCGCCCATACGCCTGCCCCGTCCCCTCTCCCGCACCCGGCCAACTCGTCTGACGGGCAGCCGAGTCGGCGTCCCATCGTCCCAGCCCGCGGCCTCCCCCGGGAGCCGTACCGCGGACTTCAGCCCGGCAGCCCGGCAGCCGCATCGCGCCCCTCGACGACGGCGACGAGCGCCGCCGCTGCGACATTCGGCGTAGCCGCGTCGTGCGGCCCGCGCGGACATTGTGCCGGGAGCCGTCTATAGCGAAGTGAGGTCCAGGCACCAGTCGTTGCTGCGCATCGTCGTGCCGCTGCCCCGCGGGTACTCGAAGTCGCAGGGGCCGAGGAGGTGGAAGCCGAGGCGGGCGCACAGGGCGTTCGAGGGGGCGTTGTCGACGGAGGGGAAGGCGTGCAGGTGGCGCGGGGCGCCGGGTGCGCGTGCGGCGTCGCGCAGGAGAGTGACGAGGGCGGCGCCGGCCGCGGCGGCGACGCCGCGGCCCTGGTGGGGCGGCAGGACGTTCCAGCCGGTCTCGTAGATCTCCTCGCCCTGCCACTCGCGCCGGAAGTAGGCGATGCTGCCGACCATTTCGCCTTCGTCCGGGCCGTCCGCGAGCAGTACCGCGTACATGCGGCCGATGCCCGCCGCCGGCATGTCCAGGTAGCGGCGGTGCCGGGCGAGGAGTGCGTCCTCGGGCTCCGGGCCGCCGACGTGGTGGCGCATCTGCGGGGTGTTGATCCGGCGCAGGAGGGCGAGGGCGCGCTCCGACCAGGGTTCGAGGCGGACGTCCATGCGCGGCAGTCTGGCAGAGGCCCTGCCCGGCGGCATCTGCAAGTTCTTTCAGCAACTCACAGAAAGTTTTCCCGTCCGACTCATTGACGTGTCCACCGCCGCGGCAGGAAGCTCCTGCCGGAACCTGCGGGACCGGGTTCCGCTCTCGTCCGGCGGCCTGGCGCGTGGCCGCCTTCACAGGGCGGCGGTGCGCCCACCGACGCCCCTCGACTGAAGGAGCCGCCCATGAGATCCAGGGTCCTCAACGGCGCCGTCGCCGCGGTGGTCGCCGCCGCGGGACTGGTCGCCGCCGCCTCGCAGCAGCAGGCGAGCGCGACACCGCCAGGCAGCAAGGACGTCACCGCCACGCTCTTCCAGTGGAACTGGAACTCGGTCGCCAAGGCCTGCACCGACCAGCTCGGACCGGCCGGTTACGGCTACGTCGAGGTGTCGCCCGCCACCGAGAACATCCAGGGCGGGCAGTGGTGGACCTCGTACCAGCCGGTCAGCTACAAGCTGCAGAACCGCCTCGGCAGTGAGGCCGAGTTCCGGAACATGGTCAGCACCTGCCACGGCGCGGGCGTCAAGGTCGTCGCCGACGCGGTGATCAACCACATGTCGTCGGGCTCGGGCACGGGCACCGGCGGCACGGCGTACAGCAAGTACAACTACCCCGGCTACTACCAGGACCAGGACTTCCACACCTGCCGGACGGCCATCTCCAACTACGCCGACCGCTCCAACGTCCAGAACTGCGAACTCGTCGGCCTCGCCGACCTCGACACCGGCAGCGACTACGTCCGCTCCACCATCGCCGCCTACCTGAACCACCTCATCTCCCTCGGGGTGGACGGCTTCCGGGTGGACGCCGCCAAGCACATCGCCGCGAGCGACCTGGCCGCGATCAAGTCCAAGCTGAGCAACCCGGGTATCTACTGGGCGCAGGAGGTGATCTACGGCTCCGGCGAGGCGGTCCAGCCGAGCGAGTACACCGGCACCGGTGATGTCGACGAGTTCCAGGGCGCGTTCGACCTCAAGCGGATCTTCGGCAGCGAGAAGCTGTCCTACCTCAGCCAGTGGGGCCCGTCGTGGGGCGCGGGCTACCTCTCCGGCGACAAGGCCCGCACTTTCGTCGACAACTGGGACACCGAGCGCAACGGCTCGACCCTCAACTACAAGAGCAACGCGACCTACACGCTCGCCAACGTCTTCATGCTGGCCTGGCCGTACGGCTCCCCGAACGTCTACTCCGGCTACGAATTCTCCGACAACGACGCGGGCCCGCCCAACAACGGCCAGGTCAACTCCTGCTACACCGACGGCTGGAAGTGCCAGCACGCCTGGCCGCAGATCGCGAACATGGTGGGCTTCCGCAACGCGGTCTCCGGCACCGCCGTCACCAACTGGTGGGACAACGGCAACAACGCGATCGCCTTCGGCCGCGGCAGCAAGGGCTTCGTCGCGATCAACCACGAGGCCGGTTCGCTGACCCAGACCTTCAGCACGTCGCTGCCCGCGGGCACCTACTGCGACGTCCAGCACAGCGGCGCCCCGTACACCGTCGGCTCCGACGGGAAGTTCACGGCGACGGTCGGGGCCGGCGACGCGGTCGCGCTCTACGCGGGATCGTGCTCCGCCACCGGGAGCACGGGCAGCGTCAGCGGCGGCTCCACCACCACCGGGGGCACGAACCCGGCGGCAGGTGCGTCCTTCGCCGTCAACGCCACCACGGCGTGGGGGCAGAACATCTACGTCGTCGGCGACAACTCCGCGCTCGGCGGCTGGAACACCTCCGCCGCGCTGCCCCTGTCCTCCGCCGCCTACCCCGTCTGGAAGCTCGACGTGAACCTGCCCGCGGGAACGTCCTTCCAGTACAAGTACCTCCGCAAGGACAGCAGCGGAAATGTGACGTGGGAGTCCGGCGCCAACCGCACCGCGACCGTGCCCGCGTCCGGCAGCGTCACACTCAACGACACCTGGCGCAACTGACGTTCGGCCGAACGCGGGCGGCCGCCCGGTCCGGGGTGTCCCGGGCCGGGCGGCCGTTAGTTCGCGCTAGGTCAGCCGCGTGTCAGCTGTGGTTGCCGGTGCGGCGGCGGCGGGTGAAGTAGACCGCTGCTCCGCCGACGACGAGGAGGGCGGCGGCTCCGCCGATGAGGGCGGTGTTCTGGGAGCTGTTGCTGCCGGTCTCGGCGAGGTTGCCGGTGCCGGTGCCGTTGCTGCTGCCGGTGGCCGGGGGCACCGAGGGGGTGCCGGTCGGGGCGGCGGTGCTGGTCGGGCCGGTCGCGGTCGGGGAGGGCGAGGAGGTGTCACTCACGCTCGGCGACGGGCTCGGGCTGTCGGTGGTCTCGCTGGGCGAGGGGCTCGGCGAGTCGGTGGTCTCGCTCGGCGACGGGCTCGGGGAGTCCGTGGTCTCGCTCGGGGACGGCGACGGCGACGTCTCGCACTTGTGCCCGCCGTTCCACGCCGTGATCAGGTCGGTCGGGGTGGCCGAGTCCGGGAAGTGCGGCAGGGCGCCGTGGCCCTCACCCGTACCGCCGTCGTACTGGGTGCCGTTGCCGTAGAGGTCGACCTGGCCGAAGCAGTCCGGGACGTGCCCGCTGACGTCCAGCGTGGCCTTCGTCTTGCCCTTGCCGAGGGTCACGGTGTCCCAGCCGAGGAAGTCCTGGTGGCCGGAGTTCTCCCAGGCCGGGCCCTCGGCGCTGTAGGAGGCCAGCGACACCGTGTAGGAGCAGTTCTTGCTCGGGGTGCTGGTCAGCCGCACGCTGATCTTGCCCGGCGCGGTGTCCCCGTCGATCCGCCCGGCCGTCGTCCAGCGGCCGCCGTCCACCTTGTACTCGATGCCGACCAGGCTGCAGTTGCTGCCGCCGTTGCCGTTGCCGCCCTTGTCTTGCGCCGAAGCCGTCCCGATACCGCCCACGGTCAGGGCGATCGTCGCCCCCGCGACAGCGGCAACGGCTCGTCTGGATATCGCGTCCACGTGAAGGATGCTCCCTGAATGCTGGT
The DNA here is from genome assembly GCF_044332905.1 of Streptomyces sp. NPDC021224. Lineage (NCBI taxonomy): Bacteria > Bacillati > Actinomycetota > Actinomycetes > Kitasatosporales > Streptomycetaceae > Streptomyces > Streptomyces sp. NPDC021224. The sequence continues at coordinate 24,665 of NZ_JBIRPW010000002.1, read as the reverse complement.
CGGGCAGCCAGGTGCAGGCAGACAGGGGCCACAACTCCACACGAAAGCGAGAGACGAGCCCGGTGGCCTGCGAGGCGTCTCGCCGCCGAAAGTCTTCTGATCTAGAACCAGTTGGCCCAGGCGGCCGATTATGCCCCGCAAACCCACATTGTGTACAGACACAAACACGGGAAGTGGGGCGGATCCGCACCGTCCGCGGTGAAATCAAACGTCAGCGGAGTCCTTTAGTGGCGCAGATGTTACTGAGCCGATTTGTCGACAGGAATTCGGGTGACCGGCGAATTCGGGAAAGCCCGGTGAGAAGGGGGTCGCCGGCGCACCCGAGCGGCGGGTGGGACCCGGACCCGTCAGACGGGCTTCCCCGCCCGTTCCCCGGCGGGCGCCGCCGCGGCCTCGTCCACGGCCTGGGCCGGCCGATCCGCCGCGCCCTCCGTGGCCGCCGCGCCCTCCGCGCCCTCCGCGGCCGCCTCGTCCCCCTCCTCGCCCCCGTGCTCGTCGGTGGAGTGGGAGTTGGTGAGGGTCAGTGCGCCGAGGCCCGCGATGAGTCCGACGGCGACGGCGAGTACGGCGTAGGTGATCCGCTCCCCGTGGAAGAAGGACGCGACGAGGTCGCTGCTCCACGTACCGGCCGGGAGCTGGTTGGTGACGAGCGCGGCGATCAGCGTGCCGACGACGGCGGTGCCGACGCTGGAGCCGACCTCCTGGGCGGTGTCGTTGAGGGCCGCGCCGATCGAGGTGCGGTTGCTCGGCATCGCGTCGACGAGCGCGACCGCGCAGATCGTCATCACGGTGCGCAGACCCACGGTCATCAGCACCATGCAGACGGCGATGGCCGCGTACCCGTGGTTCACGCCCCACGCGAGGCCCGCCAGCGAGCCGGCCAGGCAGGCCGCGCCGACCAGGCAGGCGATGCGGTGGCCGAAGCGGCGGGCGAGCCACTCCGACAGCGGGGTCGCCCCGATCATCGTCACGATGATCGGCAGGTTCGCCAGACCGGCCCGGACCGGGCTCCAGCCGTAGGCGTACTGGAAGTGCAGGATCAGCCCGAACATCACACTGGCCATCGCGATGGACGTGCCGGTCTGCGCGATGGCGGCGCCGCGGACGGTGCCGTTGGAGAAGACCCGCAGGTCGAGCATGGGCGCCGCGGTGCGCCGCTCGTGCCGTACGAACGCGTAGCCGGCGACGACCGCGCCCGCGATCGAGGCGAGGGTGAGCGCGGAGAGCCAGCCGTGATCGACACCGCTGGTCAGCGAGTAGCAGGCGAGCCCGATGGCGGCGACGCTCAGGACGGCGCCCGGCAGGTCGAGCCGGTCGTTCGTCAGGTCCTCGCGGCGGTCGGCCGGGACCCCGAGCCGTACGCCGATGCACGCCAGCAGCGCGATCGGGGCGTTGACGACGAGCAGCCACTCCCACCGCACATGGGCGAGCGCGGTGCCGCCGAGCAGCGGTCCGAGGACGAAGCCGGACATGCCGACGACGATCATCACCGTCATCGCGCGCATCCGCAGCGCCTTGTCGTCGAACAGCCGGAACACCAGCGAGTTCGTGATCGGGGCCATCGCCGCGGCGGCGACGCCGAGCGCGGCGCGCAGGGCGATCAGCTGACCCGCCGTGTTGACGAGGACGACGCACAGGCTCAGCGAGCCGAAGACGGCGAGGCCGATGAGCAGCACCCGTCGTCGGCCGAATCTGTCGGCCATCGAACCGGCGGTGAGCAGCAGGCCACCGAAAGTGAGCGAGTAGGCACCGGTGACCCACTGGAGCGCGGTCGTGCCGCTGCCGAGGTCGCGGCCGATCGTCGGCAGCGCGATCGACAGCAGCGTGTTGTCGACCATCTCGACGAAGAAGGCGAGACAGAGGGCGGCCAGCGGGATCCACGCCGCGCGCAGCGACGGGTAGGTGCGGGGGGATGAGGTGTGGAGCGTGGCGGTGGTCATGGCAGTCCTCCAATCGAACACCGTTCGGCTATCGAACAACGTACGATAGAGTACGATAGAACAACGTTCGATAAGGTGCAAGACCGGTTGGGATGTGAGCCATGGCACGCGTGCAGAACCGTTCGATCGAGGGACGCCGTTCGCTCGAGGGACGCCGGCGCGCCTCGCACTCGATGGAGTCCGTCCTCACCGAGGCCGTGGCCCTGCTCGACGAGGCCGGGCCGCACGCCCTGACCTTCCGCGCCCTCGCCCAGCGCCTCGGCGGCGGCGTCGCCAGCATCTACTGGTACGTCGCGAACAAGGAGGAGCTGCTCGACCGCGCCACCGACCACGTCGTCGGCGCGGTCCTGACCGACATCCGCAAGCTCCCGCCGAGCGACGACCCGATCGACGACCTGCGCGCCATGGCCGTCACCCTGTTCGACGCGATCGTGGACCGCCCCTGGCTCGGCGCCTACTTCATGCGCAACACCGACGTCCAGGGCAACTCGCTGCGCCTCTACGAGGAGCTGGGCCGCCAGACGCTCCGCCTCGACCTCACCGCGCGCCAGCGCTTCCACGCGGTGTCCGCGGTCGTCGGCGTCGTCGTCGGCACCGCGGTGGACATGGGCCAGGAGCCGCCCCAGGAGATCCTGGACGGCGCCACCACCCGCGAGGAGTTCCTCGGCCGCTACGCCCAGGCCTGGCGCGAGCTCGACCCCGCGGACTTCCCCTTCGTCCACGAGATCGTCGACGAGTTCGACGGCCACGACGACACCGACCAGTTCCGCTCCGCCCTGGACCTGACGCTGGCGGGCCTGCGCCTCCAGGCGGGGGGCTGAGCACTCCGGGGTGAGCGCCTTGGGGTGAGCGCCTTGGGGTGGGCCCTCCGGGGTGGGCCCTCCGGGGTGACGGCCCGGCCGTTCCCGTCCCGCCCGGCCGCCGGGCTCGGTAACGTCGCGGGATCCGCGGGTCCGCTGCCCGCAGCTACACGAGGAGCACCACCGCAGTGAACGACGACATCTGGGCGACGGTCGGCCGCCTCGTGCGGTGGCTGGACGAGAACGACAACGCCACCCCGGACACCGCCCTGCTCCTGCGCCTCCTCAAGCTCCAGGAGGAGGCCGGCGAGGTGGCGCAGGCCGCGATAGGCGCGACCGGCGGCAACCCGCGCAAGGGCCACTCCCACACATGGGAGGACGTCCAGACCGAGCTGTGCGACGTGATGCTCACCGCGATGGTCGCCCTCACGACCCTCACGCCGGACGCCGCGGACGTCTTCGCCGCCCGCGTGTCGGCCGTCGCCGACCGCTCACTGCGGTAGCCCCGCGGCGTCCGTCGTGAACGAGGGAGGATGCGGATGAGCGCGCTGGGGGTCTGGGTGGTCGGCGTCCTGGCGGACGAGGCCGTCGAGGAGGCGCGTCGCCGTTTTCCCGACGCTGCGCGCGCCCACGGCACGTGGCCGGAGGCCCTCGCCGGCACCGACCGGTGGAGCGGGCCGTTCCCGGCGTGGTCCGGCGGGGCGCCCGAGCCGCCGTTGCACGCCGCCGACATCGCGCGTTTCACCGACGCGGTCGAGGGCGCGCGGAACGACGAGTCCGACGCGGACGAGCTTCAGGACCACCTCCTCCACGCCCTCCCGCCGCAGGAGGGCGAGGGCACGTTCTGCGCCGCCGTACCCCGGGGTGACGGCGCCGCGGCGCTCATGTGGGGACTCGGCCCCGACGCGACGCCCCGGCTCCCCGGCTGCTGCGGGCAGTTCCTCCTCGACGCCGCCCAGGTACGCGCCGCACTCCCCCCGGCCGAGCAGGCACTCGCCCTGCCCCCGCCGCGCCGGGCCCTCGCCGCCGCCCGCATCCGGCTGTGGCTGGCCGAGACGGCGAACGACCCGGACTGCGACATCGACGAACTGCTCGACGGCCCCCTCCGCGTCCTGCGCCACGCGTCCCGCACGGGGGTCGGCGCGGCGGGGCTCACCTTCTGGTACTGAGCGGGTCCGCACGGTCGTCCCCCTCGCGCGCCCGCGTCGACGAGACCGGGCGCGCGTCTGGGCACCCGGCCCGCACCGCACCGGACGGGTGACAGCCACCGGCGCCCGGGGCGCGGGCCCGCGAGGGGGTCGCGCACCGGGCGCCGGTGGCCGCGGAGAACGTGGAGGTCAGAAGACCCAGACGTAGGAGGCGCCGTCCCACGGCATGTCGGCCGTGAGGCCGACGAAGGTGCCCGTGCCGGTGCCGGAGTAGTGGTGCATCTCGCCGGGGAAGCCACGGGCGAGGTCGCCGAAGCCGTCCCCGTCGAGGTCGCCGGTGGCGAAGATCTCCTGTTCGGCGGCCCACGTCCCGTCGACCTGAGTCCGGGCAACGAGCCCGTTCCTGCCGTTGCCCGGGTAGAGCCACAGGTTGTGGGAGGTGTCACGGGCGAGCAGGTCGCTCTTGCCGTCACCGTTGGCGTCGCCGACGCCGACCAGCGCGTTCATCGCGTTCCAGCCGCCGTTGCCGATCTTCACCCGCGCGCCGAACGCGCCCTTGCCGTTGCCCGGGTACAGCCACAGCACGCCCGCGGTGTCGGCGGCCACGAGGTCGCGCCTGCCGTCCCCGCTCAGGTCACCGACCGCCGCGAGCTGGCGCATGCTGTTCCAGCCGGCGCCGATCCTCACCCGGGTGCCGAACGCGCCCTTGCCGTTGCCCGGGTAGAACCACAGCACGCCGGTGGTGTCCCGGGCGTAGATGTCCTCCCGGCCGTCCCCGTTGTAGTCCCCGTGCCGCACCAGCTTGGTCATCTTGTCCCAGCCGCTGCCGATCAACTGCCCGGTGCCGTCGCCCGGCAGGAACCACAGCTTGCCGCCGTAGGCGCGTTCCAGCAGGTCGGGGCGGCCGTTGTTGTCGAGGTCGCCGAACTGCGAGACGGCCGGCAGCCCCGCCGGGCGCGGGGAGGCGTTGTCCCAGTCCATGTACTGCGTGCCGTACTGGGCTTCGAAGTCCGAGTAGGCCAGCCGGATGGAGCTGGCGAAGTTGTCCCACTGCCCCTCGAACTCCCGGGTCAGGTCGACGGCCCCGTTGTTCGGGCTGAGGTACATCCCGCCCATATCGCCCGACGTGTAGTCGGGCCCGTCGTACAGCACGATGTGCAGGCCCGTGTTGTTCACCATCGACGAGATCGAGTTGTCCCAGGACCCGAGCGTGGGCTGGCTGGTGGAGTACGTGGTCATGGCGCCGCCGAAGTTGCCGTCCTTGAAGACGCAGAACTTCCCCGCCGGGCAGCGGGAGGACGGTGCCGTGGAGGCGGTGGCGGACGGCGCCCCGGCGACGAGGGCGGTGGCCGCCAGCACGGCGGCGGTCCCCAGCGCGGACGCGGCCTTCCGGCGGGCCGGACGCCGGGCGGCGGCACGGACCGGGGGATCGGCGGGGACGCGGGCGGTGCTTCGGGCCGGACGGCCGAGCCGCCGTATCAACGAGGTGATCGGCATCAGTTCTCTCCGGTTGGGCCGGGACCGCGAGCGGGCCGCACCGGTACGGGCGCGGCGGTCGCGGTCAGAAGGGTGGAACAGTGGAGGTGGCCGCCCCGCGAGAGGGGTGGCGGCGCTGGTGGTGGGCCGGTCAGCGCGGGCCCTGGGCGTCGCGCGAACAGCCCGCGCCCGCCCGCGCCCTGCTGGAGCGGGCGCAAGGCGCCACGGTGGACGCACACGGTGTCGTCCCGGCCGTACGCGACGGGGTACGGGGGGCCGTCACCGGTGCGGTCGGCGTGCCGGACCGGCGTCGTCATCGAGCTCCCTCCGCCGCCGACGCGCAGGGGGGCGGCCGCCCTGGCTGCGCGGGACCTGACCGGCCATCCCGTGACCGTCCGGGCGTCGCGGTCGCGGTCGGAACACCGGTGCAGGTCGCCGGCCCCCGCTGCGGTCAGCGGGTCTGCGGCAGTGACACATGAATGTACGGATAGACGCACGTACCCCCCCTAAGAGTGCGATGCGCTGGATCGGCGCCGAAAGCGGCATCCGAGGCCGCAGACTACCGCCGCTCGCCACCGACGGGGACCCTCTGCCGAAAGGCCGTACCGAAGCCGTCCGCCGAGCCGTCATCCGGGCTCGTCCGCCGGAGGCCGCCGACCGGGTCGGGCGGCCTTGGCGGCGGTCAGGAGTACGGCGGTGCCCTCGGCCCCTTCGCCGTGGTGCCGGGCGCTGCTGAACGGCGGGGCGCTGTCCGAAACCAGCAGGTCGGACGGTCTGCGCTTGCTACGGCGTTCGCCGGGGAACAACGAGTGCCGCCACATGGGGGAGGCCTGGTCGCGACTGCGCCGCCGCCACGCCGGACGCCGCGCCGGACACTGCGCCGCCGCCTGCCGACGGGCCCGCCACGCTGGCCCTGCCCGACGACGCGGACTTCCGCGACGACCTCGCCGTGCTCGCCCAGGGCGGGGCTGGAGACCGGCGCCGCGGTGACGCTCGGCGTGGGACTACGGCGACGTGGCGCGCGGAGCCCGCCCCGGAGTCCACGTCATCACCAACGGCGAGCGCATGCCTATCGGCCACGGCTGCCAAAACGGCAACCGGTAGCCGCGGCAACCGCCACGGCCCGCCGAGCAAGCCCCGGCGGGCCGTACCGGTATCAAAAAAAGAGGACTACGAGCCCCCGCTCAGGGGATCCGCACCGCACCCTTTCCGCCCGTCAGGGACAGGCAGGATCAGGTGCGACCCTCCACCGAAAGAGTGCAGTAGACGCCCGGGTCGCTGCCCCTGAAGAGGCACACCTGCAGACGCACAGGGATGTCTTCAGGGAGGTTCTTATTGGTCGAAACGCACGAGCCGTCAGGTGCACCGTCGTAGACCGACTCCATGATCGCGCCGGTGTTCTGGTTGATCAGAACGGCGCCGGCTCCGTAGCTGTCCCCTGACATGGTGTCGCAGACCCAGAGGTCGTCACCCAGGCTGACGAACTTCGCATTCCCCCCGGTGTTGCTGTCCCACGTCACGGTCCACGGAATGTCCTGCGAGGCGGCCTGTGCCACCCCGCTCCCCAGAAACAGACCCCCCGCCGAAAGCACCGCGATGACCGCGGCTCCCACCCTCTTCCTCATACTTCCTCCTGACGATGAACGAGCCACCAAACCCTGGCTCTGATACGACGCCGTAGGGCCGTGGAATGTGAGGCCGGACCTCTACGCTGCCCAAGTGCACAACGAGCCCATGGAGCCCCTGACCGTCCCCGCCGGCCACATGACCGCCCGACAGGTCGCCCGAGAACGATGTGATCGACGCCTGGAAGCCGGTCACCTGATCCACACTGGTTCCATGAGTACGACGCCCACCCTCGGCACCCACGCCGCCCACCTCGCCACCGGCGTCACCCCCGCGCTCCTCCGCTCCCGGCTCCACCGCGGCAAGCTCACCCACCACGGACACGACCACCGCGGCCGCGCCATCGTCGACGGGCCTTGACCCCGGATCTTGGACACACGAGACACTGGATCCTGAAGATCTGAGGACGGACATCTCGTGGTCATGAAGAACTACCCGCCGCAGTTCAAGGCGGACGCGGTCGCGCTTTACGAGTCGCGGCCCGAGGCGACGATCCGGTCGGTCGCTGCCGATCTGGGGATCAATCCGGAGACGTTGCGGAACTGGGTGAGAGCGGCCGGAGCCAGCCGTCCGCGGGGTCGCCGAACGCAGGCGCCGACCGAGCCGTTCACGCCGCTGGAGGCGGAGAACGCCGCGCTGCGGCAGAAGGTTCGTGAACTGGAAGAAGAACGCGAGATCCTGCGGAAGGCAGCGAAGTATTTCGCCGGGGAGACGCGCTGGTGAACCGCTTCCAGTTCGTCGCCGACCACCAGCGCCGCTACGGCGTGAAGCGGCTGTGCAGCATCCTGGGCATCGCCCGCTCCAGCTTCTACTACTGGCGCGCGACGGCTGCAGACCGGGCCGCCCGGCAAGCGGCCGACGCGGTGCTCGCCACTCGGATCCGGGCCGTGCACCGGGAATCGGACGGCACCTACGGCGTCCCGAGGATCACCGCCGAACTTCGCGAGGCAGGCGAACGCGTCAACCACAAGCGCATCGCGCGGGTGATGCGGAGCATCGACCTGGCGGGCGTGCGGCTGCGCCGCCGACACCGCACCACGATCCCGGACCCAGCCGCGGTGAAAACCCCCGACCTGATTGGCCGTGACTTCACCGCCGCCGAGACAAACACCAAGTACGTCGGCGACATCACCTACCTCCCCATCGACGCCGGGAAGTTCCTCTACCTGGCCACCGTCATCGACCTCGCCTCACGCCGCCTGGCCGGCTGGGCGATCGCCGACCACATGCGCACCGACCTGGTCATCGACGCCCTAACGGCGGCCGAACGCACTCGCGGCAGCCTCGCCGGGGCGGTCATGCACACCGACCACGGAGCCCAGTACGCCAGCAGGGCGTTCGCCGATGCCTGCCTCAGGGCCGGAGTCCGACAGTCCATGAGCGCCGTCGGCAGCTCGGCGGATAACGCCCTCGCCGAGTCCTTCAACGCCACGTTCAAACGCGAGACACTCCAGGGCCGAAAGCACTGGTCCAGCGAGCACGAGGCCCGCCTCGACGCGTTCGGATGGCTGCACCGCTACAACACCCGGCGCCGCCACTCCCGCCTCGGACACCGCAGCCCGATCGCCTACGAAACAGCAACCAGACCAACACCAACTACGCTGACACCAGCCGCATAACCCGTGTCCAGAATCCGGGGTCAAGGCCCGACCTCGCCGAGGTCCACAACCACCAACAGGCCAAGGCGGCTTGACCGGCCGCTTCACGTGCTGTAGAACTCAGCGCAGCAGAACCGGCATGCCCGGACACAGACACACGAAGGCCCCGTCGACCACACGGTCCGGGGCCTTCGGAATTTCCAGAGGGAGCCGCCTTGCAGCCCGGAGTCGGCCGCATCGTCCACTACAACGAGCGAGGCGAGTGCCGAGCCGCGATCATCACCGGCACGGACGGCAAGCGGGCCAGCCTCATCGTGTTCACGCTCCTCGGCACCGACACACATCCGCTCCCACTCGCCGAGGGCACCGAGTCTGGCACCTGGCACTGGCCCGAGCAGGTCTGACCGTCACAGGTCCGTCACAACCCCCACACGCTAGGACGTGCAGTGCGAAGCTGCCGCCCAACCGACCAAGGGGGGCACATGCTCAGCGCCAAGGGCACCAACGGCACCATCCACTTCGACGGCCAGACCGTCACGATCGAGCGCACCGGATTCAGCGCCCGCGTGCTCGTCGGCGGCGGCGAGAAGCGCATCCCCGTCGCCAGCATCACCGCCGTCCAGTGGCGCAAGGCCAGCCTCGCCACGGGCTTCATCCAGTTCACGCTGGCCGGTGGCGTCGAGCGGCGCAGCAAGCCCGGGCAGACCGGGTCCGACGCCAAGCGGGACGAGAACACCGTGACGTTCGGCGCCCGCCAGCAGCCCGCCTTCGAGCCGATCCGTCAGGCCATCGACGACGCGATCGCCGCCCGCCACGCGCCGCAGCAGGCCGCGGCCTCGTTCGGCGGTTCCGTCGCCGACGAACTCGGCAAGCTCGCCGCGCTCCGCCAGCAGGGCATCATCAGCGACGCCGACTTCGAGCAGGCCAAGGCCCGGCTCATCGGCGGCTGACACAGAGGTCCCGCACGAGGCTGCCGCTCTTTGGGGAGGGGCGGGCGCGTTCTCCTGGCGCGTCTCCCTCGACCCCCTGGGGCGCCCGTACATCGCGTGGAGCCCGGACGGGACCGAGGCCGGCATCCTGGCCGACTGGCCCGACGACCTCCCGCCGGTCCCAGCAGCGGCCGGATCAGCTTCCGCGTCACCCTCGACGGCATCGACGGCCCCGTGGTGGCCAACCCCGTCCTCTCCACCCCGGCCGCCGGCACCGGGCCCTGCACCGACGCCGCGGGCCGCACCTGGACGACGCCGGGCGGCCCCGAGATCAGCGACCGCGCGCTCGGGCACGCTACGCCCCGGTGTCGCGGGCGGCGGCCCGCATGTCCCGTTCCATGTCCCAGGTGCTGGGGATCCCCGCGTCCTGCATGGCCTGGCGGCGGATCGTCGCGGCCTCGACTGCGGCGATGTGCAGCCGCTCGAACTCGGCGGACTCCTCCGCAGTCCAGGGCCGCAGCTCGGGGGACCGGTGCCGCTCCGTCGGCGGCACAGCCGTCTTGCGCCGGTCAGCGTCCACCCGCTTGCGATACGCCTCCAGGTCCGCCCACGCCTGCGTGGAGGCGCACTGAGCTGCGATCACGGTCTCGGGAATGTCGGTCATGCGCGCAGGATACGGCCCGGCTCGCACAGGTGTGCGCTCGGCGCGCTGTCAGGCTGACGTCCCTCCCGCGACGGGCAGGAGGGACGTTGCGCTCAGTCCTCGTACTGCCGCAAGGCCAAGCCGAGCGCGAAAAAGGTGGGCGCCCACTCGCCGATGAAAATGCCCCACCGGTCCGCGCGGGACACCCCGGCAGCCTCCGCCTGCATGCTCACCGCCCACGACACGAGCGACAGGCCAATCGAGGCGAGCCCCGCGTCGTAGCAGTGGTCGGACCGCAGGCCCCTGTCGTACAGCATTTTCACGAGCATGGAGACTCTCCTCGGGTGTCGGGCCTCCAGGCTCACCTGGTGCATCTGCGGGCGCCCGTGGTGCGCGGCTATCCGGGTACGGGCCCGTCGATACGGACTGCTCGAACTGGGGGTGCCGCACGTAGGTGGCGTTCACGCATGGCATCGTCACCAGCGGGATGCCCTTGCCGATCCCTTCGGCGGCGACCCCGACGACGAAGCGGTCCGTCACGCCCAGCGCCCACGCGTTGATCGTGTGGAAGGTGGCCGGCGCCACCGCGATCCCATCCGCCTTCGGCCAGACGTCGGGCTCTCCCGGCATCTTGTACTCCGACCTCACCGGGTGCCCAGTCAAGTCCTCCAGGGCCGGGAGTCGGTCGGCGAGCCAACGGGCCGCGGTCGGCGTCAGCCCGAGGCAGACGTCCCACCCGTCTGCCGGTGCTGCCGCGATGACGTCGGCCACTTCGGCTACGGGAGGTGCCGCGGACCCGAAGAGATACAGCGTGCGCGTCATGAGCAACGGCCAACCGCGGCCGCCTCGGGCGTGCAACCGACCCCGAACCACGGTGGGTGCGGGGGCAGCGCGGGTACCGTTCCAGATGACTGGTCAGGAACGGGGGACCCGTTACGCCCGCACGGGACGACGACCACACAGGTACTCGAATTCGTGAGCAGCGCCGCCTCGCGCGACTCACGCAACGGCAGCTCGCCGCGCGGATTCCGTACTCCTACAGCCTCCTCAACCAAGTCGGGTGCGGCGCGAGGCCGGCAACCGCCGACTTCGTCGCTGCCGTGGCTCAGGCGCTACGCATCGACGTCTCCGCCCTGACCGGGCAGCCCTACGTGACCGAACTCCAACAGGACTGCCTGGGCTGGGCGGCCGAGCGCGCCGCGGACGCCCAACTCGGCGCGATCCGCCAGTACCGGCGCGCGCCGGCCTACCGGCGGGAGGGCGCGCCGCCCCCGGGGGCGGCGTCGTGAGCAGCGCCGCGGCGCCCGGGGCGGCTCCTCGCCCGGGTGCCGACACGCTGGCGCCGCACGTCTGCGGCTGGTGCGGCCGGGTGACGCGCGACCGGGCCGTGCAGGCCGCCGACGGTCACGCGGGCGAGATCACCTGGTGCCGCCTCGCCGACGAGTGCCAGGACGCACGCGACGCGCGCACCTGAGACCGGGGTCCGGCGGGCGCCGATCCGCCCGGCCCCTCGCCTGCGCGACCCAGCTCCCCCGTGCCGGGCCGCGCAGGCATCCACCACGCACAGCGAGGAGACGAGCACGGCCGACGAGCCCCAGCCCCAGCCGAAGCCCGACGACGAGTCGGACGACGAGGGCGACGCGACCGAGCCCACCACGACCGAGGCGGAGCGGCAGAAATTTCTGGCATGGCAGGCCGAGAAGCCCTTCACGCCGGGTCTTCTAGGCCCCTGACCGCCCGTGCCGCTGTGGGATCCGCGAAGCCCCTCCATTGGCGGCGGCATGGGCCCAGCCCGCCCCGGCCACTCCTGTCGGCCCGGGCGGGCGCCTCCACGTCGAGCAGCTGGGCGAGGGTGAGATCGAGTGCGTGGGCGATGTGGGCGAGCCAGGAGAGCCGGGCATCGTTCTCGCCGCGTTCGATCTCCTGGAGGGTGGACCGTGGAATCTCAGCCCCTACGCACAACTGCCGCTGCGTCAGACCGCGCTGCTGGCGGTGTACCCGGATGCGGTCCCCCACGACCTGGCGGACGGCGGGCATCGGGTCGGGCTGTGGATCACGCGGCACTCGACAGACGCTGCGCGTAGGAGGCAATGACGTCAGCACGCAGCTGCGGGCTTTGGGGATCCTGGGTCGGCGCATTGCTGCGCTCGAAACGACTGCGCACCCCTGGTGCCGGGCCGCCGGCGGGGACGGCCAAGTAGCCGCCTGCGGCCCCACGGGCGGCACGACCTACCGGGGTCGTGCCGCTCTGTCCCGTCCTGGCGCCCAACAACCCTGAGATGGGCGAGACACTGCTGGTAACCAGCCGCGTGGGCGTCGGCGATCTGGTCCTCGGTCAGCCGGGCGGACGCCCGTGCCGACGCGGCGATCCGGAGCGGAAGCGACGCTACGGCGAGGAGCATGCCGAGGCGGCCCAGGGCCGGGTTGCCGACGGCGGGGTGCAGGCCGATGGCGCCGAGGGCGCATCCGGCGGCGAATACGGTCGCGGCGAGGCCGGTGAGGGCCCGAGTACCCAAGATTCCTCCAGGTGGTCGGGGACGCGGCGTCGTTGCCGCTGTGGAGGTGGGGGATGGCGTGTGGTGGTCCTCCCATCCGCTCGGTCAGGCCGTCATGGCACCCGGATGCCGGTGCCGGTGCGGGATGCCGTGGGGGTGACGGACGCGCGTAGAGGGCGCATCACGGGGGCGGGGGGCAGGCCGCTGCGGCACTGTGTCAGCGCCCCGGTAACAACCGTCTGGCCTGCATGCGCGTACCCCCCTGTGACTCGAACATCCGGTCGATATGTGGCGTCGAGAACACCGATCCCACACTCGAATGGGGGCACCTGTCCACCCCACTCTCTTGGATGGCAGCGAGATGGACTCTGGTGGCGTTGCGTGCGTCTCCGTGGAGCGCCGCACAGCGAGGCGAAGCTCACCGCTCGTGCGAGCGCCGTGCGAGCAAGCGATCTCAAGGTGCCCTCAGGCAGCGGAAAACCCAGGCCAGTTGGTCACTGACCTGGGTCTTCTCGGGTAGGCCGTGTGGGACTCGAACCCACAACCAATGGATTAAAAGTCCTGGCCAGGACGTGCCGGGCGGTGGTGGACGGCGGGCCGCCATCCGAAACCCGCAGGTCATACGGACCAAGGTTGTCGCTCTGCCCGCACAGCACCGCTCGGTGCCAGCACATCCGCTCACGCACGCCAAATGCAGTTGCTGTCCTAACGAGGCCACTGGCGCCACGTTCAATGTCCGGACGTCACAGCCTCTAACCGGTAACCACGGGCACGACCACAGCCGCTACGGCAGACAGGAGGCCGCCAACAGCGATAGCTGCCTCGAACTTCTCCTTTGACGACGGAAAGAGGCTGCGAGAGACAGTTCCCGCGCGGTGGCGCAGAACGATCATCTTCAGCTTCTGCAGTCGGTGGTGTCGCCTGTGGCAGCCCATGAGAAGCCCAGACGCGTTCTCCCGGCAGTACGTGCCGTTACGGTTCACGGCGCCGCAAAGAGCAGGGGCTTGAAATCCGGCGAACACGAACACGGCGAGCGACAAGACAACGATCACGGCGGGTGCTGCGCCACGCCCCCACGAGACGATCAGGGCAGCGATGGCGAGATACCCCCAGTACGCGCGAAACGCCTTCACGACGAGCAACATTACCGGTTGTCAGCGATCACTGACAGCAGGTAATCAGCCATGCACTGCACCTGTAGACGGCCAATTCGCATGCTTGGTTAGGCTCGCCGCATGACCGACTTCGTGCAGGTGTCGACCGCTACCGAGACTCGCGAACAGGCTGTCCGGCTCGCGGAGTCCGCCGTGCGGGGGCAGCTCGCGGCGGGGGCGCAGGTGGTGGGGCCGGTGGTGTCGGTGTTTTGGCATCAGGGGGAGTTCGGGACGGGTGAGGAGTGGCAACTGCTGCTCAGGACCACCGCCGAGCGGTATCCCGCGTTGGAGGCGCATCTGCTGGAGCACCATCCGTGGGAGAAGCCGGAGGTGGTTGCCGTGCCGATCGTGGCCGGGTCGGAGGCATACCTGCGGTGGGTCGCGGACAGCACGGAGCCGGACGCGTAGGCGTCAGACCGCTGCGGCCTTCTCCAGCAACGCGTCCACCACGGGGAGGCCCCGGTGCGCGTCCAGGCGCTGGAGGAGGGGTGCCAGCCGAGCGCGGGGGCGGACGGAGGCGACGCCGTGCGCGAGGTCGAGGGCGCGGTCGGCTGTGGTCGCGGCTTGTTCGACTTCGCCTGCGGTGAGGTAGGAGTCGCCGAGCCAGGAGAGGTAGAGGGCTTTGTCGCGGGCGTTGGTGTCGTCGTAGGCGGCGAGGGCGGTTTCCAGGACGGGGACGGCTCGTAGTGGGCGGTGGAGTTCGGTCCAGCAGCGGCCGGTCATGATCTGGAGTTCGGTGGTGTCGACCCAGGAGACCCAGTCGGGCTGGGGCGTGTCGCCGGCGGTGGCAAGGGCGGTTTCGGCCGCAGCGAGGGCGTGCTCGCATTCGGTGACGCGGCCCGCGACAGCGCAGGCCCAGGCGAGGCGTTCGTGGAGGAGGGCGCGTACTCCGGCGGGGGCGTCGGGGCCGATCGTGGCGCAGGAACGGGCGGCGATCTCGACTCCGGCTTTCTGGTCGCCGCTGACGGCTTGGTAGGCGAGGAAGGCGAGGGCGTTTCCGGCGAGGTCGGTGTCGCCGGCCTCGGTGGCGGCGCTGTGGCTCTCTTCGTAGAGGCCGCGCGCGTCGGTGGCACGGCCTGCGTCGAAGGCGGCCCATCCGGCTTGTTGGGCCTGCTCGGCCAGGGCGGACAACAGGCCGAGGCGGGTCTGCTCCGTGTACGTCGAGTCGCGTAGCAGCGCCTTGGTGGCCTGGTATTCGCCGAGGTAGACGCGGTAGGTGTCCCCTCCGCCGAGGACCTGGTCCAAACGTCGCAAGCGGGCAGTGCGAAGCCGGAGTTGGCCCGGCACCTCCGAGCCGAGACGGCGGCCCCCTGCGGGGCGGGACATCTCAGGCAGCGCCGCCGCCAGCCCGGCACCGGTGCCTGCTCGGAGAAATCGCCTGCGCTCCACGGGATTGTCGTCCTCCTCGCTCGTACGGTCACGTGCAGGAACGGGCTCGCTCTTCTCCCAGATTCGGGGCGCGAGTCCGAGCATGCGGCCGGGGATGCGCAGGGCGTCCGCGACGCGGGCGATCTTCTCGAAGCTGGTGACGCTTCCCTTGCCGCGGGCCAGCGTGCCGACCCGCTCCGGCTTGATGTCGCACTCCGCAGCGATCTTCGAGTAGCTGATCCCGGCCAGTTCACGCGCGAGGCGGAACACCGTCCCGATGTCGTGGGCGGTGATCGCGGCTCGCATGTCCGCTCGTTCGAGGATGGCGCGCGGTAACGCGGTCGCTGGTCGGTATCCGGTCATCGCGCTGTCCCGTCCTGCCAGTTCAGCCGAGTGTGCGGTGCACAGGCCGGAAAAAGCGTACCCATCATGGGTATACCCGCGCCGGGGAAGCCACCTCGCCTTCACCCCCGCACAGTTGGTGCTCACCTTACGTAGCGAAAGGAGCACCCGGTGCTGCGACCTCTCCGCCCCGCCAGCGCACCCTGCATCGCTCGGCCCGGACGTATCCCCGCTCAGGCCGAGGGTCCCCGGTGACCGCCCTGGGCCCGGCGGCCCTCACCCACGGATTCAGTGTCGACGCCGAGGAGGGCTGTGTGCCGCAGGCGCGGCACAAGATCAGCGCCCTGGTCCGCGACTGGAACGTCCCGCTCTTCGACGAGCAGGTCGCCGAGGTGGAACTGCTGTCGAGCGAGGTGATCACGAACGCCCTGCGCTACAGCGAGGCTGCGTGCGCGGTCGCTGTCCGCTGGACCGGCACCCGGGTGCGAGTGGAGGTCACGGACGCCAGTCCCGTACGGCCGAAGCCGCGGCACGGTTCGGTCGACGCCGAGGGCGGGCGGGGACTGCTGCTCGTGGACGCGCTCGCCGCCGATTGGGGCAGCACGGACGACCCCGCCGGGAAAGTCGTCTGGTTCGAGGTCGGGGCCCGCGAGCAGCCGCCACCCTGGAGCACGCCGGGGACGTGGACGATCACCACCACCGACGGCACCGTCAGCGAGGGC
This sequence comes from Streptomyces sp. NPDC021224, assembly GCF_044332905.1. NCBI lineage: Bacteria > Bacillati > Actinomycetota > Actinomycetes > Kitasatosporales > Streptomycetaceae > Streptomyces > Streptomyces sp. NPDC021224. The sequence continues at coordinate 8,424 of NZ_JBIRPW010000002.1, read as the reverse complement.
TACCTGCCCGACTGGGCCGAGGACGACCCCACCGAGGTCGACGTCCCGGTCGACGAGCTGCCGCAACGGCTGGCCCTCGTCCACCACCGCACCTTCTTCGAGGGGCCGTTGATGCCCGTCACCGCCCCTGACCTGTGGGGCGGCCCGCAGGACGAACCCGTCCTCGAAGGCAGCATCGACTGCAACCCCCACGACCCCGACCCGCGCCTCCGCGTCCCCGTCGTCAACCTCCAGCTCGCCGAGGGCCGCTGGATCCTCGGGCTCGATCCCCACCAGCTCACCGAGATCGCCACCAAACTCCGCGAGCACGCCGACCTGCTCGACCAGAAGATCCGCCCCGCCCTCGTCGCCGCCCGCGACGACTGGGCCGCCCGCCGCCGGGACTGACTCAGACGCCCTCACCGGACACTTGGAGCCTCCCGTGACACCACGCCTCGTCGCCAGCCCCTTCCTCGGCCAGTACCTGCTCCTCCAGCCCGGCCGGGCCGCAGGCGTACGCATCCACGAAGTCCGTTACGAGCAGCTGCGGAGCGCCGTCGGAAGCAATCAACAAGCCCCCGCCTGGCTGGTCGACGCGGCCGCGAAGGCGTGGGGCACCGAGCTTCCCCGCACCCGTCTCCGTGACGTCCTTCTCGTGAGGGAGCGGTCCCCGTACGGCTACGCCAAAGCGTCCTGGGAGATCAACCTCGGCTGCGACTACGACTGCGAGTTCTGCTACCTCGGCCAGAAGCGCTTCGCCGGCCTGGACTGGGACGGGAAGCAGCAGCTCCTCCGTGTGATGCGGGACGCCGGGGTCCTGTGGCTGCAGATCACCGGCGGGGAAGCGCTGATCGACCGCGAGTTCGGCGCGGCGTACGAGTACGCCCACCAGCTCGGCATGATGGTCCAGGTCTCGTCCAACGGCAGCTCGCTGCGGAAGCGGCCGATCCGGGAGCTGTTCGCCCGGCTCCGCCCGTACCGCCTGACCGTGAGCCTGTACGGGGCGACCGCCGAGACGTACGACACGGTCACGAGGAACCGCGGGGCGTTCGGCCGGTTCGTGGAGGGCCTGGACGCCGCCCGCGAGGACAGGCTGCCGATCCGGCTCAACGTGATCGTCTCGGACGACAACGCCCACGAGGTCGACGCCATGGTCAGGCTGGCCGAGGCGTACGACTTCCCCCACCAGGTCTACACGAGCATGTCGCCCACGGTCGACGGCGAGGCGAACCCGCTGGCGACCCAGGCGTACGACCACCTGCGGCCCCGGAGTGTCTTTACCGGCTGCAACGCCGGCCACACCTTCTTCCACGTCGACCCGCACGGCATCGCGTCGATCTGCAAGGTCGGCCGCGACCCGAGCGTGAACCTCATCGCCGAGGGTGTCGAAGCCCTCCCCCGGCTCGGCGCGATCGCCGAGTCCCTACAGCTCCGCACCGGTGGATGCTCCGGCTGCACCAAGGTCGGCACGTGCCGTACATGTCGTCCGCTGGCCAAGCTCTACCAGGAGGCGGGGGACCGCAGAGATCTCTACTGCCAGCACGGAGGTTACGGATCATGACACCACCCATCGCAGCATTGGCCCCGCCGCGTCAGCCCGTGCCGGTCGCCATCGGCTTGCGCCCGCCCGCCGAGCCGACCGGCATCCTGCCGGTGCCTCTGACCGTCGCTGCGATCGGCGACGACGAGTTCCAGATCGTCGCCGACCTGGACGAGGCCGCCGAGGGAGCCGAGTGCTCGTGCTCGGCGGGCGACGACCAGCCGTACTGACCCCAGCGAGGCGTGCACAGTGCCGCTCCGGCCTTACCCTGGCCGGGGCGGCACCCCCATTCCCCAGCAGCCGAGGAACCGCGCGTCGTGTCCATGTCCCGTGTCCCCTTCGAGCAGCTTCCCGCCGAAGTCCGCCGTGCCGTCGCCGACAAGACCGGCGCTGTGCACCAGGCGATGACCGCGCCCGGCGGAATGAACTCCGGCATCGCCTCCGTCCTCGACACGGACAGCGGCGCCGTCTTCGTGAAGGGCGTCCCGACCGACCATCCCCAGGTGGGTGCACAGCACCGAGAGGCGGCGGTGGCCCCGCACCTGCCGCCGTCCTGTCCACAGCTCTTCTGGCACCTGGAGCTCGGCGGCTGGAGCCTCCTCGGCTACGAGGTGGTCGACGGCCGCCACGCGGATTACGCGCCCGGCTCTCCGGACCTGCCGCTCGTGGAGGCGGCACTCGCCGAACTCCAGCGGATCACCGCACCGGCCGACGTCGGCATCAAGCAGGCCGTGGACCGGTGGGCAGAGTACGCGCCGCAGGGCACGCTGCATCACTTCGACGGCGACACACTGCTGCACACAGACTTCGCCCCGGACAACGTCCTGATCGACGAAGGTCGGGCACGGCTCATCGACTGGGCGTGGCCGACACGCGGCGCCGCATGGATCGACCCCGGCGCCCTCGCGCTGCGCCTCATGGACACCGGACACCCGGCCTCGGCCGCGACCGAATACGCCAGCCGGTTCCCGTCTTGGCGCAGAGCAGCGCCCGAAGCACTCGAGGCGTTCGGTACCGCGACGGCGTCCCTGTGGCGGGAGATCGCCGAACAGGACCACACCCCGTGGAAAAGGGCGATGGCCGCCCACGCCGCCGAGCTGGCCCGCTGCCTGCGCGCGTACCCGTAGCCCGGACATGGCTGTGCCCCGGCCACCAGGAGTGGCCGGGGCACCGGACCCGCAGGTCAACGCCCTCCGGAGAGGATCGACCTCGTAGGCCGTGTGGGACTCGAACCCACAACCAATGGATTAAAAGTCCACTGCTCTGCCAATTGAGCTAACGGCCCGCACCCGACAGCATAACCGGGTCGCCGGGGCGGCTCAGCAGGGTTACCGGGTGTCGGGGCGGGGCCCCGGCACCCGGTGGGGGGAGAGGGTCAGCCGTTGCGCTTCCAGCGGGGCTTGCGGTCGTCGCGGGTGTAGGTGGGGCGGGAGTCGTCGCGGCGGTCGTACGAGGACGACGAGGACGGGCGGCGGTCGTCGCGGCGGTCGTAGGACGACGGGCGGCGGTCGTCGCGGCGCTCGTACGAGGACGGGCGGGAGTCGTCGCGGCGGCCGTAGGCGGGGCGGCGGTCGTCGCGGTTGCCGTAGGACGGGCGCGAGTCGCGGCGGTCGTCACGGTTGCCGTACGAGGGGCGCGTGTCGCGGCGCTCGTACGAGGACGACGAGGACGGACGGCGGTCGTCACGGTTGCCGTAGGACGGGCGCGAGTCGCGGCGGTCGTCACGGTTGCCGTACGACGGACGGTCGTCGCGCGAGCCGTACGAGGGACGGTCGTCGCGGTTGCCGTACGACGGGCGGGTGTCGCGGCGCTCGTACGAGGACGAGGACGGACGGCGGTCGTCACGCCGGTCGTCACGCCGGTCGTCGCGCCTGCGGTCGAAGTTGCCGCGGTCGTCGCGGCGCTGGTACGCCGGGGCGGGCTGCGGCTCGGGGACGGTCGCGGCGGCCAGCGCCTCCGCGGCCTCGGCGGCCTTGGCGGCGATCGCCTCGTCCGGGTCCTCACCGCGCTCGCGGGCGGAGCGGGCGGTGAGGCGGTCGGCCTCCTCGCGGAGCTCCGTGGCACGGCGCTGGACGCGTTCGAGCTGCCGGGTGAGGTCGGCGACCTCGCGCTCGGCCTGGGCGGCGGCGCTGTGCACGGCGTCGGCCTGGACGTCGGTCAGCGAGCGGGCGCCGGTGATCCGGGCGACGTCCTCGTCGAAGACGCCCGCGCCGCCGATGATGTGGCGCGAGGCGTCGACGCCCGCGTCCTCCATCAGCCGGAAGATCTGCTTGCGCTGGTGCGGCAGGGCCAGCGACACGACGGTGCCGGAGCGCCCGGCGCGCGCGGTGCGGCCGCTGCGGTGCAGGTAGTCCTTGTGGTCGCCGGCCGGGTCGACGTTCAGCACCAGGTCGATGCCGTCGACGTGGATGCCGCGCGCGGCGACGTCGGTCGCGACCAGGACGTTGACCTGCCCGTGCTTGAAGTCCTCCAGGGTGCGGGTGCGCGCGCCCTGGGTCATGCCGCCGTGCAGGGCGTCGGCGCGCACGCCGGACTCCACGAGCTGCTCGGCGACGCGGTCGGCGCCCATCTGGGTGCGGACGAAGATGATGGTGCGGCCCTTGCGGGCGGCGATGGCGGCGGTGACCGGCGCCTTGTCCTTCGGCTTCACGACCAGCACGTGGTGGGTCATGGTGGTGACCGCGCCCTGGGCGGCGTCGACCTCGTGCGTGACCGGGCTCACCAGGTAGCGCTTGACGAGGGTGTCGATCTCGTTCTCCAGCGTCGCGGAGAACAGCAGCCGCTGGCCGCCGGCCGGGACGAGGTCGAGGATCTCGGTGACCTCGGGCAGGAAGCCCATGTCGGACATCTGGTCGGCCTCGTCCAGGACGGCGATCCGCACCTGGTCGAGGATGGCCGCGCCGCGGTTGATCAGGTCGCGCAGCCGGCCGGGCGTGGCGACGAGGACGTCGACGCCGCGCTCCAGGGCGTAGATCTGGTTCTGCATGGACGTGCCGCCGCAGACGACCTTCATCTTCAGGCCGAGGACGTCGCCGTACGGCTGGAGCGCGTCGGCGACCTGCATGGCCAGCTCGCGGGTCGGGGTGAGGATGATGCCGCGCGGGTGGCGCTTCTCGGTGCGGCCGCCGGCCAGCTGGGTCAGCAGCGGCAGGCCGAAGGAGAGCGTCTTGCCGGAGCCGGTGCGGCCGCGGCCCAGGATGTCGCGGCCGGCCAGGGCGTCCGGGATGGTCGCGGCCTGGATCGGGAAGGGGGTGACCACGCCGTTCTGGGTGAGCTTGCGGACGATCTCGTCCGGCAGGCCGAGGTCGCCGAAGGTGACGCCGGGCTCGGCGGACTCCGCGGACTCCGCGGACGCGGTGGGCTCGGTGGCCTCTACGGCCTCGGCTTCGGTGATCTCTACGGCCTCGGCCTCGGTCGCGGCCACGTCGGCGGCGGCGTACTCGGGCATGGCGGAACGGTTGACACTGTCAAGGGACATGCGAAAGCAAAACCTCTCGGAGACTTACGGCACGCGCCAGCTCCACAGGTTTGCTTACGACCGCCTCGATGCGGTCAGCCACAGGAGATGAGGAACGCGCCACGCGGCGCGTTACGGATCAGGCGCCAGGCAATGGGATCAGGGGATCAAACGATCTACCAGCATACGCATGCCGCGGCGCTTTCGCGAATCCCTTCCGGGAACCGCCCCTGACCAGCGGATACGCCCACTCCTTCCAGGGGCTCAGGGCTCCGACGACTCCCCGCCGGACCCGCCCGGCGGCGCGGTCGTGGACGGCGGGCCGCCGTCCGGCGGCGGCGCGGCGGTCGTCTGGTCCACCGGGGGCGGCCCGGACGTCGTCGGCTCCGCGGTCGGCGGCGTCCCGGCCGTCGGCTGCGGCTCCGACGCGCCGTCCCGGGGCGGTACGGGGTGGCGGTCGGGCGTACGGGAGCCGCCCGGCCGCGCGGGGGCGGACGGCGAGCCCTCCCCCGCCGCCGCCCGCGGCGGCGACTCCGGTACGGGCCCGCGCCCCGGCGCCTCCTCGGCCGGCGCGGCATGCCCGCCACCGTGTACGGCCGCGGTCGCGGTCACCGTGGCCGGCGCGGGGTGACCCTGCTCACCCCCCGCGCTGACGCACGCCGCCACCCCGGCGGCGAGCACCGCGACCAGCACGGCGGACCGCGCGGACGCGGCACCCCGGCGGTACGGACACGGACGTGGGGGCTCTGGCGGGGGCGCTGCGGGCATCGGGCACGGACCTCTGGCTCGGCTCGGGTGCGGGGAGGCGCACGCGCGCTGCGGGCGTACGACGCCGTGTCCAACGCCGCGGCCGCCCGCCAGGACACGCACACCGGCGTTTCCCGTCAACGCGGGGCCGCCCCCCGGACCGCCGCCGCTACCCGTAGCCCAGCTCGTGCAGCCGCCGGTCGTCGATGCCGAAGTGGTGGGCGATCTCGTGGACGACGGTGATCTCCGTCTCCTCCACGACCTCCTCGCGCGACCCGCACATCCGCAGGGTGGGCCCGCGGTAGATCGTGATGCGGTCGGGGAGCACCCCGGCGTACCACTCCCCGCGCTCGGTGAGCGGCGTGCCCTCGTACAGCCCCAGCAGATCCGGATCCCCGGCGGGCGGCTCGTCCTCGACGAAGACGGCGACGTTGTCCATCAGACGGGTCAGCTCGACCGGGATGCGGTCGAGGGCTTCCCCGACCAGCTCCTCGAACTCCTCACGGCTCATCTCCAGCACGCCCTCATTCTCCCGCCCCACCCCGCTCCCCTCCCCCTCCCCGCCGCACCGAAAGGGTTTTGGCTAACCCCCCGCCCATCCCCTAAGCTTCTGACGTCCCCGACGTGCGCCACGAGGTCCCCGTCGGCAGGCCCTCGCCCTCATCGTCTAGTGGCCCAGGACGCCGCCCTTTCAAGGCGGTAGCACGGGTTCGAATCCCGTTGGGGGTACCACCAGCCACGGCACGAGCACCCGCGCCGTTCCTACAGCTCTGCCGGGCCGCAGGGGGCACGACCTCCTCGACCCTCCCCGCCGCTTCCGCCAGGTCCGTGGTCATGCGGGCGGGAAGCGTGATCGTGAGGGTCACGGCATCCGAGTCCAGGTGCAGCTGGATCCTCAGGTCGAGGATCTCGAACAGCGGCCGCAGCAGCTCCTGCGGAGCGCGCTCCAGGTTCAGCACGAGGTACGGCAGCTGGTCCAGCAAGGCCACGTCCTCGGCGCTCGGCATGTCGCCCGCCGCCTCGTCCGCGGTGTCCAGTTCCGCGAGGCGCTCCAGGCCGCTCCTGCGCTCGCCCTCCAGCTCGGTGTAGGTCCGGCGCAGGCCGTCCGCGAACGGGTCACCGGGCTCGCAATCCTGCGCCTGGCGCAGGACGTTCGCCTGACGGCGTGCCACGGCGTCGAGAGCGCTTCGCACGCGCTCTCGCTCCCTCACCCGCTGCTCGGCGGCACTCGTGTCCGTACGGGCGAGATCCGCGAGGAAGAGCTCTCGCCGGGAGGGTCCGAACAGCCGGTCACCGAGAAAGGCCGAGACGGCTTCCAGCAGGACGTCCTCTCGGATGTAGACGGACTTCGGGTGACCGGGATACGCAGTCCAGGCCTCGTCCCGACCGCGATTGTTGGCCCGCGGCCAGCAGCTGTAGTACGTGTGCGTCGGCCGGTAGTTACCCAGCATCCGCCGCCGGCACCCGCAAAGAACCCTGCTCCGGAAGACGAAAGTGCGCTCCGCCCGCGGGTCGTTGCTCACACCACCGCCGTCGCGTGAACCCCGGCGGGATGGGCGGTCCCCTGCGTTCAACTCGTCGAACATCCACTTGGGGACGAGCGGCTCGTGGCACGGCTCCGGCGACCACACCCACAGGGCGGGGTCATTGTGAGCGCCGCGCCGGGAACGGGTAGCCCGGCGGTTGAAGACCTGGTAGCCGGTGTACTTCGGGTTGGTGAGGATGTCGCGCACGGCGGACTTGCTCCACGAACCGCGGGCCCGCTCCGTCCCGCCCGGGGGGACGGGGGGCGGATAGCGGTCGAGGTCGGCGTCCATGCGCTCGGCGATGGTGCCGTAGCCGAGGTGCTCGTAGTAGCGCCACAACGCCATCTGCGTGACGTTCTCGCCCAGCTGCCCGTCCGGCTCCAGCCGGGTCTTCGTGGCGCCCTTGGCGGCCTTGGCCGGGTTCGGGTGCCGGTACTGCTTGGCCTTGTAGCCGTAGGGCGGCTTGCCGATGTTCCAGCCGTCGCGGACATGCGTGCACAGCCCGCCCCAGGACATCTCCAGGGTGTTGAGGACTTCGTACTCCGCGACGGACTGGTTGATGCGCCGCATCAGGATCTGCTGCGCCCGCCCGCCGTCGAGCTTGATGGGCTCGTTGGAAGCGAAGAGCGGCACCCCGGCCTTCTCCAGCTCCCGCTCGATCGACAGCCCTTCGAACATCCGCCGGGCGGTTCGCGCGACGCCCTCACAGATGACGACGTCGAAACGCCGGTTCGGGCGCCCCGCCTCGGCCAGAAGGTCGGCGATGCCGCCGTCGCGGGCGATAGGGATGTCGAAACGCTCGTAGTCGCGCCTGTGCCCGCGGGCCGCCAGTTCCATCCGCCCGGACTCGACGTCGTAGAAGTGGCAGACGATCGCCCACGCCTCGGGCAGCGCGCCCTTGCTGTTGCGCAACTGCCGGATCAGCGACTGCCGCGGATCCTGCTGATCCTCGGTGGAAGTCCGCCCCAGCCACGCCACCCGGACCTCGCCCTGCAACAGGGCGGTGGGCATGCCGAACGGCGAGACGGCCAGATCGGTGAGCGAGGATGCCGGCGACCCGGGCGGTGTTCGCCGGTCGAGCAGGGCGGCGTCGTTCAGTCGGTCTGACCGGCTTGATGGCGACTCATGTAGGTGGGGTGGCGGTGGCCTCTGCGGATGGGGCCGGAACGGAGGCA
>NZ_JBIRPW010000001.1:461740-1160479 GCF_044332905.1 Streptomyces sp. NPDC021224 | reverse complement strand
GTTCATCAACCGACAACACCAACTCGGCCTTCGGCCGACCCGTCCGTGCCACAGGCCAAGTCTACAGATATGAACGAAATTCCTGACTCAGAAGACTAGGGCCAGGGGGGCAAGGTCCTCTCCGCGCGGGCGGAGGTGTCGCGACCACAGTGCGGCCAGTCGACCACGAGCAATTCGACCAGGAAATCAGGACCGGGCCGCGCTCTCGCTCTCGCGCCCCTCCAGCGCGTCAGCCGCCTCGGCTCGCTCCAGCCGCCCCGCGCCCGTCGCCAGCAGCGCCACCGGCGGCCACCCCGCCACCAGGACCGGCTGCCACGCCAGGCGCGGAGCCGCCGCCACGTTCGCGGCCAGCGACACCGCGATGCCCAGGCCGAACGCCAACCGGACCGCGTACCGGGTACGCCGACGGCCCGCAGCCTGGGGCTTCAGCAGCCCGATAGTCGCCGGCACCAGCAGGCCATCGACGGACAAGGGCCACCACGACGCCCCCACCCGATCGGCACCGCCGTCAAGGGCGAAGGTCCGCTGGTGCTCGTACGAGGCGTACGCCGCGACCGCCGCGACGACGGTCGCGCACGCGCGCCGCAGCCAGAGGTCGGACGCGCTCACCGCAAGCCCTCCCCTACGCCGCTCGCCCCGCTCCTGCGCCGACGAGGTACCTCGACCGTCGCCGGCAGGCGCAGCGGACGTGCAGGGTTCTGCGGCATCCCGTTGGGGGCACCACCAGCATCTGCGCGTCCCCGGGCTCTGCGTCCCGAGTCGGGTCCTCCCCAAGCCCTCGTGCCGCTTCCCCGACCTCCGCCGTCAGCGATCCGGGCAGCGTGACGCCTCTCGTCACGTCGTCGGAGCCCAGGTCCACCGTGACCCCGAAGGTCGACGAGGCCGAAGAGCGTACGCAGCAGGCCCTGGGCGCCTGGGCAAGGTTGAGGGACAGGAAAGGCGGGGTCTCGAACAGGTCGGCGTCCTCAGCCCGCGGAAGGACCGGGCCGCCTCCATCCTCGGCCTCGCCGCCTGATCCCGAAGGAGGCGCGTGACCGAGTCACCGCGCGTCCCATGAGGCGCTCGAACTTGTGACGCATCACCAATAACCCAGCGAACGGGGCACATTTGCGCCTGCACTGGCTCGTAGGTCACAGGCAGGCAACACCACCCCGTACCCGCTAGTACGCATGCAATCCTCGCTCACCACCACAACACCCCCAGGGGGACCCATGTCCGAGCAGCACCCCAACCCGAACACCCCGCACTGGGCCCAGCCGCAGCCGCAGCAGCCCATGCACACCGGTTGGGTCACCCCGCCGCTCGCCCCGCTCCCACCGAAGAGGCATCGCGCCGCGAAGATCGCAGGCGGCATCGTCGGCGCGATCATCGTCATCAGCGTCATCGGCGCGGTCGCCGCCAACGGCAAGAAGGGCGGCACGAACAGCACCCCCGCCCAGGCTGCTCCTGCCCAGACCGCCCCCGCCGCCAGCACCGAGACCACGTCGCCCGAACCCGCAGCTCCAGTGAAGAAGAAGCCCGCCGTCGCCGCTTACGGGGACACGTACACGTACACCGACGGTCTCGCGATCACCGTGTCGAAGGTCGCCAAGTACACGCCGGGGCAGTACGCCGCGGGAGCCCACCACGGCGACAAGGCGGTCGTACTGACCGTGAAGATCACCAATGGGACCGGCAAGCCGTTCGACACCACCCTCCTCAGCGTCAACGTGAAGGCCGGCGCCGACGGCGAGGCCGCGGAGGACATCTTCGATCTCGACAACACGATCGGGGACGGCTTCAGCGGGACGGTCGTTCCCGCAGCCACCGCCACTGCGAAGTTCGCCTATGACATCCCGAAGAGCGCCACGGGGAAGCTCGACATCGAGGTGCAGCCGGACTCCGGTTTGGAGTACGAGAGCTGGCACTGGGTCGGCCAAATGCCCTGACCTGACCTGCGCCCGCCCCGTCCGCCGAGCCCCGACGTGCGGGGCGGAAGTTCGAATGACTCACAGCCCCCTGGCCAGCTGATACACCGGCCAGGGGATTTTTTGGGTTCATGACGTCAGCACCGCGTCAGCACGGATCTCGTGGAGTGTGACCTTCACCGCGGCCGCGGGTTCTCAGTGACCGCGGCATGAGCCCGGCCGCCGGGTGCGCGCGGCTGCGTGCCGGGCCGCCCGGCACCCCGTCGTCGTCGGGGGCTGTCAGTTCTCGGCCACGGCCAGCACGCGGCGCAGCAGATCGGCGAGCGTGCGGCGTTCGTCCGCGGTGAGCACGCCGAGCAGGCGGTACTCCTCGTGTCCGACCACGTCCATCGCGCCGAGCCAGGCGGCCCTGCCGTCCTCGGTGAGTTCGACGTCCACCCGGCGGCGGTCCTCCGCCGAGGGCGTCCGGCGGACGTAGCCGCGTCGTTCCAGGGTGTCGAGGCGCCCGGTGATCGAGGCGGGCGCCATCTTCAGGTCGGCGGCCAGTTGTGACGGGACGGCGTGGCCGCCGCGCCCGGCCAGCGAGTGCAGCGTGTCGAACTCGTGCTTGTGCAGGTCGAAGTCGGCGAGGGAGCGTTCGCGGACCCGGCGCAGGTGGTCGGCGAGCACCTTCACGCGTGTGACGGCGCCCTCGATGTCCGGGTCGAGGCCGGGCATCACCGGCAGCCAGCGGTCGATGTGACCGTCGGTCCAGTCCCGAGTCGCAGGGCCCTGCGCGGGTTGCGGAGTGTCCATGACGGCGATCCTAGCCGCGGCGCCACCCGATGCGTCGTCACCGAAATATTCGTTGACGAAATATCAGACGGCGAAATACCTTGTGCCCGTGACCCGACCGCCGACACCCACCACGCCCGCGGACGCCGCGGAGCCGGACAAGGCACGGCCCGCAGCCGTACACCCAGCCGACGTGCCCCCGCGATCCGCGCGGCCCGGCGACGCCCGTCCCCCGCACACCCCGCACACCAGTCACCTCCCGCACCCCCTGTGCGACCGCGCCTTCCGCCTGCTGTTCACCGGGCGCACCCTCTCCTCGCTCGGCGACGCCGTCGTGCCCGCCGCGCTGGCCATCGCCATCAGCCGCGCCACCGGATCCGCCTCCGCGCTCGCGCTCGTACTGGCCTGCGCGATGGTGCCGCGGCTCCTGCTGCTGCCGCTGGGCGGTGTGATCGGCGACCGCTTCGACGCGCGGCGGGTCGCACTGACCACCGACCTGGTCCGCTGCGCCGCGCAGCTCGTCGTCGGCCTCGAACTCATCGGCGGCACACCGCGGCTGGCCGACATCGCGATCGCCGAGGTGATCGGCGGCACCGCGTCCGCCTTCGCGTTGCCCACCGCCGCGCCGCTGATCAGCGGCACCGTGGACGGCGGCGGGCTGCTGCGCGCGAACGCGCTGATGGCCTCGGCGGCGAGCGCGACCCGGCTGGCCGGGCCCGCCGTCGCGGGCGCGCTGATCTTCACGGCCGGTGCCGGCTGGGCGTTCGTGCTGGACGCGGTGTCCTTCGCGGTCAGCGCGGCGCTGCTGGGCGTCATCCGGATCCGCCGCACCCCGGCGCCGCGCCGCTCGATGAGGGCGGACCTGGCCCAGGGCTGGAACGAGGTGCGCTCCCGCGACTGGTACTGGACCAGCCTGATCGCGCACTCGGTGTGGAACGGCACGGCCGCCGTGCTCGCCACCCTCGGACCGCTCGTGCTGCACCGGCGCCACGGCGGCGACGGCGTGTGGGTGGCGGTGCTGGAGGCGGGTTCGGCCGGACTGCTGCTCGGCTCGCTGCTCGCATCGCGCGCCCGGCTCACCCGCCCGGTCCTCACCGGGAACCTCGGCCTGGCGACCTACGCGCTGCCGCTCGCCCTGCTCGCCGCCGACGCACCCGGCTGGCTGCTGGTCGTCTCCTACGGCATCGCGCTCGGTGCCCTCGGCTTCCTCACACCCGTCTGGGAGACGTACGTCTTCGCATCCGTGCCGCCGGACGTCCTGGCGCGCGTCACGTCGTACGACTGGCTGCTGTCACTGGCCGCGATGCCCGTCGGGTACGCCGCCGCCCCGCCCGCGGCGCACGCCTTCGGCCCGGCGGGCCCGCTCTACGTCTGCGCGGGACTGGTCGGCGCGGCCTGCCTCGCCACCGCCGCCTTCCCGGGCGTCCGCAACGCCCGCACCGTGACGTGACGTGACGTGACGCGACGTGCCGTGCCGTGCCGTGACGACGGCCGGAACAGCCGTCGGGTGCAGCCCGTCGGTGCTCATCGCCCGGACGGTCGGGCCCGGCACGGGGGCGGAACCGGCCCGGAGCACACCGCCCTGAGGCCGTCCGGCCGATGGTGACCGGGGCGGCCCATGAGCCGTCGTCGGTCAGGTCCTGCGGGAGATGACCATGAGGTATTCGCAGCCGGCGTCCGTCGGGTTGGCGAAGCCGTGGTCGGTGTCGGCCTGGAGGAACAGGGAGTCGCCCGCGCCCAGGGTCTCGGTGATCCCGCCGATCGCGACGGTGAGGGTGCCGTCGAGCACCACGAGCTGCTTCTCCGTACCGGGTGGATACGCCGGCAGCAGTCCGGTGGAGACCCGTGCGGGGAGGCGGTGGAGGACGATCTCGGCTCGTCCCGCCCCGGGGGCGGCGGACACGATGTGCCGTTCGAAGCCGGTTTCCGGGTCGCGGAAGACGGGGCGGTCGCTCTTGCGCAGGGTGACGGCGACGCCCGGCGCCGCTGCGGTCGGCGCGCCGGTCAGGTCCGAGAGCGACGTGTCGAGGGCGTGGGCGATCTTGGACGCGACACCGATCGTCGGGCTCTTCTCCCCGCGTTCGACCTTGGACAGCATCGCGCGGCTGACCGAGGACCGGGTGGACAGCTGCTCCAGCGTCAGGCCCGCCTGCTCGCGGCGGCGCCGCACGTTGCGGCCGAACGCACCGGCCGGCTCGTCGGCGTGCCGCGGTTCGGCAGCGTTTCCGTCCTGCTCGACCACCGTGCTCCTCGACCGTTGAGTGCCTCGCTGCCCGCAGCGTAGTGTGTCCCCGAAATTGTCTCCTAAAGAAGACAGTGCGTCTTCTATCAAAGAGTCGCTGTGTGCTCGTCATGACGGAGGGGTTCCATGCGTGTGATCTCGAGCGGTCGGCACCACGCCACATTCGCGTTCGGCGGCCTGCGGGTGGTCGCGTTGCGGGACGGGTACATCGACATGCCGCCGACCCGGCTCCGCGCGGAGGACGGGCGCGCGTTCGGCGAGCTGCCGGCCGCGGTCCCCCTGGCGGGCGGCAACCTGCGGCTGTCGGTCAACGCCTTCCTCGTCACCGACGGCGTACGCTCCGTGCTCATCGACACCGGTGGGTCCGATGTCTGGCCCGAACCCACCATGGGACTGATCTACGAAGCGCTCGACGAGGCGGGAGTCGACCGCGCGCGGATCACCGACGTGGCCGTCACCCACCGCCACGAGGACCACGTGAGCGGCCTGATCGCCCCGGACGGTGCGGAGGCGTTCAGCGGACTGGAGCGCGTGTGGATCGGCGCGGGCGACGCCTCGGTCTTCACCGGACGGCTCGCCCCCCTCCGCGACCGCGTCGTGCCCGTGTCGGAGGAGGTCGCGATCAACGACTGGATCACCGCGGTCCCGACGCCGGGCCACACCCCCGGCCACACCGTCTACGACGTCAGGAGCGACGGCGGCCGCCTCCTCGTCTGGGGCGACACCGTTCACGTTCCCACGCTCCAGTTCGACCGGCCGAACGTGACGTGGGAGTACGACGGCGACCGGTCCCGAGCCCGCGACGCGCGAACAGCGCTCCTCCGGCAACTGACCGCACCGGACTGCTTCGTTGCCGGCGCCCACCTCGACGCACCCGGCCTCGCCCGCGTCACGCCTTCCGGTGACGGTTACGCGCTGGAGTACCTCGCACCACCGATCGGCTGACCGGGTCCCGGTTCCGCACCGTTCCGCACCGTTCCGCACCGCGCTCGCGTCGGCCGCACCAATGAGTTCTGCGCGGAGCGGCAGTCGGTACTGCCGGATCCACCGGCGGAGGTGGGCCCGCGCCGGGAAGGTTCCGGCGCGGGAGGAAGCGCAGGGAGGCAGTGTGATGGGCGTCGACGGCTCCGGGCAGGGGCGCACGAGCGGGACGGTCGCGACGGGCGGGCAGGGGGCGCGGGGGAGGGGCCCCCGGGTGCTGGTGGCGGGGGCGAGTGTCGCAGGGCCCGCGCTGGCGCACTGGCTGCGCCGGTGGGGGGCCGAGGTGACCGTGGTGGAGCGGGCTCCCGAACTGCGCCCCGGGGGGCAGGCGGTGGACGCGCGCGGGGTCGCCCGGGAGGTCATCCGGCGGATGGGGCTGGACGCGGTGGTCCGCGCGGCGTGCACCGACACCGCCGGGGCGCACACCGTGGACGCGGACGGGCAGGTGCTGGAGACCTTCCGCGCGGACGACGACGGCGGCGACGGGTTCATCGCGGACATCGAGATCCTGCGCGGGGACCTGTCCCGGTTGCTCCACGACGACACCCGCGACGGCGTCGCGTACGTCTTCGGCGACCGGATCGCCGAACTGACCCAGGACGCGGACGGGGTCGACGTGGTCTTCGCGGGGGGCGCCCGGCGGCGCTTCGACCTGGTGATCGGGGCCGACGGGCTGCACTCGCCGCTGCGGGCGACGGTCTTCGGGCCGCACCAGCAGTTCCTGCGCCACCTCGGGCACGTACTGGCCTTCTACAGCATGCCCAACGCGTTCGGGCTGGACCGCTGGCTGCTCGAACACCAGGACCAGGAGTCCGGGCGCTCCGTCCTGCTGCGTCCCATCCAGGACGCCACCCGGGCGATGTCGATGTTCTCCTTCGCCTCGGCCGGCTTCGACGGCGACCACCGCGACGTCGCGGCCCAGAAGCGCCTGCTGCGCGAGCGGATGGCGGGCATGGGCTGGCTGACCCCGGACATCCTCGCGCACCTGGACGACACCCCGGACTTCTACCTCGACCAGGTCGCCCAGGTGGTGATGGACCGCTGGTCGCACGGACGCGTGGGACTGCTCGGGGACGCGGCGTTCAGCTCGTCGCCGATGTCCGGGCAGGGCACCGGGCTGGCACTGGTCGGCGCCTACGTGCTCGCCGGGGAGCTGGCCACCGCCGGGTGGGACCCCGAGGCCGGGTTCGCCCGCTACGAGGCGCTGATGCGCCCGTTCGTCGAGGCCAACCAGGAGATCGGCCGGCTGAACGCCCGCAGCCGCGACATCCCCGGCCCGGACGCCGAGCCGGTCCCGGACTTCACCGGCGAACGGTTCACCGACCTCGTCGGCCGCGCGATCAACGGCATCGAACTCCCCGACTACCCGGGGATGCCGGCCCCGGCAGCCCCCGCCGCAGAGCCGGTCGCCGCGCCGCCCCAGCCGTAGCGGAGCCGCTCGGCGGCAGGAGGCGGCGCACGGACGCCCGGTACTCCCCCGCGCCGGCGGGCGCGTCGCGGCGCAGGGTGAGGGCCCGGACTGCCACCGTTCGGTCACCAGTGTCACAGGCGTGACACTGGAGCAACCGGACGCCCCGGGGGCTCGTGAAAAGATCATGTAAGGCCGAACACAGCGGCGGACGTGCCACCTTGGCCCCTCTGGAGGAACTCTGATGAACACGCAGCTGCGCACCAAGCGGATGGCGGCGACCGTGGGCGTGCTGCTGGCGGCGGGGGTCGCCCTCACCGCGTGCTCGTCGGGGAAGGACGGGGACAAGAGTGACGCGGCGCCGTCCGTCACGGTGACGAGCGCGAGTCCGTCCGACTCCGCGGGCGACGCGGGCGACGCGGGCGACGGCGGTACCGGGGACACCGGGGGCGACAGCGCCTCCGCTCCGACGTCCGCGCCGGGGTCGAAGGCGGACGGCGGGACCGGGAAGAACGCGGGCTCCTCCGGTGCCGCGGCGCGCTGCCGCACGGCGGACCTCGGGTTCTCGTTCGGGCCGGACAGCGGGGCCCAGGCGGTGGGGAGCCAGGGCGGGATCGGTGTGGTGATGACCAACAAGGGCAGCGGCGCCTGCACCCTCCAGGGCTTCCCCGGGGTGGACATCGTCAGCGCGAGCGGCACGCACTGGTCGCTGGCGCGGCAGGCCAAGAGCACGGCGAAGGTGACGATCGCGCCGGGTTCCGCGGCCTCCTTCGAGATCACCTACCTGCCCTTCGACGCGGGCAACTCCGGTGGCTCCAGGGCCTTTAACGCCAAGAGCATCCTGGTGACCCCGCCCGACGAGACGCACTCCACCACGCTGAAGTGGGACGGCTTCGCCGACGTCATGGACCAGAGCGGTGCCACCCACCCGGGGACCTACGTCGGCCCGGTGGTGGCCGGTGGTGGCGCGTGAACGAGTTGTGAACGGCTCGTGCGGGTCCGGCGTGTAGCCAGATTTCAGACATTCGCACCTGAGATTGCCCTGTTTCCGACATCGACGACTCATGGGCACGTGCTTACGCTGCGCCGAAATGCGGGACCTCCCCGCAGGAAGGTGAGGCGTACACATGCCAGTTGCCAGACCCTCGGCCGAAAGGCCTGCCTTATCCGCGCACGGCGCGCACCCCGCGCGCCCCGGGCATCTCGCGCGCAGACGGCTCCGGCGGCTCGCCGGGGCCGTCGTCACCGCGATCGCCACGATGGTCGCGGTGTTCCTCGTCCCGTCCGGTACGGCCGCGGGCTCCTCGTCCCCCGGACCGCTGACCGCCCAGCAGTGGCACAGCGCCATGACGCAGCTCACGACGCCGTCGAAGGGCTGCTACACCGCGGACTACCCGGCGCTGTCGTGGCACAGCACCGGCTGCACGACGGCCCCGCCGAAGCCGTACGTCCCGCACGTGCCGGCCGCCGCGGGCAACGCCGGGCCGCACCTGCCCGCCGCCGCCAACGCACCCGCGGGGAGCGCCGGTTCGGCCGGGGCCCCGTACACCGTCGGTAACGGGATCGACTTCTCGGCCGGTGTGACGGGCCTGCTCACCGGGGCGACCGGTTCGTTCCCGACGGTGAGCGGGGTGACCAGCGAGAGCAGCGGCGGCGTCGCCAACGCGTACTCGCTGCAGCTCAACAGCGCGCCCTTCACCAGTCCGGTGTGCGCCGGGCACCCGGGGTGCCAGGGCTGGGAGCAGTTCATCTTCGCCAACCCCGGGGCGGGCGCCGGTTCGGCGTTCATCCAGTTCTGGATCCTGAACTACGCTGCCACGTGCCCGGCTGGCTGGTGGACGTACTCCGTCCACTGCTACACCAACGGCTCGGCGGTGACGGTCCCCTCGCAGCCGATCACCCACCTCGGCAGCCTGAAGCTGTCCGGCAACGTCACGAGCGCGCTGGACACCGTGGTCATGGACACCGGCGCGGGCACCATGAGCGCCTCGACGGCGGACAGCATGCTGAGCCTGTCGGCGGGCTGGAACGCCGTGGAGTTCATGGTCGGCGGCAACGGCGGCGGCTCGTCGGCGAACTTCAACGCCGGCTCGTCGCTCACCGTCCAGACGGTCACCCACAACGGGACGACCAACGCGCCGAGTTGCCTGATGACCGGCTACACCGGTGAGACGAACAACCTCAACCTCGTCGGCACGCCCGCGTACGGGATCGGGGCCTCGCCCTCACTGCGCAGCAACCAGAGCAACCTGACGACGTCGCCGCCCTCGTGCGCCTCGGCGCAGGGCACGGGCGACACGCACCTGGAGACCTTCGGCGGGACGTACTACGACTTCCAGGCCGAGGGGACCTTCACGCTCGCCCGCTCCTCGGCGATGACCGTGCAGTCCAACCAGGTGTCGGGCGCCCCGCTCGGCTGGCCCGGCGCGTCCGTCAACAGCGGGGTGGCGACGCAGATGGGCGCGGACACCGTCGCGGTGTGCGCGGCCAAGGGCCTGGTCGTCAACGGGTCCGGCACCTCGCTCGCCGACGGCGCGTCGGTCACCCTCCCGTCCGGCGACCGGATCGTGCGCACCGGCAGCCAGTACGTGGTGACCGACCCGCAGGGCGACTCGATGGCGGCGACGGTCAACCCCGGTTACGTGGACGTCCACGTCGGCCTCGGCTCGTACCCGCAGCCGGTCGTCGGCCTGCTGGCCAACGCCCCCGGTACGAACGACAAGTTGCGGACGAGCACGGGCGCGGTGCTGCCCATCCCGCTGGACTTCAAGACGCTCTACAACGTCTACGGGGACAGCTGGCGGGTGCCCGACGGGCAGTCGCTGGTCGCGGTCTGCGGCGACAAGACGCAGGCGGCCGACCCGACCGCGCCCTTCTGGGAGAAGCAGCTCCCGCAGGAACTGCACGACAAGGCCCTCACGATCTGCCGCCAGGTCGGCGTGAAGGACGCGACCCTGCTGGAGGCGTGCACGCTCGACGTGGGCGTGCTCGGGCAGAACGCGGCGCGTGAGTTCCTGACCGAAGTCCCGCCGGTGGACGTCGCGTTCAGCGAGGACACCGAGGGCGGCGGGGGCGGCGTCAACGTCCCCGGGCGGCAGCCGGCGGGCTGACCTCCGCAGCCGTCCGCGCTCACTCCGCCCGCCCGCTGACCCCCGCGGACCGGCGGTCGTCGCGGGCCCGGATCCCGACCGGCTCCGGGCCCGCGCACCACGGCGTGCCCCGCACGTACACCCGTGCGAGGCGGCGCCGGCCCCCTCCGCCATACTTCACAGGATTCGGACATCCGTTGGGGGACGGGTGCGGGGAACGAGGGGGAGACATGCAGTACCGCATACGCCGGGCCGCGCTCGCGGTGGCGGCTCTCGCGGTCACGGCGGGGCTCGCGGCCTGCGACGGGCCGGACAAGGTGTCGGGCCGGCTCGACACCACCCGGCACGTCGCGGAGTCGAGCAGCCTGCGCAGCCGCCCGCACATGGAGAAGAGCTGCCACGCCGGCACCAAGCGGGTCAAGCACTCGTCGGGCCACGGCAGCAGCAAGCGCACCTGGTACACCGACGAGAGCACCCGCGTGTGCTCCAGCGTGCAGCACGGTACGGAGACCTACCGGCACGTCGACCGCCCGGAGCGGTGGTGCGTCCGGCTGGACGACGTCGGCGGCAAGGAGTCGCGCGACGACGTCTGGTACCACGTCAAGAACAGCGTCTACCGCGACGCGCTGAACCTCGGCAGCGGCGGCCGGATGACCTTCGTGCCGGACGGCAACGGCTGCTGAACCCGGCCTGCCGGGAGGGCCGTTCAGCCGCGCGCGGCGAGCACGTCGCGGGCCGCGGCGACGAAGGCGGTGACCAGCGGGCCCGCGGTGGCGGGGTCCCAGGCCAGTTCGATGCGCAGCGGCTCGGTGTCGGTCAGCGGCACCCACACGATGTCCGGACGGGCGTAGAACGCGGCCATCGAGGCCGGGGCGATCGAAGCGCCCTGGCCCGCGGCCACGTTCTCCAGCATCTCCTCGGCGTTGCGGTTCTCCGCGCCCCAGCGGACCGGGCTGCCGTCCGGCCGCGGATCGACCGCCCACCAGCTCACCCACGCGCGCGGCGCCGCCCGCGTCCAGGCGAGCGGCACGTCACGGATGTCGGCGAGGGTCAACGCGGGCCGCCTGGCGAGCCGGTGGTCGGCGGGCAGCGCGATGACCCGGCCCTCCTCGGCGAGCGGCAGCCGGGCGAGCCCGGTCAGATCGGCGGGCAGCCACACGTACGCGACGTCGATCTCGCCCGCGCGCAGGGCGGGCACCTCGCCGCCCCAGTTGTAGCGCTTGAGCTCCAGCTCGGCGCCGGGGCGCAGCGCGGCGAACCGGGCGCGGACCCGCGGGCCCAGCGTCCCGGCGCCGCTCGCCTCGAAGCCGAGCCGCAGCCGCCCCGCGTCACCGGTCGCGTACGCGCGGGCGACCTCGCCGAAGACCTCGGCGGCACGCAGCACCCGGCGGGCGTGCTCCAGCAGCGCGAGTCCCGCGTCGGTGGGCTCCATGCCCTGCGGGTGGCGGGTGAACAGCACGACGCCCAGCTCGTGTTCGAGACGGCGGACGGTGTGGCTGAGGGAGGGCTGGCTGATGAAGAGCTTCCCGGCGGCCCGGCCCATGTGCCGCTCGTCCGCGACGGCGACGAAGTAGCGCAGCTCCCGCAGCTCCATGGCACACCACTCTACGTGTGGCGATAGACGCGGTCTATGGGGCGATGAGCGGCCGGTCTTGGACGCCGCACGCGTGCCGGGGCGAGGCTCTTCGACGAGGGGCCGCACGGCCCCTGCGCCCCTCCCGAGGGCCCGCCACTCCCCCAAGGAACCCCCATGCCTCTCGGCCTCGCCGTGCCCGGAAACACCCCGCAGCGCACCGCCGCCGCCCCCTCGTCCCCCGCCCCCGACGCGGGCACCGGCACGCCCCGCGCGTACGCCCGGCGGCGGGAGGGCGATACCGGCGCACCGCGCGCCGGACGCGCGCGGTGGGTGGCGCTCGCGGTCGTCTCCGCCGTCAACGCCCTGGACTCCGCCGGATTCGCCATCGCCAACACCGCGCTGCCCGACCTCGACCGCTCGCTGCGCATGGGCCCGGCCCTGCTGCCGTGGGTCATGACCGCGTACGCGCTCGCCTTCGCCGGCTTCCTGCTGTTCGGCGGGCGCGCCGCCGACGTCCTCGGCCGCCGCCGGATGCTGCTCGGCGGTGTCGCGGTCTACGCGGCGGGCGCGGCCGTCGCCGCCTTCGCTCCCGCCGGGGGCGTCCTCGTCGCGGGCCGGGCGCTGCAAGGCGTCGGGGCGGCGCTGAGCGGGCCGCCCGCGCTGGCGCTCGTCGCCGCGATCTTCACCGACACCCGCGAACGGGCCCGCGCCATGGGGGTGTTCGTCGCGATCAGCGCCTCCAGCTTCGCGGGCGCCCTGGTCGTCGGCGGCGTCCTGACCTCCGCGGCCGGGTGGCGTACGCCCTTCCTCGCGCTGCTCGCCGTCGCCGCCACGGTGGGGCTGGTCGGGACGAAGGTGCTGCCGCGCGACACCGCCCGCACCCCGGGCGGCCTCGACCTGCCGGGCGCCGCCCTCATCACCGCCGGGCTGATGGCGCTGGTCTACGGCGTGAGCCAGGCCGAGCACGCCTCGTTCGGCAGCGTGCCGGTGCTGGGCCCGGTCGCCGCCGCGGCCGCGCTGCTCGCCGCCTTCGTCGTCCGCGAACGGCTCGCCGCCGAACCGCTGCTGCCGCTGGGCCTGTTGCGGCTGCGGACGGTGCGGGCCGCGACCGTCTCCGGCGTCGTCTTCTACACCACCATGGTCGGCCTGCTCTTCTTCGCACCGCTCTACCTCCAGGGGGTGCGCGGCTACAGCCCGCTGCTGAGCGGGCTCGCCGTCGCGCCCATGGGCCTGACGGTGGCCGCGAGCACACCGGTCGCGGCCGCCGCCGTCAGCCGCCTCGGGCAGCGCCGCACGCTCGCCACGGGCTTCACGGTCATGGCCGCCGGGCTCGCCGCGTGGACCCTCATCGGCACCGGCACGGGCTACTTCACCGTCCTGCTGCCGGGCCTGGTCGTCATGTCCTTCGGCCAGACCCTCGCGTACACCGCGATGATGTCCGCCGCCCTCACCGGCGTCGAGCCCGCCCGCCACGGTGTGGCCGGAGCGGTCAACATCACCGCGCAGCAGATCGGTTCGGGCCTGGGCACCGCCGTCCTCGCGACCGTCGCCGCCGCCGCGACCGGCCCCGGCACCGCGGGCCTGATCCACGGCTACCGCGCGGGCGTCGCGACCGCCGCCGCGATCGGCCTGCTGGGCGCGCTCGCCGCGGTGGCGCTGCTGCGCCGGGACCGCACGGGGGCGTGAGCGCAACGGGCGGGACCCGGCACGGGGGGGCGCGGGCGCGCGAGGGCCCGCGCCCTGCCGCGTCCGTGACAGGGCCCGGTCACGCACGCGGGCGGGCCGTCGTCGCACGGAAGGGGTCGCGGAGGGCCTGCGGGCGGCCGGGCCGGGGCGCGGAACGCCACAGGACCAGACCGTGCGCCCGCTCCCAGCGGGCCGTCGCCACCGCCGTGACCAGGCCGGACACATGCACCAGCGGAAGGATCAGCCCGGCCCCGGGGCCCAGCGTGTGCCACAGCGCCAGGGGCGGGAGCAGCGCGTAGCAGGCGTTCCGCCGGTAGCCGCGGGCCAGGTTCCGGCGTACGGCGCGTACGCTGTCGGGCTCCGCCCGCGGATCCGGCACCCGCAGGACCCGCTCGGCGGCCGCGCCCCCGCGGGGCCGTTCCAGCAGCGCCGCCGGTCCCCGGCGTGCCGTGCGGCCCGCGCCTGCTCACCGCCCGCGATCCGGGCGTACCAGTCCGTGACGATGCTGCCCGCGACCGCCGAGCCCGCGGCGATCAGTGCCGTCCCCCACTCGCCCACGGGCCCCATTGTCGCGGGAGCGCGCGCCCCGCGGGCGGCTTCCCCGCAGGTCACCGCGCCCGGTGCGGGCCGCGCGTTACGATCGGGCCATGTCCTCCGTACCGCCCGCGAAGCCGCCTCTGATCAGCGGAAACGCCAGCGCGGACGCAGCTGCGGCTCTACAGTGGAGAATCGCGGCGACGGGCGACGGGCGACGGGCGACGGGCGACGGGCGACGGGCGACGGGCGACGGGGCATGAGGACGGTGCTGCTGGCCGCGCGGTCGGACGTCGCCATGTACCGCCTGCTCGACGTGCTGCCGGTCTTCGAGGGTGACGCCCGGATCACCCGGCGTTTCACGCTCGTGCCCGGTTCCGCCTTCGGTACGGACGCGCTCGCCGCGGTCGGAGCGGCCGGTGGGCGGACGGTGCCGTGGGAGGAGGCGTGCGGGCGGCCGTACGACCTGATCCTCACCGCGAGTCCCAAGGGCGCCCTCCAACTGCTGTCCGGCAAACGGGTGTTGCTGCCGCACGGGGCGGGGTTCGGGAAGGCCGTGCCCGCGGAGGGCTCGGCCATGACCGCGTCCGGCCTGGACCCGGCGTATCTGCCGCCGTACGACGAGCACTTGGTGCTGCATGCCCTCGCGCACCCCGACCAGATCGCCCAACTCGCCGCCTCCGCACCGCATGCCGCCCCGCGGGCCACCGTCGTAGGCGACCCGACGCTGGACCGGATCCTGGCCTCGCGCTCGCTGCGGGACGGTTACCGCCGGGCGCTCGGCACGGGCGGGCGGCGGCTCGTGGTGCTCGCCTCCACGTGGGGCCCGCACTCGCTGCTGCGCCGACGCCCCGACCTGCCCGCGCGGTTGGCGGCCGCGCTGCCGGTGGACGCGTACCAGCTCGCCCTCGTCGTCCACCCCAACGAGCGGGCCGTGCTGGGTGACTTCGAGCTGGCCGAGCGCCTCGCCCCCGCGCGGGCGGCCGGGTTGGCGGTCAGCGCCGGGTACGAGGAGTGGGCGGCGGTCCTCGTCGCCGCCGACGTCCTGGTGACCGACCACGGTTCCGTCGCCCTCTACTTCGCGGCGGGCGGCCCGGAACGCCCGGTGCTCGCCGCGTGCGACGGCGGGGGCGAGGTGATACCCGGCAGCCCGATCGACGTCCTGCTCGCGGGGGTCCCGCGGCTGGCGCGGGCCGCGGACCTGCCCGCCGCGCTCGCCGCGTACGAGCCGGGGGCGGCCGGGCGGGCGGCCGGCTCCGCCTTCGCGGCGGACCGGCTCGGCAGTTCCCTCCCCCGGCTGCGCACGGAGCTGTACACGCTGCTCGGCCTCGACCCGCCCTCGGGCGCCGTACGGGCCCGGCCGCTGCCGCCGCCCGCGCCGCCGTCCCGCCTCCCGGCGGCCTTCGACGTGCACGTCCACCGCGGGCCCGACGGGCTGCGGGTCGAGCGCCTCCCCGCCGGGCTCGGGCCCGCCGGGCACCATCTGGCCGTCGAACACGGCAGCGCGGGCGAGCACTTCGCGCGGACCGCGGGCCTGCTCTACCGCCGGGCTGCGGCGCCCGCGCCCGGTCCGTACCGGGAGAGCTGGACGGCGGAGGGCTGGACCGGGGCCGTGCTCGACGACTACACGGGCTGCCGCACGGCGGCGGCGATCCTCCCGGACGGCACGTGCGTGCTGCGCCGCCGCGACGACCCCGCCGTGTGGGCGCTGCGCGCCGCCCCCGCGGCGCACGCGGGCCGCGTCGTCCACCCGGACCCGGCGGCGGCCCTGTCCGCCGTCCACGCGGCCCCCGCGTCACCGGCCGCCGCACTGCACCCGGGCACGTACCACTGCCTGATCGGCGGGCGCGCCTTCCGCCTCACCCTGACCCCCGCGCTCCCGGAGCAGGCCGGATACGTCCTGTAGCGGCCCGCGTATGCCGCCCGGCGGCGGCTACTCCAGCCCGTTGCGCTGCCGGATCGCGGCGGCCTCGGTGCGGTGGGCGGCGGCTTCGGCGGGGCGGCCGGAGCGCTCCTCCAGGGCGGCGAGGGCGTCGAGGACGCGGGCCCGGTCGAAGTCCGAGCCGCGGCGGCGGGCACCGGCCAGCGACTCCTGGTAGAGCGCGCGGGCCCGGTCCGGTTCCCCGTGGGCGGCGAGCAGATGGGCCAGGGCGAAGCCGGTGCGGGCGGCGATGCGGTCGCGCCGCCCGTCCGCGAGGGCCGCGGCGTGCGCGCGGGTCAGCAGTTCCTCGGCCTGGGCGACGTCGCCCAGTTCGGCGAGGGTCTGGCCGAGGCGGTAGTCCTGGAGCAGCACACCGTAGGTGTTGCCGATGGACGCCTGGAGGGTGCGCGACTCGGCGTAGCGCCCGGCGGCGGAGGCGAGGTCGCCCTTGCGGGCGTCGAGCATGCCGCGGAATTCCAACGCCGAGGCGCGCAGTTTGACCGATTCCGGGTCTGCGGGCAGGAGTTCGGCGGCGGCGAGCGCGGCGGCCATCTCCGGTTCTGCGGCGTCCGGGTCGGACGGCCAGAGCCAGCGGGCGAGTTGGCAGCGCATACGGATCGCGCCGTGCAGGTCGCCGGCGCGCAGCGCGCTGTCGCGGCCGAGCCGGAAGACGTCCAGCAGGTCCGCCTTCGGCGGGTGGTCCTGCGCGTACGTCCACGCGCTCTCGCACAGGGCCACGCACAGCGCGTCCTCCCCCACGGCGTGGGCGAGCCGCACGGCGGCGAAGAGGACGTGCCGGTCCTCGTACATCCACTGCGACGGTGCCCGTACGCCGTCGGACCGCTCGCCGGGCACGGGCGCGGGTACGACGCCGGTCACGCGCGCCGCCCCCGGTCCCTCGCCCGTGGCCTGGACGGCGAAGAGGACGTCCGGGGCGCCGGGTTCCTGCGGGGCGAGGGGCTGGACGCGCAGCCGGGGGCCCGCGAGGAGCAGGTCGGCCTGCTGCCACTGGCGGTTCTGCCAGCGCAGGAAGCGGCGCAGCGCGGCGGCGCGGTCCTGCGGGCCGGTCGCGGTGAGGACCGAGTCGGCGGTACGGCGGGCATGCGCGCGGCGGGCGTAGGACAGGCGCAGTCGCGCCGCGGGGTCGCGGAAGGCCTCGCGGACGTCCGCCAGGCCCTGTGCGTGCAGCTCCTCCAGCGCGCTGTCGGACGTGTCCGCCCCGCGGCCGAGCAGCGCCGCGGCGGACGCGCGGGTGAAGGAGGGGCCGGGGTGGAAGGGCAGCAGCCGGTACAACTCCGCCGCTTCGGGCGACAGTTCGCCGTAACCGACGTCCAGGACACGGTCGACGACGGGCGCGACCTCCTCGTCCAGGACGCCGCGCACCTCGCCGAGCAGCCGGGTCAGCGGGCGCAGTCCGTTGCGGCGCAGGGTGCACGCGGCGATGCGCAGCGCGGAGGGCGAGCCCTCGCACAGCCGCACCAGGGCCTCCACCGCGTCCGGTTCGGCGGCGAGGCGGCCGTCGGTGACGATGCCCTCCAGCAGTTCGCGGGCGGCGGTCTCGTCGAGCGGCCCGACCGGCAGGTCGAGGCCCGCGCCGCCGTCGAGGTCGTGCAGCGGGCGGTGGCCGGTGGTGATGAGCACGCCGTCGGAGGCGGGCAGCAGGTCGGCGACCTCGGACCCGTAGCGCGCGTTGTCCAGCACCAGGACGACGCGGCAGCGCGCGGTCACGGCCCGGTACTGGCGGCGGCGGGCGGCGAACGCGGTCTTCACGGACTGCGGTTCGACGTCCAGCGACTCCAGCAGCTGCGTCAGCACGTCGCCGGTGTCGAGCCAGCCGTCCGGGCCGCGGTAGTCGTCGAGATCGACGGCCAGCACGTGCGTGTAGCCGCCGCCGTCGTGCAGGGCGCGGCCGATGCGGTAGGCGAGCGCGCTCTTGCCGACGCCGGGCGGCCCGCTCAGCGACAGGGCGACGGCCCGGCCGCTGCCCGCGCCCTCCAGGGCGGCCCGTTCGGCGCGGGCGCGCTCCTCGTCGCGGTCGACGAACGGGCGTGGTGCGGCGGGCAGTTCCACTGTCATCGCGACTCCGCTCCCGCCGTCCGCGGCCGCCCCGGCAGCGCGGGGCACGCCCTCAAGATCCTCGTCCTCACTCTAGATGCCCGGCCACGCACTCCGGGTGCGAACCGCGCGGGGCGCGGCGCCGGTTCAGCCGACGGAGGCGGGCGGGGGTGTCCAGCGGCGGGTGCGCGGGACGGCGTCGGACACGCCGTAGTCCTTCCGGAGTTCCTCGGGGATGGCGTAGTGCATGACGCGGCCGCGGGTGAGGGAGGACAGCTCCAGGGCCGTGGTGAGGTGGCCGAGCCGGTCCAGCGCCCAGGCGCCGAGCGGCGAGCGGTCCTCGATCGTCTCCAGGACGTTCAGCAGGTGCGGGACGGCGCGGACGACGGTGTCCCAGGGGGTGCGCGGGACGCGCAGCCAGTCGCCGCAGGTGTCGCCGACGAGGTAGCGGATGAGGGCGGAGACGAGCGGGTCGAGGAGGGTGCCGGGCACCACTTCCTCGTACAGGTCGATGAGTTGGCGGGTCAGGTGGGCGCCCTCCTCGGACGGGCCCATGTTCGCGACCATGTAGCGGTCGAGGAAGTCCCGTGCGTCGTCCAGCGTGCGGGGCACCGCGTCCTGGTCGACGCCGAGCATCGCGCCGACGACCCGCCACGCGTAGTAGTAGGCCTCCGCGCCTTCCTGCGTCATGTGGATCCCGAGCCGGTGCAGGCTGTCGAGCACCAGCAGCGAGAAGAACATCTGCCCGCCGATCATGTCCTGCTGGCAGATGGGCGTGCCGAGTTCGGCGGTGTCCCAGTGGCCGTCGCGCCGCAGGTGGTGCCGGATCGACGCGTGCAGGAGCCGTACCTTCTGCGCGGCGGGGACGAACCTGCCGCCCGCCTCGAAGGCGTCCGGCTGCATCAGGTGGACGGTGAACTGCCCGGTCTCCGCCATGCGTTTGGACGGGTAGCTGAGTCCGTGGGTCGTCGAGAGCAGCCGGGCGACGCGCGGCACGACGTAACAGGCGGGCATGGAGGCGAAGGACAGGGCGGTGGAGATGTGGACGTTGTTGTCGATGAAGAACAGCCGCGCCCGCTCCATCACGCTCCAGTCCACCCACGGCGGCGGCACGCGGGTGGCCTCCAGGTAGTCGCGCGCGACGTCCGGGAGCCCGTCGGGCAGCGGTGATCCGGCGGTGGAGACGTACCGCATGAGGGTGTTGAAGGTGCCGACCTCACCGCGTTCGAAGAGCGCGGCCACGGTGGCGTCGGCGAGTTCGTCGCCCGCGTGCAGCAGGGCGTCCATGGAGGTGTCGTCGTCGGTGGCGGTCATGGCGGCCTCCTCGGCTGGGCGCGCGGATCGCACGCGCGGGGTCGTGGGCGGCGGGGTCGTCGTGCGGCGGGGGTCGTCGTGCGGCGGGCAGGAAGGGAGCCGGGCAGGAAGGGAGCCGGGTGGGCCGGTCAGGCCGTGCGTTCCGTCGCCGAGCGGGCCAGCGCGGTCAGCGCGCCCGACGCGTACGCCGGGATGTCCAGGCCGCGCAGCGCCTCCAGCGACGCGGCCACCCGCGCGCTGATCATCTCCTCGACCCGTTCGGGCGCCCGCAGCCGCCGCATGACCTCGCGGACGGCGTCCAGCGCGGCCGCGCCCGCGTCCCGCCCGCGGCGGCCGAGGGCGGCGCGCAGCCGCGCCCGGTCGGCGGTGCCCGCGAGCTGCCAGGTCTGCGCGAGCAGCGCGGTGGGGCGGCGGCCGCGTACGTCGTCGGCGCCGTTCTTGCCGGTACGGTCCGGGTCGCCGAAGATCCCGAGCAGGTCGTCGCGCAGCTGGAAGGCCTCGCCGAGCGGCAGCGCGTACGCCGAGTAGCCCGCGCGCAGCCGCCCGCCCGCACCGGCCAGCGTGCCGCCGATCAGCAGCGGGTGCTCCACCGTGTACTTGGCGGTCTTGTAGCGCACGACCTTCAGCGAGGCCTCGGTGTCGGCGGCGGCGCCGGTGCGCAGGATCTCCAGGCACTCCCCGGCGATCAGCTCGCGCGCCATCACCGCCCACAGCGGGCGGGCCCGCGCGAGGTAGGCGGCGGGCAGCCCGCTGGTGGCGAACATCTGCCCGGCCAGTGCCATGAGCAGGTCGCCGACCAGCATCGCGAGCGAGCGCGCGGCCGCGGGGGCGCCGGGGCGGCCGCGGACGGCGGGGCGCAGCGCGATGTGCGCGGTGGGCCGGCCGTGCCGCAGCGGGCTGTCGTCGATGAGGTCGTCGTGCACGACGGCGGCGGCGTGCACGAGTTCCATGGACGCGGCGGCCCGCAGCAGCGCGTCGCTCTCCGGCTGCCCGGCGCCCCGCCAGCCCCAGTAGCAGAAGGCGGCCCGCAGCCGTTTGCCGTCCACGGCGGCGGCCGCGACCTGTTCGGCGACCGGCCCCAACTGCGGGTCGATGGCGGCGAGCTGGCCCGCCTCGGCCCCCACGAAGTCGTGCAGCACGTCGTCCACCCGGGCCTTGAACGCCGCGGGCTCCCAGCGCTCAGGCACCGCCGCCACCGCCGTCCCGTACCGCCGTCTCCCGTACGCCCGACACGCGTACGCCCGACCCGCGTGCGGCCGACCCGCGTGCGGCCGCCTCCTCCCGCGCCGCCGCCCGCGAGTTGCGGGCCAGCACCTCCAGATGCGCGGGCGGTACGTGCACGTGCCGGTCGAGCGCCAGCCGGCCGCGCGCGGCGAGATCCTGCCCCGCCTGCTCGGCCAGTTCGGGGCCGTCCGCGCGCCCCAGCAGATCCCGCAGGGCCCCGACGGCCGCGCCCAGTGCCCCGAGCGCCACATCGGCGACCCCGGCGGCCACCAGCACCGCCTGCCCGTCCAACCCCGCCCGCATTGCCGACCGTTCCGCCATCGCAACCCCCGTGGGCTCGCAACTCCCGGGCGGCACATGCCAGATGCCGCTGTCACGAGCGTCGGCCCGCGACGTCACGGCCTGCGGCGGAAACTCACGAACGAGGGATCAGGCCGTTCTGACGTGCGAATCCGGCCATCGGCGCGTCGCGTGCTCACGGAACGGGAAGCTCCGGCCGCACATCCAGGCTTCTGCAAGCTTCCTGCAAGGGTCCCGGCAGGATTCCGTCCACCCGCTCGGGCATCCCGTCACCAGGTGCGGGCGGCGGACCGCCGCCCGCGGCAGACAGACAAATCCTGGGGGATTTCGTGTCAGCGTTACGACCGGTCGGGAGGATACCGGGCGCCGGAGCGCGCCAGTATCTGACGGTTGTCGGGTGCAAGAGGATCCTGGTGGTGACCCAGACCGTCACCTACGCCAAACGTCTCATGGACGTGCTGTCCGTGATCGACGGGGACTTCAGGGTGCAGGCGGTCTTCACCGCGCCGCCGCACGTGTTCGGGGACGAGGTACCGGCCTTCCTCGCCCGCATGGGATGCGCGGTCATCCCGTGGGAAGAGGCCCTGCAGATGGACTTCGACCTCGCGCTGGCCGCGGGGCGGATCGGCGTCGAGGGCATCCGGGCACCGCTGGTGACCATGCCGCACGGCGCCGCCTACCTCAAACGCGTGCTCGGGACGAACGATCCCGGGGTGGCGGGGCTGCGCCGGGTGGACCTGACGGCCGCGGGGAAACTGCCCGCGGCCGTCGTCCTTCCGCACCGCGCCGACCTGCGCGACCTGCGGCGGCAGTGCCCGGAGGCGCTGCCGCTGGCACGGGTCGTCGGCGACCCGGTGCACGACCGGATCGTCGCGAGCCTGCCGCTGCGCGGGCGCTTCCGCCGCGCGCTCGGTCTCACCGGGGGCCGCAAGCTCGTGGTGGCCGCGTCCACGTGGGGGCCGTGGTCGTCCTTCAGCCGCTTCGAGGCGCTGCTGCCCCGGCTGCTCGGCGAACTGCCGCGCGAGTCGCACCGGGTGGCGATCCTCGTGCACCCCAACGTGTACTCGGGGCACGGCGCCTACCAGGTACGTTCATGGATGGCGAGCTGCCGGCGGGCGGGCATCGCCCTCGTGCCGCCCGACGCGGACTGGCGCAGCGTGCTCGTCGCCGCCGACTGCATCATCGGCGACCACGGATCGGTCACGCTGTACGGAACCCTGACGAAGGCCGCGCTGCTGCTCGCCGGTCCCGCCACGGAGGAGACCAACCCGGCCTCGCCCGCCGCCGCGCTCGCCCGGACCGTCCCCGCGCTGTCGCCGAGCCACCCGCTCGTCGACCAGCTCGCCTACGCCGCCGCCGAGCGGCGGGACACCGAACGGGCCGCCATCGCGGCCCGGATCACCTCCGAGCCCGGCCGCTTCGTCCGCAACATGCGCACCCTGCTCTACCGGCTGCTGAACCTGGGCGAACCCGCCCACGCCGCGGTGACCGAACCGCTGCCGGTGCCCCCGCCCTGGCAGACCCTGGTGGGCGGCCCCGACCGGAGGTCGGCATGACCGGCCTCGTGACGGTACGCCGCCACCCGCCGGGCACGGCCGCCGCCCCGGCCACGGGCGGGCTGACGGTCACCCTGCGGTGGGGGGTGCGGCGGGTGACGCTCACCGCCACGCCGGGGGCGGCGGGGGCGCCGGGGACGGCGGGCGCGCACCCCGCCGGGCCCCGCCGGCGCCCGGCCGCGCTCGACGAGCACTTCGTCCTCGACACCGACAGTCGGCCGGGCAGTGCCGCGGCCGCCTACGCCGACGTGCTCACCGGCAGCCGCCTCCGCACGGCGGCCGAAGCCCGCGCGTGGCTCGCCACGGCGCTGGTCCGGCACCCCGGCGCAGCGCTCGCCGCCGTCCCGCTCACCGAGGGCGGCTGGGCGGTGGCCGGGGCGGCGCACCCGGGCCCGCTCGTCCTGGGGCCGCCGGGCCCAGGCCCGGCCCGGGGCCCGGGGCAGCACCCGCTGCTGCCGTCGTGCCTGCACGCCTGCCTCGTCCTCGTGCCGGGCGCGACGCTGCGCGGCCTGGCCGCGGCGGCGGTGACCGTCACGGACTGCCGGGGGCCGTACCCGGAGGCGTGCGGGGCGGGCTGTCCGGCGGGCTGTACGGCGCCGCGCCCGACGGACCGCCCGGCGCCGTGTCCGCCCGCGTATCCGGCGGACCATCCGGCGGACCGTCCGGCGAACCGCCCGACGCCACAGCCGGATCCGGATCCGCGCCAGGCCCCGCCCCCGGACCCGCTTCAGGCGGCGCGGCCGCCCGGGCGGGCGCGGGCGCATCCGTGGCCGGGTCCGCTGCTGCCGGTGCCGCGGGCCGGGGCTGCGCGGGAAGGGCGTCCCGCAGCCGGCCGGCGTCCGCGGGGCTGGTGAGCTCGTAGCAGGCCAGCGCCCGCGAGTGCAGGGCGGCCGCCGCCAGGTGGTCGCCGCGCTCGCGGGCGCTGTCGCCGAGCATCTCCAGGGTGCGCGCCTGCCAGTGCGCCGCCCCGGACGCGGTGAAGACGGCGAGCGCGCCGTCCATGTCCGCCACCCCGCCCGGGTGGTCGCCGCCCCGCGCGCGGGCCCTCCCCAGCAGGGCCTGGTTGCGTGCGGCGTCGTGCGTGTCGCCGACCGACGTGTGCACGGCGCGGGCCCGCGCGAAGCACTCCGCGGCGCGCGTCGCGTCCCCTTCCGCGAGGGCGATCTCGCCGAGGACGGTACGGGCCAGGGCCGTCCCGCGCGGGTAACCGCACTGCTCCCACAGGGAGATGGCCTCCTCCAGGTACGGCACGGCCTGTTCGGGACGGCCCGCCTCCCGGTGGCAGCGGCCGATACCGAGCAGGGCCTGGCCCTCGTCGCGGACGTCGCCCGCGGTGTGCGCGGCCTGCCGCGACTCCTCGTAGCGCGCGATGGCGGCGTCGAAGCGGCGGGCGGCATTGAGGCCGATGGCACCGGAGTTGAGCATCTGCCGCTCGGCGCGCGCGTCGCCGTCGGCGCGGGCGGCGGCGAGCCCGATGTCGTACGCCTCGATCCACAGGTCGTAGTGGCGCATGCGCAGGAAGAGCGGCCACATCGCGTCGGCGGTCTGCCAGGCGAGGGCGTGCCAGCCGCGGGCGGCGGCGGTCCGCAGCAGGGTCATGAGGTCGTGGCGGCGGGTGTCGAGCCAGCGGGTCGCGCCGAGGTCGTCGGTGAAGGGCGGCGGGAGGTGTGCGGGCGGGTGGACGTAGTCGCGCGGGAGCACCAACTGCACGGCGGTCAGGCGGGCTTGGGCGGCGGTGGCGGTGTGCAGGTACCAGTCGGACACACGGCGCAGTGTCGTGTCGGGGCCGCCGTCCGCGGTGTCGGCGGCGCCGAGCGCTCCGGCGTGCACGCGGACGAGGTCGTGGAAGCGGTAGCCGGGGCTGCGGCCGCCGTGCTCGGGACCGGTGGCCTCCAGCAGGTTGGCCTCGGTGAGCTGGTCGAGGCGGTCCTCGGCCCAGCGCTGCGGGCGGGCGCACGCGGCCGCGGCGGTGGGCGGGTCGAAGACGGCGAGCGGGAGCTGCCCGAGGCGGCGGTAGAGGAGCGCGGCGTCCGGGCCGAGGCTGCCGTAGGTCGCGTCCAGGGCCTTGCGCACGGTGGTCTCTCCTTCGATGTCGAGGGCGGCGAGGCCGTCCGCGTCCGGGGCGAGGGCGTCGGCGAGGGCCGCGACGCGCTGCCGCGGGCGGGAGGCGAGCCGCGCGGAGGCCAGGCACACGGCGAGCGGCAGGCCCGCGCAGAGGTCCACGATCCGCCGGGCGTCGGCGATCTCGCCGCTGACACGCTCGGCGCCGATGCCGCGGGAGAGCAACTCCACCCCGTCGGCCCGCCCGATGCCGTGCAGGCGGTGGAAGGCGGCGCCGTCCAGGCCGAGTCCGGTGAGCCGGCTGCGGCTGGTGACGACGGCGACGCTGCCCGGGCCCACCGGCAGCAGCGGGCGGATCTGCGCGGCGGTGAAGGCGTTGTCGAGCAGCACCGCGACGCGCAGGCCCGCGCAGCGGGTGCGCCACTCCGAGGTCTGCTCGGCGAGGTCGGCGGGTACGGCCGCGGCGCCCAGCGCGCGCAGGAAGCGGCCCAGGACCTCGCCGGGCGGCGCGGCCCCCTCCGTGGTGTGGCCGCGCAGGTCGGCGTAGAGCAGGCCGTCCGGGAAGTCGGCGGCGCGGCCGCCGAGCCAGCGGGAGACGAGCGTGGTCTTGCCCACGCCCGCGGGCCCGTTGACGACGATCAGCGGTACCGCGCCCGCGGCCGCGCCGCCGCGCCGGGCCACCAGCGCGTCGAGGTCGGCGAGTTCGGCCCGGCGGTTCACGAAATGGCCGGGAACAGGCGGTAACTGCCGCGGCACCGCGCGCGGCGCCGGTGCGTGCAGATGCACTCCGCCGTGGATGTCCCTGGCCTGTATCGCGGGCCCCCCGAGCTGGGCATCTCCCGCGATGCTGTTGCGGTGGGTCTCGTACGGCGAACGGTCCATCTGCGCCCCCTTGTCGGCCCGCCGGCGATCCGGCCCGCACGGCGCATGTGCGCCGCGCATATGCCAAACGCGCGCACGGCGCACAGGAGACGCACGCCCGGGCGGCCCGCAGCAGCGATTCGGCCAGCCCGTCCACGGTCTCTGGTGACCATTCGCACGTTCGTGTCATGCTCATCATCAAGGAGAACCAGCGGGGAATGAAGGACGGCCAGCCGGGGGAAGGCGGGCGCTGGTGGATTTCCGACTGCTCGGACCGGTGGCGGTGCACACCGGCGGACAACCCCTCGCGCTCGGCTCACCCAAGGAGCGCACCGTCCTCGCCGCGCTCGCGCTCGACGTCGGCCGCGCCGTCCCCATCGACACCCTCATCGGCCGCCTCTGGGACGGTGTCGCCCCGCCCCGCGCACGGGAGAACACCCACTCCTACGTCTCCCGGCTGCGCGGCCGGCTGAGCAAGGCCGCCCGCACCCCCGACGCCCCGCGCATCGCGAGCCGCGACCACACCTACGTCCTCGAAGCCGACCCCGCGACCGTCGACTGGCACCGCTTCCAGCACCTGCTGCGCCACGCCGCCCAGGCCGACGACACCACCGCGCTCCGCCTCTACCGCGAGGCCGACGACCTC
This sequence comes from Streptomyces sp. NPDC021224, assembly GCF_044332905.1. NCBI lineage: Bacteria > Bacillati > Actinomycetota > Actinomycetes > Kitasatosporales > Streptomycetaceae > Streptomyces > Streptomyces sp. NPDC021224. The sequence goes on along the minus strand of NZ_JBIRPW010000001.1, from coordinate 1,134,344 downwards.
TGGCAGGGCGAGGCCCTCACGGGCCTGACCGGCCTGTGGCCCGAGACCGTACGGCGCTCGCTCGGCGAACGGCGGCTGGCCGCGGCGGTCTCCCGCATCTCCCTGGACCTGCGCCTGGGCCACTACCGCGCCCTCGTCCCGGACCTCGACCAGCTCGTCGCCGAGCACCCCGACGACGAGACCCTCCTCGGCCTGCTCACCCTCGCCTACTACGGCAGCGAGCGCTACACCGACGCCCTGCGCGTCTACGACCGGGCCCGGCACCTGCTCATGGAGCAGTACGGGACGCACCCCGGGGACGCCCTCAAACGCATCCACGTCGGCGTGCTGCGCCAGGTCCCCGTCACGGACCTGATCCACGAGGCCGTCGCCCCCCGCCCCACGGTCCCGGCCGCCGCACCCCCCGGACCGCCCGGACCGCCCGCGGAAACCGCCGCCCGGCACGTCCCGCGCAGCCTGCCGAACCAGCCGCCGCTCATCGGACGCCAGGACGAACTGCGCCTGCTCACCTCGGCGTTCACCGCCACCGTCGGCACGGCGGGCGCCGTGGTGGCCCTGGAGTCGGTCAGCGGCATGGGCGGCATCGGCAAGACCGCCGTCGCGGTGCAGAGCGCGCTGGCCCTCGCCCCGCGCTACCCCGACGGCTGCGTGTGCCTCGACCTGCGCGGCCACTCCGCCGTCCAGGAACCCATGACCACCGCCGACGCCCTCACCCGCCTGCTGCGGGAGTTCGGCACCCCGTCCGCCGAACTGCCGCTCGACGTCGGCGAACTGGCCGAGTTATGGCGTACGACGCTGGAACGGCGGCGGGCCGTCGTCGTCCTCGACGACGTCGCCGACGCCGACCAGGTCCGCCCGCTGCTGCCGCACGGCACGCCCTCCCTCATCATCCTCACCAGCCGCCGCCACCTCACCGGCCTCCCGGCCGCGCGCGCCCTCCACCTCGACGTCCTCCCGCCCGCCGACGCCGCCGCCCTCTTCCGCCGCTTCGCCGGCGACGACCGCACCTCCGACGACGAGGCGGTCGACCGCATCGTCCACCTCGCGGGCCTGCTGCCGCTGGCCATCGAACTCGTCGCCAACCGCTTCCAGGGCCGCCCCGCCTGGACCCTCGCCACCCTCCACGACCGCCTCACCGGCCCCGACCGCCTCGACCAGATCCACGACGCGGACGGCGCCGCCCTGCGCCCCGCCTTCCAGCTCTCCTACCTGGGCCTCCCCCTCCCCCAACGCCAGGCCTTCCGCCGCCTCAGCCTCCACCCGGGCCCGGACATCACCGTCCCGGTGGCCGCGGCGATCCTCAACATCGCGCCGGGCGACGCGGAAAGACTCATCGAGGGACTGCTCTCCGCGCACATGCTGCGCGAACCGGTCGCCGAACGGTGTTCGTTTCATGATCTTCTGCACGAATATGCCGTGCAATTGGTGACGTGCGAGGACGACGAGCCGCTGCGCGAGCACATCGCCTTACGGCTGATCAACTATTACGTCCAGATGGTGGACCAGGCGGATCGCGTCGCGTACCGACGCGAGGCCGCCGAATCGGAGGACGGTGCGGCATCCCCGGCGATCTTCGCCGACGCCCCCTCGGCAATTGCCTGGCTGGCGGCGGAACGGGAGAACATCCTCGCGGTGGAACGTATGGCGCTGGCGCGCGGCCACGCCGGACTCGCCGCCCAACTCGCCTTCTCCCTCACGGGATACCTCAACGCGGAGTGCTACTGGCCCACCGCGGTGGACCTCCTCACCCGCGCGGTGACCCGGTGGCCCCCGGACGCCCCCACCGCCCACCTCTGCCGTGCCCTCCTCCGCCTCTCCGACGCCCTGGCCAGCACGGGCCAGTACGACCGCGCCGCCGACGCCGCCCGCCGCGCCCTCGACCTGGCGGTGGAACTGGCGGACACGGCGGCCCAGGCGGAGGCCCTCCGGGCGGTGGGTTCGATGCACTGGCATCGGGGGGAACATCTGGACGCCCTCAGGTACTACCAGCGGGCTTTTGTCTCCGCGACGCATTCCGGAAACGCGCAACTGGTTATTCGCCTGCACAACAACCTCGGCGTGGCGCGGCTCTACCTGGGGGACAACGACCGCGCCCTGGAGCATTTCCAGCGGGCCCGGAACGGTTTCGACGAACTCGGGGACGACAAATTCGCAGCGGTGGTCATGAACAACATCGGCGACCTGCTGCACAGAAAAGGCGAGCTGAATCTCGCCCGGGACGCGTTCGAGGAATCGATCACCCTGCTGGACCGTATCGGCAATCGACACGCGCAGGCCACGGTACGCAGCAGCCTCGCCGATCTCCTCACGGAACTGGGGGAAACGTCCGCGGCATTGGCGCTGTGCCAGGAGGCCCTTCCGGTCTACAAGTCCATGGCCGACAGCAAGGGCGAGGCCGACACCCTCATCAGCATGGGGGGCGCGATGCGCATACAGGCCGACCACGCCCAGGCCTCCTCGTGCTACTCGGCGGCCCTCCGCCTCGCCCGGAGCATCGGCGCGGCGCACCAGGAGATCCAGGCCCTGCGCGGGCTGGGCCACGTCGACTTCGAGGCGGGACGGCTCGATGCCGCCGCCCAGCACCTGCGCGCCGCACTGACCATGGCGGTCAGAACGCAGGATCTCGACGAAACCGTCGAGAGCGGAATTCTCCTGGCCACGGTTCACCGGAGGTCCGGCCTACCGCGCGAGGCCTACACGCTTTTACAACAGGCGTTCGACACCGCACGAGCACAAGGGCATCGCGAAACGGCAAATATTGGCCAGCGATTGACGGAGCTACGGCGGCATCTGGCATGATCCAATACGTTCGCTGACCCGCACCAATGGGCGGGTCGGGAACGGCTGTTCAGCATGCCACGCACCCGAAATGCACCCCGTTCCCCGCGCACGCGCGCGCAGAACCGGTGCAACAGTGCGGCCACTATCCGAAATTCGCTCGACAGGAACACCCGTGAAAGCCACTTGCACCAGAGTCGCCGTCGCGTCCGCCGTCTGCTGCCTCGCATGGATGGCCGCCGGACAGACCGCCTCCGCGGCACCGTCGCAGCTCGCTCCTTCGACGCCCGCCAGCATTCCGCATATGCCGGAGGCAAGTCAAGCTGCCGTGTCCGGCTCCTTGCCGACGGTAACCGTGGTCCGGGGCACGGCGGACATATCCCTGGTGATGCGACCGGACAAGTGCATCGTCCTGTAGGACCCCCGGCCGGGCGGCCTCGGGCGCACCGCGCCCCGGGCCGTCCGGCCGCATTCCGCCCACCCCTACCGGAAACGCCCGGACAACGGTCCGCCGGGACACATCCTGGACTTCCGGATCTGCAAATTACACAGTGTTCCTTGCCAACTTGCGTTGCCCATGGGCATATAGTGACGTGGCGTCACCGCGCGCCGCCCGAACGCCTGGCACGTACGCCTCCCGTTGAGAGGAACGCACACCGTGGCCTTACCGAGCAACGACATCCCGCGGCGGTCCGGTATCGGATCGTCCGGTACGGCGACGGCGTCCGCTTTCCGCCCCGGGGGCGGGATGACGGCGGGGCTGGGGTTCACGCTTCCCGCGCGCGGGGAGGCCATTGCCGTGGCGCGGCGGCGGGTGCGGGCGTACCTGGGTGGGGCGGGGTGCGACGGGGACACCGTGGAGACCGCGGCCCTGCTGGTGAGTGAGCTGACGACCAACGCCGTGCGGCACACCGCGAGTCCGGTCTTCGAGTGCCGGGTGCACTTCGACGGGGTGCGGGTGCGGCTGGAGGTCGAGGACCACGGCGGGACGCCGGACCGGCCGGAGCGGCGCGAGCCCGGGCCGGGGGACGTGGACGGGCGGGGGCTGCTGCTCGTGGACGCGCTGTGCGCGCACTGGGGTGTGACCGAGGCCCCGTGCGGCGGCCGCATCGTGAGCGCCGAGCTCTTCCCGCAGCCGTAGGGACGCGGACGCCCCGCGCATCGGACGCGGGGCGAACAGTGGGACGGCGGGGGTGAGTTACGGCTTGCGGGCCACGCCCGCGTACATCGCGACCTCGTCGTCCCGGACGGCGTCCTCCGTGCCGGGCTCGGGGAGCCAGCGGTGGATGAGAGTGACGCCGGGGTCGGTCAACTCCAGCCCGGCGAAGAAGGGTTCGACGTCCGCGCGGGAGCTGTCGCGGACCGGCAGACCGCGCTTGGTGTACTCGGCGGTGACGGTGGTCGCGTCGTCCGGGTCGGTGTTGGTGGTCACCGTGGTGATGGTGAGCATGCTGCCGGGGGCGAGCCGGTCGAGGTAGCGGCGGACGAGCGCGTACGCCTCCTCCTTGTCCAGGACGAACTGGAGGACGGCGATGAGGGACAGCGACACCGGGCGGTCGAGGTCGAGCGTGCCGGTGACCTCGGGGGAGGCGAAGATCGCGTCCGGGTCGTGCATGTCGGCGCGCAGGTAGGCGATGTCGCCCTCGGGGGTGCCGGTGAGCCGGGCGGCCGCGTGCACGAAGACGATCGGGTCCTTGTCGATGTAGACGACCCGGGCGGCGGGGTTCACCGCCTGCGCGACCTCGTGCAGGTTCGGCGAGGTCGGGATGCCGGTGCCGATGTCGAGGAACTGGTCGATGCCCTGCTCGGCGGCGTACCGCACGGAGCGGTGCATGAACTTGCGGTTCTCCCGCATCGAGGTGCGCAGGTTCGGCCAGCCGGCGAGCATCTGCTCGGCGGCCTCGCGGTCGACCTGGTAGTTGTCCTTGCCGCCCAGGATGAAGTCGTAGACGCGCGCGGAGTGCGCGACGCTGGTGTCGATCAGCGGCGGTCGCCCGTCCGCGTCCTCGACGTCGGGCCGGGCCAGGTCCTCGGACATGCGTGCATCCCTTCGCTGCGGGGCACCGCCCGCCCCTCCCCCGGCCGTCCCGGGGAGGGGCGCGCTGAGCAGCGGCGCCGTCGTCACTGCCGATCCGTCATATAGCGGTCAGCGTAGGCGAGTTGCCGTCGCAGGAAGGGCGAGCCGGGCACACTGCCGCCGCTTTCACGGCGTGACGTCGTACGGGGTGCCCGCGCGCAGGCTGATCGTGCGGTGGGCGGTGGGCCAGCGGACGGTGAGGGTGGTGTCGCGGGCGGCCCGCAGCGTCGCCGCCGTCAGGGCGCCGTCCGCCCAGGTCAGGCGCTCGACGGTGACGGCTCCGTGGGCGCGCAGCCCGCTGACCGCGCCGTCCGGCCAGGCGGGCGGTAATGCGGGGAGCAGCAGCAGGTCGGGGCCGCGCGACTGCACCAGCATCTCGGCGATCGCGGCCGTGGCCCCGAAGTTGCCGTCGATCTGGAAGGGCGGGTGGGCGCACAGCAGCGAGGGGTAGACGCCGCCCCCGTCGGCGTCGGCCTCGACGGGCCGCAGCATCACGCCGAGCAGGCGGTGCGCGGCGGCCCCGTCGCCGAGCCGCGCCCACAGCGCGGTCTTCCACGCGGTGGACCAGCCGGTGCCCTCGTCGCCGCGCAGCTCCAGGCTGCGCCGGGCGGCGGCGCGCAGCCGCGGGTCGGTGAAGGTGCGGCCGGGGTGGAGCCCGATCAGGTGCGAGACGTGCCGGTGGTGCGGCTCGGTCTCGGGGCGCTCGGTGTGCCATTCGAGCAGCTCACCGCGGCTGCCGACGCCGAGCGGCCGCAGCCGCGGCAGGGCGGCGGTGAGCGCGGCGACCAGGCCGGGGTCGGCGGCGGGACCCGCTTCGGCGGCGGATTCGGTGAGGAAGCCGAACAGCTCGCGGGCCAGGGTGAGGTCCATGGCGGTGGAGCGGTCCACGGACGCGGGGCCGTCGGGGGTCGCGAAGCGGTTCTCCGGCGAGGTGGCGGGGGCGCTGATCAGGTGGCCCTCGGGGTCGTCGGGGTCCTCGTGCAGCAGTCCGAGCAGGAAGCGCGCGGCCTCGGCGGCGACCGGCCAGGCGCGCTCGCGCAGGAAGCGGCGGTCGCGGCCGTGCCGCCAGTGCTCGGCGAGGTGGAGGCTGAGCCACGCGCCGCCGAGCGGCCAACTGGACCACATCGGGTCGTCGTTGCCGCCGCCGACCGGCCATGTCGCCCGCCACAGGTCGGTGTTGTGGTGGACGGTCCAGCCCTGCGCCCCGTACAGCTCGCGGGCGACCTCGCGCCCGGCGTCGGCGAGGTCGGCGACCAGGTCGAGCAGCGGCTCGTGGCATTCGGGCAGGGCGGTGGATTCCGCGGGCCAGTAGTTCATCTGCGTGTTGATGTTGACGGTGTAGTCGCAGTGCCAGGGCGGGGTGACGGAGTCGTTCCACAGCCCCTGGAGGTGCGCGGCCTGCGTGCCGGGGCGGGAGCAGGCGAGCAGCAGGTAGCGGCCGAAGTCGAAGAGGACAGCGGCGAGTTGCTCGTCGCGCGGTCCGGCGTCGGAGGCCCGTAGCCGTACGTCGAGCGGGGCCGCGTCCGCCGGTCGGGTGCCGAGCCGCAGCCGTACCCGGCCCATGGCGGCGGAGTGCTCGGCGGCGTGCACGGGCAGCAGATCGGTACGGCCCCGGGCCAGGGCGACGGCCTCGGCGGCGCGCGCGAGGCATTCCCCGGGGTCGGTGCGCGGGGCCCGGTTCCAGGCGGTGAAGCCGGTACGGACGTCGACGAGGATCGTGCACCGCGCGGCGTCCCGCACCCGCAGGGTCCCGTCGGCGACCTCGACCGTACCGGCGCCCTCGCCCGGCTCGCAGGACGCGCGGGCCAGCGCGGCCGCCGCCATGCCGGTGTCGCCGTGCTCGACGACCGGGCGGCGCTCGGCGTCGTCGCCGACATGCGAGGGGGCGTGCAGCAGCAGCGCGAGCCCGTCGCCGTCCACGGCCCGTACGGCATGGCGCAGTTGTGGGGTGCGCCAGCTCAGCTCGGCGGACAGGCGCCCCGCGGCGGCCCGCAGATCGATGACCAGCAGCCCGGTCGCGGTGTCGGCGAAGACGGTCTGCTCGACGCCGTCCGTGACGTGCCGGGCCACGCCCGTGTCGAGGTCCAGCTCGCGGAAGCGGAACGGGAAGGGCGCGCCGCCCGGCCCCGTGACGCGCAGCACCAGGTCGCCGACGGGCTGGTACGCCTCCGCGCCGCGGCCCTGCGCCGCCTTCAGCCGCTCGCCCGCGGCGGTGTGGCGCCCGGCGCGCAGGTCGGCGCGGACGTCCTCGACGAGCCCCGCGGGCACAGCGGGGTGCCCGGCGGGCGGCGGGCCGGACCAGAAGGTGTCCTCGTTGAGGGAGAGCCGCTGCTCGTGCGGCGGGCCCCAGATCATCGCGCCCAGCCGCCCGTTGCCGACGGGCAGCCCGTCGACCCAGCGTGCGGCGGGGCGGTCGTACCAGACCGGCGAGGACGGCTCCGGCGTCACGTACACGGCAAACCCCTGATCACGTCAGCTCCCCAGCCGCAGGCGAGCCTACCCCCGTGATCCCGGCGGGGGCCATGGCGGAACCCCCGCCGGGATCACGTCGGTGCGCTGCTCAGGCGCCCGGACGGGCCAGCAGCAGTTCGGTGTTGTGGTCTCCGGCGGCGCCGATCTTGTCTGCGGGTGTGGCGTAGGGGTCGTTGTAGGACAGCTCGCGGTAGAGCGCCGCGAGGCCGCGCTCGGAGGTGTCGCCGAAGTCGGTCGCGTAGGGCGCGGCGGATTCGATGAGGGTGGTGAAGAGCGACAGCGTCCCGTCGCCGTTGTCGGCCACCTCGATGACCCGGGCGTGCTGCGGGAAGTCCACGTGCGAGGCGGTGTTGATCTCCCAGAAGGACCGCTCGGCGACGGCGTGCGCGTGCGGGGTGATCTGGTTCGCGTGCGTGTGCCCGTTCACCCACGCCAGGACGTTGGGGTAGCGCTGGAGCAGCGACACCAACTCGGCGCCGCTGTGCCGGGCTTCGAAGAGGTTGTACGGGTCGGGCAGCGTGTTGCCCATCGTCGTGCTCGTGTGGTGGCTGAAGACCAGCACGTACTGGTCCTGCGAGCCGCGCCGCACCACGTTGCCGTCGCTGTCGTACCAGTGCGTGCTGGTGGCCTGGAGCACCGACTCCAGCCACTTCAGCTGCGTGGTGCCGATCGAACCGTCCGCCCAGCCCGCCCGGTTGGTGGTGTCCAGGCTGACGCCGAGCACACCGGGGGCGACGGGGAAGGTGTAGTAGAGCTTGCCGCTGTCGGCCGCGGACTGCGTGAAGCCGTGCCCGTACGGACCCGAGCCGGTGTAGGCCGAGTTGAGGTGCGCGGCCGCGAACTGCTTGGGGGTGAAAGGCGCCCGGCGCGCGTCCGGGGTGACCTTGCGGACGGGGCCGGTCGCGAGCAGCGTGGCCAGCAGCGTCACGGCGGCCGCCGGGTCGTGCTGAATGGCGTCCGCGAGCTTGGCTGCGGTCGCGGAGTCCAGGCCCTCGATCTTGTTGCCGCCCGTGTAGAGGGAGCCCAGCAGCCCGAGGTCCGGCAGGGTGCCCTCGATGCTGTCGTCGTGGTTGCCGACCGTCGTGTACCAGGGCGCGCGCAGGCCCGTCGCGGTGAACGGGCGGCCCGCCGCGCTCAGGAAACCGGGAACCTGCGGGAAGCCCTTCGTCTTGTAGTCGTCCTGGAAGGACGACTCCGGGTTCCAGTAGTTCGACGACCCGGAGTTCTGCACGCCCTCGTAGCGGCCGGTGTCACCGGTGGACGGGGTGATCGTGCCGCCGCTCATCACCGACAGGTACCAGTCGAGCTCGACGAGCTCGTGGTTGTCGGTGTTGTCGCCCGTCGCCATCACCAGCGAGAAGGGCTGCCCCGTGTACGGGCCGCCGGCCAGCGCGTTCACCCGGTCCACGAGCGAGGACGCGCCGCGTACGGTCAGGGTCTCGTGCGGGCGGTGCGCCGAGTCGATGAAGGGCGCGAGGTACTCGAACCGCACCGGAGACTCGGTGTCCGCCAGGTGCAGGTCGGTGAACTGCACGAAGGAGGCGAGGCCGGTACGGCGGTCGTCGCGGCCCGCGGCGCCCGCGGCCAGCTCCGTCCGCACCACGAGCGGCCAGCCGGGCCCGGCCCCCAGCCGCACGTACGGGCCCGTGCCCGCGGGCGTCGCGACCTGCTCCAGCGTGGTCCCCGCCACCCGCACGGCCCGCGCGGCGGTCGTCGCCAGCGCGCGGTCGTACGCGGCGGCGGACGCGTACGGGCTGTCCGCGAGGCTCAGCCCCGCGGCGACCGCCGCGGCACCACCGAGGAACGTGCGCCTGCTGTAAGAGGCCATGCCGAACTCTCCTGACGCGGTCGGGGATCCGTCCTCACCCATCCCGCCTACCGGCGGGTAATCTCCGTGCGCCAGCATCATGGCACTCCCTGGCCATGACGTGAACACGTCCTAACCAGGCGCGGTCGTTTTCCCCCCACCCCGGGGGACCGACCTCGCGCCTGCGCCGCGGGCCCCCTGCGGGGGGCCTGACCCGACCCTTGCGCAGGGCGGCGAGCGTTCTGGGCCGCGAATGCCGCGCCGGGCAACCACCGGGGGGCGCGGATGCCCCGCCGGGCACCCCCCAGGGGCCGCGGTTGCGCCACCGGCCACCCCCAGGGGCCGCGGTTGCGCCACCGGCCACCCCCAGGGGCCGCGGTTGCGCCACCGGGCACCCCCCAGGGGCGCGGGGAACTGCGCGAGCAACCCACCACCGGCCGGTGGTCCGGAGCGGACCGAACTGCCCCTTTCGGCCGGTCGACTACCCGCGCCCCGGTGGGGGCTTGTCGCGCAGTTCCCCGCGCCCCTAAAAACGCTCGCCCGGCGCGGCACGCACAGCCCGAAAACGGGCACCCCGCGCGGCAGCGCGCAGGGTCCGAGGGGCTAGCCCTCGAACGTGAAGGACCTCACGCAAGCCGCGCCGCGCACCGTGAGGGTGAGGTCGTGGACGCCCGACGTCTCGGGCAGGTCGAGGGAGACGGAGGTCCAGTCGTACCGGGATCCGGTCACAGGGATCGGCACGCTCCCGAGGAGCGAGCCGGACGCGCGGACGTCCAGCGCGGCCTCGCCGGAGGCAAGCGCGACCTCCGCGCTGAAGCGCCGGGCCCCACCCAGGTCCGCGGCGCGGTAGAGGAGTTCGGCCTCCCCCGCCGACGCCACCGCGTCCCCCGCGGAGCGGCTCGCGTCGACGAGCCGCGCCCCCTCGTGGTCGTCGTAGTCCACCGCGGCGACGCGGCGCCCGACGACGGTACGGGGTGCGGGCGCGGGCCCGCGGACGGTGAGCGGCGCGGTCAGCGGGAGCACCCCCGCCGACCGCCCCGCGAGGACCTCGTACGTGCCGGGTTCGACGGCGAAGCCGCCCTCCCGCACGGACCAGTGCGCGAGCGCCTCCGCCGCGGCCAGCGGGAAGTCCAGCCGCGCGGATTCGCCGGGGGCCAGCCGCACCTTGCCGTACGCGGCGAGTGTGAGCAGCGGTGCCTGGTAGGTCTCGGCGGCGGTCGCCCGTACGTACAGCTGCACGGTCTCGACGCCGTCGCGCGTACCGGTGTTGGTGACGGTGACGCTCGCGGTGAAGGTGCCGTCCTGGGCGACGGCGTCCGCCGGGACGCTGAGGTCGGAGAGGGTGAAGTCGGTGTAGGACAGTCCGTGTCCGAAGGGGTGGAGCGGCGCGGCCCGGTGGTACTGGTAGGTCCAGCCCGCCTTGATGATGTCGTAGTCCAGCCGTCCGGGCAGCGGGTCGTCGGCGCGGTACCAGGTCTGCGGGAGGCGGCCGGCGGGGTCGGCGTCGCCGAGGAGGACGGCGGCGAGCGCGTGCCCGGTCTCCTGCCCGGCGTGCGAGGTCCACAGCGCGGCGGGGACGCTGTCCTCGGCGCGGTCCACGGCGTACGGGTAGCTGCTCATGACGACGAGCACGGTCTCGGGGCGGACGGCGGCGACGGCGGCCAGCAGCCGTTCCTGCGTGGGCGGGAGGGTGATCCCGGCGCGGTCCACGGTCTCGCGGCCGTTGATGATGGGGTCGTTGCCGAGGACGACGACGGCGACGTCCGCCCGCGCGGCCGCCTCGACGGCCTGCGCGACGCCGTCCCGGACGACGGTGAGGGTGAACTGCTCGGCGTCCTCGAGCCGTTCGGCGGTCATGGCGACCGCCCCGGTGGCGGCGTCCACGACCGCGTACCTTCCGCCGAGGACCGCGCGCAGCGCCAACGCGCCCGCCTCACCTACGGGTTCGAGCCGGAAGGTCTCGTGCACGTCCCACCCGGCGGGCTGGACACGGTCGGCGGCGAGCGAGGCGTCCGCGTCGACGAGCCCGGCGTAGCGTCCGGTGCGCACGTTGCGCAGGGTGAGCACGCCGAGGTCCCAGTCGAAGAGGTCGAAGAGGGCGCCTTCCGGGCGAGCCCCGTCGTCATCGTTTCCGGCGGCTCCCGCCGACAGCCGCGCGTCGTCCCCGTAGGCGCCGAGCAGCCCGCCCGTCGAGGCGGCCCGCAGCACCACACGGTCGACGCCCTCGATCGTCTCGGTGCTGCCGCCGGCCGCCTCGACGGCCTCGCGCAGCCCGTCCGCCGCGGTCACGCGGTACGGCATCGTGCCGGCGTACCAGTCCTCGAAGAGGCTGTCCGCGAGCGGCCCGAGGACGGCGACGCGCTTGCCGTCCGCGGCGAGCGGCAGCAGCGGGGCCGAACCGCCGCCCACCGCCTCGTTCTTGAGCAGCACGACCGCCTCCGTCGCGGCGCGCAGCGCGAGCGCGCGGTGCTCGGCGGAGTCGACGACGGACCAGGGGGTGTCCGCGTACGGGCCGCCGTCCGGGTCGAACTCGCCGAGGCGGAAGCGGATCGACAGCTGGCGGCGTACCGCCCGGTCGATGTCGGCGGCGGTGAGCAGTCCGCGTTCCACGGCGTCGGTGACGCGGGCGACGGTCACGGAGGAGTCGTCGGCGTGGTCGGTGAAGCTGTCGATGCCGGCGCGCAGCGCGGCCGCGTGCGAGACGGCGTGGTCGTCGAAGTAGTGCTCGTCCTCGACGAGGTTGGACGGCGCCTCGGCGTCGCTGACGACGTACAGCTCCCGCCCGGTCGGCTCCGCCCACCGCCGCAGTTCGCTCTCCAGCAGCGGGGTGACGTGGCAGGGGCGGCCGTTGACGAGGTTGTACGCGGCCATGACGCCGGTCGCGGAGCCTTCGGCGACGGCCTGTCGGAAGGCCGCGAGGTCGTACTCGTGCAGCACCCGCGGGCGCACGCCGGAGGAGGTGGTGGTGCGGTCGTCCTCGTTGTTGTAGGCGAGGAAGTGCTTGAGGACGGGCGCGGTGCGCAGCCGCTGCGGGTCGTCGCCGGCCAGGCCGCGGCAGAAGGCGTGGCCGAGCCGCGCGGACAGCAGCGGGTCCTCGGAGTAGCCCTCCTCGTTGCGGCCCCAGCGCGGGTCGCGCAGCAGGTTCACGACGGGCGCCCACGTCTGGAGGCTGATGCGGCCCTCGCCGAGGGCGGGGGCGCGGTGGTGGTGGTAGGCGCGCACCTCCGTCGCGGTGGCGGTGGCGATCTCGTGCAGCAGGTCGTCGTCCCAGGTGGCGCCGAGGCCGACGGCCTGCGGGAAGACGGTCGCGGTGCCGAGCCAGGCGACGCCGTGCAGTGCCTCGGTGCCGGTGCGGAAGGCGCCGACGCCCAGCCGCGGGACGCCGGGGGCGTACTGGTGGAGCATCGCGATGCGTTCGGCGGCCGTGAGCCGGCCGAGCAGGTCCTCGACCCGGTCGGTGAGCGGCAACGCCGGGTCGCGGAAGGGCAGTTGCCGCACGGCGGGGTCCACGGGCGGGTCCGCGGGCGGCTCGGCGGGCAGCTCGGCGGGCACGGAGACGGTACTCACAGCGGAAAACCCCTTGCGAAGTGCGGCGTTGGGCCGCGACTGGAGGAGGACAGGGCAGGCCGTACGGGGGCGTGCGGGTGCGGACGGCACCGGCGCGTCAAAGGGACAGCGGCAGCGGGGAGCGTGCGTCCTGGGCGGCTCCGGGACGGGCGGGCCGCCGGGCGTCGCGAACGCGCCCGGCGGCCCGCGGACACACACCCGAGGTGAAACGCTTCGACGCTGACATGCGGGCCGGTGCCGTGTCAACCATGTCACGAGGAATGATCACCAAGGGCCAAGAAACCCGTTACTGCGCCCGGTTCACCGGCCCTGACCAGCTCATATCGTCCTGACGTGGGCGAAGAGGCGACCGCCGAAAAGTTTGTGCGCAACTACTTGTCGAACGTGTAGGCCGTCGTTACTCTCACCGCAACGTCGAAGCGCTTCGATTGATGCGGACGGCATCCCCTCTCGCTTGCGACGCCCAGGATTTCTCCCACCTGCCTTGCACGACGCTCGTCACGGAACCTCTCAGGCGAAGGGCCGCCCCATCATGAGCATCGAGTTGAACCGCAGATCCTTTGTGAACGGCGCGGTCGCCGTCGCCGGAACCGCCGCGCTGTCCCCGCTGCTCGCCGCGTGCGGCGGCGGTGGCAAGAACAGCGAGACCAAGCGCAAGGGCGGTACGAACACCAAGAAGGGCGCCGCCGCGGCCCTTCCGGCGTACGTGCCGAGCACCGCCGTGCAGGCCGACATCCCCTCGGCGACCGGCGCCGCCGGGGCGGTCACCGACCCCGGTTTCCTCAAGTACCCGTCCAGTCCGGCGAAGTCGGTCGCCAACAAGCCCGGCGCGGGCGGCACGTACACCACGCTGACCCCGCTGTGGGGCACCATCCCGTCGGCGGGCAACTCCTTCTACAAGGCCATGAACGAGGCGCTGGGCGCCACGCTCACGATGAAGCCCGCCAACGGCGTCACGTACGACACGACGATCACCACGCTCACCGCCGCGAGCAAGCTGCCCGACTGGGTGCAGCTGCCGGGCTGGTGGAATTCCACCTTCAAGGTCGGCGAGCTGTGCGGTACCCAGCTCGCGGACCTCACGCCCTACCTCGCGGGCGACAAGGTCAAGAAGTACCCGAACCTGGCGGCGCTGCCGACCGGCGCGTGGACGGCCGGCATGTGGCAGGACAAGCTCTACGGCATACCGAGCTTCTCCACCGGCTTCGGCCTGCCCGGCCAGTTCTACTACCGGGCCGACGTCTTCGAGGCCAAGGGCATCAACCCCGACGACGTGAAGTCCGCCGACGACTTCATGAGCCTCGGCAAGGAACTCACCGACGCCAAGGGCAGCGTGTGGGCCTTCGACGACGTGTGGCAGTACATGTTCCAGATCTTCGACTTCTCGCAGAAGTTCACCGTCACCGACGGCAAGCTGGTGCACAAGTACGAGCAGCCCGAGCTGCTGGAGGCGCTCAACTGGTGCTACAAGCTGGCCAAGTCGGGCTACATGCACCCCGACGCGCTGGCGGGCAACAACAACGACGCCAAGACCCGCTTCTACGCGGGCAAGGCCCTCATCAACGGTGACGGCACGGGCGCCTGGAACGGGGCCGACGCACAGGCGGGCGTGGCCGCCGACAAGAACTACCGGCGGGGCTCGTTCAAGCCCTTCTCGGCGGACGGCACCAAGGCGCCGCGGCTGTTCCTCAGTCCCTCTGCGGGCGAGTTCAGCTACCTCAACGCCAAGCTCAGGCCCGCGCAGATCGAGGAGTGCCTGCGGATCGCCGACTACCTGGCGGCGCCGTACGGCACGGTCGAGTACCAGCTGGTCAACTTCGGCGTCGAGGGTACCGACTTCACGATGGGCGCCAGCGGCCCGACGGCCACCAAGGCGGGCCTGGCCGACGTGCAGGCGCAGACGTACCCCTTCCTCGCGACGGGGGTCAACGTCATCAACAACCCGGACTTCCCGCAGGTCACCAAGGACCGCTGCGCGTGGAACGCGGAGGCGGCCAAGTACGCCTACAAGCCGGTGTTCTGGAACATGAACATCACCGTGCCGCAGCGCTACGCCACCGCCGACGCCGGGCAGGCCGTCGAGGACACCATCAAGGACGTCTACCACGGCATCAAGCCGGTCTCGGCCTTCCAGGACGCGGTCAGCACCTGGAAGGGCAGCGGCGGCGGCGACGCGATGGTCGCCTGGTACCAGGCGAACGTCCTCGACAAGCTCGGCACGGGCCAGTAAGGGGAATCGGACCATGGCCTCGACCGTCGCCGACCAGGGCGAGGACGAACAGCAGCACCCGGGCGACGGTCCCGAGGGCGGCGCCGCCGGGAAGCCCTCCCGGCGCGCCGCCCGGCGGCAGGCCCGGCAGGCCCTCGCGGCCCTGCCCGACCGGAACCGGCTCACCTGGCGGATCCGGCTGCGCCGCGACAAGTCGCTGATCCTGATGACGCTGCCGGCCATCGCGCTGCTGCTCGTCTTCAACTACCTGCCGCTCTTCGGCACCGTGACCGCCTTCCAGTACTACGACCCGCTGGACGGCATCAGGAACAGCGAGTGGGTCGGGCTGTACCAGTTCCGCCAGCTCTTCGGCGACCCGCTGTTCTGGCACGCGCTGGAGAACACCCTTTACATCAGCGCCGTGCAGCTCGTGCTGTTCTTCCCGATCCCGATCCTGCTGGCGCTGCTGCTCAACTCCGTCCTCAACTCCCGCCTGCGGTCGGTCATCCAGGCCATCACCTTCCTGCCGCACTTCTACTCGTGGGTGCTCGTCGTCACGCTCTTCCAGCAGATGCTGGGCGGCGCGGGCCTGCTCAACCACTTCCTGCGCCAGCACGATCTGGGCACCTGGGACGTGATGACCAACCCGCACACCTTCTCGCTGCTGGTGACCTCGCAGGTGGTGTGGAAGGACGCGGGCTGGGGCATCATCGTCTTCCTCGCCGCCCTGTCGGCCATCGACCAGAACCTGTACGAGGCGGCCGCGTCCGACGGCGCGGGCCGCTGGCGGCGGATGTGGCACATCACGCTGCCCGGCATGCGCAGCGTCATCGTGCTGATGCTCGTGCTGCGGCTCGGCAACACGCTCTCGGTCGGCTTCGAGCAGCTGCTCGTCCAGCGCTTCGCCGTGGGCCACGACGCCGCCGACGTCCTCGACACCTTCTCCTTCTACTACGGCATCGGGACCCAGAACTACAGCTACGGCGCTGCCGCGGGCATCTTCAAGAGCGTCATCTCGCTGCTGCTGATCTGGGGTGCCAACAAGCTGGCCCACCGCTTCGGCGAGGACGGACTGTACCGGAAATGACGACTCTGACCGCACCCCCCGCGCGGGTGCCCGCCCGCCGGCGCAACCCGAACCGCCCCGCGTGGGAGGAGCCGCCGTCCGCCGTCGGCCAGGGCGCCAAGGGGCTCACGCTCGGCGCCGTGGTGCTGCTCATCCTGCTGCCGCTGTACTGCGTGATCCTCACCAGCTTCTCCACACCGGGCGCGATCAACCGGGCCGGCGGCCTGGTCATCGTCCCCGACGGGCTCACGCTCGACGCGTACACCACGATGCTCAGTGACGGCACGGTGCGCCGCTCGCTGTTCGTGACGCTGGGCATCACGGTGGTCGGCACCGCGATCTCGATGGCCGTGTCGATCCTGTGCGCGTACGGGCTGTCCCGCGCACGCTCGCTCGGCCACCGCTTCCTGCTGCTCCTGCTCGTCGTCACGATGTTCGTCAACGGCGGCCTGATCCCGACCTTCCTGGTCATCAACGGGCTCGGCGGCCTCGGGCAGTACTGGGCGCTGATCCTGCCCAGCGCGGTCAGCGTCTTCAACATCCTGGTGCTGCGCAGCTTCTACTCCAACACCGCGGGCGAACTCATCGACGCGGCCCGCATGGACGGCGCCAACGAGTGGCGCATCCTGTGGTCGGTCGTGCTGCCCACCTCCCGCGCGGTGACAGCCGTCATCTCCCTGTTCTACGCGGTCGGTTACTGGAACACCTTCTTCAACGCCATGCTCTACATGCCGGCCGACAACCAGAAGTGGCCGCTGCAGATGGTGCTGTACGAATACGTCAACCGGGGTATGAACATGCCGGGTCAGGTGAACAGCGGCTTCGGCGTCGCCGGCCACTCGCAGACGGCCCCGCTGTCCCTCCAGATGGCCGTCGTCGTCCTCACCCTGCTCCCCATCACCATCGTCTTCCCGTTCATGCAGAAGCACTTCGCGAAGGGCATGCTCACCGGCGCGATCAAGGGCTGACGCCGCCCCACCCCAGACAGGGCCGGTCCCGCACGCCCATCCCCCGCTGCGTGACGGGACCGGCCCCCGGGCGACACCATGGACAACCAGCGGCACGACACGAAGGGTTCACCAGCATGGTGACTTTGGCCGAGGTGGCCAAGCACGCGGGCGTCTCCGCGAGCACCGTCAGCTATGTCCTCAGCGGCAAGCGCTCCATCTCGACCCCGACCAGGGAGCGCGTGGAGAAGGCGATCAGCGACCTGGGGTACCACCCCAACGCGGGCGCCCGCGCGCTGGCCGGCAAGCGCTCGCACATCATCGCGCTCGTCGTGCCGCTGCGCACCGACGTCTACGTGCCGGTCATGATGGAGATAGCGATCTCCGTGACGGTCGCGGCCCGCAGCTTCGGCTACGACGTGCTGCTGATCACCAACGACGAGGGCCCGGAGGGGCTGCGCCGGGTGGCCGCGAGCGGGCTCGCCGACGGGGTGATCCTGATGGACGTCGAGCTCGACGACGCCCGGATCCCCGTGCTGCGCGAGACCGGAACGCACGCCGCGCTCATCGGACTCCCCGCCGACACCACCGGACTGGCCTGCGTGGACCACGACTTCGCGGACGCGGGCGCGCTGTGCGCCGAACACCTCGCCGACCTCGGCCACCAGGACATCGCCTTCATCGGCTACGCCCCCGCCGTCTACCAGCGGCACGCCGGTTACGCCGAGCGCACCCTCAGCGGCTTCCGCGCGCGCGCCGCAGAACGCGGGCTGCGGGTGCTGCACCGCCCGTGCGAGGGCAGCTACGAGTCCACCGCGGGCGCGCTGTCCAGGATCCTCGCCGACCGCCCCGCCACCACGGGCTTCGTGGTGCAGAACGAGGGCGCGATCGGCCCGCTGCTGAGCCTGCTGCGCACCAGCGGCCGGGTCGTGCCCGAGGACGCGTCGGTGGTGGCGCTGTGCCCCGAGCCGCTGGCCGAGCAGTATTCGCCGCGGCTCACCGCGGTGACCGGACCCGCGCACGAACTCGGTCGGCAGGCCGTGCAGTTGGTGATGAACCGGCTGGACGACCGGCCCACCGCCGAGGTCAGCCTGCTCACCCCGGTGCTCACCCCGCGCGAGAGCACGGGCCCCGCGCCGGTGCGCTGAACCCTTCCCGCTCGCCCTCCACCGTCCCCGAAAGGCTTCGCCATGCCCGCTCTCCGTGCGCAACCCGCTTTTGAGGCAAGGCAGTCGGTGTCATGAGCGGGGCCACCGACGGTGTCGTGCGGCGGCTCGGCGGACGGCTCGCCTTCGGCGGGGACTACAACCCCGAGCAGTGGGACGAGGCCGTGTGGAAGGAGGACGACCTCCTGATGCGCTGGGCACACGTCAACCTCGTCACGGTCGGCGTCTTCTCCTGGGCGCTGCTCGAACCCGAGGAGGGCCGCTACGACTTCGCGTGGCTCGACGCGCACCTGGACCGCCTGCACGCGGGCGGCGTCGCCGTGGACCTCGCCACGCCCACCGCCTCGCCCCCGCCGTGGTTCACCCTGGCGCACCCCGACGCGATGCCCGTCACCGCCGAGGGCGTACGCCTCACACACGGCAGCCGGGACACCTACTGCCTGGCCGCGCCCGCCTACCGGCAGGCCTGCGTGCGGATCGCGGACGCGCTCGCGCGGCGCTACGGCGACCATCCGGCCGTCGCGATGTGGCACGTCCACAACGAGTACGCAACGTTGTGCCACTGCGACCACGCCGCCGCGGCCTTCCGGATCTGGCTGCGCGCTCGGCACGGCACCCTCGACGCGGTCAACGACGCCTGGGGAACGGCCTTCTGGAGCCAGCGCTACGGCTCCTGGGAGCAGATCCTGCCGCCGCGCGCCACCCAGTGGCACCGCAACCCCGGACTCGCCCTGGACTACCGTCGGTTCTGGTCCGACCTCGCGCTCGACGCCTACCGCGAGCAGCGCGACGCGATCCGCGCGCACACCACGCCCGACCGCCCCGTCACCACCAACCTGATGCTGCCCGGCTACCAGGTGCTGGACCTGTGGGCGTTCGGCCGCGAGGTGGACGTCGTCGGCATCGACCACTACCCCGCCTCGCCCGGCCTCGACGCCGCCGCCGACACCGCCTTCGGCGCCGACCGCGCCCGCTCCTTCGGCGGTGGCAAGCCGTGGCTGCTGATCGAGCAGGGCGCCAACACCGTCTACACCGCCGACCGCACACTGCCGAAGGAGCCGGGCGAGCTGCTGCGGCACTCCCTCGCGCACATCGCGCGCGGCTCGGAGGGCACGCTCTTCTTCCAGTGGCGCCAGTCCCGCGCCGGAGCCGAGATCTGGCACTCCGCAATGGTCCCGCACGCCGGGCCCGACTCCCGGGTCTTCCGCGAGGTCACCGACACGGGCGCGGTGGTCGCCCGGCTCGGCGAACTGGCCGGCTCGGTCGTACGGCCGCGGGCCGCCGTGCTGCACGACTCCGACTGCTGGTGGGCGCTCGACGGGCAGGGCCTGCCCTCCGCGTCGCTGGACTACCACCGCGAACTGCGCCGCGCCCACCGCGCGTTGTGGGACGCCGGGATCACCGCGGACCTCGCCCACCCCGCCGACGCCGACCTCGGCCGCTACGAACTCCTGATCGCCCCCGCCCTGTTCCTGCTCTCCGACGCCGACGCCGAACGCCTGCGGGCGTACGTCCACGGCGGCGGCACGCTCCTCGTCCAGCACTTCGCGGGCGTCGTCGACGAACGCCACCACGCCCGGCTCGGCGGCTACCCCGCGGAGCCGCTGCGCGTCGCGCTCGGCGTACGGGTCGAGGAGCACCGCCCGCTCGCCGCCGACACGGTGGCCCCCCTGTCCGACGGCTCGCACGCCACCGAGTGGAGCGAGCTGCTGCGCCTCAC
Organism: Streptomyces sp. NPDC021224; assembly: GCF_044332905.1. Lineage (NCBI taxonomy): Bacteria > Bacillati > Actinomycetota > Actinomycetes > Kitasatosporales > Streptomycetaceae > Streptomyces > Streptomyces sp. NPDC021224. Next base: position 1,114,535 of record NZ_JBIRPW010000001.1, on the reverse strand, counting down.
CGACCCGGCCGAGGCCGTCGCCTCCTACACCGAGGGCGCGCTCGCGGGCGCACCCGCCCTGACCCGCCACGCCTACGGCTCCGGCGCCGCCTGGTACGCCTCCACCCGCCTCGACGACCCGTCCTACACGGCCCTCGTCGCCCGCCTGCTCACCGAGTCCGGTGTCCGCCCCGAGATCCCCGTGCCGCCGGGCGTCGAGGCGATCCGCCGCCACGCCCCCTCCGGCGACCGCAGCTGGCTCTTCCTGATCAACCACACGGCCGCCCCCGTCACCGTCCCCGCCACGGGCCACGACCTCCTCACCGCCCGCACCATCCCCGCCGCCGGACTCACCCTCCCCCCCGGCGGCTCGGCCGTCCTCCGCGACCACCCCTGACCGACCGGCGCACCGCCCCGCCCCACGCCGGGACGGTGCGCCGGTCCCCGTGGCGTGACCCGCCTCGAAGCGGTCGCCGGCATCCCCTGGCTAGGGTGAGGGGATGGACGCGCATGTGCTTGTCGTTGCCACGATGGTCTGCGAGCCGGAGGACGCCGAAGGATTCGCACGGATCCTGGGCGAGTTCGGGGCGGCGTGCCGGGAAGAGGACGGCTGCCTGTCCTTCGAGGTGCTGCGGTCCGAGGAGGCGCCCGGCCGGTTCGTGAGCATCGAACGGTACGCGGACGAGGCGGCGTTCGCGGCGCACCGCGCGTCGGAGCACTTCCGGGAGGTCGGGATGGGGCGGGTCATGCCGCTCACCACCGCGCGGGACGTGCAGCTGTACGTGCCCGCGGGGGACGTCACGCCCGCGGCGGGGTGAGCCGGGGCGCCGCCTCGAGGTCGGGACCGGTGGGGCGTTGATCGCCGGTGGAGGCGGACGTAGGTTCCCTGCATGACGAACGTGCGCATCGGCGTGATGTACGACCGCGAGTGGGATCCGGCCGGGCTCGCCGGCTTCGCGCGGCAGGCGGAGGAGATCGGGCTGGACGACCTGTGGGTCGTCGAGGACCTGGGGTGGAACGGCGGTGTGTCCGCCGCCGCGATCGCGCTGGGGGCGACGACGCGGATCCGGGTCGGGATCGGGATCGCGCCCGCGCCGCTGCGCAGCCCCGCCCTGCTGGCGATGGAACTGGCCACGCTGGAGCGGGCGTTCCCGGGTCGGCTGGTCGCCGGGATCGGGCACGGCGCGTCGAACTGGATGGCGCAGGTGGGCGCCGCCCCGCGGTCGCCGCTGGCGATGCTGGACGAGACGATCACGGCGGTGCGGGCACTGCTGCGCGGCGAGAAGGTCGAGCTGGACGGGCGCGAGGTGCGGCTCGACGGAGTGCGGCTGGTGCATCCGCCGGAGGTTGCGCCGCCGGTCGTCGCCGGGGTGGTGCGGCCGCGCTCGCTGGAGCTGGCGGGGCGGGTCGCGGACGGCACGCTGATCGCCGAGGGGCACGGCCCGGACGACGTCCGTACGGCGTGGGAGCTGGCCCGCAAAGGCGGCGCCGGGGACGGCTTCGGCGTCATCGCGTACGCGGCGGCCGCGGTGGACGACGACCCGGACCGCGCGGCGGCGGCGCTGCGGAACTTCCTCACAGGTCAGGGCGCGTGGCTGGGCAAGTCGCTGGACGAACTCTTCAGCGTCTCCGGTACGGCCGGGCAAGCCGCCGCGCGCATGGACGAGTTGGTGGCGGCGGGCGCGGAAACGGTCGTCCTGCGCGTCTTCGGCCCCGAACCGCTCCGCCAGCTGGCGGCGCTGCTGGCGGCCCGCGAGGGCTAGCCCGCGCGGGCCCTACGCCCCGATCGCCCGCACGTTGTCCGCCCCGTGCAGTCCGCCGCGGTCCGACAGCAGGCGGCGCAGGCCGCGTTCGGTGGCGGGGTCCGCCGGGGTGACGGCCACCAGGTACTGCTCGGAGCCGTCGCACGTAGCCAGCACGTCGTAGCGGACGGTCAGTTCGCCGACCACCGCGTGCCGCAGGCGCTTCGTGCCGTGGCTGCGGGTGCGGACCGTGTGGTCGTCCCACCAGGCGGCGAACTCCTGGCTCACGGAGCGCAGTTCGGCCACCAGCGCGCGCAGGCGCGGGTCGTCGGGGTGGCGGGCGGACTGGGCCCGCAGGTTGCCGACCGTCTCGCGGGCCACGCGCTGCCAGTCGAGCTGGGCGGCGCGCAGCCGCGAGCCCGGGGCGAAGAGCAGCCACGCGGTGTTGGCAGCGGCGCCCGTGCCGAAGTCCTCGCCGAAGAGGGCGGAGGCGGCGGCGTTCCACGCCAGGACGTCCATCCGGAAGTCGACGACGTACGCGGGCCACAGCGGCATGCCGTCCAGCAGGATCCGCAGCGAGTCGGCGACGGGCACGGGCGCGTACGCGATCGGCGGCGCCTCGCCCCGTGCGACCAGGTGCAGGTGCTGGCGCTCGCTCGGTGTCAGCCGCAGGGCCCCGGCCACGGCGTCCAGCACGGCGGTGCCGGGGACGCCCACCCGGCCCTGCTCCAGCCGGATGTACCAGTCGATGCTGACGGCGGCGAGCTGCGCGACCTCCTGCCGCCGCAGTCCGGGGGTGCGGCGCCGCCCGGCGTCCGGCAGGCCCACGTCGTGCGGGGTGAGCCGGGCGCGCATCGCCCGCAGGAACTCCGCCAGTTCGGGGCGCCGCGGCCCGCCGCCCCGCCCCTGCCCGCGCTCCGCCGTGCCGTTCATGCGGCCCATGATCGGCGCCGCCGCGCCCCACCGTCCACCGGGATACGCCCGGGAGCCTGGCACTGCGGATGCCAGGTTCCGCGCGGCCTTCCCCGCCCTCCCCGCACCGCCCGATCGTGGAGCCCCACCGATCACGAGCACACCGGAGGACCCCATGAGGAGCAGCGCCCGTACCGCCACCGCCGTCGCGGCCGCCACCGTCGCCGTCGCCGCGGCCGGCGCCGTCACCGCGCACAGCAGTTCGCCCCGGCAGCCCGCGTACGGCCACCAGCAGATCCGCTCGGGCGTCCCGCAGGGTGCCGCGCGCTTCACCGTGACCAGCCCCGACGTCCGCGACCACGGCACCTTCCCCGCCGACACCTGGGCGAACGCCTTCGGCTGCGCGGGCGGCAACCGGCAGGTGCGGCTGTCCTGGCACGGCGCGCCCGCGGGCACCCGCAGCTACGCGGTGACGATGTACGACCCGGACGCGCCCTCGGGCGCGGGCTTCTGGCACTGGGAGACGTGGGACATCCCGGCGTCCGCCCGCGCCCTGGGCGCGACCCCGCCCGCGGGCAGCGTGGTGGGCACCAACGACGCCGGGGCGAAGGGCTATCTGGGCCCGTGCCCGCCCGCCGGGGACGTCACGCACCACTACCGGATCACGGTCTACGCGCTGGACGTGCCGTCCCTGGAGCTGCCCGCCGAGACGCCCGCGACCGTCACGACGTTCACGATGTCGGGCCATGTCGTCGGGCACGCCGACATGACGGTGACGGCCCGCCGCTGACCACGCTCAGGGCCGCGCCGGGCCCCGGAAGGGCAGCGTCTGCCGGTAGACGACGCTCGTGGTCGTGCTGCCGAATCCGGCGAGTTCGTCCACGAGCGTCTCCAGGTGCTCCATCGAGGTGGCCGCGACCTTGAGCGTGTAGCAGTCGTCACCGGTCGTGCGCAGGCACTCCAGGATCTCCCGGCGGTCGGTGAGCAGCCGGTGCAGCGGCTGGTGGCGGTTGCCGGGGTACTTCAGGCGGACGACGGCGAGCACGGGGTAGCCGACCTTCGTGAGGTCCACGGCCGCGTGGTAGCCGGTGACGACGCCGAGGGATTCCAGCTGCCGCACCCGCTCGGTGGTGGCCGACGCGCTCAGCCCGACCCGTCGCCCCAGCTCGCTGAACGAGAGCCGCGCCTCGTGCTGGAGCTGTCCGACGATCGCCCAGTCCACGTCGTCCAGTTCATCGGGGTTCCCGGCCATACGCCGATACTACCGGGAGATTCACCGCAACAGGCTCCCGTCACCACGAGAAGTCCCTTCAGTCCGGCGCATCCGCCGGGATAGCCTCGACGCCATGCAACTAGGCGTCAACGTGCCGAACTTCGGGCCGGGCACCGACCCGGGCGTGCTGCGCGAATGGGCGATCCGGATCGAGGAGCTGGGCTACGACCTGCTCATGATGTCCGACCACGTGACCGTCACCCCGGACGTCGCCGAGCGCTACCCCGAACCGTTCTACGACCCCTTCACGACCCTCGCGTGGCTGGCCGGCCTCACCCGCTCCGTACGGCTCGGCACCACCGTGACCGTGCTGCCCTACCGCCACCCGCTGCTGGTCGCCCGTATGGCGGAGGGCCTGCAGCAGCTCAGCGGCGGACGGTTCGTGCTCGGCGTCGGAGTGGGCTGGTCCCCGCAGGAGTTCGCCGCCCTCGGCGTGCCCTTCGCCGACCGCGGCCGCCTCACCGACGCGCACCTGGCCGCGCTGCACGAGGCGCGGCCCGGCGGCGCGACACCCGTACCGCTGTGGGTCGGCGGCAGCAGCCGGGCGGCGATCCGGCGGGCCGTCCGGCACGGCGACGCGTGGCACCCTCTGCGCCTCGCCCTGCCCCGGCTGCGCGCCACCCTCGCCGAGCACCCCGACCTGCCCGCGCTCGCGCCCCGGATCGCCCTCGACGTGACCGACGCCCCCGTCACCGGCCCCGACCGTCCCGCCGGGGTCGGCACGCTCGACCAGATAGCCGGCGACCTCGCCGAACTGGAACGCCTCGGCGCCACCGCCGTCGTCCTCGACCCGTACCACGGGGACCCGGAGCAGACCCGTACGCCCGAACCGGCCTGGCAGGCCCTCGCCGCCCTCGCCGCCCACCGGAGGACCGCCCCATGACCGACCCCTCGCCCGCCCCGGAGCCCACTCCCGGGCCCACTCCCGAGCCGTCGTCCGCCCAGGACCCCGGCACCGGCTCCGACCCGGGCACCGGCACCGTCCTGACCCCCGCCGACGAGGCGCTGCTGCGGCGGGCCATCGCGCTCGCCGCCCGCGCCGTCGAGACCGGCGACGCGCCCTTCGGCTCCCTGCTGGCCGGACCGGACGGCACCGTGCTCGCCGAGGACCACAACACCGTGCGGCGCGACAGCGACATCACCGCCCACCCCGAGCTGAAGCTCGCCCGCTGGGCCGCCCGCGAGCTGGACGCGGAGGAGGCCGGCCGCACGACCATGTACACCAGCTGCCAGCCCTGCTCGATGTGCGCGGGCGCGATCATGCGCTCCGGCCTCGGCCGCGTCGTGTACGCCCTGTCCACCGGCCAGCTCGTCGCCCTCCACCCGGAGTCCGGCGCCTGGCCGACCGTCCCGCTGGGCGGCCCCGCCCTCTTCGACGAGGCCCGCGCCCCCGTCGAGGCGTACTACGGGGGCGCCGCCGCGACCGGCTGATCATGCGTTTCGGGACGCCCTCGCAGGTCTGATACGCTGATCCAGCGACAACGGCCTGCGGGCGGTGCCCGGCCGGTCACGGAGGGCAAGGTCCTCCGGAGGGTCGCGAAACCCGTGCGAGAGCATGGCACCTGGTGTGTCAGACTTGTTCCGCACACAAGCAGTGCAGAGCAGTACAGCAAGGTCCTGTGGAGCAGTTTGGAGTGCTCGCCACCCTGTCAAGGTGGAGGCCGCGGGTTCAAATCCCGTCAGGACCGCTGCGGCTGGGTAGCTCAGTTGGTACGAGCGACCGCCTGAAAAGCGGTAGGTCGCCGGTTCGACCCCGGCCCCAGCCACCGCACGGTGGAGGCCCCGTTCCCTGGTGGAGCGGGGCCTCCACCGTTTTCCGGCGGTACGGGTCAGCGCCCGCCCGGATGCCGGTGCCGCCACCCCACGAAGACCGCGGTCGACACCGCCGCCCACCCCGCGAGCACCAGGAACGGGAAGGCGTGCTGGTGCCCCCCGAAGTAGACGGCGGTGTGCTGCGCGTTCACCGACCCGCCCGGCGGCAGCCACCGCCCGATCCGCCCCAGCAGCGACGGCAGCAGCGGCCACGACACCGCCCCGCCCGACGACGGATTGCCGAGCAGCACCATCAGGCCCCACGTCGGCAGCATCGCCCACCGCCCGACCAGCGTGTTGAACATCGTGAAGACCATGCCCGACGTGAACATCGTGAACGCCAGGATCGCCCACGACTCCGCGAACGGCAGCCGCAGCGCCCCCAGCCCCCAGTCCACGACCGCGGCGATCGAGAAACCGCCGAGCATCGCGTACGCCACGATGAACGCGATGCGCTCCGCGGGGTTGAGGGCACGCGCGTGCACGCTGAGCTGGATCGCGCCGACGAAGCCGAGGATCACGGCGGCCAGCGAGATGTAGAAGATCGCCAGCCCCCGCGGGTCGCCCTTCTGCAGCGGGTTGATGTCGCTGACAGTCACCGGCACGCCGATCGAGCCGCCCACCGCGGGCGCGGTCTGCGCGAGCAGCTCGGCGACGCTCGCGCCGGACGCCGACGACACGTACAGCCGCGGCGCGTCCATCGCCTCCCCCACCTCCGCCCGGCCCGGCTCGCGCAGGATCGCGAAGACCCGCTGCTCCTCGACCGCGTCCTTCGCCTGCGCGAACGTGTCGTAGTGGTGCAGCTTGAGCGACGCCCCCAGCGCCTTCTCCATCCCCGCGACGAACTCCGCGCGCTTGACCTGCGAGGTCGGGATGCCGGTGACGGCCGTCGGGATGAACCGCGGCGTCGGATTCGCCATGGCGTACGTGTACGAGCCGGCGAACAGGCCCGCGGCGGCGGCGATCAGGACGACCAGCACGCAGGCGGGCCAGAAGGGTGAGCTGCGGAGCCCCTTCCACCCCGCCGCCGCCCTCGCCCTCATACCCGCCACGCTAACCACCCCCCGCCCCCCGCGCCCCCGCAGTTACGCCCGCCGGGCGACATCCCCCGCCACCGCGCCGGGCACCCCGCGGCGCAGCCGCGAGCTCACGGCGCCGCCGCCCGGCGAAATGGGTTCGCTCCAGGCCCACCGCAGGTGCGAGCATGAGGACCGTATGTCTACTTACGCAACCCACGACCTGGCCCGCCGCCTCCCCGCACTCTCGCTGCGCGACGAGCAGCGGCTCGGGCGGCGGCTGGAGGGCGTCCGGCGGATCAGGAAGGCCGAGGCGCGCGACGCCGTGCTCGCCGAGATCGACCGGGAGATCGACCGCGGGGAGCAGCGTATAGCCGCCCGCAGGGCGAATGTGCCGGAGATCACCTACCCCGCCGCGCTCCCGGTGAGCCAGAAGCGGGACGAGATCCTCGCGGCGATCCGCGACCACCAGGTGGTGATCGTCGCGGGTGAGACGGGTTCGGGCAAGACGACGCAGATCCCGAAGATCTGCCTGGAGCTGGGCCGCGGGGTGCGCGGCCTGATCGGGCACACGCAGCCCCGCCGGATCGCGGCCCGTACGGTCGCCGAGCGGGTGGCGGAGGAGCTGCGGTCGCCGCTGGGCGAGGCGGTCGGCTGGAAGGTCCGCTTCACCGACCAGGTCGGCGAGCAGACCCTGGTCAAGCTGATGACGGACGGCATCATGCTCGCGGAGATCCAGACGGACCGCGAGCTGCGCGCGTACGACACGATCATCATCGACGAGGCGCACGAGCGCAGCCTGAACATCGACTTCATCCTGGGCTATCTGGCCCAGCTGCTGCCGCGCCGCCCGGACCTGAAGGTCGTCATCACGTCGGCGACGATCGACCCGGAGCGTTTCTCGCGGCATTTCGGGGACGCCCCGATCGTCGAGGTGAGCGGCCGGACGTATCCGGTGGAGGTGCGGTACCGCCCGCTGCTCGAAGAGGGCGGCGAGGACGCGGACCGGGACCAGATCACGGCGATCTGCGACGCGGTGGACGAGCTGCAGGCGGAGGGGCCGGGCGACATCCTGGTCTTCCTGTCGGGCGAGCGGGAGATCCGCGACACGGCGGACGCGCTGGGCAAGAGGAATCTGCGGCACACCGAGGTGCTGCCGCTGTACGCGCGGCTGTCGTCGGCCGAGCAGCACCGGGTCTTCCAGCAGCACGCGGGGCGCCGGGTGGTGCTGGCGACGAACGTCGCGGAGACGTCGCTGACCGTCCCCGGCATCCGGTACGTGGTCGACCCGGGCACGGCCCGTATCTCGCGCTACAGCCACCGTACGAAGGTGCAGCGGCTGCCGATCGAGCCGATCAGCCAGGCGAGCGCCAACCAGCGCAAGGGGCGCTGCGGCCGTACGTCGGACGGCATCTGCATCCGGCTGTACGACGAGGAGGACTTCCTCTCCCGTCCGGAGTTCACGGACGCGGAGATCCTGCGGACGAACCTGGCCTCGGTCATCTTGCAGATGACCGCGGCCGGGCTCGGCGACATCGCGCGCTTCCCCTTCATCGATCCGCCGGACAGCCGCAACATCAAGGACGGTGTGCAGCTGCTGGAGGAGCTGGGCGCGCTGGACGCGGCCCAGAAGGATCCGCGCAAGCGGCTCACGCAGACCGGCCGCAAGCTCGCGCAGCTGCCCGTGGACCCGCGGCTGGCCCGTATGGTGCTGGAGGCGGAGCGCAACGGCTGCGTGCGCGAGGTGATGGTGATCGCGGCGGCGCTGTCGATCCAGGATCCGCGCGAGCGGCCCGCGGACAAGCAGCAGCAGTCCGACCAGAGCCATGCCCGGTTCCGCGACGAGGGCAGCGACTTCCTGTCCTTCCTGCACCTGTGGACGTACGTCCGGGGCCGGCAGCGGGAGTTGTCGTCGTCGGCCTTCCGCCGGACGTGCCGCGGGGAGTTCCTGAACTACCTGCGGATCCGCGAGTGGCAGGACATCTACAGCCAGCTCAAGCAGGTCGCGAAGTCCATGGGCATCACCGTGACCGAGCCGGCGTCGGACGACGACGCGGCCGATCCGGTGCGGGTGCACCAGTCGCTGCTGGCGGGTCTGCTGTCGCACATCGGGCTGAAGGATCCCGAGGCGAAGAACGAGTACCTGGGCGCCCGCAGTGCGAAGTTCGCGGTCTTCCCGGGTTCGGCGCTGTTCAAGAAGCCGCCGCGGTGGATCATGTCCGCGGAGCTGGTGGAGACCTCCCGGCTGTGGGCGCGGGTCAACGCGAAGATCGAGCCGGAGTGGGTCGAGCCGCTCGCCCAGCACCTGGTCAAGCGCAGCTACAGCGAGCCGCACTGGGAGAAGGACCAGGCGGCGGTGATGGCGTACGAGAAGGTGACGCTGTACGGCGTGCCGCTGGTGGCGCAGCGCAAGGTCAACTACGGGCGCATCGACCCCGAGATCTCCCGCGAGCTGTTCATCCGCAACGCCCTGGTCGAGGGCGACTGGCGCACCCACCACCAGTTCTTCCAGGACAACCGCAAGCTGCTCGGCGAGGTCGAGGAGCTGGAACACCGCGCCCGGCGCCGCGACATCCTGGTGGACGACGAGACGCTGTACGACTTCTACGACGCCCGGATCCCCGAACACGTCGTGTCCGGCGCGCACTTCGACTCCTGGTGGAAGCACCGGCGGCGCGAAGAGCCGGAGTTGCTGACCTTCGAGCACTCGATGCTGATCAACGAGAACGCGGAGGCGGTCACCAAGGCCGACTACCCGGACTCGTGGCGGCAGGGCTCGCTCAAGTTCCGTGTCACCTACCAGTTCGAGCCGGGCGCGGACGCCGACGGCGTGACCGTGCACGTCCCGCTCCAGGTGCTCAACCAGGCGGTGCCGGACGGCTTCGACTGGCAGATCCCGGGCCTGCGCGAGCAGGTCGTGACCGAGCTGATCCGCTCGCTGCCCAAGCCGATCCGCCGGCACTACGTGCCCGCGCCGAACTACGCGAAGGCGTTCCTGGAGCGGGCGGTCGCCGGGCCCGACCCCCTGCCGTCCGTGCTGGCACGGGAGTTGCAGCGGATGGTCGGTGTGCCGGTGGCCGCCGAGGACTTCGATCTGGCGAAGGTGCCGGACCACCTGAAGGTCACCTTCCGGGTCCTCGACGAGCGGCGCCGTACCGTCGCCGAGGACAAGGACCTGGAGGCGCTCAAGCTGCGTCTGAAGCCGAAGACGCGCGCGGCCATCACCAAGGCCTTCGAGCGTGCCTCGGACCCCGCGCTGGCCTCCGTGGAGCAGCGCACGGGCCTGAAGGACTGGACGGTCGGCGCGCTCCCGCGCACCTTCGAGACCCGGCGCGCGGGGCAGCCGGTCAAGGCGTATCCGGCGCTCGTCGACGAGGGCGCCACGGTCGCGGTCAAGCTCTTCGACACCGAGCCGGAGCAGGCCGCGGCGATGTGGCGCGGCACGCGCCGGCTGATCCTGCTGAACGTCCCGGTCAACCCGGCGAAGTTCGTCGCCGACCAGCTCTCCAACCAGCAGAAGCTGAATCTGTCCCGCAATCCGCACGGCAGCGTCCAGGCCCTCTTCGAGGACTGCGCCACCGCCGCCGCGGACCGGCTGATCGCCGACCACGGCGGCCCGGCGTGGGACGAGGAGGGCTATCGCAAGCTCTACGACGCGGTGCGCGCGGACCTGGTCGAGCTGACCGTCCGCACGGTCCGCCAGGTCCAGCAGGTGCTGGCCGCCTGGCACTCCTGCGAGCGCCGTCTGAAGGACACCACGAGCCCCGCGCTGCTGGCCAACACCGCCGACGTCCGCGAGCAGCTCGCGGCCCTCGTACGCCCCGGTTTCGTGACCGAGGCGGGCCTCAAGCGCCTCCCGGACGTCATGCGCTACCTGGTGGCCGCCGACCGCCGCCTCCAGCAGATGCCGACGGGCGCCCAGCGCGACGCCACCCGGATGGAGAAGGTCCGCGAGATCCAGTCGGAGTACGCCGAACTGCTGGCCGCGCAGCCCGCCGGCCGTCCCGTCCCGGCGTCGGTCCGCGACATCCGCTGGATGATCGAGGAGCTGCGCGTGAGCTACTTCGCCCACGCCCTGGGCACGGCCTTCCCGGTCTCCGACAAGCGCGTCTTCAAGGCCCTGGACGCCGCCTGGGCCTGACCGCGGCCCCTCTCGTGATCGAGTTCGACCGCACCCCCTGACCTGCTGTAGAGTCTGTTCCGCAGCGAGGTCCTGTGGAGCAGTTTGGAGTGCTCGCCACCCTGTCAAGGTGGAGGCCGCGGGTTCAAATCCCGTCAGGACCGCAAGAGTTACCGCACACGTTCAACCCGGAGACCCGGTTCCGCAAGGAGCCGGGTCTTTTTGTATGCCTTCGTCCTCCCGACACCCCCTTCCGGCGCGGGAGTTCACTACCGCACCGTACGCAAGATCCACAAGCCCGTGGCATGTGACGGGAGTCACGTGAAGTCGTTCCGGAATCACGGAACCCGACGCCCTCCGGAAGGGCGTCGATTTAATATGTGCAATGGCACCACGTCCGGGACGTGGTGCCAAGGCACGAAAGAGGGCACGAACACGGCACAAAAACGGATCGCACCGGACCCGGCGGAGTCCGATGCGATCACGGTGAAGCTGTGGTGCTGCTGTGGTCCTGCTGTCCTGCTGGTGCGGATCCGGCGGGATCCGCGTCATACGAAGCAACTGCCGAAGCACTGCTGATGGAGCCGGTGGAGCTGGGTCCCGTGGGATGCCTGATGGGGGCAGGCGATCTGCCGGGACCGGGCGCCGCAAAGGGGGACGGCGTCCAAAAGTGCCGGTCAGGCCTCGCTGCGCTGCTGCGGAATGCCCGCGAGCAGCGCACGTACCTCCGCCTCGCGGTAGCGGCGGTGGCCGCCCAGCGTGCGGATGGACGTGAGCTTGCCTGCCTTGGCCCAGCGCGTGACCGTCTTGGGGTCGACGCGGAACATGGTCGCGACCTCGGCAGGGGTGAGCAACGGCTCGGCATCAGGGGTGCGAGCGGTCATGAGCGGCCTCCTTGAGAGAACCGAACCAGCGCGGTTCTTTCCTCTGAATTCTGCACCTTGACCCGCGTTGCCCGAAATGGCAGGCGCGGGCCGAGTCGGTAATAGGACGAACGGCTTGTCCTCGGCACTACAACTACACCATCCGTCCAGCCGCGTCGGCCAAACCGATGGATTTGCCCTCTCAGGTGTTCAAGCTCGGCGGAAGCCGATGGACCGTGCCATAACGGACAGTCACGCGAGCGTGACGATCAGTCACAGGACGATCAACTGCAACATCCCCACCTTCGAATCGAGCCCGAGGCGGACCCGTTGTCCCATTTTGGCATGACAGATGGTGATCCAGGCAAGACTCCAGGTACGTGCTCTCCATCACGCTTGACCCGAAAATCCGAATCGCCCCCCGGCCGGACGCCCGAAACGTCCTCCGCCCGCAAGGAGGTTGCCCCGTGTCCGGACCGGAAGATCAGTTCGAGAACTGCAGCTCCCGCACCGCCCGCCAGCGCTCGGTCAGCCGCTCGTACGCGACGCTCGCCGCCGCCGAGTCGCCCTCCCGCAGCGAGGCCAGGCCCTCGGCGACGTCCGCGGCCGAGCGGTCCTCGGCCAGCCGCTCGGGGCCCATGATGTGGACGAGGCCCCCGTAGTCCAGCTCGACGAGCGAGCGCGGGTGGAATTCCTCCAGCCAGCGGCCGACGTCGACGAGCCCGTCGATGAGCGGGCCGCCGTCGTCCAGCGCGTCCTTGAGCACCCGCAGGCCCCGCGCCACCCGGCGGCGGGCCTGCACCATCGGGGTGCGGTAGCGCAGCAGCGGCTCCTTGCGCTCCCCCTCGCCCGCCGGCTCGTACTCCCGCTCGTCGTCCCCGACGAGGACGAACCAGCGCACGGGCACGTGCCAGGTCGCGGTGCGGATCCAGGGCCGGGCGTCGGGGTTGCGCTCGCGCCATGAGTCGTGGTCGGCGGCGACCTGCCGGCGCACGACCGGCGGCAGCATCGCGTCCAGCACCGGCTGCGGCAGCTGCTGCCCGAAGGTCTCCAGCGCGAGCCACCCGCGCAGCCGGGTGCGCCACGGGCAGACGTGGGTGACCCCGCCGATCTCGGCGACGAAGGCGTCGGCGCTCTCGTGCACGGGGACGGCGATCGGCGGCACGGGCACCAGGGCCGCCAGCGACTGCCGCAGCTCGTCCTGCGCGGTCCGGCAGGTACCGGCCGCGGCGTAGCGGTACCAATGGGTGCGTTCGGGCTCGGGAAAGGCCGCCAGCGGCTCGTAGACGCGCAAATAGGCCGCGTACGGGACCACTACCGGTGAACCGCTCACACCCGCTCCCTCGCGCCGCCGTGCCGCCGCGGAGTCCCCGTCGACCGTCCACGGCGTCACCGTCGATCGTCCCACGCGCCCGCACCCCCGGGACGTGATCCCGGCCACTGGCCACGCCCACGGGCGACCCCCGCGGCCCGCGCGATCCGTAGGGGGTGGTGTGGGGGCCGCGTGCCACGCCGTCGTCCCCGGGAGGGCCTACGCTGAGCCCAGCATCGCGCTCGGTCGAGGAACCACACCCGCACGGGGGCGAGAGCCATCCGCACCACTGGGCCACCGGACTATGGGAGTCACCACCGTGACCGACGTAACCGACACCGGAAGTGTCATCGCCAAGCTGTTCCGATCGGAGCAGGGCGGACACGAGCAGGTCGTTCTCTGCCAGGACCGCGCGTCCGGCCTCCGGGCCGTCATCGCGCTCCACTCCACCGCCCTGGGCCCCGGCCTCGGCGGCACCCGCTTCTTCCCCTACGCCTCCGACGAGGAGGCCGTCGCCGACGCGCTGAACCTCGCCCGCGGCATGTCGTACAAGAACGCGCTGGCCGGGCTCGACCACGGCGGCGGCAAGGCCGTGATCATCGGCGACCCGGACACCGACAAGACCGAGGCCCTGCTGCTGGCCTACGGCCGCGCGGTCGCCTCGCTCGGCGGCCGGTACGTGACGGCGTGCGACGTCGGCACCTATGTGGCCGACATGGACGTGGTCGCGCGCGAGAACCGCTGGACGACCGGCCGCTCCCCGGAGAACGGCGGGGCCGGCGACTCCTCGGTGCTCACCGCGTGGGGCGTCTTCCAGGGCATGCGCGCCGCCGCCCGGGTGCAGTGGGGCACGGCCTCGCTGCACGGCCGCCGGGTCGGCATCGCCGGGGTCGGCAAGGTCGGCAAGCACCTCGTGGACCACCTGCTGGAGGACGGCGCCGAGGTCGTGCTGACCGATGTGCGCTCCGCCGCGGTCGACGCGGTCGCCGCCCGGCATCCCGAGGTCTCGGTGGTCAGCGACGCGGAGGTGCTGGTCCGCACCCCGCTGGACGTGTACGCGCCGTGCGCGCTCGGCGGCGCGCTCGACGACAAGACGGTGGCCGCCCTGACGGCGACGGTGGTGTGCGGCGCGGCCAACAACCAGCTCGCCCACCCCGGCGTCGAGAAGGACCTGGCCGACCGCGGCATCCTGTACGCGCCCGACTACGTGGTGAACGCGGGCGGTGTCATCCAGGTCGCGGACGAACTGCACGGTTTCGATTTCGACCGGGCCAAGGCCAAGGCGACGCGGATCTACGACACGACGCTGGCGATTTTCGAGCGCGCGAGCGCCGACGGGGTGCCGCCCGCGGTCGCCGCCGACCGGCTCGCCGAGCAGCGGATGGCCGAGCGGACACCGTCGGAGGAATGGTTGCGTCCGTGAACGAGCCGGGGGTACTCGCGAGTATGCGCGAGTAGTCCGGAGTGACGCACGTGACCGAACGCACGGCCCGATAGCAAGTTGGTGCTAGAAGAAGGTAAAATCGGGCCTGACCAGGCAGGACAGGGCCTTGAACAGCCCCTGTTCCGACGCGCGTCGTGCGGGCGACGTACCGTGCGGCGTCGGAAGCAGGTACCGTTGAGGCCCTACGGGCAGGTCCTCCGCGCAGGAGGCCTTCCGCATCATGAACGCGTGTCAAGACTCGGGGCCATGAGCCCCGCCGTTAAGGGGGTCGAGCCATGGGGCGCGGCCGGGCCAAGGCCAAGCAGACGAAGGTCGCCCGCCAGTTGAAGTACAACACTGGCGGCACGGATCTTGCCCGTCTGGCTGACGAGCTGGGCGCATCGTCGTCGATGCCGGTCAATCCGGAGTCCGTCGACGACGATGACGACGACGAGCTGGACGACGACGACCCGTACGCTCAGTACGCGGATCTGTACAACGATGACGACGAGGACGAGGGCGACGAGTCCTCGGGTTCGTCGTCCGCGTCGTCGCAACGCCGTCGCGCTTGACGCGGTAAACGACACCCGCAACGGCACCATCTGCGGTGACCCGGTCGGGGGCGGTCAGCCTCCGACCGGGTTTCGTCGTGCCCGGGGTCACCCCGCGTAGTCGCCGATCATCCGTACGGCCCCGTCGCCGTCCTCCCGCGCGCCGACCTCGCCGGCCACCCAGGCGTCCACCCCGCGGTCGGCCAGCACGCTGAGCGCGACCTCGACACCGCTCTGCGGCAGCACCGCGATCATGCCGACGCCCATGTTGAGGGTGCGCTCCAGCTCCGACCGCTCGACCCGGCCCTCGACCCCGACCAGGTTGAAGATCGGCGAGGGCACCCAGGTGGAGCGGTCGACGGTGGCGTTCAGCCCGTCGGGGACGACCCGGGCCAGGTTGTTGGCGAGCCCGCCGCCCGTGATGTGCGCGAAGGCGTGCACCTCGGTGGTCCGGGTGAGCGCCAGGCAGTCCAGCGCGTAGATCTTGGTGGGCTCCAGCAGCTCCTCGCCGAGGGTGCGGCCCAGCTCGGCGACCTCGCGGTCCAGCGCCCAGCCGTTGGCCTCGCTCAGCACATGGCGGACCAGGCTGTACCCGTTCGAGTGAAGCCCGGAGGACTCGATCGCGATCACCGCGTCACCCGAACGGATCCGGTCCGCGCCGAGCATCGCGTCCGCCTCGACCACGCCGGTGCCGGCGCCCGCGACGTCGAAGTCGTCCGGGCCGAGCAGCCCGGGGTGCTCGGCGGTCTCGCCGCCGACCAGCGCGCAGCCGGCCAGCACGCAGCCCTCGGCGATGCCCTTGACGATGGCGGCGACCCGCTCGGGGTGGACCTTGCCGACGCAGATGTAGTCGGTCATGAACAGCGGCTCGGCCCCGCACACCACCAGGTCGTCGACGACCATGCCGACCAGGTCGTGGCCGATGGTGTCGTAGACGCCCATCCGGCGCGCGATGTCGACCTTGGTGCCGACGCCGTCCGTCGCGGAGGCCAGCAGCGGGCGTTCGTAGCGCTTGAGGGCGGAGGCGTCGAAGAGCCCCGCGAAGCCGCCGATGCCGCCGACGACCTCGGGGCGGGACGCTTTGCGGACCCATTCCTTCATGAGCGTGACGGCCCGGTCGCCGGCCTCGATGTCGACGCCGGCGGCGGCGTAGCTCGCACCGTTTGTCTCAGGCATTGCAGGCACTTTCGTGTCGGGGGATCGCGGAAGCGGCCGGGCTCACGGCCTGCGCAGGGCGTCGGCGGCGTCCGCGCCGCCCGCCAGCTCGACCTCCAGCAGCTGCTTGCCCAGCAGCTCGGGGTCGGGCAGCTCCATGGGGTATTCGCCGTCGAAGCACGCGCGGCACAGGTTGGGCTTGGCGATCGTGGTCGCCTCGACCATCGCGTCGAGCGAGATGTACGCGAGCGAGTCCGCGCCCAGCGACGCGCCGATCTCGTCGACGCTCATGCCGTTGGCGATCAGCTCGGCGCGGGTGGCGAAGTCGATGCCGAAGAAGCAGGGCCACTTCACCGGCGGCGACGAGATCCGCACGTGCACCTCGGCGGCGCCCGCCTCGCGCAGCATCCGCACCAGGGCCCGCTGGGTGTTGCCGCGGACGATCGAGTCGTCCACCACGACGAGCCGCTTGCCGCGGACGACTTCCTTGAGCGGGTTGAGCTTGAGCCGGATGCCGAGCTGCCGGATGGTCTGCGAGGGCTGGATGAACGTCCGGCCGACGTAGGAGTTCTTCACCAGGCCGGAGCCGTACGGGATCCCGCTGGCCTCGGCGTAACCGATCGCGGCGGGCGTACCGGACTCCGGCGTGGCTATCACCAGGTCGGCCTCGACGGGCGACTCGGCGGCGAGCCTGCGGCCCATCTCGACCCGCGAGAGGTAGACGCTGCGGCCGGCGATCTCGGTGTCGGGGCGCGCGAGGTAGACGTATTCGAACACGCAGCCCTTGGGGCGGGCGGGCGCGAAGCGCGAGGTGCGCACGCCCTGCTCGTCGATCGCGACCAGCTCGCCGGGCTCGATCTCCCGGACGAAGCTCGCACCGCAGATGTCCAGCGCCGCGGTCTCCGAGGCGACGACCCAGCCGCGCTCCAGCCGGCCCAGCACCAGCGGGCGGATGCCCTGCGGGTCACGGGCGGCGTAGAGGGTGTGCTCGTCCATGTAGACCAGGCTGAAGGCGCCCTTGATCTTCGGCAGC
This sequence comes from Streptomyces sp. NPDC021224, assembly GCF_044332905.1. NCBI lineage: Bacteria > Bacillati > Actinomycetota > Actinomycetes > Kitasatosporales > Streptomycetaceae > Streptomyces > Streptomyces sp. NPDC021224. The sequence goes on along the minus strand of NZ_JBIRPW010000001.1, from coordinate 1,097,344 downwards.
ACCTGCGGGGCGGCGTCCTCCAGGGACAGCGGGTTGCCCTCGGCGTCGCTCTGCCCGGCCAGCAGGGCCGTGACCAGGTCGGTGTCGTTGGTCGCGGCGACCTTGGTGGCCCGGCCCGGGGTCTGCGGCAGCTCGGCGACCATCTCGGCCAGCTCGGCGGTGTTGACCAGGTTGCCGTTGTGGCCGAGCGCGATCGAACCGTTGCTGGTGGCCCGGAAGGTCGGCTGCGCGTTCTCCCACACCGAGGCGCCGGTGGTCGAGTAGCGGGCGTGGCCGACGGCGATATGGCCGGTCAGCGAGCCGAGAGAGGTCTCGTCGAAGACCTGGGACACCAGTCCCATGTCCTTGAAGACCAGGATCTGCGAGCCGTTGCTCACTGCGATGCCCGCGGACTCCTGTCCGCGGTGCTGCAGGGCGTACAGCCCGAAATAGGTGAGCTTGGCGACCTCTTCGCCGGGGGCCCAGACACCGAAGACGCCACACGCGTCCTGGGGGCCCTTCTCGCCGGGGAGCAGGTCGTGGCTGAGTCGTCCGTCACCACGTGGCACGTTGTCGAGTCTAGGGCAGGATCGCGCGTCGTCCGAACGGGGGACGGTCACGGAGTGCCGCCGAACAGGACTTCTATGCGCGTAGCGCCTTGGGGGGCACGGGGGTGTGACGTACCCCCCAAGGCGGGGCCGCCGGTCACTCATGGGGTCCTGTCCGACCGGCGAGACTTCGCCCGCATCATAGGGCTCAGGTGTTCACGCCGGGGCGGCATCGCGCAGAGCGCGTGAAGGGGCCGCCCGCCGGTGGCCGGAAGTGGGCGGTGCGGCGGCCGGGAACGATCTTGCGGGCGGCTCCGCGGGTGTGCGCGCACGGAAACGCCCGCCGGTACGGGGGTTCCGGCGGGCGTGTCTTCCGGGCGATCCCGACCGGAAGGTTCGGGTTCAGCGGTCGGCATCGCCGTTGTCGATAGTAGGAGCGCGGGCCGTGCCACACCCGGGGAACACGGGTCTACCGGCGTAATTACGCCACCCCGGAAGGGGTGCGTTCCCGGACGATACGGATACGGCAGTGCATGACGGACGTGCCACGGACTGACCGGGCTGTCAACGGCTGACGGTCACGGGCCGTGTCGTCCGCCCGGCGTACGCCGTCCGGGTGGACGTGCCTCAGCGCATCACCGGGAGATACGCCGCCAGGTCCGCGCGCTCACCGCTCGCGGAGACCGCCGCGTCCTCGACGGCCGCGGCCCACTCCGTCCGGCCGGTCGCCAGCCGTACCCACGTCAGCGGGTCGGTCTCGACGACGTTCGGCGGCGTGCCGCGGGTGTGCCGGGGCCCCTCGACGCACTGCACCGCCACGAACGGCGGCACCCGCACCTCCACCGCGTTCCCCGGCGCCTTCGCCGCGAGCCCGTCCGCGAGCACCCGCACGGTCGCGGCGAGCGCCTGCCGGTCGAGCACGGGCTCGGCGCCCGTCGCCCGCGCCAGGTCGTCGGTGTGCACGACCAGCTCCACCAGCCGCGTCACCGTGAAGTCCAGCGCCCGCATCCCCCCGAACGGCTCCGGCAGCAGCCGCCCCGGCCGCAACGCCTCCGCCCGCAGCGACGGCAGCCGCTCCACCGCCGCCTCGATCGCGGCGACCGGATCCCCCATCGCCCCGGCCGTCTCCTTCGTCCCGGCGTCCAGCTGCGCGGCGATCGGCTCCGTCGCCTGCGTCCAGGCGTCCAGCCCGGTCAGCCGCCGCCCGCCCACCGGCTCCGGCTCCCCCAGCAGCACCCCGAGCACGTCGATCTGCCGCACGATGTGCGCGACCAGCAGCCGCACGTCCCACCCCGGCAGCCCGGAAGGCCTCGCGTACTGCTCGGCGCCCAGCCCCCGCACGGCGTCCCGCACGTTCCCGCTCTGCGCGAGCAGCGCCCCCCATGTGCGGTCGGGATCGTACGCTCGCGCCCGCCGGCGCCCGGAGTTCGACATGGGCCGAGCCTATCCGCGGGGTCCGACACCCCGGCCCACCGCAGTGGCACCCCGCAGCGCCGGGGGCGCGGCCCTCAGCGCTGGCGAGGCCGCTCGAACGTGAGCAGCAGCCCCTCCACGGCCCCGGGCCCGACCCGCCCCTTCACATCACCGGACGTGATGTCCTTCAGCACCCACCCGTCCTCCGCGTGCTTGTTCAGCGTCTTCTCCAGCTTGTCGCTGTCGAGCGCGTCGCCTATCAGCGACTCACGGAAGGTGACGACCTTGTACTCGTACATGCTCTGCCTTCGGTTCGGGCGAGTGAGTGACCGGCCCAGCCAACCACGAACACCGGTGCGGTGTCAGGGCCCTTGGCCACTGCCGGGTCAGACGGCGGCAGCCGCCACCGCCCCGCCCAGCGGAATGTCCCGCATGCGCCGCAGCGGCGAGAAGAAGAGCCACAGCCCCGAGGAGCAGCCGCCGACGACGGCGATCCACAGCGTGGCCCGTACGCCCAGCACGCTGGCCAGCGCGCCCCCGGCGAGGCCGCCGAGCGGCAGGGTCCCCCAGGTGATCCAGCGCGCGGCCGCGCTGACCCGGCCGATCATGCCCGGCGGGCAGGTCGCCTGCCGGTAGCTGACCAGCGAGATGCCGGTGACGACGGAGGAGAAGGTCCAGGCGCTCCACCCGACCCCGTAGAGCACCGCGCGCGGCCCGCTGCCCGAGAGCGGGATGAGCAGTCCGGGCAGCGCGAGCACGGTCATGGCGATCCAGCTGATGCGCGCGGAGCCGACCTGCCGGGCGAGCGACTTCGCCGCCGCCCCGCCCGCGACGCCGCCGACCGCGCCGAGCGCGAGCAGCAGCCCGACCAGGCCCGGGTCGACGTGCCGGGTGCGGATGAGGAAGACCGGGCCGAGCGTCTCGACCATGATGACGAAGAAGTTCGCGGTGCCGTTGAAGGCGACGGAGTTGCGCAGGATCGGGTCGCGCAGCACGTGCCGCAGGCCCTCGGCGATCTGGGCCCGCAGTGACGGCCCGCCCGCCGCCTTCTCCGGCTTCGGTTCGCGCGTGCGGATCCCGGCGAGCGTGACGGCGGAGACCGCGAACGAGGCGGCGTCCGCGACGACGGCGGTCGCGGCCCCGAAGGCCGAGACGAGCCCGGCCCCGAGCCCCGGCCCGGCGATCTGCGCGCCCGACTGGGTCGCGGCGAGCTTGCCGTTGCCGTCCATGAGCTGCTCGTCGCGCAGCAGGTGCGGCACCAGGCTCTGGTAGGCGACGACGAAGAAGACGGACAGCACACCGTCCGCGAACTCGACCCCGTAGAGCTGTCCGAGCGTGAGCACCCCGCACGCGTGCGCGACCGGCACGGACCCCATGACGACCAGCAGCCCGAGGTTGCACCCCAGCATGAGCGGCCGCTTGCGCACCCGGTCCACGATCGCCCCCGCGGGCAGCGCGACCAGCAGATACGCGCACGTCCCGGCCGCCGACAGCAGCCCCACCTGCCACGCGCTCGCCCCCAGCACGACGACGGCCACGAGCGGCAGCGCGAGCACGGAGATCTGCGACCCGACCTCACTGACGGTCTGCCCGGCCCACAGCAGCGCGAAGTCCCGGTGCCTGAACAGGCTCTTCTCCTCGACAGTCACCGTCCCGATGCTGGCACCGCGGGCGGGGGCCTGTCCACGGCACTGCCGCCCGGGGGGCGCGCGGGGCGCTCAGGCCCGTCCGCGCATAGCCTCCTCTGCTCCCATGGAGCACGAGGCGGAACGGCTCCGCCGCACAACAGCGGGGGCACCATGCCTGCTGCCGCACCCCACTCCGAGCGCTACGCGCACCTCGTGACCCGGGGGCAGATCCGCCTCGTCGCCGCGACGACCGCCGACCTCGATCGCGTCTTGTCAGGCGTCGGGACGACGCACTCGGCCCATCCGTGAGCAGCTCCCGCGCCTCCTGAACGTCCCACGCGAAGTCGTCGTCCGGGCGACAGGCGGACAGTATGTCGTTGAGCGCGGCACCGTTGTCTGCAGGCGGGGCGCCCGCAGGCCTCCCTGGGTAGCTTCCACAGCGGCTCGCATCGGGAAGCTGACCCTCAGCCCGCGAGCTCCCCCGCCTTCACGGCGCCGACGAAGGCGACCCACGCGTCGGCGCCGAAGACGAGGGCGGGGCCCTCGGGATCCTTCGAGTCGCGAACGGGCACGATACCGGTGAGCCCGTCCGCGACCTCGACGCAGTTGCCGCCGTCGGAGTTGCTGTACGACGACGTACGCCACTGGGCAGTGACGGGGACCTGCGATGTGCTCATTGCGCGCTGAACTCCTTGGCCACTGATTCGATCATGTGCAGGGACGCCGCCGGCGAGAGGGCGATCGCCCGCGCAAAATCGTAGGCCTCGGCGTAGCCGGTCACCATGTCCGGCGAATCCAACAAATGCCCTGAGCGGGCGACTTCGACGTACGTGGCGGGAGGGGCGTCGCGGAAGGTCATCAGGGTGACTTCGCTTCCCATCAGCGGGTGCGCGCCCGCCGCCACCGGCATGACCTGGAAGGTCACCCGCCGGGAGCGAGCGACCTGCGCGATGTGCATGAGCTGCTCGTGCATCCCTTCGCGGTCACAGACGGGCATCCGCAGGACGTTTTCGTGCAGGATGACCCAAAACTTGGGCGTCGTTGGGTCGTCCAGCAGCCACCTGCGGGCCAGCCGGGCGGAGACCATCCCCGCCACCCTGTCTGCGGAACGCGACGGGTCCGCCGACTCGAACAGTGCACGGGCGTACGCCTCAGTCTGGAACAGGCCGGGAACGAGCGCTGACGAGAACTGGCGGATGGTCAGGGCGCGCGTCATCAGGGCGACGACATCCGCAAGACGCGTATGAGCACGGTGCAGGGCCCGGGTGTGTGCACGGGGTGGACGTTCACCCGGAGTGCGAGGTCGCCGAAGCGGGCGCGGCGGTTGCTGGTGCAGCAGCTCGCGGAGTGGGACGTGGACGGCGCGGCGAGCGCGACCGCCGAGCTGCTGCTCAGCGAGCTGGTGACGAATTCCGTGCGGCACGCCGTCCGTCCGACCGGGCGCCTCGTCGCGGTGGACGTCGAGCTGGCCCCGGGCCGGCTGCTCCGCGTGGAGGTCGCGGACGCGTGCGAGGCCCCGCCGGTGCCGCGCCCGGCGGACGCCCCGGACGCGGAGGGCGGGCGGGGCCTGCTGCTGGTGGAGGCGCTGGCGGCGCGCTGGGGGACGTACCCGCGCCGTCATGTCGGCAAGGTCGTGTGGTTCGTCCTGGACCTGGCCGCGGCGCAGACGCTTTCCGGGCCGACCCGATGAGGCCCGTGGGGGCGGCGGCAGACCGGTTCAGGGGGCGGTCGGCTCGATCTCGCCCGCGAAGACGATGAGCTGGTCGATGAGGCTCCGCCGCAGGTGGACGACGTCCGTTCCCGCGAGCCGGGGGCCGCCGTCCGGCGTGGTGAAGACCCACTGGTACCGGGCCCATTCGTCGGGCATGTCCACCGCCGAGCAGCGCACCATCGTGCCGGTCCCCGCCGGGTGGCGGCGGATGTCCAGCACGAACCGCTCGACCGCCAGGATTCCCTCGCTGCGGCCCAGCGGCCCCCAGAAGACCACGTCCGAGGTCAGGGCCTGGGAGAGCAGGGCGGTCACATAGCTGTCGTCCGAGGCGTTGAAAGCGGAGATGAACGTGTCGATCGCGGAGCGTGCGGTCTCTTCCTGCATGCCCCAGTAATACCAGCCGATTCGTGTGCGCTCGTCCCGCGAATCACCTTCCGATCGCGGTCGGCCGTTCCGGTCACGGGACTAGGGTCTGTCGTTTGGATCTCCGCGGCGTCGCGTGCCCCGGCACGCACATCTTCCCCCTGCCTTCGGCGGGAGGTGCCCCCAGCGTTGTCGTCGGTCGACAACGCTCCGCGTTGCCTCCCTCCTCCGCCTTGCAGCTGCACGCACCGGACCCCGCTCCTTCCTCCACGGAGATCCAAACGACAGACCCTAGATACGGGACTTGCGCAGCGAGTGCCACACCGCGCCGGACAGCGCCAGCGTGGACCGCGGCACCGAGAGGTGCTCGTGTTCGCGGTAGAGGCGCCAGTTGTGCTCCACCAGGGCCAGCTTGTTCGAGGACAGCGATCCGGCGCGGCCCGCGCGGTAGACGGCGAGCGGCTCCTGGAGGCCGCGGGCGGGGTGCCCGTCGCGCATGATCGACAGCCACAGGGCGTAGTCCTGCCGCTTCGGCATGTCCGGCATGAGCCTCGTGCCCAGCGCGTCGCGGTCGTACATGGCCGTCAGGGCGCCGATGTGGTCCTGCACCAGCATGTCCCGGTAGGTCACGCGCTCGCGTGCCGCGACCACGCGGCCGTTGGGCGTGAAGTCGCAGGCCTCGCCCGTGTGGTCGCCGTCGACCTTGTAGTAGGAGGTGAACGTCAGCGGGGCGTCGCCCGCGGCGGCGAAGGCGAGTTGCCGCTCCAGCTTCTCCGGGAGCCACATGTCGTCGCTGTCCAGGAACGCGACGTAGTCCCCCTGCGCCCGCTCCATGGCGAGGTTGCGGGCCCTGGCCGCACCGCCCTGCTCGGGCGCGGCCCGCGGGAGCACACGCTCGTCCTGGCGGGCCAGCTCCCGCAGCAGGTCCATGGAGTCGTCGGTGGACGCGTCATCGGTGACGAGGAGTTCCACGTCCGCGTGGGTCTGCGCGAGCACCGAGCGCACCGATGCGCCGAGTGTGGCCGCGGAGTTGTGCACGGGCATCACCACGGAAACCAGCGGCACGGCGGTGCTCCTCCCCGATGGGTCGTCATGGACGGCGTTGGTGCCGCCGGCCAAGGCTACGCGGCCCCCCGGCGCGGTCTCACGGCCGGGCCGGGCCCGTACCCGCCCCCGTCGCGGTGATCGCGGCGGCCACCTCCTCGATGTCCTCCGGGGTCAGCCGCAGGGACGCGGCGTCACGCCAGCCGTCGACCTGGGCCGGGGTGCGGGCGCCGACGATCGCGCCGGTCAGACCGGGCCAGGCCAGGGCCCAGGCGAGGGCGACCTCGGTGACGCTCACCGCGTGGCGGGCGGCGATCGGGCGCAGCGCGTCGGCGAGGGCGAGGTTGGCGGGGAGGGCGGTGGTGAAGTCCGGGTGGGAGCGGCGCCAGTCGTCCGCGGGCAGACCCGCGACCCGCTCGGCGGAGAACGTGCCGGTCAGCAGTCCGGACTGGAGGGGCGAGTAGGCGATCACGCCCGTGCCGTGGGCGTGCGCCCAGGCGATCTCGTCCGCCGCGGAGCGGTTGATCGCGGAGAAGGGCGGCTGGACGACGTCCACGTGCGCGATGCGCTCGGCCGCGTCCAGCAGCGCGGGCGCGTGGTTGGACAGGCCGATCGCACGGACCTTGCCCTCGGCCTTGAGGTCGGCCATGACCTGCCAGTAGACCTCCAGCGGTGTCGGGTCCACGGGCGCGAGGGAGCCGCCCTCGCCCAGCACCTCACCGGTGTCGGGCCAGTGCACCTGGTAGAGGTCGATGTGCTCGGCGCCGAGCCGCCGCAGCGAGTCCTCGACCTCGCGCCGTACGCTGTCCGGCCGCATCGTCCGCAGGGGCGCGGCCGAGGGGTCCGCCGGGTCCCACACCAGGCCCACCTTCGTGAAGAGGTAGGGGCGTTCGGCCGGGGCGAGCCCCGCGACCGCCTTGCCGACCAGCTCCTCGGAGTGGCCGTGGCCGTACACCGCGGCGGTGTCGATCCAGTTGACGCCCGAGCGCACCGCGTGCCGTATCGCCTCGATCGACTCGGTGTCGTCCGTGTCACCCCACCCGTAGGACCAGTTGGAGCCGGAGACCGCCCAGGAACCGAAGCCCAGGCGGGAGACGTGCAGGCCGCTGCGGCCGAGCGGGACGGTGTCCATGCTGCTCATGACGGTGAACTCCCCGTGTACGCGGCCCGGTCGGCGCCGGGCCCCGGAACGCTTCCGGTCCTCCCACCCTCGCCGGGTTCGCGCCGCGCAGCCACGGCCCTCCCGTGCCTGGGCACGGCATGACCAGGCACCGCGCGCCCACCGTCCCCCTCTGCCGCGATACTTGGGGCATGGCGATGGACCGACGGACCGAACTGGGCGACTTCCTGCGCTCGCGCCGCGCCCGGCTGCGCCCCGAAGACCTGGGACTGCCCCGGCACGGCGGCCTGCGGCGCGTCCCCGGCCTGCGCCGGGAGGAACTGGCCCAGCTCGCCGGGGTGAGCGTCGACCACTACGTCCGGCTGGAGCAGGGCCGCACCCTGCACTTCTCGGAGGCCGTCCTCGACGCGGTCGCCCGCGCGCTGCGGCTCGACGCGGTCGAACGCGAGCACCTCTACCGGCTGGCCCGCCCCGCCGCCCCCGCCTCCCCCACCGACCCGAACCCGCACCCGTACCCCGACGGCGTACGCCCCGGGCTGCGCCGCCTGCTCGACTCCGCCGCCGACGTCCCCGCGTACGTCATCGGCCGCGGCACCCACGTCCTGGCCTGGAACACGCTCGCCGCCGCCCTGCTCACCGACTTCGGCGCGCTGCCGCCCCGCGAACGCAACATGGCCCGCCTGGTCTTCCTCGACGAGGCGACGCGCAGCCTGTACGCCGACCGGCGCGCGAAGGCCCAGGACGTCGCCGCCTACCTCCGCCTCGACGCGGCCCGCCACCCCGACGACCCCGCCCTCGCCGCCCTCCTCGCCGAACTCGACGCGTCCAGCCCCCTCTTCCGCGAGGTCTGGTCCGAACACCGCCTCCGCGACAAGACCCACGGCGGCTACCGCTACCACCACCCCGTGGTCGGCCCTCTCGACCTCGCCTTCGAGACCTTCCGCCTCCCCGACACCCCCGACCAGGCCCTCGTCATCCACACGGTCGAACCCGACTCCCCCTCCGCGACAGCCCTGCGCCTGCTCGCAACCTGGTCCCACGAAACCGCGCGGGCCGCGCGCTGAGGCCGCCCGCCGCTTCCCGGCGGCTGCCGGGCCCTACGGCCACGCTCGTTCCGGTCGGCCCACTTCGTCCGGTCCGGCGAGTGGGCGGATCCGGACGGCGTGCTGATGGTCGTCGAGGTCACGTCCTTCGACCGCGACACCACGCAGCACGACCGCGTCGGGAAACCGCGCGCGTACGCGGAGTCCGGGATCCCCGTGTACCTGCTCGTCGACCCCGACACGCGCGAGGTCACCGTCCACAGCCGGCCCGAACAGGGCGCGTATGCAGGGCGGTTGACCGTCCCCTTCGGCAAGACGGTTCCCCTTCCCGAGCCCGTCGGCTTCGGGCTGGACACCCAGCAACTGCTGAGCTGGGCCACCGAGGAGGAGTGACGGCGGGCCGCTACATCTGGAGGCCCAGCACCATCCACTGCTCCGGGTTCTCGATCGGCGTGAAGCCGACCTGCGCGTAGACGCCCTGCGCATCCGCCGTGGCCAGCAGGATGCGGCGCAGGCCGTGCGGGGCGAGGTGGTCGCGGATCGCGGCGACCAGGGCGGTGCCGAGGCCCTTGCCGCGGGCGGCGGGGTCCACGTAGACGTCGCAGAGCCACGCGAAGGTGGCCATGTCCGTGATGATCCGCGCGTACGCGCACTGCTCGCCGGACGCGCTGTCGTACACCCCGAAGTTCAACGACCCCGCGATGGCCGCGTCCTGCTTCTCGCGGGCGCGCCCGCGCGCCCAGTACGCGTCCTGCGACAGCCACGCGTGCACCCGCGCGACATCGATCCGTGCGGGGTCGGCGGATATCTCGTACCCGCCCGGAAGCTCACCTTTTCCCATCCCCGCACCCAACCAGCCCGCCCCACCCCCGGGCCAGCGGTTTTCGCGGAGACCTAGGCGCTCGCCGCGCCGGGCGTGTCCGCCTCTTCCTCGTCGATGACCACACCGGAGCCATAGGGAAGCAGCACCGTCGTATCGAGCTTCCACGGGCCGACCGCGACGGTGTCCCCGAAGACGAACGGGGTGCGCTGCGGATAGCCGGGCAGGGAGTGGACGATGCCCGTGCCGTCCCGAGGATCGACGAGCACGTAGTGCGGGATTCCCATGGCGGCGTAGTCGGCGACCTTGTCGCGGTAGTCGTTCAGCGGGTTCGAGCGCGAGACGATCTCGACGACCAGCATCACCTCGCGGGGGTGCAGAGCCGATCCCGTTTCCTCAAGGGCCACTTCAGGGAAGACCATGATGTCCGGGCAGCGGAGCCTCCCGAGTCCGGCCTCCTCGAGGTGGGCGCCCGCGTGGGCGACGAAGCCGGGGTGCGTCCTGGCAACCTGCGCGTCCAGCTGGCGGCGGAGCCGTAGGACAGCGAGTTCGTGCCGCCTGACCGGCGCCATCATGACGATGACGTGGCCGTCGGCGATCTCCACCTTCCCCACCTGGGGAAGCTCGGCCAGATCCTCGGCCACTCGGCGGAGGGCGGCGTACGTCTCAGGCTCCATGTCGTCCACGTTATCCGGAAGGCGTCCGGGAAGCCCGTAACCCATGGTGACAGCTTGTTCACTCATGAGCCGCACCCTTCAGGGCCCAGCATGAATGAATATGCCAGAAGCATATTCATTCACTCATGCGAGTGATCACCCCTCCATCCCCGGTGGTCGGACCCCGCAACTCCGTTCACCGCACCCCTCATTCACGGCCGCGCTGGTCACGACGGCGGGCTGCGGGGACGGGGGCGGGGAGGGGAAGGGCGCGGCGAACGCACCGAGCCCGAAGGGTCGGGGACGCACCCACCCTCACGCAGGCGCAGCTGGAGAGCGCCGAGGCCGTGCCCGCCGCCGGCACCCCCGAGGTCCCGGCGAAGCTCGTCACCGCGCAGGCCGTGAAGCTCGCGAAGGCCGAAGGCGCCGCCTGAGCCGCGCAGCACGACGGCGCGCTCCCCGTCGTGGGGGGCGCGCCGTCGGGCGGTGCGAAGGGGCGGTCAGGCCAGTAGGGACGGGATCGTGGCCTCGTAGCCGGTCCGCAGTTCGGTGAGGGGGATCGTGAACTCGCCCTGCACCTCGACCGCGTCGCCGTCGACGACACCGACGCGCGCCACGGGCAGACCGCGGGCCGCGCACATGTCGGTGAAGCGCAGTTCCTCCGAGCGGGGGACGGCGACGATCGCGCGGCCCGCGGATTCGGAGAACAGGAAGGTGAAGGCGTCCAGGCCGTCGGGGACGACGAGGCGGGCGCCGTGGCCGCCGCGCAGGCAGGACTCGGTGACGGCCTGGACCAGGCCGCCGTCCGACAGGTCGTGGGCGGCGTCGATCATGCCGTCCCGCGAGCCGGAGATGAGGATCTCGGCGAGCAGCTTCTCCCGCTCCAGGTCCACCACGGGCGGCAGCCCGCCGAGGTGGTCGTGGACGACCTGCGACCAGGCCGAACCGCCGAACTCGGGGCGGGTGTCGCCGAGCAGCAGCAGGAGCTGGCCCTGCTCCGCGAACGCCATGGGCGTGCGGCGCGTGACGTCGTCGATGACGCCGAGCACGGCGACGACGGGCGTCGGGTGGATCGCCGCGTCCCCGGTCTGGTTGTAGAGGGAGACGTTGCCGCCGGTCACCGGGGTGCCCAGCGCCAGGCAGCCGTCCGCGAGACCGCGGGTGGCCTCGGCGAACTGCCACATGACCGCCGGGTCCTCGGGCGAGCCGAAGTTGAGGCAGTCGGAGACGGCGAGCGGCTTCGCGCCGGTCGCGGCGACGTTGCGGTACGCCTCCGCGAGCGCGAGCTGCGCGCCCGCGTACGGGTCGAGCTTCGCGAAGCGGCCGTTGCCGTCCGTGGCGAGGGCGACGCCGAGGTTGGTGTCGGGGTCGATGCGGACGACGCCGGAGTCCTCCGGCTGCGCCAGCACCGTGTTGCCCTGCACGAAGCGGTCGTACTGGTCGGTGACCCACGCCTTGGACGCCTGGTTGGGCGAGGAGACGACCCGCAGCACCTGCGCCCGCAGCTCGTCGCCGTTCGCCGGGCGCGCCAGCGTGTCGGCGGTGTCGGCCTGGAGCGCGTCCTGCCAGTCGGGGCGGGCGTACGGGCGGTGGTACGTGGGGCCCTCGTGCGCGACCGACCGCGGGGGGACGTCCACGATCTGCTCGCCGTGCCAGAAGATCTCCAGCCGCGAGCCCTCCGTCACCTCACCGATGACGGTGGCGATGACGTCCCACTTCTCGCAGATCTCCAGGAAGCGCCCGACCTTGTCCGGCTCGACGATCGCGCACATGCGCTCCTGCGACTCGCTCATGAGGATCTCCTCCGGCGAGAGCGTCGCGTCGCGCAGCGGCACGGTGTCCAGCTCGACGCGCATACCGCCGGAACCGGCCGAGGCCAGCTCGGAGGTCGCGCAGGACAGGCCCGCGCCGCCGAGGTCCTGGATGCCCGCGACCAGCTTCTCCGCGAACAGCTCCAGGGTGCACTCGATGAGCAGCTTCTCCTGGAAGGGGTCGCCGACCTGCACGGCGGGCCGCCGGGACGGGCCGGTGGAGTCGAAGGTCTCGCTGGCCAGCACGGACACGCCGCCGATGCCGTCGCCGCCGGTCCGGGCGCCGTACAGGATGACCTTGTTGCCGGCGCCGGACGCCTTGGCGAGGTGGATGTCCTCGTGCTTCATGACGCCCACGCACAGCGCGTTGACCAGCGGGTTGCCCTGGTAGCAGGGGTCGAAGACGACCTCGCCGCCGATGTTGGGCAGGCCCAGGCAGTTGCCGTAGCCGCCGACGCCCGCGACGACGCCCGGGAGCACGCGCTTGGTGTCGGGGTGGTCGGCGGCGCCGAACCGCAGGGGGTCCATGACGGCGACCGGCCGCGCGCCCATCGCGAGGATGTCGCGGACGATGCCGCCCACGCCGGTGGCCGCGCCCTGGTAGGGCTCGATGTACGACGGGTGGTTGTGCGACTCGATCTTGAACGTCACGGCGTAGCCCTGCCCGACGTCCACCACACCGGCGTTCTCACCGATGCCGACGAGCAGCGCGTCCGTCTGCGGGGCCTTCTCGCCGAACTGCTTCAGATGCACCTTGCTCGACTTGTACGAGCAGTGCTCGGACCACATGACCGAGTACATGGCCAGCTCGGCGCCGGTCGGGCGGCGGTCCAGGATCTCCCGGATGCGCTCGTACTCGTCCTCCTTGAGGCCGAGTTCCTTCCAGGGCTGCGCCGCGTCCGGCGTCTCGGCCGCGTGCTGGACGGTGTCGAGGTTCTTGACGCTCATGCGCTGACCAACTTCTTGATGACCGAGGTGAAGAACGCCAGACCGTCGGTGCGCCCGGTGCCGATGAGCGGTTCGACGGCGTGCTCGGGGTGCGGCATGAGGCCGACGACGTTCCCGGCGGCGTTGCTGATGCCGGCGATGTCGCGCAGCGAGCCGTTCGGATTGCCGTATCCCTCAGCGGCTTCGCCGCGGGCGAGGTAGCGGAAGACCACCCGGCCCTCGGCCTCCAGCTCGTCGAGGGTGCGCTCGTCGGCGGTGTAGCGGCCGTCGATGTTCTTGAGCGGGATCGAGATCTCCTCGCCGGCGGCGTAGTCGGCCGTCCAGGCGGTCGCGGGGGTCTCGACGCGCAGCTTCTGGTCGCGGCACACGAAGTGCAGCCCGGTGTTGCGCAGCATCGCGCCCGGCAGCAGGTGGGCCTCGCACAGCACCTGGAAACCGTTGCAGATGCCCAGCACCGGCATTCCCGCGTGCGCTTGTTCGATAACGGTCGCCATCACCGGCGAGAAGCGGGAGATCGCCCCAGCCCGCAGATAGTCGCCGTACGAGAAGCCGCCCGGCAGAACGACCGCGTCGACCTGCTTGACATCCTTGTCGCGGTGCCACAGCGGTACGGCTTCGGCGCCCGCGAGGGTGACCGCGCGCTGGGTGTCGCGGTCGTCGAGCGTGCCGGGGAATGTGACGACGCCAATGCGGGCAGTCACGACTCGACCTTTACGTCGAAGTCCTCGATCACGGTGTTGGCGAGAAAGGTTTCCGCCATCTCCCGAATGCGGGCGAGCGCGGCGTCGTCGACCGGGCCCTCCACCTCGAGTTCAAAGCGCTTTCCCTGGCGGACGTCGGAGATCCCGGCGAAGCCCAGCCTGGGCAGCGCGCGCTGCACAGCCTGGCCCTGCGGGTCGAGGATCTCCGGCTTGAGCATGACGTCGACTACGACGCGTGCCACTGGCACTCCCGGTGGTGTGGTACGTGAGGTGTCCCCCAGCGTACCCGGTGAGAAATTCTACGCGAGTAGATATGAGAGTCCGGACTCCGCCGCCTTCGGATGAGCCGCTGATCATGCATCACGTTTATGTATCGGCTGCCGAAATGCCTGGGGAAACGCGGCGGAAAATCATAGGGTCCCCGATGACGAACAGGCTTGGGATGACACAGGGCCGGGAATTATCAGTAACATCTGCCGTCCCAGCACCGCACATTCTGTGACACCGCACAGCACCGCCCTGAATGCACATTTGTCGACACCCTGCGCGTCGGTGTGCCCGCACCGGCAGGGCCGGTCGGCGGCCCGCCGCCGGGCGGACCGCCCAAGGCCCCAGCGGCGCGGCCTCGTTGCCGTACGCCGACGACGCACGAAAGGACCGATTCCTATGGCGCAACGCGTACTGGTCACCCTCGCCGACGATCTCGACGGAGGCGAGGCCGCGGAAACGATCGCATTCGGCGTCGACGGGCAGTGGTACGAGATCGACCTTTCGGCGGCGAACGCCGACAAACTGCGCAGCGACCTCGCCCCCTACGTGGAGGCCGGCCGCCGCCGTACGCTCTCCGGCCGCGCCTACAAGCGCACGCCGATCGCGCCCACCCCGGCCACCGTCCGGGCCTGGGCGCAGTCGAACGGTTTCGAGGTGCCGGCGCGCGGGCGCATCCCGAAGAAGGTCTACGAGGCCTTCAGCAAGGCGGGCTGAGGGCCCACCGGGCAGGCGGAGCCCGGTCCGCGGCAACGACGCGGCCGGGCACCGCTGATTGGACATCCACCCCCACTCTTCCGCTAGTGTGGGGATCACGCCGAGGGCGGGGGCCGAAAAGCCCAGGTCAGCGGACATCATGCGGGTGTAGCTCAGTAGCAGAGCGCCCCCCTTCCAGGGGGGAGGGGCAGTGTGCAATTCCTGTCGCCCGCTCGGATCGCCTATCCAAGGCGTCCTGGTCACCGGCCTCCCGGCCGGAGCGATCGGGCCATCGGGTAGAGTGTTCTGCACGACCTGCGGACGTGGCTCAGTTGGTAGAGCATCACCTTGCCAAGGTGAGGGTCGCGAGTTCGAATCTCGTCGTCCGCTCCAGTCAGGCGAAGGCCCCGGTCATCACGACCGGGGCCTTCGACGTACCCGGGGTCCGTCACTCGGGGTCCGTCACTCGGGGTCCGGCGTCCGGGGTCCGTCACCCGGGGTCCGGCGTCCGTCGCCCGGTGCCCCGTGCCGCGGCCGGAAAGGCGTTTCCGGTCCGCTGAGCCGATCGGGTAGAGTAACGGCACCACCTGCGGACGTGGCTCAGTTGGTAGAGCATCACCTTGCCAAGGTGAGGGTCGCGAGTTCGAATCTCGTCGTCCGCTCCAGTGAAGCGAAGGCCCCGGTCGTCACGACCGGGGCCTTTCGCACGCCGTGGCGCGGGGGTCACGTCCAGGGGGTCCCGGTGAGCCACTCGTAGGCCTCGATGTAACGGGCCCGGGACTGCTCGACGATCTCGGCCGGCAGCTGCGGGGGCGGGGTGTGGCCGGTGCGGTCCCAGCCGGACGCGGGCGAGGTCAGCCAGTCGCGGATGAACTGCTTGTCGAAGGACGGCTGCGCGTGGCCCGGCTCCCACTGGTCGGCCGGCCAGTAGCGGGAGGAGTCCGGGGTCAGCACCTCGTCGCCGATGACCAGGTCGTGCGGGTCCGCGCCCGGCACGTAGCCGAACTCGAACTTCGTGTCGGCCAGGATCAGCCCGCGCTCCCTGGCGATGTCGCGCGCGCGGCCGTAGACGGCGAGGGTGGTCTGCCGCAGCCGGGCCGCCGTCTCCGCGCCGACCTGACGGGCGACCTCCTCGTACGACACGTTCTCGTCGTGCTCGCCGACCGCGGCCTTCGTCGCCGGGGTGAAGATCGGCGCGGGCAGCTCCGAACCGTCCACCAGGCCCTCGGGCAGGGCCAGTCCGCACACCGTGCGGTGCTCGGCGTACTCCAGCAGGCCCGAGCCCGTCAGATACCCGCGGGCCACCGCCTCGACCGGCACCATGTCCAGCGCACGGCACACCATCGTCCGCCCCTCCCACTCCGCGGGCGCGCCCGCGGGCAGGTCGGTGGACAGGACATGGTTGGGCACCAGGTCCGCGAGCTGCTCGAACCACCACAGGGACAGCTGGGTCAGCACCCGCCCCTTGTCCGGGATGTCGGTGGGCAGCACCCAGTCGTAGGCCGAGATGCGGTCGCTGGCGACCATCACCAGATTCCCGTCGGCGTCCCGGTACAGCTCACGCACCTTGCCGGTGTGCAGATGGACCAGTCCGGGTACCTGCGCGGGCTCCGGCTTGTCGACGAATCCGGGCATGGGTCGTCCTCCCCAAATAGGTGGTTCAGCCCCCGATTCTCGCGTACGGGAGGGGATGCGGCGCGCGGGGGCTCACCGCCCGGGGTCAGTCCCGTTTGCAGATACGGTCCAGCAGATTGGCCGTCGCCCGCTGGACCCGCGCGTCCACGTGCCCCGGCCGGTCCAGCGCAGGCGACCACGCGAAGGTGCCCGACGCGAAGACGTACGCCCCGCTCGGCGCCCGGTACAGCGACGTCTCCTGGTGCCGCCGCCGCCCGTCCGCCGCCTCGTACGGGGAGTGCGCGAGCAGGATGCGCTCGGTCGACTCCGGCAGCGGGACCCGCGGGAAGTAGCGGTCCGCCTCACCCGCCACCAGGTCCTCGATCTCGTCCCCCTCCCCCGCGCCCGTCGCCTCCCACAGCCAGTGCGAGGCGTTCCGCACCACCAGCGGCGACGGCTGCGGCACCCGGCCCGCGTACTGCACGCCCATCACCAGCTGCTCCGGCTCCCCCAGCTCCCGCCACAGGCTCACCTTGCCGCCGCGCCCCTCCCCGCGGTGCTTGCGGCAGCTCAGCAGCCGGTCCGGCTCCCCCGACGCCGACGCGGACAGCTCCACCTGCCAGTACATGGTGTTCGCCGAGAGGAAGACCAGCGAGGTGCCCAGGTCCCGGGCCCGCTCCACCGCCCGCCGCATCGGCGCCGACCAGTACTCGTCGTGCCCGGGGAAGACCAGCCCCCGGTAGAGCGCCGGATCCACCCGCCCCGCGTGCAGGTCGCGGGCGTCCGCGTACGCCAGGTCGTAGCCGTGCCGCTCCGCGAACCGCACGAAGTCGTAGGCGTGCCCGATGTGCAGCGGCAGGCCCGCGCCCGCGTACGGGCGGTCGAACGACACCGTCCCGGCCGCGTCCGCCTCGCCCAGCAGCCGGCCCTCGCCGTCCCACGCGTGATACAGGCTCGCGCCCGTCCGGCCGTCCTCCGGATACAGGTTGTACGCCTGCCACGTCACGTCCGGGAGCAGCAGCAGCAGATCCGCGGAGGCCGCGGGATCGCGCACCGTGAACGGCACATGGCTGCGGTAGCCGTCGGCCGTCGTCAGCACCGCGACGTACGCGCCCGTCCGCCAGTTCGGCGGCACCTGGAGCCGCCACGACTGCCACCAGTGGTGGCACGAGACCGTACGGCCCGCGGCGAGCGGCGCCGGCTGCACGATCCCCGACAACCGCGGGCTCGCGCTCACCAGCGCCGCGCCGTCACCGCCGTAGTGCCCGATCCGGTAGACGTCCACGGTGAACTCCTGCGGCGGATCCACCGTGATCCGGAAGTCGAGCGCACCGCCCGGCGCGACACCGCCCGCCGACGCGAACCCCTTGATCTGCCGCCGTACGTCGTCCGCCATCCGCGGCCCCGGCAGATGCGGCCGCCTCGGCGCCTCACCGCTGCTCGCGGCGAGATCGACGTACCACGGCACGGCCGGCTCGCCGCCCTCCTCGCGGTCCGCGTACTCCGACTCCCCGCGCAGCCACGGCAACGGCCCCTGCCCGAACGGGTCCGACACCCCGTGCGCCAGCGCCCCGGACTCCCACCGTCTGATCCGATCCGCCCCCACAGCCCAGCCTCCGTCCCCGCCGGTCGCCCTCTCCTCCTCCGCCGGACGCCCCGTCCCTCGCGTACTCCCCGCGGTCCCCGTCCCGGGCGGAGACCGGGGCAATGGTGCGGTGTGCTCTGACCAGCACATCACAGGATGCGGTGCCGTGGTTACGTTTCGTGCTGAATTTCGCCCTGGGGGGTGGGCTTTCGGCTGCGCCGGGCGGGCGGGTGCGCTCCGGGGCGCTGGGTGCGGCAGGGGTCAACCGGCCGTGACGGCCGGGGCCTTGCCCTGGTCGGCGGCGGGCCGCGGACCGGCCTTCTTCAGCGGAACCTCGACGACGAGGACGGCCGCGACGAAAGCGAGCGCGCACAGGATCGCGGCGGTCGCGAAGATGTGGCCGGTGCCGGTGGTGACCGCGTCCAGGTAGGCGTCGTGCGCTCCGGCCGGCAGGTGCCGCAGGGCGGCGGGGTCGGCCCCGGCACCCGCGGGCACCGCGGGCCCGACGGCGCGGGTGAACAGCGAGCCGAAGACGGCGACACCGAGGGATCCGCCGAGCGTGCGGAAGAGGTTGACCGAACTCATGGCGGCGCCCATGTCGCGCAGCGGCACGCTGTTCTGCGCGATGGTGCCCGCCATCTGCAGGGTGAAGCCGAGGCCGATCCCGACGAGGACCATGTAGGCGCAGGTCAGCCAGGAGGACGTACCGGTGCCCATGGTGGCCAGCAGCCCCAGGCCCGTAGTGAGGAACACGGCCCCGAGGACGGGGAAGACCTTGTACCTGCCGGTCGCGGACATGATCTTGCCCGCGACGGTGGAGACGATCACCACGGGGATCATCATCGGCAGCATCAGCAGCCCGGAGTCGGTGGCGGAGGCGCCCTGCACGGTCTGCTGGAACAGCGGCAGGTACAGGCCCGCACCGAACATGACGACACCGGCGACGAGGATCATCACCATCGCCAGCGGGTAGTTGCGGTGGTTGGTGAACACGCTCAGCGGCAGCAGCGGCTCACCGGCGCGCTTCTCCACGGCGACGAACGCGACGAGTCCGAGCACGGCGGCCACGCCGAGGCCGACGACCTGCCAGGACCCCCACGCGTAGGTCGTGCCCGCCCAGGTGGCGGCCAGCACGATCGCGGTGACGGCACCGGTCAGCAGGGCGATGCCCGCCCAGTCCATCCGTGCCTCGATGCGCCGGGCGGGAACGTGCAGGGTCCCGCCACAGCCATCCCAGGGCCACCAGGCCGAGCGGCAGGTTGATGTAGAAGGCCCAGCGCCAGTCGAAGTGGCCGGTGACGAAGCCGCCGAGCAGCGGGCCGCCGACCGTGCCGATCGCCATGACGGAGGCGGTCATGCCCTGGTACCTGCCGCGCTCGCGCGGCGGCACGAGGGCGCCGATCAGCGCGAAGGCGCCCGCGCCGATGCCCCCGGCGCCGATGCCCTGCACGACCCGGAAGGCGATCAGCTCGGTCATGGATCCGGCCGCGCCGCACAGCGCCGATCCGGCGACGAACACGGCGATGGACGCCAGGTACAGGGGCTTGCGCCCGAACAGGTCGCCGAGCTTGCCCCAGATCGGGGTGGTGACGGCGGTGACGAGCGTGTAGCCGGTGACGACCCAGGAGATGTGCTCCAGGCCGCCCAGATCGCCGACGATCGTCGGCATCGCGGTGCTGACGACCATGTTGTCGAGCATCGAGAGCAACATCGCGAGCATGACGCCGAGCAGTACCCAGCGCACGTTCCTCGGCACGGTGCCGGGCTGCGCGGGGGTGGGGGACGCGGTCGCGGACATGGTGGATCACCCCTTTCGGGGGTCGGGATTCGGGAGGTGGGGGCGGTCGGGCGGTGCCTCGACCCGCCTCACCAGAAAAGCACACCGACACAACAAGTGCAACCGTTCCACTTTTGCACTCGGGCAACCGAACGGTACGATCGACCCCATGAGCAGCCCCGAGACCGGCACAGCGACGACGCCCCCGGGCCGCCGCGAGCGCAAGAAGGCCGCCACCCGCCAGGCCATCGCGGACGCGGCACTGCGCCTGTTCCTGGAGCGCGGCTACGACGACGTGGGCATCCGCGAGATCGCGGACGCCGCCGACGTGTCCACCACCACGCTGTTCAAGCACTTCCCGGTCAAGGAAGCCCTGGTCTTCGACGAGGACGAGGAGCAGGAGGCCCGCCTGCTCGCCGCCGTACGCGACCGCCCCGCCGGACAGTCGGTCCCCGGGGCCCTGTGCGAGCACGCGCTGCACTACCGCATGGCGGCAGCCGGCAGCGACGACCGCTTCACCGCCTTCTTCGACCTGGTCGACAACACCCCGGCCCTGCGCGACTACGTCCAGGCCATGTGGCTGCGCCACACGGCGGCCCTGGCCGCGGCCGTCGCCGAGGACTGCGGCCTGCCCGCGGACGATCCCGCCTGCACCGCGCTGGCCCACTTCGCCCTGGAGGCCCCGCGCGCCGCCCGCGGCCACGACGACCCGCGTGCGGCCGTCGTCCGCGCCTTCGAGCTCCTCGAACGCGGCTGGCTCGGTGTCGGCGGACGAGAGCCTAGGTGAGGCGGAGGGATTCCTCCGGGCGGACGCCGAGCGCGGAGAGCCAGGCCCGGAGAGGGGCGGCGTCGCCGTTCTCGACGAGGCGGAGGACGGGCCATCCGAGGTCGCCGCGACGGGCACCGTCGACCACCAGGGCGGGACCGTCGAGCCAGTCGAGCCCCGCACCCGCACCCGCCGTGTCCACCGCGGCACAGCACACGATCGCCGTGACATGCTCGGTCAGCAGCTCGCGCCCCGTCCGCGGCGGCAGCAGCTCGTACACGGGCGTGTCCCCGGACGCCGGGACCGACCCCGCCGTCTCGTCCGCGGCGACGAGTGCCCCGATGCGCGCGGCCAGCTCCTCGCTGCCCCCGGCGGCGAGCCGGTCGATGACGCGGGCCAGCGTCGCGCTGCCGGGCTCGGAGTCGAGAAGCACCCCGCGGCCGCGGGCCGAGGGCCCGTACTCGGAGGCGGCGCCCGCCGGGGCCGTCCGCCGCCCCGGCCGCACCTCGTCCAGCACGCGTATCAGCCGCGCGGCCTCCATCCGCCAGATGCGGTCGACGACCTCGTCGGGATAGCGGGCCCAGCTCACCGGCGCCCAGTCGGGCCCGGCGCACCGGGCGCCGCCGTGGAAGAGCCGTGCCGCGAGCAGCGACACCGCCTCGTCCACCACACCGGGCTCCTCCAGCAGATCGCACGCGGGCCGCTCGCCGAGCCTGCTCTCGAAACCGTCGGCCAGCCGGTCCCGGCGGGACAGCTCGGTGAGGGCGGCGACCACCCCGGCGTCCAGCCGGGAGGGCCAGCGGCCCATCCGCCACGCGGGCAGTGCGACCCGGGTCAGCAGCCGGTCCCAGCCCGCGTACGCGAGCCCGACCTGTTCCTGGGCGACGATCCGCAGCCCGTAGTCCACGGCCTGCGCCCGCTCGGACGCGCCCGCGGCCACCCCGCGCTCCATTTCCGCGACATGCGCGCGGCACCCGCGCAACAGCAGCCGCGCCGACCAGCCCAGCACCCCGTACGCGGGCCGCAGCAGCACCGACCGCTCGCGCCGGCCCTGCCCGGCGACCGCCACGGCGGCGTCCAGCCCGCGGACGAAGCGGCGGGCGGCGAATATCTCCGGATCGGCCGCCGCACCCGTACCCGCGACCACCGGCGCGAGCAGCGCGCGCAACTCCGCGACCCGCATCCACCACAAGAACGGCGAACCGATCACCAGCACGGGAGCGGGCCGCCGCTCCACCGCGCCCGAAACCGGCCTGCGGTCCTCCAGCCAGCTGTCGCAGTCCGGCGTCAGCTCTATGCCCGACGGGGCCGGCACCTGAAGCGTCTCCGCCAGGTCGGCGACCATCCGGTGCAGGTCAGGGGCGGCGGTCTCCGACACGGGCACCGCCGGGCTCACCGCGGGGCGGGCCCGCACGATCACCGCGGCCACAGCCGCGGACACCGCCAGCACGACGAGCGCCACGCCCGTCACGCCCCAGCGGACCCCCTCCCACCCGGCACCGGAAAGACGGCCGGTCGCGGCGGCGGCGTGCAGCAGCACGGCGGCGGCCGCGGGCAGCAGGGCCGCGGTGAGCGCGGCGCCGCGCACCCGCAGGACCGCGAGGGCGCGGGCCCGCGCGAATGCCTCGCCTGCTTCTCCGGCCATCGGGCGGCTCACCCCCTGCGCGTCGGCGACCGCCCCGGTGACGGCCTCCCCCCACTGTCGCACCGCCCACCGACATCGCAATGGCCGTACGGCTGTTTGCCGCAATGTCCTGCGGTGCGCCTCCGGCACCCTAGTTCGCCCCTCCCGAGCGGGTCAGCCATACGGCCGACCCATCACTCCTTGGAGTGGCTTCCCCCCCAACTTCCCCCGGCTGCGCCTTGCGGTGACGTTCGCGACCGTCCGCCGGTGGGGGCTGAGCGCGCAGTTCTCCCCCAGAGCTTCGCCTGGGAGGTACCCCCACGCGCCCCTGAAAAACGGGGACTCTCCCTCGCGGACGTGCCCCAAAAGCGCTCACCCCCACCGGCAGGCAGCCGCTGAACCGGCCTGGAGGGGGACGGTGCGGGGTGCCCCCGCAGGAATGCGCTGGGAGTAGCTCACCAACACGGCAAGAGGCCGAAGGCGCATTCCGAGGAGGTGCCCCGTGGCGGCCCCCGACCCACCCAGCGTCGCGCCGCGTAAAGCGGGGCGAAGAAATGCGCGACCAGCCCCCACCGCAGGGAAGGTCGCGCGGCGAGCCGCGCCACGCAGAACGGAGCGCCCCCCACCTCACCCCGCAGCCGCGGACTCCGCGATGTCGGACCGGTGGTGCGCCCCGTCGAGCCGCACCGCGGCAACCGCCGCATACGCCGAGGCGCGCGCGGCGCCCAGATCCGCCCCGGTCGCGGTCACCGACAGAACGCGACCGCCCGCACTGACCACACCCCCCTCCGCGTCGAACCGCGTCCCCGCGTGCAGGACGTACGCGGCGTCGGACTCCGCCTCGGCGAGCCCGGTGATGGGGTCGCCGACGCGGGGCGTGCCGGGGTAGTTGTGGGAGGCGATCACGACGGTGACGGCCGCGTCGTCGCTCCACCGCAGCGCGGGGTACGCGGCGAGCTGCCCGGTCGCGGCGGCGCGCAGCAGCCCGGCGAGGGGGCTGCGCAGCCGCGCGAGGACGACCTGCGTCTCGGGGTCGCCGAAGCGCGCGTTGAACTCGATGACGCGGACGCCGCGGGAGGTGATGGCGAGCCCGGCGTAGAGGAGGCCCGCGAAGGGCGTGCCGCGGCGGCGCATCTCGTCGACGGTGGGCTGCAGGACGGTCCGCTCGACCTCGTCGACGAGTTTGGGGTCGGCCCACGGGAGCGGCGAGTACGCACCCATGCCACCCGTGTTGGGGCCCTCGTCGCCGTCGAGGGCGCGTTTGAAGTCCTGGGCGGGCTGGAGGGGGACGACGGTGTGGCCGTCGGTGACGGCGAAGAGCGAGACCTCGGGTCCGTCGAGGTATTCCTCGATGACGACCCGGCCGGAGGGCGCGGCGACGCAGGCGAGCGCGTGCTCGCGGGCCGCGGCGGCGTCGTCGGTGACGACGACGCCCTTGCCCGCGGCGAGCCCGTCGTCCTTGACGACGTAGGGCGCGCCGAAGGCGTCGAGCGCGCGGTCGATCTCGTCGGCGGTGGCGCAGACGTAGGAGCGCGCGGTGGGCACACCGGCTGCGGCCATGACGTCCTTGGCGAAGGCCTTGGACCCTTCGAGCTGGGCGGCTTCCCCGGAGGGGCCGAAGCAGTCGATGCCGCGGGCGCGGACCGCGTCGGCGACTCCGGCGACGAGCGGGGCCTCCGGGCCGACGATGACGAAGTCGGCGCCGAGGTCGGCGGCGAGCGCGGCGACGGCGGCGCCGTCGAGGATGTCGACCGGGTGCAGTTCGGCCACGTCCGCGATGCCCGCGTTGCCCGGGGCGCAGTGCAGGGACGTGACGTCCGGGTCGAGGGACAGGGAACGGCACAGGGCGTGTTCGCGGGCTCCGCCGCCGATGACAAGGACCTTCACGCGCACCAGGGTAGTGGCCCGCACCGGCACCGCCGACCTCACTCTTTCGGGCGACCGCCGTCCGGGTCCCACACCTGCTCACGCAGCCCGCCGGGGCGGAAACCCGGGATCGTCCCCGCCGGGCCCCGGCGTTCGGCGCTAAGAAGAGAGCTTCGTCACTTCAGGTCACGGAGCGGTGCGAGGGAGCGTGCGGTGGGGCAGCAGGACATGTATCCCGAGGAGTCCCCTCGGGAGGAGCCTGAACGGCGGGCGCTGCACCCCCGGCACGACCCGTACGACGAGCGGTACGAGGGGCCGTACGACGAGCGGCGCGAGCCGTACGACGAGCGGCCGGAGGAGCCGCGCGACGCGGTGGAGGGCCCGGCGTACGGGCCGCCGGGCGGTGGCCGGGTGCGCCGCGAGGACCTGCGGGCGCTGCCCTTCCCGCGCGGGGACTGGGGGGAGCCCGCGCAGCGCCTGGACGAGCTGTACCGGTGGGCGGAGTGCGGGGCGCTGCGCACCGCGGACTGGTATCTGCGGGACCGGGTGTGGAAGCGTCGCGGGGCGCGTCTGCTGCGCTGCGGGGCGGCGGCGTTCGCCGCGGTGGGCGCGGCGCTGCCGCTCGCGGAGCTGGCGGGGGCGGGCGGGTCGCCGGTGGCGTGGGGGTATCTGGCGCTGCTGCTGGCGACGGTGTGCGTGGCCGCGGACCGTGTGCTGGGGCTGACGGCGGGCTGGATGCGGGACGTGGGCACCGCGCAGGGCGTGGAGCGGCGGCTGGAGCAGTTGCGCTTCGACTGGGCGTCGGAGAGCGTGCGGGAGGTGCTGGGCCCGGCGGAGGGCACCGCGGGGGAGGCCGCGGAGCGCTGTCTGGCGATTCTGCGGCGCTTCTGCGACGACGTGGCGGACCTGGTCCGTATGGAGACGGCGGAGTGGATGGTGGACTTCGGCCCGGGGTCGGCGGGGACGCCGCTGCGGACGCAGTCGCCCGCGTGGACCCCGGCCCGTACCGAGCCTCCGCCGCCGCGCGTGCCGCATCCCAGTGCCCGGCCGACCATGCCGCGCCAGCGTCCGCCGGAGAATCCGCGGCCGTGACCGGCCCGGCGGTCCGCCGGGCCGGCCACGGGGGTGCGCTCAGCTGAAGACGATCATGGAGCCCTGGCCGAGCGAGCGGGTCGCCGCCGCGTGCAGGCCGAGCCAGACGTGGTGCTCGCGCGCGAAGGGCCCGGCGGGCGGTTCCGCGCCGGTGAGGGCGGGTTCCTCCAGCGTGGTGTGGCGCTCGGGCGGTGCGGGGGCCTGCGGCGGGTTGGCGGGGTCGATGCCGATCGCGGGCGCGACGAACTCCAGCTCGCGCAGCAGCCCGTGGCTGGAGCCCAGCGGGCCGCCGCTCTCCAGTAGTTCGTCGTTGACGACCGGGTGCGGGAAGTCCAGCGGCACGTAGGCGCCCGCGTGGTCGTAGTGCCACACCAGGTGGGAGGCCTGCGCGGTGCTCTCGAACATCTCCAGCAACTGCTCGTAGTCCCCGCCGAGTTCGTCGACGGGCGACACTTCGAGCCCTTGCAGGCTCAGGAGGTAGGCGCGGCGCAGGAAGTGCAGCGCGTCGTAGTCGAAGCAGGCGATGGGGGCGACGTCTCCGGACAGTCCGGGCATGTACGCGTAGACGGGCACGGGCGGCTGTCCGGCGTCGCCGAGTGCCTTGTCGTAGCGGGCGAGTTCCTCGGAGAAGGGGTTTTCCGGGCTGTGGCAGAGGACGTCCACCAGCGGCACCAGCCACAGGTCGCAGGCCACGTACGAACTCCATCCGGTCGGGGGCGTACAGCGTAAGTCGCCCGTGCCGGTCGCGTCAGGAGCGTGCGGGCGCCAGCTTTTCGAGCAGGGCGCGGGTGTGCGCGTTGGACTCCGCGGTGAGGGCGTGGACGGCGGCGGTGTCGCCCTGGGCGACGGCGTCGACGAGGGCGACGTGCCCGGCCCAGCAGACGCCCGCGGGGTCGGCGAGGGCGCGCAGGTGGGGGACGGCGTAGATCCACGTCTGGGTGCGGATGCGGTCGAGGAAGTCGCAGATGTGCGGGTTTCCGCGGATCGCGGACAGCTCGCGCCAGAAGCGCAGGTCGCAGCCCGCGAGGACGTCGAGACTGCCGGCCTGGGCGGCGTGCGCGGCGGCCTCGGCGCGGCGGCGGACGGAGGCCAGGACGTCGGCGGGGACCTCGCCCATGCCGCGTTCCCGGCCGGCCAGCTCGCGGAAGAAGGCCTCGACGACGAAGGCGCGGGCCTCGGTGAGGGAGCGGAAGTCGGCGGCGCTGAACTGCCGTACCTGGAAGCCGCGGTGCTGCTCGACGTCGAGCAGGCCCTGCGCGGCCAGGTCGACGAGCGCCTCGCGCACCGGGGTCGCGGACACCCCGTACAGCTCGGCGATCTCCTTGACGGTGAAGTGCCGGCCTGCCTGGAGGCGGCCGGTGAGCACCTCGTCGCGCAGGGCGTCGGCGATCTGCTGGCGCAGGCTGCTGCGCCGTACCGCCGCGGCCGGGCCGCCGGTCTCCGGCATCCCCGCCTCCTCACTCGCCGTGCTCGCCGTACTCGCCGTACTTGTCCGCGCTCGCCGTGCCTGTTCGCGCTCGCCGGACGCGTCCTGCCCGCGGGCCGCGGTCGCTGCGGCGCGCGGTCCCGCAGGGGGACACCTTAGGCGAGGCCCGGCGGTGCCGCGCGCGGCCTCCGCACCTCCGTACGAAGTTTCGTACGCATATTCTTCGCTCTGGCAGGGGGGTGGCGCGCGCACGTCACGTCGGGGCGGAGACGGGGGAACACGCATGGTCGACCAGCTCAGAGCGGACGATCCGCAGCGGATCGGGGCCTACCGGCTGCTCGGCAGGCTGGGCACCGGCGGCATGGGCCGGGTCTTCCTCGCGCGTTCGGAGCGCGGCCGCACGGTCGCGGTGAAGCTGGTGCGCCCCGAACTGGCGGCGCAGGAGGAATTCCGCGGCCGTTTCCGCCGCGAGGTGCGCGCGGCGCTGCGGGTCGGCGGGACATGGACCGCGCCGGTGCTGGACGCGGACACCGAGGCGGAGATCCCCTGGGTGGCCACCGGTTACGTGCCGGGACCCTCGCTGCACCAGGTGATCAAGGACTACGGGCCGCTGCCGGAGCGCTCGGTCGCGGTGCTCGCCGCGGGGCTCGCGCACGCGCTGACCGACATCCACACCGCGGGTCTGGTGCACCGCGACCTCAAGCCGTCCAATGTGATGATCACGATCGACGGCCCCCGGGTCATCGACTTCGGCATCGCCCGCGCCCTGGAGACGGTCGCCGACGGCAGCGGCTCGATCACCCACACCGGCGCCATGGTCGGCTCCCCCGCCTTCATGTCGCCCGAGCAGGTGCGCGGCGACCGTGTCACCCCGGCCTGCGACGTCTTCTGCCTCGGCTCCGTGCTGGCCTATGCGGCGACCGGGCTGCAGCCCTTCGGGGCGGCGAGCAGCGGGGTGCACGCCCAGATGTTCCGCATCGTGCAGGAGCCGCCGGACCTGACCGCGGTGCCGGAGGGCCTGCGCGCCCTGGTCGCCGCGTGCCTGACCAAGGACCCGGCGGAGCGCCCCTCCCTCACCCGGGTCCTGGAGCTCATCGACGGCGCGCGGGGCGGGGCGGCGGCGCAGGAGCCCGACGCGGGGAGGGCCGAGCCGTGGCTGCCGAGCGCGATCGTGGCGCAGCTCGGGCGGCACGCCGTCCAACTGCTGGAGCTGGAACTGGAGGCGGAGTCGGGGGCGGAGCCCGGGGCGACGACCACGGCGGCGGGCCGGACGGGTGCGGAGGCCCCGCCCCCGGAGCGCACCCCGCCGCCCGCGCCGGAGGCGGTCGCACCGCCCGCTCCCGTGGCCCCGACCGCCGTGCAGGCCCCTGCTCCCCCGCCGCAGCCGCGGCGCGGGCGGCGCGGCGCGCTGGTGGCCGCCCTGGCGCTGCTCGCGGTCGCGGCGGGCGGCGCCACCGCGTACGTCCTGGTCCAGGGGAAGGGCCACGGCACGCAGGGGTCGCCGCCCGCGACCGGCGCGCCGACCGCCGGGACCTCGTCGGCCGCGCCCGTAGCGACGTCGGCGCCCGGCGGCACGCCGAGCGCGTCGCAGGACCCGTCGCCCGCGGCGACGGACGGCGGGGACGGCACCGCCCGTGTCGAGCCGCCCGCGGACCTCGTCGGCACCTGGCAGACGTCCTACGACACGGCGGCGGGCGTGACGGACTCGCGCACGCTGGTCATCGGCCCGGACGGCACGGTGACCCTCAACGGCGACCGCACGGACGGCGTCCACACCCTCTACCAGTGCCAGTGGCTGATGACGGTGACGGACGCGGGCTCGCCGGTCCGGCTGAGCCCGTCGTCGGTGGTCTCCGGCAAGCCCGCCGCCTCCTGCTCCCCGGGCAGCGCGACGACCCTCGTGCTGCAGGACGCCACGCACCTCAAGCGGCTCGGTGTGGCGGGCGAGAAGCACCCGCCGGTCTACAAGAAGCAGCCGGACGCGTAGCCGGGCAGCGGTAAGCCCCGCGCACCTGGTGCGCGGGGCTTACCGGAAGGGCCGTCAGACACGGCTCACAGGAACGAGTTGATCTCGATCGTCTCGGTCCGGCCGGGACCGACGCCGATCGCGGAGATCGGCGCCCCGGACATCTCCTCCAGCGCCTTGACGTAGCTCTGCGCGTTCTTCGGCAGGTCGGCGAAGGTCTTCGCCTTGGTGATGTCCTCCGACCAGCCCGGCAGGTACTCGTAGACCGGCTTGGCGTGGTGGAAGTCGGTCTGGCTGTAGGGCAGTTCCTCGACGCGGCGGCCGTCGATCTCGTAGGCGACGCAGACCGGGATCTGCTCCCAGCCGGTGAGGATGTCGAGCTTGGTCAGGAAGAAGTCGGTCAGGCCGTTGACGCGGGTGGCGTAGCGGGCGATCACCGCGTCGAACCAGCCGCAGCGCCGGTTGCGTCCGGTGGTGACGCCGAACTCGTGGCCCACCGTGCGCAGCCGCTCGCCGTCCTCGTCGAACAGCTCGGTGGGGAACGGCCCCGAGCCCACGCGCGTTGTGTAGGCCTTGAGGATGCCGATGACCCGGGTGATCTTCGTCGGGCCCACACCGCTGCCGGTGCAGGCGCCGCCGGACGTCGGGTTGGACGAGGTGACGAAGGGGTAGGTGCCGTGGTCGACGTCCAGGAGTGTGCCCTGGCCGCCCTCCATGAGCACGACCTTGCCCTCGTCCAGCGCCTGGTTGAGGATCAGCGCGGTGTCCGCGACGTAGTCCTTGAGCAGTTCGGCGTAGCCGAGGTACTCCTCGACGACCTGCTCGGTGCTGATCGCGCGCCGGTTGAAGATCTTCACCAGGATCTGGTTCTTGTCCTGGAGCGCCGCGTCGACCTTCTGCTGGAGGATCGATTCGTCGAACAGGTCCTGCACGCGGATGCCGACGCGGTTGATCTTGTCCGCGTACGCCGGGCCGATGCCGCGCCCGGTGGTGCCGATCTTGCGCTTGCCCAGGAAGCGCTCCGTCACCTTGTCGATGGTCTGGTGATAGGGCGTGATCAGATGGGCGTTACCGCTGATCAGCAGTTTGGAGGTGTCGACACCGCGCTCACCCAGCCCGCTCAGCTCGGAGAGCAGCACGGCCGGGTCGACGACCACCCCGTTGCCGATCACCGGAGTGCAACTGGGCGAGAGGATCCCGGAGGGGAGGAGGTGGAGTGCGTATTTCTGGTCGCCGACAACGACGGTGTGTCCGGCGTTGTTGCCGCCCTGGTAGCGGACTACGTAGTCGACGGAGCCGCCGAGCAGGTCGGTGGCCTTCCCCTTGCCCTCGTCACCCCACTGAGCACCGAGCAGCACAAGTGCGGGCACAGGCGTACACCCCTTCCGGGCGGGGCATGTCCAACGTGCAGAGCCGTCGAAACCTGCCCCGGAATAGACGAAGCCCCTGACGCAAAGGCGCAAGGGGCTCTTGCACCGAGATTTTACCTGAGGAAGGACCAAGGTGTCGGCTCACCCTCCTGGGCATCCCCCGCCGGACTCCGTCCGGAGGTCGGACCTGCTGCTGGTCGTCGATCCGGCAGCGCGGGCGGCCGATGGCGAGTCCGTCCGAATTGCGAGAGATGTTCTTTTCGCGGGAGCCGCGTCGGTGAAGATCGTCTTCCCGGAGTCCGACGAGGAGGCCGAGCGCGCCCTCGCCCACCGCGGGCGGCGCCGCCCCGTCCTGCTCGGTGACGACCTGGCCCTGCTGCGTACCGTACGGGCCCTGCACCGCGACCGCACCCTGCACGAGGCGCCGCTCGCCCTGGTGCCGATCGGCCAGCGCTCGGCGCTCGCCCGCGGCCTCGGCGTGCCCGGCGACGTCCCGGCCGCGGCCCGCGCGGTGCTGGACGGCTCCCACCGCGAGCTCGACCTGCTGGTCGACGAGAGCGGCGGCATCGTCCTGGGCGCCCTCAGCATCCCGTGCGGGGCGCCGCTCCCGCAGACCACCGCGCACTGGTGGACGCCCGTCGAGAAGACCGCCCGCCAGCTCGTGCGCACCCTGACCGCGCCGATACCCGCGGGCGGCCACCACCCGCCGCGGCAGCGGCTGCGCGTGGAGGCCGACGGGGTGCTGCTGGCCGATCTGGACCAGCCGGTGCAGGAGGTGTCCGTCCGCCCGGCGCCGGCCGGTCTCGCCGAGGTGTGCGTACGCCGCCCGGAGGGCGCGGGGCCGGTACGGGCGCGGGCCCGCACCGTCACCGTCTCGGGCCGCGACTTCCGCTACCGGGCCGACTCCGCCGTGACCGGCCCCGTCCGCACCCGCACCTGGACGGTCGAGCCCGCGGCCTGGCGGCTGACGGTGCCGCGGCACTGAGCCGCGGGGGCGTCAGGCCTCCTCGCGCCGCCCGTGCTGCTCGTGCCAGCGGTCGAGCAGGGCGACCAGCTCACGCTGGAGGAAGACGAAGAAGTCGGCGGTCTCGGCGAGCCGCCGCCCGGCCGGGCTGTCCTCGCCGAGGCTGTGCACGCCCGAGCGCAGCGTGGCCTCCCAGCGGCCGAGCATCTGCTCGCGGCTGGTGAAGGTCTCGAACCACTGGTCGCTGTGCAGCCGGTACAGCTCGCGCCGTGAGCCGGGGTGCCGCTCGCGGCCGATCAGCCCGGTCTGCGCGAGGTAGCGCACCGCGCCGGACACGGCCGCCGGGCTGACCAGCAGCCGGTCGGACAGCTCGGCCGAGCTGAGCGCGCCGTCCGGCGAGGCCAGCAGGGCGGCGAAGATCCGGGCGGGCATGCGCGGCATCCCGGCGTCGGCGAGCTGCCCGGCGAACCGCTCCACGAAGGCCGCCGCCTCCGGCTCCAGCCCCCCGCCGTCCGCCGCCTCCTCCTGCGAGGACACGGGCGCGGCCGTGTCGCCCGCGGCGCCCTGCGGGCCGTCAAAAGTCCGTACTGGTTCCTGCTGCACCGTCCGCCTCCCGCTCCGGGCTCTGCTCCGAAAGTTTAACCCTTTCGTGAACTTCACAAATTTCTGAAGATAGCGTAGATTCCGAAGCATGAACCGGGCAATTCACGTGGCCGGACTGGTCAAGACGTTCGGCCGCACCCGCGCACTCGACGGGCTCGACCTGTCCGTCGCCACCGGCGAGGTGCACGGCTTCCTCGGGCCCAACGGGGCCGGGAAGTCCACCACCATCCGCGTCCTGCTGGGCCTCATCCGGGCCGACGGCGGCACCGCCCGCCTGCTGGGCGGCGACCCGTGGCACGAGGCGGTCCCGCTGCACCGGCGCCTGGCCTACGTGCCGGGGGACGTCACGCTGTGGCGCAACCTCAGCGGCGGCGAGATCATCGACCTCTTCGGCAGGCTCGGCGGCGGCGCCACCGCCGCCCGCAGGAACGAACTGCTGGAGCGCTTCGAGCTGGACCCGACGAAGAAGGGCGGCGCGTACTCCAAGGGCAACCGGCAGAAGGTCGCCCTGGTCGCCGCCTTCGCCTCCGACGCCGAGCTGATCGTCCTCGACGAGCCGACGTCGGGCCTGGATCCGCTCATGGAGGAGGTCTTCCGCGACTGCGTGCGCGAGGCGCGCGACCGCGGCGCCACCGTGCTGCTGTCCAGCCACATCCTGGGCGAGGTCGAGGCGCTGTGCGACCGGGTGAGCATCGTCCGCGCGGGCCGCACGGTGGAGTGCGGCGCCCTCGGCGAGCTGCGCCACCTCACGCGGACGACGGTGACGGCCGAGCTGGACCGCGTCCCCGACGGCCTCGACGCCCTGCCCGGCGTGCACGACACGACGGTCGACGGCTGCCGCGTCACCCTCACCGCCGACAACGACCGGCTCGCCGACCTGCTGCGCACCCTCGCCGACTGCGGTGTACGCGCCCTCACCAGCCGCCCGCCGACGCTGGAGGAGCTGTTCCTGCGGCACTACACCACCGCCGCGCCCGCACCCGCCCCGCTCGCCGCCCCCGGCGGCGCCCGGTGAGCACCCTCGCCCCCGCGGGCACCGCGACCCTGACCCGGCTGGCGCTGCGCCGCGACCGGATCATGATCCCCGGCTGGGTCTACGCCATGGCCGCGACCGTCGCCGGCAGCTGCGCCTCCTACCGCTCGCTCTACGCCGACCAGGCCGAACGCACCGACTTCGCCCGCAGCACCAACGCCAGCGGCCCGCTGCGCGCCTTCTACGGCCCCGTCCACGACGCCCACAGCGTCGGTGCCCTGACCGCGTGGCGGCTCGGTGTCATCGGCGCCGCGCTGACCGCGCTGATGAGCATCCTGCTGGTCGTCCGGCACACCCGCGAGGAGGAGGAGACCGGGCGCCAGGAGATGCTCGGCTCCACCATGGTCGACCGGCGCGCGCCGCTGACCGCCGCCCTGTCCGCGGCGCTGGCCGCGAACACCGGCGTCGCCGTGGCCGCCGCCGCCGGGCTGACGGTGCTCGGCCAGGGCCTCGCGGGCTCGGTCGCGCTGGGCCTGCAACTGGCCGCCGCGGGCCTCGCCTTCGCGGGCGTCGCCGCCGTCGTCGCCCAGCTCACCGGGACCGCGCGGGCCGCCCGCGGCCTGTCCGGGGCGCTGCTGGGCGCCGCCTTCCTGCTGCGGGCCGCGGGCGACGCGGCCCGCCCGGACGCCTCCTCGCCGCTGGTGTGGGCCTCCCCGCTGGGCTGGCTGGAGCACCTGCACCCGTACGCGGGCGAGTCCTGGTGGGTGCTCGCGCTGCCCGCCGCCTTCGCCGCCGGGTGCTGCGCTCTCGCCTACGCCGTGGTGGAGCGGCGCGACATCGGGGCGGGCCTGCTGCCCGGCAGGCCCGGCCGCGCCACCGGGACGCTGCGCGGGCCGCTCGCCCTCGCCTGGCGGCTCCAGCGCGGCAGCCTGCTCGGCTGGGGTGCGGGCCTGGTCGTCGCTGGGGCGGTCTACGGCTCGGTCACCGACTCCGTCGGCGACATCGTGGGCGACAACCACCAGGTCGACGACATCCTGCACCGTATGGGCGGCCACAGCGGCCTGACCGACGCCTTCCTGTCCACGGTCGTCGGGGTGTACGGCGTCGCGGCGGCCGCCTACGCGGTGCAGAGCCTGCTGCGGCTGCGCGCCGAGGAGACCGGCGGCGGCGCCGAGGCGCTGCTCGCCCACCCGGTGGGCAGGCTCCGCTGGGCGGCGGGCCATCTGCTGCACGCGCTGCTCGGCCCGGTCGCGCTGCTGGCCGCCGCGGGCGCGGCGACGGGCCTGGCGTACGGGCTGAGCGTGCACGACGTCGGCGCGCAGCTGCCGCGGCTGACGGGCGCGGCCGTCGCCCAGGCCCCCGCGGTGTGGGTCCTCGGGGGCCTGGGCCTGGCGCTCTTCGGGCTGCTGCCGCGCGCGGCGGCCGCCGCCTGGGGGCTGCTGGGCGCGTGCGTGCTGCTCGGGCAGTTCGGGCAGGTGCTGCGGCTGCCGCGGGCGGTGAGCGACCTGTCGCCGTTCACCCACCTCCCCGACCTGCCCGGCGCCCGCCCGGACGCGGCCCCGTACGCCTGGCTGCTCCTCGCCGCCGCGGCGGCGGTCGCGGCGGGCCTGACGGGGCTGCGGCGCCGCGACCTCACGGGCTGAGGCGGCCGGGAAACGAGCGGGCAGGCGGGCGGCGCGGGCTCACGGCACGGCCCCGCCGGGCCGACCGGCTCACCAGGTGACGAGCAGCTCGCGGATTCCGCGGATGACGTAGTTGGGGCGCCAGGCCGGCTCGGCCACCGGCTTCATCCCGGGGGCGTCGCGCAGGAACGCGCCGAAGGAGGCGGCCAGCTCCAGGCGGGCCAGCGGGGCGCCCAGGCAGTAGTGGATGCCGGCGCCGAAGCTGACGTGCTTGTTGCCGGCCGCCGGGCGGGTGACGTCGAAGCGCTCGGGGTCGTCGAAGCGGGCCGGGTCGCGGTTGGCCGAGCCGAACAGCAGGGCCACCTCGGAGCCGCGCGGGATCACCGTGCCGCCGACCTCGATGTCCTCCAGCACCCACCGCTCGAAGAGCTGGAGCGGCGTGTCGTAACGCAGGACCTCCTCGACGCCGTCCGCGAGCGCGTCCGGCGAGGGCGCGGCCGCGGCCTGCGCCATGAGCCGCAGCTGGTCCGGGTGCCGGAAGAGATGCAGCCAGCCCAGCGCGGTGGTGTTGACGGTGGCCTCGTGCCCGGCGTTGAGCAGCAGCGCGCAGGTGGAGACCATCTCCTGCTCGCTCAGCACGTCGCCGTCGTCGTGCACCGCGATGAGCGCGCTGATCAGGTCGTCGCCGGGGTCGGTGCGGCGGGCCGCGATCAGCTCGCGCAGGTAGGCGGAGAACTCCTCGCTCGCCGTCACCGCCGCCCGCGCCGCGTCCGGGCCCGGGTTCAGCTCGTACATCGCCGTCATGCCCGCCGACCAGGGCCGCAGCAGCGGGCGGTCGGCGGCCGGTATGCCCAGCATCTCCGCGATGACGGCCACCGGCAGCGGCTCGGCCACGGCGGCGTGCAGATCGCCGCCGCCCTCCGCGTACAGCGCCCCGACCAGCTCGTCCGCGAGCCGCTGCACGACCGGTGCCAGCTCCTCCACCCGGCGCGGGGTGAAGGCCTTGGCGACGAGCCGCCGGATCCGGGTGTGCGCGGGCGCCTCCAGGTCCAGCAGCCCGTTGTCGTTGAGGACGGTGAAGGGCTCCAGCTCGGGCGGCGGCGGGGTGCGGCCGAAGTCCTCGTGGCTGTAGCGGTGCAGATATGTACGGCCCAGGCGGCGGTCCCGCAGCAGGGCGCTGACGTCGTCGTGGTGCGGGATCAGCCACTGCCGGGTCGGCTCGGACCACAGCGCGCGGCCGGCCGCGCGCAGCTCCCGGTAGGCGGGGTAGGGATCGGCGACGAAGGCGGGGTCGCGGGGGGTGAAGACATCGTTCAGGGTGAAAGTGCTCATGGCTGTTCGATCAGTCCGTGCTCTCGCAGGTAGTCCAGTTGGGCGCGCACCGACAGCTCGGCCGCCGGCCACAGCACGGGGTCGACGTCGGCGTAGACGTGGGCGACGACGTCCGCGGGCGTGCGCAGGCCCGCCTCGACGGCGGTCTCGACCTGGGCGAGCCGGTGGGCGCGGTGCGCGAGGTAGAACTCGACCGCGCCGCGCGCGTCCCCCAGCACCGGCCCGTGGCCCGGCAGCACGGTGTCCGCCTCGCCCGCGACGGTGAGGGCCTGGAGGCGGCGCAGCGAGGCCAGGTAGTCGCCGAGCCGCCCGTCGGGGTGGGCCACCATCGTCGTGCCGCGGCCCAGCACCGTGTCGCCGGTGAGCACGGCCGCGTCGGCGGGCAGCAGGAAGGACAGCGAGTCCGAGGTGTGGCCGGGCGTCGCGACGACCCGCAGTTCCAGGCCGCCGGTCGTCACCGTGTCGCCCTCGGCCAGGCCCTCGTCGCCGAGCCGCAGCGCCGGGTCCAGTGCCCGCACCGCGGTGCCGGTCAGCTCGGCGAAACGGGCCGCGCCCTCGGCGTGGTCCGGATGCCCGTGCGTGAGCAGCGTCAGCGCGACGCGCTTGCCCGCGTGCTCGGCGGCCGCGACGACCGCGGCCAGGTGCCCCTCGTGCAGCGGCCCCGGATCGACGACGACGGCCAGGTCGGAATCCGGCTCGGCGAGGATCCAGGTGTTGGTGCCGTCCAGCGTCATCGGCGAGGGGTTCGGGGCGAGCACGCACAGCGCGCGGGCCGTCGCCCACCCGCCGACCGCCGCGTGCGGCGCCCCCGGCGCCGTCCCCGCGCTCACCGGTCCGCCGCCTGTCCGCGTATGAGGCCGGACTGTACGGGGTCGGGCTTTACGGGGTCGGGCCGTACGGGGTCGGGCCGTACGTGACGGGGCTGCGCGGGGTCGGGCCAGCTCAGCAGCACCGTGCCCGCCTCGTCCACGGTGGCCGTCGCCATGACCGGTGCGAGGTCCCGCTTTTCTGTCGCGGCGAGCGCGTCCGCCGCGCGGCCGTACGGCAGCAGGTCACGCAGCATCGTGATCGTCGGCGGGAGCATCGTCAGCTCACCCCGGTCGAAGGCGGCGACCGCGTCGGGGGCCGTGAGCCACACCGTACGGTCGGCCTCGCCGGACACGTCCCGGGTGCGCTGGCCCGCGGGCAGGGCGGCGAGGAAGAACCAGGTGTCGTACCGCCGCTCCTCGAACTCCGGGGTCACCCAGCGGGCGCACGGCCGCAGCAGATCGCTGCGCAGGGCCAGGCCGCGGCGGTCCAGGACCTCCGCGAAGGACACGTCGTGACGGACCAGAGCGGTGCGGTCGGCCTCCCAGTCGGCGCCGGTCGTGTCCTCGACCAGACCCGCGCCGTCCGCCGGACCGGCCAGCAGCACGCCGGACTCCTCGAACGTCTCGCGCACCGCCGCGCACACGATCGCCTGAGCCGCGGCCGGCTCCACCCCGAGCAGCGCGGACCACTCCGTGAGGCCGGGCCCGGCCCAGCGCACCGGGCGCTCGTCCCGCGGATCCACCCCGCCGCCGGGGAAGGCGTACATCCCGCCGGCGAAGGCCATCGACGTGCGCCGCCGCAGCAGGTGGACGGCGGGGCGCCCGCCGGACACGTCGTCCCTGAGCAGCAGCACGGTGGCCGCGCGGCGCGGTGTCGCGGGGGTCAGCTCCCCCCGGGCCAGGGCCCGCACCCGCTCGGGCCACCCCGGCGGCTGGCCCGCCGCGCCGTTCGTCACCGTCATGAGCCGGACTCTACGTGGCGGGACCGTTTTGTACGAGGGTGCGCTGTGCGCTGCCGCGCGGGGTGCGCGTTCTCAGGGGAGGAGCTCGACCTGGATCTCGACCTCGACCGGCGCGTCCAGCGGAAGGACCGCGACCCCCACCGCGCTGCGCGCGTGCACGCCCTTCTCCCCGAGGACCTCCCCGAGAAGCTCGCTCGCCCCGTTGACGACAGCCGGCTGCCCCGTGAAGTCGGGAGCGGACGCGACAAAGCCCACGACCTTGACGACACGCGCGATGCGGTCGAGGTCGCCGGCGACGGACTTGACCGCCGCGAGAGCGTTCAGCGCGCAGACCCGCGCCAGCTCCTTCGCCTCCTCGGGCGTGACCTCGGCCCCGACCTTGCCGGTGGCCGGCAGCTTGCCGTCCACCATGGGCAGCTGGCCCGACGTGTACACGTACGCCCCGGACCGTACGGCCGGCTGGTACGAGGCCAGCGGCGGGACGACCTCGGGCAGTGTCAGGCCCAGCTCGGCGAGCCGGGTGGCGACGGCGCCGCTCACGCGTCCTTCTCCCGCTTGAGGTAGGCCACCAGCTGCTCGGGGTTGTTGGGGCCGGGCACGACCTGGACCAGCTCCCAGCCGTCCTCGCCCCAGGTGTCGAGGATCTGCTTCGTCGCGTGCACGAGCAGCGGCACGGTCGCGTATTCCCACTTCTTCGCCATGGCGCGACCTTATCGCCTCGCCCGCCGCCGGACCGGGCGCCCGGCGGGGCGGGCCGGAGCCGCGAGGCGCGGGCCGCAGCCGGGGCCGGAAACGTGACGACCGTCGCACGCGAAACCGCCACGAGCATCTCTCCCAGCACCACCCTGCCGCGGGGAAGGAATTAGGCTCGCCAGGTGAGCGCTCAACAGTCATCCGCCGTCAGGCTCCACATCGTGACGGGCAAGGGCGGCACGGGTAAGACCACGGTCGCCGCCTCGCTGGCGCTCGCCCTCGCGGCGGAGGGCCGCCGGGTGCTGCTGGTGGAGGTCGAGGAGCGGCAGGGCATCGCACAGCTCTTCGAGACGGAGGCGCTGCCGTACGAGGAGCGCAGGATCGCCTCGGCGTCCGGCGGCGGCGAGGTGCACGCGCTCGCCATCGACGCCGAGCTGGCGATGCTCGACTACCTGGACATGTTCTACAAGCTGGGCCGCGCGGGCCGGGCCCTGCGCAAGCTCGGCGCGATCGACTTCGCCACCACCGTCGCCCCCGGCATCCGGGACGTGCTGCTCACCGGCAAGGTGTGCGAGGCGGTGCGGCGCAAGGACAAGGCGGGCTGGCCGGTCTACGACGCGGTGGTGCTGGACGCCCCGCCGACCGGCCGCATCACCCGCTTCCTGAACGTCAACGACGAGGTCGCGGGGCTCGCCCGGATGGGCCCGATATACAACCAGGCGCAGTCGGTGATGCGGGTGCTGAAGTCCCCGCAGACCGCGATCCACCTGGTGACGCTGCTGGAGGAGATGCCGGTCCAGGAGACCATGGACGGTGTCGCCGAGCTGCGGTCCGCCGGGCTGCCGGTCGGCGCGGTGATCGTCAACATGGTGCGGCCGGTGCTGCTGGCCGACGGTGACATCGCCAAGGCCGCCGCCGACAGCGGCGCGGTGGCGGCGGGCAAGCGGCGTACCGCGGTGGCGAAGGCCCTGTCGCAGGCGGGCCTGGGCGGCGCGCGGCGCGGCGGGGTGGCCGAGCGGCTGGTGGACCCGCTGCTGGAGCAGGCCCACGAGCACGCCCAGCGGGTGGTGCTGGAGCGCGAGCAGCGCGCCGAGATCGCCGCGCTGGGCCTGCCGGTACGCGAGCTGGAGCTGCTGGGCGACGGCGTCGATCTCGGCGGCCTCTACCGGCTGGCCGACAGCCTGCGCAAGCAGGCCGTACCCGGCGTCCCCGCGGCCGGCGGCGTACCGGCGGACGTACCCGGCGACGTATTCGAGGACGTACCGGACGGCGAACCGAGCGGCGAACCGGACGACGACGCCACGGCCGAGGACGACGACGCGTGAAGCGAGTGGTGACATGAGCCTGGAGAGCCCCGAGCTGGAGATCGACCCGCTGCTCGACGACCCGAAGACCCGGATCGTCGTGTGCTGCGGCTCCGGCGGCGTCGGCAAGACCACGACCGCCGCGGCGCTGGGCGTGCGCGCGGCCGAGCGCGGCCGTACCGCGGTGGTGCTGACCATCGACCCGGCGCGGCGGCTCGCACAGTCGATGGGACTGACCGAGCTGGACAACACACCGCGTGAGGTGGCTGGAATCGATCGGTCGGCCGGCGGCTCACTGCACGCGATGATGCTGGACATGAAACGGACGTTCGACGAGGTCGTGGTCCAGCACTCCGACCCGGAGCGCGCCAGGGCCATCCTGGAGAACCCGTTCTACCAGTCGCTGTCGGCCGGATTCGCCGGTACGCAGGAGTACATGGCGATGGAGAAACTGGGCCAGCTGCGCGCACAGGACGCGTGGGACCTGATCATCGTCGACACCCCGCCGAGCCGCAGCGCGCTGGACTTCCTGGACGCACCCAAGCGGCTCGGCTCCTTCCTCGACGGCCGCTTCATCAAACTGCTGATGGCGCCCGCGAAGGTCGGCGGCCGGGCCGGGGTGAAGTTCCTGAACATCGGGATGTCGATGATGACCGGCACCCTCAACAAGGTCATGGGCGCCGGCCTGCTGCGCGACATCCAGACCTTCGTGGCCGCGATGGACACCATGTTCGGCGGCTTCCGCACCCGCGCCGACGCCACGTACCGGCTGCTCCAGGCGCCCGGTACGGCCTTCCTGGTCGTCGCGGCCCCGGAGCGGGACGCGCTGCGCGAGGCGGCGTACTTCGTGGAGCGGCTCGCCGACGAGGACATGCCGCTCGCCGGGCTCGTCCTCAACCGGGTGCACGGCAGCGGCGCGGCCCAGCTGACGGCGGAACGGGCGCTCGCGGCCGCGGAGGCGCTGGAGGACGCGGCGGCGGAAGCTGCGGAGGAGAGCGCGCACACGGCGCGGACCGGTGAGCGTGACGTGGCTCTCACCGAAAAAAATCCGGACCGCCGCATTGTGGATCACGGGGCCGGGCATGCTGATTCCCGGCAGGACCGACCGGACGACGCCGGTACGGCCGACGCAACCGAGGGCGCGGGCGACACCGCTACGGCCGGCACCGAGCGGCTCGCTGCGGGTCTGCTGCGCCTCCATGCCGAACGCATGCAGGTGGTCGCGCGTGAACGACGCACCCGCGACCGCTTCGTGTCCGTCCACCCGGAGGTGCCGATGGTAGAGGTCACCGCCCTGCCGGGCGATGTGCACGACCTGGAGGGCCTGCGGGCCATCGGGGACGAACTCGCGGAGGGGCCCACCGCGGCCTGATCCTCGTTCGAGCGGGAGCGCGGGCGAGGGCGCGAGGAGGACGCGGAGCCGGGCGCTGCCGGAGGCGCGGAGCCGGACTGAGCCGGAGACGGGAGGTCAGCCCGCCGCGGCGTAGTCGTCCTCGTCGCCGAGCGGCAGCAGGCCGGTGCTGCGCTCGTACTCGGTCCGCGCGGTCTCCAGCAGTCTGCGCCAGGATGTGACCGTTGGGCGGCGGCGCAGCAGCGCCCGGCGCTCGCGCTCGGTCATACCCCCCCACACCCCGAACTCGACCCGGTTGTCGAGCGCGTCCGCCAGGCACTCGGTGCGTACCGGGCATCCGGTGCACACCGCCTTCGCCCGGTTCTGTGCCGCGCCCTGGACGAAGAGTTCGTCCGGGTCCGTCGTCCTGCAAGCCGCCTGCGTGCTCCAGTCGGTAACCCAGCTGCTCATGCTGGCGCCGTCCTCTCCCGAATTCGAGGCTCCCCCACGGCGGCACGCGGCATATTCACCGCTGCCAGATGAGGACGTTACGGAAGGTAGGCGCGGCGCAACAGCCCTTTCAGGCCCAATCTTGCATGGCCCGAATGGACTATGCGTGCGCGGCAGATCACCCAACGGAGTGACCGCAGGTGCGCGTCGGGCATATGGGGCGCCCTACGCCATATGTGGGCGCCATATGCGCGCGCACGCCAACAGCCATCACCCACACGAGTGATGACGAAGGCGGACTGTGGACACGGGCGCGCCGACGTTCGCACCCTGTCTGTTACAGACTAGGCGAACACCTGGGCGTACGTCCGGGGATTCGCCACGTAGGCTGCCTTCATGGCTCACAAGCGTTCTGGCGGGGGGCTGTCCTCGGCCCAGCAGGCCGCCAAGTTCCTCGGCGTCAGTGTTCTGGCCGGCGCCGTCCTGGCGGGCATCGCACTGCCCGCGGTCGGCGCGATAGGCCTGTCCGCCAAGGGCACCGCCTCGGGCTTCGACGACCTGCCGGGTGAGCTGAAGGCCCCGCCGCTCAGCCAGGCCTCGAAGATCCTCGACCGCAACGGCGGCCTCATCGCCACGGTCTACTCGCGTGACCGCACGGTCGTCCCGATCGAGAAGATGAGCCCGAACATCCTGAACGCCATCGT
The DNA here is from genome assembly GCF_044332905.1 of Streptomyces sp. NPDC021224. Lineage (NCBI taxonomy): Bacteria > Bacillati > Actinomycetota > Actinomycetes > Kitasatosporales > Streptomycetaceae > Streptomyces > Streptomyces sp. NPDC021224. The sequence continues at coordinate 1,055,764 of NZ_JBIRPW010000001.1, read as the reverse complement.
CGACATCGAGGACGCGCGCTACTACGAGCACGGCGCCCTCGACCTGAAGGGCATCCTGCGCGCCCTCAGCAACAACGCCTCCGACGGCGGCACCCAGGGCGCGTCCACCTTGACGCAGCAGTACGTCAAGAACGTCTTCGTGGAGGAGGCCGGCGACGACCCCGACAAGGTCGCCCAGGCCACCCAGCAGACGATCGGGCGCAAGATCAAGGAGATGAAGTACGCGATCCAGGTCGAGAAGGAGCTCGGCAAGAAGAAGATCCTGGAGAACTACCTCAACATCACCTTCTTCGGCGAGCAGGCCTACGGCATCGAGGCCGCCTCGCAGCGCTACTTCAGCACCTCCGCGAGCAAGCTCACCCTGCCCCAGGCCGCGATGCTGGCCGGCATGGTGCAGTCGCCCAGCCGCTACGACCCGGTCACCAGCCCGGACGCCGCCCTCGCCCGGCGCAACACGGTGCTCATGCGGATGGGCCAGCTCGGCGACATCACCCCGGCGCAGGCGGCCGCCGCGCAGAAGCAGCCGCTGGGTCTGAACTACAAGGGCTCGAAGAACGGCTGCATCACCGCCGTCAACGGGGCCGGCTTCTTCTGCGACTACGTGCGCAACACGTTCCTGACGAACGCCGCCTTCGGCAAGACCAAGGCCGACCGGCAGAAGGCGTGGGACACCGGCGGTCTGACGATCACCACGACGCTCGACCCCAAGGCGCAGAAGTCGCTGCTCAAGGGCCTGAGCGAGCACGTCTACCAGAGCGACAAGTTCGTCGCCGCGGACACGATGGTGCGCCCCGGCACGGGCGAGGTCGTCGCCATGGGCCAGAGCAAGCCGTACGGCTTCGGCAAGAACCAGACGCAGATCAACCTCTCGGTCGACAAGGCCATGGGCAGCAGCGTCGGCTTCCAGCAGGGCTCGACCTTCAAGCCGATAACCGCCGCCGCGGCCCTGGAGGCCGGGTTCAAGCCCGACCAGGCGTACGAGTCGCCCTACCACATGGACCGCTACCCGGACGTCACCAACTGCTCGGGCGAGACCATCCACGCCGGGCCCAACGAGGGCACGCAGAACGAGAGCACGAGCGAGGTCGGGCCGTACTCGATGCCCGACGCGCTCAAGCACTCGATCAACACCTACTTCGTGGCGCTGGAAGCAGACGTCGGCCTGTGCCCGGTCGTCACCATGGCGGGCAAGCTCGGCATCGTCCGGGCCGACGGCAGGGCCATGGTCCAGGGCGCCTCGCTGACCCTGGGCACCAACGAGGTCTCGCCGCTGTCCGTCGCCGCCGCCTACGCCGCCTTCGCCAACCGGGGCGTCTACTGCACCCCGATCGTGATCAAGGCGGTCAAGGGTCCGGACGGCAAGGCGATGCAGGTGCCGAAGAGCCTGTGCAGCCGCGCGATGTCGCAGAACACCGCGGACACGATCAACAGCATGCTCAAGGGCGTCGTCGACGACGGTACGGGTTCAAAGGCCGACCTGCCGGGCCGCGACACGGCCGGCAAGACCGGTACGACCGACGACCGCAGGGACGCCTGGTTCGCCGGCTACACCCCGCAGCTCGCCTCCGCGGTCTGGCTGGGCGATCCGTTCGGCGCGGGCCCCGGCGGCAAGCGCCTGTCGATGCAGTACGGCGCCACGGAGAACGGCGGCGACGGCCACGGCCACGGCGGCATAAAGGTCAAGATCGGCCCGGAGACCTTCACGAAGGTCGAGGGCGCGACCGGCCCCGCGCCGATCTGGAAGGACGCGATGTCCGGCGCCCTGGACGGCACGGACAACGAGCACTTCATCACGGTGCAGCTGCCCGGCTCGGTCCCCCGCAACAACGCCCCCGGCCAGGGCCAGAACCAGCAGCCCCCGACCAACGGCGGCGGCGTGCCGACTCCTCCGGACTTCAGCTTCCCGCCGTTCAACGGCGGGGGCGGCGACAACAAGGGCGGCGGCGGAAACGGCCGCGGCGGGAAGGGCCCGTAACGGCGGGTCGGTGAGCCACAGGTAAGGGGCGCCCTCCCATGGGGGGCGCCCCTTACCTTTGCTCTGCGTACGGGGTGGGGCTCAGCCGGCGGCCAGCTGGCGCTTGACCTCGGCGGCGACACGGCCGCCCTCCGCGCGCTTGGCGACCTTCGGGTTGACAACCTTCATCACGGCGCCCATGCCCTTCGGTCCCTGCGCGCCGGTCTCGGCGATGGCGTCCCGCACGATGGCGGCGATCTCCTCGTCCGTGAGCTGCTGCGGCAGATACGCGGCGAGCACCTCGCCCTCGTCCCGCTCGCGCTGCGCGGACTCCGCGCGGCCGCCCTGCTCGAACGCCTCCGCGGCCTCCCGCCGCTTCTTCGCCTCGCGGCCGATCACCGTCAGGACCTCGTCGTCGGACAGCTCCCGGGCGGTGGTGCCGGCGACCTCCTCCTTGGTGATGGCGGTGAGGGTGAGCCGGAGAGTCGCGGAACGCAGCTCGTCCCGGCCCTTGATCGCCGAGGTGAGGTCGTCCTTGAGCCGCTGCTTGAGGGTCGTGGTCATGCCGTCGATTTTCGCACCCCGGGACGGGCACCGCCCCGTATTAAGAGTCACGGCGACTCTGACACGATGGAGGCATGCGCGCGCGATACGGAGTACCCCTGGGTGTGACGGCGGCAGGCGCGGCCTGCCTGGCCTATGCGGCGGGATTCGAAGCGAGGTCCTACCGGCTGCGCCGGGTGGAGGTCCCGGTGCTCCCGCGGGGGATGCGGCCGATCCGCATCCTCCAGGTGTCCGACATCCACATGGTGTCCGGCCAGCGCAAGAAGGCCCGCTGGCTCCAGTCCCTCGCGGGCCTGCGCCCCGACCTGGTCGTGAACACCGGCGACAACCTCTCGGACCCGACCGCCGTCCCCGAGGTGCTGGACGCGCTGGGCCCGCTGATGCGCTTCCCGGGCACGTACGTCTTCGGCTCGAACGACTACTACGGCCCGAAGTTCCGCAACCCCGGGCGCTACCTCGTCGAGAAGGCCCGCGGCCAGCACGGCCTCAACGGCAAGAGCCACAGCGCGCACGGCGTGATCCGCAACCCCTGGGGCGACCTGCGCGACGCCTTCGACGCCGCGGGCTGGGTGGGCCTGAGCAACAGCCGCGGCCAGGTCAAGCTCGACAACGGCCCCGTCCTGGGCCTGACCGGCCTGGACGACCCGCACATCAAGCGCGACCGCTACTCCGCGGTGGCCGGCGGCCCCGACCCGTCCGACGACTTCACCCTCGCCCTGGTCCACGCCCCCTACCTGCGCGTCCTGGACGCCTTCACGGCCGACCGCTACCCCCTCATCCTGGCCGGCCACACCCACGGCGGCCAGCTCTGCATCCCCTTCTACGGCGCCCTGGTCACCAACTGCGACCTCGACACCGACCGCGTCAAGGGCCTCTCCACCCACACCGCGACCGGCTCCACCTCCTACCTCCACGTCTCCGCAGGCTGCGGCACCAACCGCTACACCCCCCTCCGCTTCGCCTGCCCCCCCGAGGCCACCCTCCTGACCCTGACCCCCACCCCGGAAACCGGATTTCGCCCTCAGCCCCGCGTCCGCTAAAGTTAACCCCGTTGCACCGGGGTGTGGCGCAGCTTGGTAGCGCGCTTCGTTCGGGACGAAGAGGCCGTGGGTTCAAATCCCGCCACCCCGACTGGTGAACACGCAGGTGAGGGGCGGTCTTCCGTTGAGGGAGACCGCCCCTCACGGCGTTTCCGGGGGGCCTTGGGAGAAAATTGGGAGAAGATCTTGGTCGGGGGCTCTCTTCTTCCGCCCTCTGGCCTGGTCTTTCCCTCGCTCTGAGGAGCGCGTCGAGCGCCGCTACGGGTGAGCGGGGGCACATCTCGCGACGGGCTTGGAGCGCGTCCTCCCACTGCTCGGTGAGCGCGTCCAGGAGCCGGGCGCGCATGCGCGGGGTGACGTGGGAGTAGCGGGCCTGGACGGAACCGTCCTCGTGGCCGAGCCGTTCGTCCATGAGCTTGGGCGGGGTGCCGGCCTCCTCCATGATCGTCCGGTGGGTGTGCCGGAGGCCGTGCGGCGTCAGGCCCGGGGCGATCGGGACCCAGCAGGCTTGTGCCCGGTTGGCGGCGCCCCTGCCGCGGGCGGGGATGCCGGGCCAGGGCTCGGCGAGGAGGGGGACGGGGTGGGCGTCGTAGGGGGCTCGGGTCGGGTAGGCACCCGTGGTGGCCGGATAGAAGAGCCACGAGGCGAAGCCGCTGCGCCGCCAGTGGGGCGCGAGTTCCCCTGAGCTGGCGTTGCGGACGTACCCGAGCTCGGTGATGGCGGCCTCCACTCGCGCCCGCCTGTCCTCCGAAACGCTGTCGGGCCAGTTGAGGACGTTGGAGACGGTCCCGGCCGAGACCCCGGCCTTGCGGGCCACGTCAACGATCTTCGCGCCGGGCCGACGTTCGGCGCCGTTGGCGGCGCTGTAGCCGTTGAAGGCGTACCGCAGCCCGTGGCAGCCGCAGGGCTCGGGCCGCTTGGCAGCGACGTGCCGGGAGAGCAGCCCCGTCAGGAAGTCGGGGGTGTCGATGGTCCGGTAGGAGTCGTCCTTGGGCGGGCACCGGTGGAACTCGCCCCCGTCCAGCTCGTAGAGCTGCCACTCGACGCGGAGGGAGCCGGGCCGGATGAACTGCGTCTCCAGACCCATGAGTTCGCCCCACCGGATGCCGGTGTAGCCCTTGGTGACGAGGGCGACGAACTCGTCGTCCCGCCCGGTGAGCAGCGCGGCGCGCTCGGCGATGAGCACGATGCCGAGCGCGTCGGTGATCACCTTCTCCGGCCCGCGGTTGCGCGAACGCCCGGCGCGCTTGCCGCGCCCTCGGCGCCTGGCGGCGGGGTTCGTCTCGCGCAGCCCGTCGTCCACGGCGTCCCCGAGGATCAGATGCAGGGTGCTGCGCCAGGTCTTCAGGGTGGCGGCCGCGTATCCCCGCCCCCGCTCCCGCCGCTCCCACTGTTCGACGTGGTGCCGGTTGATCTCGCCGACCTCCAGGTCGTTGAAGTACGGCAGCAGGTGCTCCTCGATGTGCCGCCGGTAGTTCTGCATGGTGGAGAGGGCCAGGTCCTGTGCGGCGTACCACCGGTTGGCGTACTCCCCGAAGGTGATCCGCGCGGCGGCCGGGTCATGCCACCGCCCACCGCGTACCTTCGCCTCTTCCTCGTTGGCGGCTTGCTCGGCAGCCCGCTTGGTTCGGAAGCGCAGCAGCTCGCCGTTGCCGTCGGCGAGGGTACGGTACTTGCCGGGCGCGACCTTGTATCGAGCGCGCCAGTAGTCGCCGCGCTTCTCGCCGTATCCCATGTCTGGCTCCTTCCGGTGTGGTGGTCTGGGGTCCTGCGGGTGCCCGCCGTCGCCGCGGCGGCCGGGCGTTGAGCCGGGGCTCGGCCGCAACCGGCGCGGCGCGGGCCGGTCGGTACGGCGCCCGGGCGGAGGGCAGGGTGCCGGCGTCGGGCGGGGCAAGCGGCCGTTCCTCGAAGATGCGGATGATTTCGGCCAGGTGTTCGGCGGTGAAGCGGTAGCTACCGCCGAGCCGGGTGAACGGAATCCGGCGACGTCGGGCCTGCTCCTTGACCCACCACTCGGAGCAGCCGAGGACGTCGGCGATCTGGGCGGGCCGGTAGAGCGCGGGCAGGTCGTCAGGAGGGGGAGGAGGCATGGCAAACCTCATGACGGCGCGGGCGTGTGCCGTCAGCAGTCAGGGGATGGTCGGACGAAGACGCCCCGAACCCGAGAGGCATCGACTGAGTCGGGTCAGACCAGCGTTCTGGAACGCCGATTGAGGGCCGGGCGCGACGGGACCGACGAGCGCATGAGCCCTCCCTTCTCGGCGCTACGTGCACGGGCGGTCGGTTGGCGGAGGTGCTGTTGTACCTCGCGGTCACGGCCGTGCGGAAGCGGATTCGCGTACGAGTTCGCCCTGGTCGGGCGGTCGTCGCGGGACGGTAGCACGAAAACCCGGACACGCCCCTGGCGGAGGGGATCGCGTGCAGTAGAACAGCGACATGGATCCCGTACTGCTCGAACAGCGGCTGGACGACGCCTTCGACACCGCCGTCGTGCACCACGGCTACACCAGCTACTTGCGCGACTACGAGGTGATCGTTTACGCGACAGCGGATCCCAGCACAGGCATCGAGCCGACCCACCTCCGATACCTCTTCAGGTACTGCGTCGAGGCCCGGTGTGAGACCACGGTGCGGCCCGACGTCTGGCGGATCTCGCTGGACGAGCGCCTCATCGACCACGAGACAGGCGTCGACCTCGACGGATATGTCTGGGGCGTGAAGTGGCACGGCCTCTACCCGGGTGCCACGATCCTTCCCGAGTCGGAGACGACCCGTCGCTGGAGGCAGGCCGTTGGCATCGACTTCCACGAGGTACGCCTGGAGACCAACGCGCACAGCCTCACCCTGGTCTTCTCAGACCTCCAGGTCACCCAGGTCCCGATCGGATACGCCCCCTTCACCACGGATTGACCGACCAGGTCGTGAACGTGCATCAGGGCCCACGACAATGCACGGATCTGGCAGCTGAGACCAGTCCGGGAAAAGGGTGTACCGTGCCGCTCCCACCGCCGGGCCGAGCCCCGGCCACCCACCGAGGGAGGACGCCATGCGCACGCTTCAGACCCGCGGCGTCTTCCTCGCTCACGGGAGGAACGTTCCGCCGGGCAACAAGACGCCCAAGAGCAGTCGATCTTGGGCGAACCGCGTGGTACGTTCTGTCACCAGTGAACTTAATAGGGTGACCCCGGCAGCGCGCCAACGCTCCGGGGTCCGGCACAAGGAGTGGTACCTCCTCATGCAGATCCATCGTATCCGCCACGCGCGCGGCTTCACGGTCCTGCCCAACACGCTGCTACAAGATCGGCGGCTGTCCTACACCGCCCGCGGCCTGCTCGCCGACCTCCTCTCCCGCCCCGACGGCTGGCGCGAGGACGGCCGCCACATGGCCGACACCAGCCCCCAGGGCCGCCTCGCGGTGGCAAAGGCCCTGCGCGAGCTGACCGCCTTCGGCTACTACCGCGTCGAACGGGTACGCCGCCCGGACGGCACCTTCGCCAGCGAGACCCACGTGTACGACACCCCGCAGGTGGGACCGGGGGCCGTACGTCCGGGCTCCGGTCGACCGGCCACCGCCGACCGTGGCGCCCACCCCGTAAAGGACCGTGGGAAAGAACCCACCCTCCCCGCGCAGCGGACACCGACCGGCGTCGTACCCGGCGCGGGTCGGGGAGGGCGGCGGGAAATCCCGTCCACGCCCCTCGCCCAGGCCGAGCCGCCGAACGCGACGAGCACCGAAGCGGCTGCTCTCCTCCACCGCATGACCGCAGCAGAGCCGCGCCTGCGCCTCGGCGCGGCAGAGGCCATGACGCTCGCACCCCTGGTGACGCCCTGGCTGGAGCGCGGCCTCGGCCCGCGTGACCTCTCCCCGGCCCTGCTCAGCGGCCTGCCCGAACGGGTCCACAGCGCGTCGGCCTTCCTGCGCGACCGCCTCACCCGCAAGCTGCCCCCGGCACCAGAGCCGACCACCGCGCCGCCGAAGCCCCGCTCTCACGAGTGCGCCGGCTGCGCGCGCCCTATCCCGTACGAGGGCACCTGCCGCACCTGCGCCGCAGCGGACGCCCCACCGCCCGACGCCGTAGACGAGCGCGCCCGCACCACCGCCCGGGGCCGAGCCCTGGTCCGCGCCGCCCTCACCAGCCGTCCCGGCACGCTGACCGGCGCAAGAGCCTGACCTCCTCCTTCGCGGCCGACGCCGCCCCGCGCCCGTCCCTGCCCTGACGCGCGCCTCTCCCCCGAACCGCCGGGCGCTGCCGCCTGCCCGCGCCGACGCGCGCGCTGCGCCGCCCACCGCCATGCCTGGAGTCCCGCATGCCCACGTCCGTGTCGCCAACGCCCTCCGCCCCGATACCCGAGCGCACCCGACGGCGCCGCGCCCGACCGCTCGACAGCCTCGCGATCCTGCTGCTGGGCGGCTCCGCGTGCACGCTGTCCTTCGATGCCCTGCGCCAGGTCGCCCTGGCCGCCCACGTACGGCCCGTCCTCGCCTACCTCTTCCCGATCATCATCGACGGCTTCATCGGCTACGGCGTCCGCGCGATCCTCCTCCTGCGCGACGCACCGCCAAGCGCCCGCCGCTACGCCTGGACGCTCTTCGCCGCCGCGAGCACCGCCAGCCTGTGGGCCAACGCCCTGCACGCCATCCGCCTGAACTCCCCCGGCACCCACACCCTGGTCCTGGGCAACGCCCCCGTCGGGGTGCTCTCCACGATCGCCCCGCTGGCCCTCGGCGGCGCCACGCACCTCCACATCCTGGTCACGCGGCACGCTCCCTCGCCGGAATCCGCTTCGACTGGAACCCCGAGCCCGGGTCCGGCCGTTACGGAGCAGCTTCCGGCGGCCACTTCGCCCGCGCCTAGCGGGAAGGCACCGGCCGAAACCTCCGGCCGGAAAGCGGCGCCCACCCGCCGTACTGCGCCGAGCCGTCCACGCACCCGGACCGGCACCGGACGCCCCGGACGACGAGCCGACGCCAGCATCGACGAACTGGCGACCGTCATCGCGACCGCGTACCCCGATTCGGCCCAGGTGAGCCGGGCCGAGGCTCGCGAGGCGATCCAGGCCGCCGGTCTCTCGGCCGGCAACGACCGAGTCGCCCAAGCGGTCGCCGGCCTGCGGAAAGACCAAGCAGCCCGGCCGCACCCACCAACCGACTGACCCAGCATCGGCCCCGAGGTAGTGAAAGGGGGTGGGGTCACGGATACCCAATCCAGTCCCGAGCTGGCTGCCGGGGACCTTCCCACCCACCCCCTATGGCCGCGAGTCCCTCACGATCTCCGTCCGGCCCACACACCCCGCACCGTAGCCCCGGCCACTGACAGGGCTGCCTGCCCAACGCTGCATCGCAGCTTGCCGAATCGAGCCGACGTGTCTGCCCACCTGCGGAAATCTCCCGCTGTCGCCACCAGGAGCCGACTACTACCCCTGCTCCTGGCGGAGCAAGTTGTCCCGGGATGAGTCATCCCGGGAAGGCGCCCGCCCCAGGGGTGGCGGACCCGCCCGACGCCGCCCTCCCGAAGCGGGCGGCGTCGGCTCTCGGCCCAGGGGTGCCGAGCAGGACCTACGACGACACCGCGCCCACCCCGCACCCCACCGCCCCCTCGACCTTCAACTCCACCGAAGCCATCGCGCACCACCGCCGACGCCTCGCCGTACCGCGCCGCCACCGCGTCGACCCCTGCTTCAGCGACGACGAATGGACGGAGATCACCGCGGCAGCCAGGGCCTGCCGACTCACGCCCGGCGGCTTCACGAGCGCCGCAGCCGTCGCCTACTCCCGCGCCGACCGGCGCACCAGCCTCGGCGACGAACGCCGCCGCCTCGAAGCCCTCATGGAGGCCAACACCGCCCTCCACGCGATCGGCGGCAAGCTCAACTCCCTGGCCCACTTCGTCAATTCCGGCGGCTCCCCGAACCCCGAACCGGCCGTCCGCCTCCTCGAACGCGTCGCCCTCGCCGTCGCCCGCGTCACCTCGGCCGTAACCACCCTCCCCACGGCCGCAACGAAACAGTCGTCCCACCCCCTGAGGCCAGCCGCCGACATCACCCACCACCACCGACAGCGATCTCAGACCGCCCGCCGGAACCGCACCCACCCCTGTTTCAGCGACAGCGAATGGGCCGACCTCACCACCGCGGCGAGCGCCTGCGGCCTCAAGCCCGGCGGGTACGCCGCAGCTGCCGCACTGCTGGCCGCACGCACCCCGAACCCGCGGGCGGCCATCGCGGACACGCGCCGCCAGCTCGAAGAGCTGATGAACGCCAACCGCCAGCTCGCCGCCGTCGGCAACAACCTCGCCCAGCTCCTCCCGCACCTCACCGCCCCCGACCTCCTCCACATTCAGGCTCAACGCGCCCTCGCACTAGTCCGCGACGCCCTCGACGCCGTCGACACCACGGCAGCCGACATGGCGGGGAAGTAGCGAACCGGTGATCCCGAAGATCACGACAGGCACGGGCGGCACGTACGGCCTGCTCACGTACCTCTACGGCCCCGGCAAGGCCAACGAGCACACCGACCAGCACATGGTCGCCTCCTGGAACGGCTTCGCGCCCGACCCCGGCCCCACCGCCGTCCGCGAGGCCATCACGAAGCTCGCCCGCCAGCTCGACCTCCCGGTCAAGTCCCTCCCCCACGAGCAGCGCCCGAAGACGACGATCTGGCACTGCTCCGTCCGTACCGCCGTCGACGACCGCCCGCTGACCGACGCCGAGTGGGCCACCGTCGCCCGCCGCATTGTGCACGCCGCCGGCATCGCGCCCGAAGGCGACGCGAAGGCCTGCCGCTGGGTCGCCGTACGCCACGCGCCCGACCACATCCACATCGCCGCCACCCTAGTCCGCGAGGACGGCCGCACCGCCCGCCGCAACTTCGACAAGCGCGCCGTCCAGACCGAGGCCCGAGCCATCGAGAAGGACTACGGCCTGCGCGAACTCCACCCGGGCGACGGCACCGCGGCAAAGCGCGCCACCAGCGCAGAACGCCACAAGGCCGACCGCCGCGGCCTCGACCGTCCCGCCCGCGACCAGCTCCGCGACGCCGTCCGCCGCGCCCTGGCAGGAGCGACGACGGAGGAGGAGTTCTTCCACCGCCTCACCGCGCAGGGCGTACGGACCACCAAGCGCGTGGCCCCTTCCGGCAACGTCACGGGCTTCACAGTCGCGCTCCCCGGCGACCGCAACCGCGACGGCAAGCCCATCTGGTTCTCCGGCTCGAAGCTCGCCCCCGACCTGTCCCTCCCCCGCATCCGCGAACGCCTGGCCGCCAGCGATAACGCCTCCGTCGCAGGAATCACCGACCCAGCCCGCGCCCGCCGTACCGGAACCACAGCCACAGCAGACGCCCTCCGTATCCTGGCCCAGGACAGCGACGGATCCGCAGCCGACCAGCTCACCGGCATCGGCGAAGTCCTCGACGCCCTCGCCCAGACGAGCGCGGCCCACACTCGCACCGAACTCCAAGCGGCAGCTCGCACCTTCGAACGAGCCACGCGCTCCCACATCCAGGCGGCGAACACCCACAACCAGGCCCTACGCAAGGCGGCCCGCGACCTCATCCAGTCCGGCCCGGCCCTCGGCAAGGGCGAAGACGGCGCGGCAACGGCCATGCTCGTGGGCGTCCTGATCACGGCCGCCGTGATGGCAGCCCACTGGCACGCCGCCCGCGGCCACGCCCAACAAGCAGCAGCCGCCCACGAGACGGCCACCCACCTCCGTACGGCCTACGGGGCAGCAGCCACCGCGCCCCTCACCACACTGCGCGCCACGGGCCAGACGCTCCCAGCCCCCGCCCGCCACCAGGCGGCGGCAACCGTCCAAACGGTGCTGCCCAACGAAGCGGCCCGCATCCAGGCCGAACCCAACTGGCCAGCCCTGGCGGCCACCCTCACCGAAGCCGCCCAGACCGGCCACGACCCCGTCGCTCTCCTCCACAGGGCTGTGGACAACCGCGAACTCACAACGGCCGGCTCCCTGACCGACGTCCTCCTCTGGCGCCTCCGCCACGAGGCTGGCCTCCCCGCAGCCCCGACGCCCGCACCTCAGCGCCAAAGCCAGCGCCCGCCCCCTCCACCTACCGCCCCCGCGCTTCCCCTCCCAAGCCAGGCACCGACTCGAAGGAGGTGATCACCAACGCCGGCCATCTCCCACAGCCGGCCACCGGAACACTGGTGATCGTGCAGCAGACCCACGCAGCCCGCGCCATGGCCGAGGTCACCCCGATGCCCGAGCCACCTTCCTCGGCGGCAGCGTTTTCACGGTCCGCCGGACCGCAACCTCCGACTTCGACATCGTGATCCTGCTCCACGGCCCCCCCGGCTCTGCACCGGCTGAGGACGGTTGGCGCAAGGAGTGGAGCGGTCCGAACGGCGGTGGCTGCGTCGAAAGCAAACCGCTGCCGGACGGAGGGGTCGCCGTACGCCAGTCGACCGCTCCCGGCGGACCGGCGCTGATCTTCAACCGCCAGGAGTGGGCCGCGTTCGTGTCCGGCGTCAAGGGCGGCCAGGCCGACTTCTCACTGGACTGAGACGCGGAGCAGCCGGGTGGACTACCACGGCAGCGGCTCGCGCTCGTGAAACAGGCCGCCGGTGGGGCCGTCGTCCGGGAGGGTGGCCAGCCACACCGGTGTGTCGGCGCCGTCGTCGGCCGAGCGGTCGGTCTCCCCGTAGGCCATCCTCGTGTCCATGCGCCCCGGCGAGACGGCGTTGACCAGGATCCCGCTTCCTTCGAGCTCCGCGGCGATGACGCCTGTCAGGGCGTTGAGGCCTGCCTTGGAGACCCGGTAGGACACGTTCCCCGCGCCCATGTTGCTCAGCGAGCCGAGATGGCTCGTGATGTTGACGATGCGGCCGTAGCCGTTCTTGCGCATCTCGGGCACGGCGGCCGCGCTGAGTCGCCAGGCACCGACGAGGTTGGCATCGAGCGTCGCCCGGACCCTTTCGAAGTCCGGCCCGGCGGCGGGCTGGCCTCGGTCGATCGCCACGGCCGCGTTGTTCACCAGGACGTCGAGTCTTCCCGCGCTGTTCGCGACGTCGGCCACGGCGCGGGCGACACTCGCGGGGTCGGTGACGTCGAGTTGATGCGAACGGGCGTCGAGGCCTTCCTTGGACAACGCCTCCAGCGCGTCCCGTCCGGAGAGTTCGTCCCGGGTGCCAATGACGACGTGGAGCCCTTGCTCGGCGAGGCGGCGGGCGATGGCGAGGCCGAGGCCCCGGTTGCCGCCGGATATCAGCGCGACTCGGCGTAGCGTGCGATCGGTCATGCGACCAGTGTGGCGAGGCCGGTGTCGAGTTGCTCGGCTCGAAGGTCGGATCGAACGGAAGGCAGCCCCGGACGGCTTTCGCGCGCACGATGTTCCGCTGGGAGGGGGCTTCTCGGTTGAGCTCGACAGCCGACAGGAGAAGGCTGATCGCGGGCTCGCCCTCTCAGGTACCTCCGTCACACGGCGGAAGAGGTGACTGCAAATGGTGGCGCCGCTACATGTCGCTGATGGACAGCACGCCTCGTAGGCCGTAGTACGCCCGCAGGGCCGCTTCGCTGCCGGAGCCGGTGGCGGCCATGATGCGCTGGAAGCGGGCGGAGCGCAGATCCCCGGCGACCAGGACGCGGGGGTGCTGGCGGTCGGGAGGGCAGTAGCCGGACGCCTCCGGCGCGAGGTCACCCGGCGGAGCCACGGGTGCGCTGCCCAGGTTCGCGTACACCGCGTCGACCGTCCGGGAGCCGGAGCGACCTGCACGGTCGACCCACTCGGCGATGAACGCCCCACCGCCGCCCTCACTCACCGACGCGTCGGCGACCGGCAGCAGCGTGACCCGGGGATCGCCACGCACTTCGTCGACCTTGTAGTCGTCCTCCGGCGGGTAGGCGACCGTCACCGCCACGTCGACTGCCGGGTGAGCGCGCAGGAACGTGCCCAACGGCCGGTCAGCGCCGAGCACAAGCACAGAGCGGGTTGCGGCATCGGGGGCCTTCGCACCCCAGAGGGTGGGCAGGTCGATGTCGGAGGCCACCGTCACCCACGCAACAGCGGAGACGGGAATCGGGCCTACTCCAGTGGCGACGACCGCGTAACTGGCATTGACGGTACGGCCGGTGTCCGTGGTGACGGCGACTCGGTCGTCGTAGGCGCGGACCTCGTTCACCCGCGCTCCGAGATCCACCTCACACAGCTCCGTCCGAGCAACGTCCTCCGCAATGGCAGTGGCGAGTTCCGGGCCACTGGTGTGGCCGCCGACAACGTTGTTGACGGCGGCAATGTGCCGAATCTTGGCACATAGAGCCTCCGGCTCGATCAGCATCGACCGCATCCCGACGCTCGCGGCCATCACCGCTGCCGCGCAGCCCGCGGGGCCGCCACCGACGATGACCAGGTCCGTGATCGCTGTCATGGAGCTATTCCAGCACCGGGGCTTCGAGCCTCGGGGTGAGTTGGGCCAAGAGGTCGTCGGTGGTGATCAGTTGGCGCGGGCCGATGAGGCGGCGGGCCACGGTGAGGCCGGCGTCGTGGACCGGGAGGCCTGCGTCGCTGGCGGAGGAATCGACGAGGACCCAGGGTGCGTAGCCGCGCTCGAAGGCGTCCGCCGCAGACTTCAGGACACAGCTCTCGGTCGCGATGCCGCAGAAGACGAGATCGGTCCAGTCCGTCTCGGCGAGGAGGGCGACCGCCTCGTCGGTGAACAGGGAGTACCCGGCCTTGTCGAGCACGGCGAAGGCGGATGCAGCCTGCTCCGTCAGCTCCGGGACGATGTCCGTCTCCGGTGGGCTCTGCAACCGGCTCCAGCGGAAGAACCGCTCGAAGGAGCTGCCGGGGTAGTTGCGATAACGGGTGAAGACGACCGGACGGCCCGCGGCGGACCACTGTGACACAAGGCCGGAGATCACCGGGACGACGTGCCGGCTGTGGTGGTTGCTGAAGCCGTTCTGCACGTCGACAACGATCAGGGCCGCGCCGTCGATGTTCACCCCGGCATCCGTGGCATCCATGGCCTTGTTCTCCCGTCGTCAGCCCACACTGTCCCGGAGAGCGTCCTGCGCGGCGCGCAGTCGTTCCGCGAGCCCGCTCGTCTTCATGATGGCCTCTCTCATGAGGACATGCTGCGCGGTCTCCCGCGCTCGGGCGGTGGTGAGACGGGAGGAGGCAGCCCTCAGGAAGCGCCAGCCGAAGTCGTCGTGGGTCGAGGGGTCCTGGCCGTCCTCCACAAGCTGCTGGACCTGGCGGGAGAAGCACCACAGTGCCTGGACGGTGAGTTCGCAGGCGACGAGTTCGTCGATCGTGAGGCTGCGCTCCTGCGAGTGAGCCGCGTAGGCGACGCCGGACCAACCCGCGTAACCCGTGGAGACACCGCGTATGCCGAAAGAGACGATGTCGGGGTGGTCGAATCCCGTGGCCATCAAGGACTGCTCGACAGACGGGTGCAGCGCCTCGGACCCGCTGGGCGTGCCGCGGTCGACCAGCACCGAAGGTGTGGACAGCAGCCGCAGCGCGGTATCGAACTCCGGGCCGGGGGCCCACGGGCCCGACGTCACCCAGTACAGGGAGAGGACGTACTCGGGGTCCGGCTGCTCGCCGGGACCGGTGTTCAGCAGGTCGCGCGTCACGGAACCGGCCCAGGGCAGGTCGGAGGCGTAGGAGCGGTACCGCCACACGGCCAGTTCGGTCAGCGACTGCGGTGTCTGCTGCTGGACGAGGTGGAAAACGACGACGCCACAGGCGAAGGCGTGCAGGGTACAGACGGTGCCTTCGTCCGGGTGATCCACACGAGCCCAGGACGACTCCAGCCAGCTGGCCTGCGAGGCTGTGTTCATTCCCTGCCGAAGGCATCGCGCCTGCTCCGTCCCGACGAAAACGGGGAGGAACTTGTGGGAGTCGACGCAGATGTGCGCCGCCTCGGATGCAACGACCGGCGGCGTGCCCAGCGCTTCGGCGAATCGTTCCTGGGCCTCGTCCGAAGACCGCGCCAGAGCGGTGTCGAGCAGCGCCTGCGAGTCGGGGCGCGGTGTGTAGCCCTCCCCACCCGCCTCCCACTTGGAGATGACGCGATCGCTGACCCCCAGATGCGCAGCGAAGTCCCGAATGCTCATCCGCATGGCCGCACGAAGCAGCCGTGTCTCCCGTCCCGTCCATGTCTGCACCGCGACCATGGCCGCTCAGTCCCCTCCCGCACGGCGAAATACCCAGCGTAACGAGTCGTGTTCGGCAGCGGTACAGCGTTTGTGCGGCATCCGTACGTCACTTCCGGTCACCGGTGTGCAGCATGCTGTTCCAGCGGTCGGCGCCGGTCGGCCTCGAAAGCCCCATCCACAGCGAGGAGTTCTCCGCATGCCCGAGATCGTCAAGCGCAATGCCCGCGCCGTTCTGCTCGACGGGGACGAGTTGGTGCTCATCAAGCGCACCAAGCCCGGACGGGACCCGTACTGGGTGACCGTCGGCGGCGGCGTCGAGAAGGACGACGACAGCATCGAGGCCGCGCTGCACCGAGAGATCTTCGAGGAGCTGGGCGGCACGCTGGAGAGGGCCGAGCTGATCCATCTGATCACGGACCGTCTGGAGGGCGGTATCGGCGTTCAGCACATCTTTGCGGCGCGCCTGGCCGGGATGGACCTGAACATGCGCACGGGCGCCGAGTTCTCCAAGCCGGAGCGCGGCTCCTACGACATCGTCCGGGTGCCCTTCACCGCCGAGGCTGTCAGCGAGCTCGACCTCATGCCGCCCGAGCTGGCGGAATTCGTCGCCGACAACATCGAGGCGATCGTCTCCATCCTCGACGTGCCCGTCCGGAAGGCGTGACAGGACGTGGCGGCCCTACCTGAATTCGTCAGCATCAACGGGCCCGACAACGCCGGAAAGACAACCCAGTTGCAGCGGCTCGCAGCCCGCTGGGACGGCTTCCAGCTGCTCGGCGCCGTCCACGAGCACGACCCGGAGCCCTGGGAGCGTGCCGCCGCAGAGGACTACGCGAGTTGGTGGTTCGAGAAGTCGACGACCGTGGAGCTGACCACCATGCTGCTCGGCAGCCACCTCAAGCGCGCCGCAGCGCGGAGGCCTTCCTGCACGGGGTTGCTCGACCGCGGCCTGCCGATGCTCACCGCGGTGGCGGCGGCGACCAGCATCGTCAAGGACGGCCTCTCCGCCGATGAGGCCCTCCGGACCGTACGACAGATCGCTGCGTCTTTCCTCACCCCGAGGGAGACCTCGGTCCTGCTGCTGCCCTCCCTCGACGCGGACCGCAGTTACGCGATCACCAGCGTTCGCGAGACCGGCTCGTGGACGGGGGTCTACCCCGACTACCAGAGGCATTTGCACGCGGTCCTGTGCCACCAGGCGGAGCAGAGCGTCTACAGCCTGGTCGTGGACTGCGAGGGCCACGACCTGGTCGAAGTCCATCGGCAGATCGTCACGGGCCTCGGCTTTCCCTTCCTTCACCCACGAAAGGACGATGACGACGCATGACTGCCGCCATCACCGGGGGCCCGCCCCCGTTACTCCTTCCGCCCGGCTTCGCCCGCGCTGCCGCCGGCCTGCCCGACAAGGAGCTGCGCCGCCTCGACGACGCCCTCGCCCGTCTCCACGCGGTGAACTCCCGCCTGTGGCAGACCGAGGACCGGGTACGCACGGTCGGTCTGTCGGCCGACCGAGTCGCGGACTTCAAGCGAGAGATCGACCAGCTCAACGCCGAGCGCAACGTCCTCGCCGAGCGCGCCGACGAGGTTCTGGGCGTCCTCACCGGAGCCGCACCGGCCGAGACGCCTCTGCACACGGAGACCCTTGCCTCCGTTCTCGACCGCCTTTCCGTACTGACGCTGCGCATCTGGCACAGCGAGCAGGCCACGGACCGTGACGACCTGGCCAAGCGCCGTGTGCCGGCATTGCATCGGCAGCGTGAGGACCTGCACGCGGCGCTCGACTCCCTCACCGCCGACGTGATCGCCGGCGCACGCCGCCTTCCGGCTCCCGCGCGCTACAAGCTGTACGGCGCGGACGATGTGGCGTCCTCCGAAGTCACCCCCAGCCCCCGCCTCGCCCAGGTCATCGCCTTCGGCGGCCTCAGCGAATGCGGCAAGAGCACCAGTGCGGAGTTCGTCCGCCGAGTCTGCGGGGCGCAGCGTTTCAAGATCGGCTATCTGCTGCGGCAGTCAGCGGCACGCCACGGCCTGGCCGACCCGTACGCCCTCTCGCCGCGCCGGCAGGCGGAACTGCTCCTGGACGAGCTGAACCGCTTTGCCGACGCCCACGTCGACATCCGGCTCGTCACCATCGAATCCGTTCACGACGAGGCATCGATCGCCGAGCTGAAGAAGCTCATGGGCGTCCGGCTCCAGACCGTCTACCTGGACGCCCCCTTCGCCGTCCGGGTGGGGCGGTCCGGGATGGCGGCACACGCCGTCGCCGCGAAGGACGAGGTCAAGATGAGCCGCGGCGCCCACCAGGTGGCGGCCCTCGCGGACCACCTCATCGACAACTCGGGCAGCATCGTCGAACTCCGCGCCCGACTGCGCAAGATCGTCACACCGCCCGTCCCGGCGAGACCGCGCACGAGAAGTCCGTACGGGCTCGGTCTTCCGGAGCCCGTGGCAGCAGCCACCTCCGACCTCGTCGACAGCCTGCGTTCGCATGCACCCGCCGTGCAGCTGGTCGCTCTCACCGGCAGTCCCGGGCAGGGAACCTGGATGGCCGGCTGGTCCGATCTCGACCTCCTGGTCGTCGCCGACCACACGGGAGCAGCACCCGTCGCGGAGGCGCTGCGCGCCTACCAGCGGGACCTGGACGGCGCGGCAACAGTCGGACTGACCCTGGCGACGCCGCACGAGCTGTTCGCCGGCCGGCTCACACCGCGTGTCGCCTTCGTCCTGCACCAGCTCCAGTCCGACGGACCGGTTCTGTACGCGGATCCGCAGTTGGAGCTGCCGCACATCACGACCGACGCCCTCGCTCTGGCCGCGGTGCACGAGCTGCCGCAGGTGATGCTGACGCTGCGCAGGCTGCGCGCGACCGCCACCCCGGACCTTCTGCGGCCGCTCTACCGGCACCTGGTGCTCGCCAGCCGGCTCCTGCTGCGCGAGCACGGCGTCTGGGAAGCCGGACCGGACCAGATCCTGGCCGCCGCCACCCGCCTGCCCGGTCTGCCCGTCGTGCCCGTTCCGACGCTGGTAGAGACCGTCTCCGCCTGGCGCGAGGGCACACGCGGCCAGGCCCTGGCACGAACTCTGCCGGCGATCGACGCCCTCCTGGAGTGGTACGCGGCCCAGCTCGCCGCCTGACCACCACCTTTTCCAACGACTCGAAACCTCTCACCGGGAGCTTCGCCATGCCCGAAACCCTCGCCGTCCCCCCGTTCTCGGCCCGCGTCGTCGAACGCCTCGGCGTCGGCCCTGCAAGCCGCCGCGAGCGCGTCATCCACTCGCTCGACGGGCTGGAGGACGCGGTCCACCCCGACACGCTCGCCGCTGCCGGAGCCCGGCTCTGGAACCGCGTCCTGGCCGAAGTCCCGACCACGCTGGATGCCGTGGACTTCCTGCTCGGCCTGGACGCAGGCGGCATCCTCCCCACCGTCTCGCTCGCCTCGGCCGCCGCACTGCCGTACAAGATCGCCTGGAAGCTCCAGCTGCCCCTTGCGGGGGCAGTGCGCTTCAGCGAGCCGCACGCGATGCGCACCGACGTCTTCGCGTACGGGATCGCGCCCGGCCAGCGCATGGTCCTGGTGGACGACGAGGTCACCACGGGCCGGACCCTCGCGGACCTGACACGCCGCCTGCGCGAGGCCGGGGCCCAGCCGCTCGCCGCCGCCTGCCTCGTGGAGGACGTCACCCAGGGCGCCCGGGAACTGCTCGCCGGCCTGGACATGCCGCTGGTGGCGTTGACGAGCTTGGAGCCCACGCGGTGACCGCGCCGGTGACGAACGGCGTGCGCTTCTGCCCGGGAGCCGAGGTCTTCGACGAGGACGCGGTACATACGACCCCGCTCGGCTACGACCGGCAGCGCCTCGCGCCGGGTACGCCCCTTCCAATGCCCGCTTCGGCCGAACTCGCCGACCGCCTCGCTGAGTGCGACGAGGTCCTGGTCTCCTTCGGGGGAAAGCTCGGTGACTCACTTCTGGCGCTGGCGACCGTGCGCGCGGTACGCGACTGGTTCGACCAGTCACGGCCGCACGCGTCCCGGCCGTTCCACGCAGAGGGGCCGTACGCGGCGCTGATCGCCCGGAGCGGCCTGGTCACGGGCCCGCTGACACAGCCCCCGCACGGCAGGTACGCCGTCATCGGAGACCCCGAATCCGTCGCACGGCACCAGACCGAGGCGTATGCGAGCGTCGTCTGCGACCCTGCCGCGCCACCGTGCTGGGCCACTGGCGGACAGGCCCTTCCCGACATGCCGGCCCGCTACTACCTCGCCGTCGAACGCCGTCTCGGAATACGCCTGACGGCGGATGCCCCGTTCGCCCCCGTTCTCTGCACGACGCCCAACCGTCTCGCACAGCAGCTCCACTCGGCGGGCTGGTTCAACGGCCTCACGCTGGCCGCGATCACGGCGACGAGTTGGCCGGAGCGCAAGGACTACACCGCACAGCGGTTCACGGAGGTCGCCGTCAAACTCGCCGACGGCGGCCAGGCCCAGGTGCGCCTGCTGCTGGTCGGCGGCAGCACGGACGGATGCGTACGCATCGCCGCGGCGCAGGCCGGGCCCGGGGTGAGGGCGCTCCACCTCGACGGTGTTCCTGCCGACGAGTTGGCCGACGTCTTCCCGTATTGCGACCTCGTCATGGGCAACGACACCGGGCTGACCCACCTCGCCGCCCTCAGCCGCACCGCAGAGGGCGGCGGCCCGGCCGTCATCGGCCTGTATGCCCGCCATTCCCACAGCAAGTGGCGGACCGGTCTGCCCCACCACCATGCGCTCGCGACACCGTTCTCCGAGCGCATGCACCAAGGCGACCTGTGCCCGGTGCGGGATCGGATCGCGCCGACCACAGACGTCGGCCTGGACGTCATCACCCCGGCCGCTCTGGCGCGGGTTTGCGGAGATCTCCTCACCGGAGCCGACCGGTGACCGCGCACCGCCGTTGGCGCATCGGCCCCCTTCGCCGCGCCACCCGCAACCTCCTCGTGCCGGTCGACTGGTGCGGCCGTCCGCTGCTGGTGAAGTACACGCGGAATCGCGACGAAGCCCGCCAGGAGATACGCGGCCATGCCCGCCTGCGCGAGCACTACCGCGTGCCTGCACTTCACGCCCACCTACGAGTCCCGGGCGGCTACCTGCTGGCGTACGAGCGGCTGCCCGGCGGTCCCGACCACGGGCTGCTGCTCGATCTGCTCAACGGGAAGGCAACCGCGGCCGAAATCCTGCGGTACATGGACGAACTCACCAGCGCCTACCGCGACGCCATTCTGGAGACGGCGAAGGAGGTGCCGTCCGCGCAGGTCGTCCGCAAGCTGTACTGGGACCGCGCCGCCCCCGGCGGGCGCCTCGACATGTACTACGCCGACGCCGACTTCCCCGTGGCCGAAGGCATCATCGATCTGCCGGTCAGCCGCCTCGCCGAGTACGTCGTCGTGGCCAACGGCCGACCTCTCATGCTCGGCTGGACAGCTGTGTTGCGACAGCTGCGCACCCATTTCACGCGAGACCAACCCGTCTGGGCCGCGCTCACCCAGGGCGACCCCACCGACGTGAACCTCGCCCATCCCCTGGCCTGGCTCGACTACGACACCGCCGGCCTCAACAGCATTCTGGGCGAGTTCGCCAACTTCCTCTGGTACGTCACCGCCCTCGGCGGCTGGCTCGTTCCCACGTACAACCCGGCGGCCTTCACCGACCACCCGGCCACCTTCTCTCAGGTGGACGCCAACAGACCTCGCCTGGAGGGGGCGCGGGTCAACCACTCGGCCCGCACCGTCCACATCGACTACACACCACGCCTCTCGGCACCCCGACGGGCCGCCGCGTCGGCGTACTGGTGCCGCCTCGTACGGCCCCTCGCCGACAAGCTCTGGCCGGATGCCGACCTCGGCGAACTCCTTCGCCCCTACCTGGCCGTGCGCATCCTTGCCGTCTACAACCTGGCCGACCTCGCACCTTCCGACCGACTGCTCGTCCTGGCCCGCCTCGCCGAGGCAATGAGCCCGTCCTTCGACCCCACCACGTACTTCTTCATCGAGGAGGCACAATGCCCGGCTCGCTGAAAGGCCGCACCGCACTCGTCACCGGGGCGGCAGGCGGGCTCGGCACAGCCGTCGCCCGCCGCCTGGCCGCCGAAGGAGCCGCGGTCGTCCTCGCACACCTCGACTGCTGGGACGCCGCCAACGCCCTTGCCGAGGAGATCTCGGCAGACGGCGGTACCGCCCGGCCGCTGGAGGCCGACCTCCGCGACCCCGACGCGATACGCGCCTTGTGCCGCCAGGCCCACGCCCGGCCAGGCCCCGTCGACATCCTCGTCAGCAACGCCGGCGCCTACCCCCGTACAAGCTGGGCCGAGACCACCCCGGCCGTCTGGGACGAGATGCTGGCCACCAACCTCACCGCCCACTACCTGCTCGCCCAGGAGCTGACCCCCGGCATGGCCGCGCGTGGCTGGGGCCGCGTCATCACCATCGGCTCTGTCCTCGCCACCGCCGGCCGCCACGATCTGTCCGCCTACATCAGCGCCAAAGCTGGCCTCGAAGGACTCACTCGCGCTCTTGCCCGCGAACTCGGCCCCGTCGACATCACCGCCAACTGCGTGGCCCCAGGCTCCATCGCCGTTCCCGCCGAAGCCGCGGTCGTCCCCGACCCGGAAGCCATGGCTACCCGCCAGCTCGCCCGCCAGTGTGTCCAGCGCCGCGGCCGACCGTCCGACGTGGCCGCCGCCGTCGCCTTTCTCGCCAGCCCCGACGCCGGCTTCATCACCGGCCAGACCCTGCGCGTCGACGGAGGCTGGATCCTTGGCTGACCTCTGGCTCATGCGCCACGCCGCCTACGAAGACCACCGCCCTGGCCACCACGCCCCACCCGACGCGCCCCTCTCCGCCGAGGGCCGCACCCAGGTTCACCGGGCCCTCCCCCTCCCCTCAGCGATCACCGCCATCGTCACCAGCCCCCTCCTACGCGCCAGCCAGACCGCCCACCTTCTCTCGCAGCTCACCGGCATCCCCGTCGTCGACACGACCCCGCTCCTCGCGGAATGGCACGCCCCCAGCATGGTGATCGGCCACACCCCCGACACGTACCCGGCCGAGTACCGCGCCTGGCGTGCACAACGCGCCACCCACCCCTCTCTGGCCTGCGGAGACGGCGAAAGCCTCGCCGAGTTGTACGACCGTGCCAGCCGCTGCGCCGAGTACCTCGCCGAGGTCCGCCGAGATCGGAACGGCGACGTGCTGGCCGTCTCCCACAGCGTGCTTCTGAGCGCCCTGACCTGCCTCGACACCCGCGCGCAGAACCCCGAAGCCGTCTTCCGGCAGGAGTGGCTGTTTGCCCGCGCCATCAGGGCCGCCACCAGGCCGTGAACGACGACGGACCGGGCGTCAGTTGCGTTGCAGCTCCTCCACCAGTTGCTCGGCCGCGAGCGGAGCAGGCAGAAGACGAGGGTCCCCCAGGGTGGGCGTACGGTCCGGCGATCTTCGCGCACGCGAACAGCGCCATCACCTTGCCCTCCCGGCTTTCCAGATCCTGCCGACGCTCCGTCCACACACGATCGGCCAGCTCCGGTACGGCGAGGGACTGCGTCCACAGCGACGCCGAATCCAGACCACGGGGGGCCATGCCCCAGTCCTCCCAGTCGAACAGGCAGAACCGCGGTCCCGTCACGTTGGCCAGTTCAGATCGCCGTGTGCAGGACGCCACTCCTGCACGGTCGCCGATGGAGCGCCCGGAAATGCCGACTGGGTCACTTCGCTGACGTGGGTCTGAGTGATCACGACGGTGTCGGGGGACGCCACCCTCGTGGTGTGCACGCCGGCCAGAGCGTCCAGGGAGGAGTTCAGCGCGACCCACCACTCGCCGGGCAGCTCAGGAGCATCGGTCAGTACGCCGCCCGATTTCACCGGCTTACCGGGCAGGAGGTCCATCTCGTCCGCACGCCACATGACGCTCTCGGCGTCATCCCGCCACGACACCCCAGACCGCCATGTCGGCTGGACTACACCCGCCAGCAGGGCGGCGGATTCCGTCCCGTTCCACCCCTGCACCCCGATCCGAGCGAACGGCCGACGCTCGATCCGCACCCACGTACCACGGTCCGACCGCGCTCCGACGGTCCGCCGCTTGCACACCACGGAGTCCCGGTCCAGAGAGGTCCGAGGCGCGCGTTCGACCCGCTCCATGACCTCGTCCACGGGTTCCTGGCGCAAGTCGACCGCGCGGGTCGAAGATGCCGAAGGAGTCATACCCGCGAACGTAGCGCCGCCGCCGCGACCCCAGATACCTCCCTCGGCTTCCGGCTACGGAAGCGCGAGCCAGCCACGCTCACCGACGATCAACCGGCTGAGCCTCAGCTCCCGGCCGTCGCGTTGAACCGCACGATGAGCTCCGGCAGCTCGGCAAGAGAGTCGATGCGCATCGTCGCAACCGTCTCCGCGGCCGGGTCGTGCTGCTGGATGACTCCCCATGGCCCCCGGCGGATGAGCGCGGTCAGCATTCCCGCCTGCGCCGCCGGCAGGATGTCGTTGTCCAGCCGGTCGCCGACGTAGAGGCTCTCGCCGGGAGCAGCGGGTGCGGCCTTGATGACGTGCTCGAAGAAGGCGACGTCCGGCTTCGCGGCTCCCCAGTCGTCACTCGTCGCGATGAGGTCGGCGGGCAGATCGAGCGCCCGCAGAATCCCACCGGCACGGACCGTCTGATTGCCGGCGATGCCAACCCACAGCCCGGCTTCACGCAGGGCAGACAGGGTCGGTCGCACATCCGGATACAGGTCGTCCTCCCCGAACCACTCGGGCTTCCCCGCCTCCGCACGTCGGTCCCGCTCCTCAGCCAGGTCGAACCCGGGCTGGAAGACCTGGAAGGTCTCACGGTAGTCCCGCCCCTGAGCGATGACCGCGCCGAACACCGCCGCGAACGTGTGCCGGGGAACCCTCAGCCAGTCCGCCCACGTGCCGTACTCCCTGGTCTCGTCGACCAGGCACTCACCGACGTCGAACACCACTGCGCGAATCATGCGCGGCAGCGTAACCGCCGCGGTCGTCCTGCGCCCAGGCGCCAGTTGCGGGCCATGCACGCCCCATCGAGCACACGGGGCGCCTTCAGCTCGGCCACTACAGTCGTCCGCATGAACGAGCCCCAAGAAGCGTTGGCCCAGCCCCGCACCGCAGCAGGCGTGCTGCTCTTCGACGAGGCGGGCCGCGTGCTCCTCGTTCACCCCACCTACAAGCCCGGCTGGGAAATCCCCGGCGGCTATCTCCGCCCCGGGGAAACGCCAAGGGAAGGCGCTGCCCGCGAGCTGAAGGAGGAGCTGGACCTCGCCGCACCCATCGGACGCCTCCTCGTCGCCGACTGGGCGCCCCACCCGTCCGAGGGCGACAAGCTGCTCTTCGTCTTCGACGGCGGCACCCTCGGGGAGGACGGCCAAGCGGTGATCCGCCCTGACGGTAAGGAGATCGACGCCTACGCCTTCCACGCTCAGGACGACCTCGACACGGTGCTGATCCCCCGCCTCGCCCGGCGCATCCACGCGGCGTTTGCCGCACGAGCATGCGGCGAGACGCAGTACCTCGAACACGGGATGGCCGGTGCGTAAAGGCGGTTGGCGCCGCAGACTGTTCCCATGAGGTCGGGCATTCTGCTGTACGGGCCGCCGGCGGCGGGCAAGGACACGGTCACTACGGCTTTGGCCGAACTCGACGCGCTCTACGTGCCCTTCCAGCGGCTCAAGGTCGGCAGCGGGAAGTCGGCGGGTTACCGCATGGGCACAGCAGCGAAGTTGGCCGACCTGGAGGCGAGCGGCGACGTCATCTACCGTAACGAGCGGTACGGCAACGTCTACGTCGTCGACCGGCCCGGGCTTGACCAGGCGTTGGAGGGCGGGACGGTTGCCATCGTCCATCTCGGCCAGGTGGCGGGCGTGGAGCAGGTGGCCGCCCTCTCCCCGGTGCGCTGGGTGCGCGTACTCCTGTGGTGCTCCCGGACATCCACTGCCGAGCGATCGCGGCGTCGGGGCGATACGGACACGGCGGCCCGGCTGGCAGCGTGGGATGCCACTCAGGAGGACCTCGCTTCGTATCCCCAGGCCGGGTGGGAGGTTCGGGTGGACACGGATCTGGTCACGCCGTGGGAGGCAGCCCAGAAGATCGATGCGTTCGTCCGCAGCGCCACACCGCAGCCCTGACCCAGCAAGCCCGCCGATGGGCTCACTTCGGGTCGTCCGGCTCCCCTCGCAGCACTTCCAGCGCCTCGGCGCGGGTGAGTTGCCGGTCCTTGCTGCCGTCCCACCGGGCGAGCGTGGCGGCAGCCGCGTGCATGAGGGCATCCGGCAGCCCTGCGTCCGCGAGCAGGCCAGCGGCGTCCTCGATCTCCGGACCCCAGCGCCAGGCCCGGGCAGCGGTCTTCGGAATGTAGTCGGTCTCGACGAGGTAGCTGCGGGTGCGCTTGGCCGCGATCGCCAGCAGTTCGTCCCCGACGCCGTACGCGTCGGCCGCTCCGTACGCCACGGCGGCCAGCACACGGGACACCTTCTGGTAGCTGGTGTACGCGAGCTTCAGCGCGGAGGCCACGCCGATGCCGTCGCCGAGAACGTGCGTCCGGATGTCCGTCCCCGTGAAGAGCTGCACGATCCGATCGGTCTGCTCCTCAGCGCCAGCGAGGTAGAAGGTCGGCGTCTTGCCCCCGACCGGGGGCGACCCGACGACCGCAGCGTCGATCACCGGCATGGGCGCGAGTAGCTCGGCGAGACGCTGCACGCGTGACGGCGCCACCGCATTGGCTTCCACGTAGATCGTGTCCGCGCTCGTGGTCCGGATGGCCGCCACCGCGGCTGCAACCTCCTCGGCGGCGGCAGGCGGGCACAGGGACAGCAGCACCTCGGAGCGAGCAACGACTTCCGCCAGCGCGGCCGGACGGCAGCCGGCGTCTTCCGCCCGACGTCGGGTCACGTCGCTCCGACCGTCAGGACACCACAGGACCGTATGACCGCGAGCACACAGCTGCGCGCCAAAGGCGGCCCCCATGCTCCCCGGGTGCAGCAGCCCGACGGTCGCCGTCATGAGGCGGTGCTCACGTGGTCTGCCTCCAGCTGAAGCACGTGGTCTATGGCGCCGCTGACGTCGGCAACCGTGTGGTCGGGGACGGGAACCTCCGGTCTCCAGGACCGGCCGTTGTCGACCCAGATCGTACGCAGCCCCGCCGCGTGGCCGCCTCCGATGTCGTTGACCGGGCTGTCCCCCACCATCCAGCCGCCGTCCCCCAGCACGCCCCCACACCGCGCCGCGGCCAGAGCGAAGTGCCGGACGTCCGGCTTGCGCGCGTCAGCCTCCTCCGAGACGAAGACGCCGTCCACGCGATCCGCGATCCCGGTGGCCCTCAACTTCGCCCGCTGGATGTCCACCGCGCCGTTGGTCGCGACCCCCACCCGCCAGCCGGCCGCGCGGAGTTCGTCCAACCCGTAAAGGACCTCTTCGGGACAGGACACCATGGCCGCGATGTCCGCGCAGTAGGCCCGCCACAGCTCCTCCGCCGACGCGCTCAACCGGTAATGAGCACGAATCGCGCCGAAGGTGGACAAATACGTCCGCTCGGACACAAGACCGAGAACGTACGCCTGTTCCTCGTCCCCCAGTCCGTGCCGAGCGGTGAACGCAGCAGCCCAGCCGGCGAGCGTCCCCCGCCGGTCGACGAGCGTGTTGTCGAGGTCAAAGAGAACAAATGGCAGCCGCACACCCGCACCCTAACGAACGGCCTCGTTCGGGTTCAGCTCCGTTGAGCGCCATCGGCTGGTGCAACACTGCCTTCCCAGAGGAAGTCACGCGCCCTCGTCTGCGCGACGAAGAGGCGACGTCGGCCGAGTTCCTGACGCTCGCGGTCGGCGTCCGTGTCCCCGCCGCTCCCGGACGCCGCCGCTTCGCACCGCGGAAGGTAAACGCGCTTGAACTCCAGTCCCTTCGAACGCTGGTAGCTACCGAGCTTCACGCCTGGCACCGGGTGGCCTTCGTAGCGTTCCAGCAGGAAGACCGGTATGCCGGCCCGGCCCAGCAGCCGCTGGTAGTGGTCCATGAACCGCTTGGACGAGCACAGCACGGCGGAATCGGCCTGCTGATCGGCGTCGAGACCTGCCAAGCTCTCTACCAACGCCTTGTCATGCTCCTCCGGCGACGACGCCTCGACCCGCTCCACCGCTCCGTCGTGACGCTCGGACTCCACGTCGCGGCGCCCCGAAAGGCGTTCGCCGTCGATGTCCTCGAAAGGGTCCGCCGCGACGCCCTCCAGCGCGGCGTCGAGAATCGCCTTGGCGTTGCGGTAGTTGACCCGCAGTACCTGGCCGCGGTCGCCGCGGACCTCGATGCCTGCGTCCGAGAGCCGGAAGCCTCCCGGGTAGACGGCCTGTTGGCCGTCGCCGACCAGCAGCAGGCCGTTCGGTGCGTCGCCGACCAGGGCGTAGAGGAGCTGGGCCCCGACAAGGGTGAGGTCCTGTACCTCGTCCGCGATCACCGCGGCGTACGGCGCCAGGGCGCCGCTCCGGACTTCGGCCAGTGCGAGGGACAGCACGTCGTTGAAGTCGTGCACCCCGCGCTCGGTACGGTTCGCCTCGTACGCCTCGTAGAGCGCCCACACCGCCTCCTTGTGGGGGCGCCGGAGCATCGTATGGCGGCCGCGACGCCGCACCGCGACGTAGTCTGCGAAGGCAGTGACTCCGCGGCCCTTGATGACGTACGTGATCTCGTCGTGCCAGTACTGCGGCTGGGGAACAAGTTCAGCCAGCACGCTTTCGCGGCCGACCCGTCGCCAAGCCAGGCTGAACGCGGTCTCCGCCTTCTCCGCATTCAGATTCACTTGCACGCCTTGGGACCGCACGTACTCAAGGGCCCACGCGTGCAGGCTGTGGAAGTCCACCCGGTCGGCGACGTGCGGGGCGAGAGAGGAGAGGAACGTCTGCTGGACGCGCGGCAGGTTGCTCGCGAAGGTCACGTACAGGACGCGGCCGGTCGTGCGTTGGGCCAGGTGGGCCGTGCGGTGCAGGGCAACCACCGTCTTACCGGTGCCGGCAGGGCCGCTGATCCGTGCCGGGCCTCCCCAGTTGCGGCGGACCAGCGCGACCTGGTCGGGGTGGAGGAACGTCATCCAGCTCTCGATGGGCGCGCGCAGGGCCTCGTCGAGAGCGGCTTCCCGCATCGCGTCGACATCGAAGAGCCCGAGCGGTTCGGCGTCGTACGGCCCCGTAACCGCTGGCTGCGGAGCCTCTTCCACCGACACGCTCTCGTACTCCCGTAGGGTCCGCTCAATGTGCTCGGCGTGGGTGCGCACTGAGGCCGGGAGTAGCCGCCTACTGCGGGACATGAGCCATGGGCCGACCTCACGTTCCCCGAGAAGATGCACTCTCCCCAGCGGCGCCGCGTCGAGCTGCCTCCCCGCGAAGACCATGAGCGGGTGCACAGCCACCGGCGACATCCCCAGCTCCGCCGACGCCTCCTCGACGCTGCGCGTCACGTGCAGGAGCCGCTGGATGTCGTCGTCCCGGGACTCACCGGCCACGTGGAGCCTGCCGTCGACAACCTGCGGTTCGGCCTGCCAGTCCTCGACATCGAGGACAAAGATCCCGCCGGGACCGACGAGCACCATGTACGCGCCCGCCCCCGCCCCGCCGGGCCAGCTGCGGTCGACCAGCAGCCGCCAACCCCCCTTGCCGGTCAGCGTGAGCAACTGAGCAGCGACCTGCCGCCTCCCCGCACTCGCCCGCTCCCACCTCCGGACGACGCCCTGCGCGGCCTGCCACCGCTCCCGTAATTCCCGCTCCCTATGCCGCGCGTCCGCCCCCACAGCCCCACCCCTCTCACACGGAGCAACGATCATACGACGCTGTGCGATGGCAGCGACAGACCGCTCTGCCCACCGAGCCTGCGCCGACATCGCGGGGCCGTGGGACAAACGCACGGGGGCTGGAGAGTCGACTGAATCCCGCCCAGACCTGGGCGAGACGACGATTGTGGAGATACGGTGAAGGAAGCCCAGCTGGTGCACGACCACCGCGTCTGGGGTTGCCTGAGATTCGAGCGAGGCCCACACCGAGGCTTCGCGCGGGCCTCGCAGATGGTCGATCCCGATCGCCGTTTCGGCTTCACCCCCACAGGGCTGCATTCCGTACACCCAAGAGCTACTTCTTACTTGTTGACGACGTCAACGTGCTATCGGGGCATCAGATACGACACTTAGGTGTACACTCGGCGCGGGGTTCAGGCAACCTTGCACACCATGATGTAAGCGGGGGAGAGTCGCTAGGTATGGAGACGGTTGACGGACGGTTCCGGATCACCGGGATCGTGGGACGCGGGAACATGGGCGAGGTGCACCGCGCCGAAGACCTCCAGGCAGCCCCGAACTCTCCGCACCGCGAGGTCGCGGTCAAGACAGTTCTCCGCGGCCGGACCGGTATCGCCGTCGACACATCGGGGGCCGGAAAGGAAGTAGCCCGCTTCCGCCGCGAAGTGCGGATCATGCGGATGCTCTCCCAGGGGCATCCGAACCTGACCCTGTTGATCGACGGTGGCGTAGATCAGACGCAGGGCGGCAGCGGACTGCCCTTTCTGGCCATGGAGCTACTGGACGGCAATCCGCTGGCGGACCTCATCGACGAGGAGCCGCAGCTCCCGATCTCCTGGGTCGCCGCGATCGGGGCGCAGATCGCCGCGGGCCTCACTGCCGCGCACACTGCCGGGGTCGTTCACCGAGATCTGAAGCCGGCCAATGTGATGCTGACCCGCGACGGCACTCTCAAGGTCCTCGACTTCGGCATGGGTTCGATCGTCGACGACCCCGATCAGACGCGCTTGACCAGCACCGGCGTCAGTGTCGGCACGGCCCGCTACATGGCGCCCGAACAGTTCCGTGCCGAGCGGGTCTCCGCCTTGGCCGACCTCTACGCGCTCGGCTGCATTCTGTACGAGTTGCTGATAGGGCGGCCGCCATTCTCCGCAAGGACCCCCTATGAGCTGTCCGAACAGCACCAGCATGAGCTTCCGCCGCAGCTGACCCTCGTGCGCCCGGATCTGCCCTCCGAGTTGGTCCGGCTGGTGAATCGCCTCCTGGAGAAGGACGCGGAGTTGCGGCCCGAGAACGCCGCTCTGGTCCGTGAGGTACTGGTCCCGCTCGCGCTCGCGCCGGACGACACGGCCGCCCTGCTCGCTCCGCACTGGCAGGTGATGGACCCGGTGGCGCGGCTGCGTGCCCTGCTGCCCGCGGCTGCCCCCGCTGCGCCCGCGCCCATGCCACGCAGGGAACCGCGGCTGCCGGAGGCGATGGACGTCTTCGGTATCCACGCCGACCTTGTCAGGGAGTACGAGAATTTCACCAAGAGCGCGACGGTGGTGCGGGACGCCCGGATCGAGGGTTTCGTCAACGAGGACCTTGCGGCGAAGTCGCAGTGGCCCGACCCGTGGCTTTCGCTGAACCCGTTCTTCGCCGACGGTGGGCTGGTCACCGACCTGGTGCGGGACGGGGTGCTGCACCCCAGATGTGCGGAGATCTTCCAGGCGGGGAAGAAGGAGAGCTCCCTCCGCCCGGACGGCCGGCCGCTGACCTTCCACCGCCATCAACGGGAGGCCATCGAGGCCGCGCAGGCGGGCGACTCCTATGTGCTCACCACAGGCACCGGTTCGGGCAAGTCGCTGGCGTACATCGTTCCGATAGTGGATCGAGTGCTGAAGGAGCGCCAGGCGGCTGGACCCCTTGCGGGAGGCCGGGTACGCGCGATCGTTGTCTATCCGATGAACGCTCTCGCCAACTCGCAGCTGATGGAGCTGGAGAAGTATCTGCGCCACGGCTTCGGGGCAGGTCGCGAGCCGGTCACCTTCGCCCGCTATACAGGCCAGGAGTCCGACGAACAGCGCCGGGAGCTGCGCAGGAACCCTCCGGACATCCTGCTGACCAACTACGTGATGCTGGAGTTGATGCTGACCCGGCCGGACGACCGCTCCAGCCTGATCCGCATGGCCGAAGGCCTGCAGTTCCTCGTCTTCGACGAATTGCACACCTACCGGGGCCGACAGGGCGCGGATGTCGCGTACCTGATTCGGCGGGTCCGTGAGGCCTGCCGGGCGTCAGCCGCCCTGCAGTGCATCGGCACCTCGGCGACCATGTCCACCGAGGGCTCCTGGGATGAACAGCAGCGTGAAGTGGCCAAGGTCGCCGGGCGGTTGTTCGGTACGACGCTGCTGCCGAAGCGGGTCATCGGCGAGACCCTGGTCCGGGCGACCGAGGAAGCCCCCGCGCAGGTGCCGGCCGAGCGGTTGCGGGTGCCGGCGGCTCCCCGTTCGTATGAGGCGCTGACGAAGGATCCGCTGGCCCGCTGGATCGAGTCCCGGTTCGGTCTCCAGCGCGAGGAGGGTACGGAGCGGCTGCGCCGCTGTGACCCGGTAACCATCGAGACGGCCGCAGCCGAGCTCAGCAAACAGTCCGGGGTCTCCGAGGGGACCGTGCGTGAGGCGATCCGGACGACTCTGGAGGCGGGTTCGCAAGCCAAGCATCCGGTGACGGAACGGCCGCTGTTCGCGTTCCGGTTGCACCAGTTCCTCTCCAAGGGCGACACGGTCTACACGACGCTCGAGGACCCGCTCACCCGGCCGCTGACGCGCACCTACCAACTGGAGCAGCCGGGCAGCGACGGCAAGCCGCTGTTCCCTCTGGCCTTCTGCCGCGAGTGCGGTCAGGAGTACCTGACTGTCTGGCGCATCGACGAGAGTGGCACGTTCCGGTACGAACCGCGACGGAACACCGCCGCGTCAGGAGGCCGCGACGGCGAGGGCTACCTGTACCTGGGCATGCCCGGTGAGGACTACGAGTGGCCGGCCGATGCGCAGAAGGCCGTGGACGACCGACGGTTGCCGGAGTCCTGGCTGGAGCCGGACGCACAGGGCATGACGGTTGTCAAGAAGTCGTATCGGCCCCGGGTGCCCAAACGCGTCGTTGTGGACGCATTCGGAAACGAGTCGACCGAGGGCCTGGTGGCGGCATTCGTCCCGGCCCCGTTCCTCTTCTGCGTGCACTGCCAGGTCTCCTACGAGCAGACCCGAGGCCGCGACTTCGCCAAACTGGCCACCCTGGACCAGGAAGGGCGCTCCTCGGCCACCTCCTTGATCTCCGCGTCGATTGTGAAGTCCCTGCGGGCGGTGCCCGCGGAGAGCCTCGGCAAGGAGGCACGCAAGCTGCTCACCTTCGTCGACAACCGGCAGGACGCCTCGCTGCAGGCAGGCCACTTCAACGACTTCGCGCAGGTGACCCAGCTGCGCGGCGCCCTCCACCAGGCCGCGGTGCGCGCGGGCGAGGAGGGGCTGCACCACGACGACCTCGCCGAGGCCGTCACCGGGGTGATGGGCCTCTCGCCGCTTGAGTACGCGGCCGGGACGGACCTGGCGCCGTCCATGGAGAGGCGGGCCGTCAAGGCATTCCGTGACGTCGTCGGGTTCCGCCTCTACCGCGACCTGGAGCGCGGTTGGCGCGTCACGATGCCGAACCTGGAACAGACGGGACTGCTGCGAATCGATTACGAAGACCTGCGCTGGATCGCTGAGAAGCCCGAGCGCTGGCAGTCCGCCCACGCTGTTCTGCGTAACGCAGACCCGGCGCTGCGCGAGGAGGTGGCCCGCACGCTGCTCGACTTCATGCGGCGTGCGCTCGCGATCGACGTGCAGTACTTCCGTGACGACTTCGACACCCTGCAGAGGGCGAGCGAGGAGCGCCTCACCGGGCCGTGGGTGCTCGGTGAGAGCGACCGGCCAGCCGTCGGCGCCGCCTATCCGTACGGCTCGCGGCCCGGTATGGAGCGTTCCGCGCTGTTCCTGTCGCCCCTCGGCAAGTTCGGCAAGTATCTCCGGCGGAACATGCCGGAACTTCGCGACCTGCCGCAGGACGACGTCCAATGCGTCATCGAGGATCTGCTGAAGGTGCTGCGGGACGCGCAACTGGTCAACGAGGTGGAGGTGGCCCCGGAACGTTCAGGGCCTGCCTTCCGCCGCCGCGCGACGGACAAGCGCATCGGCTACCGGGTGTCGGCCGCAGCCCTGATCTGGCGGGCCGGCAACGGCGAGCGAGGCGCAGTCGACCCGCTGGCGCGCACGTACAGCAGCGGTGAAGGTCCGCGCGTCAACCCTTTCTTCCGCGACCTGTACAAGACTGCGGCGGCCGAGCTGGCCGGCCTGTTCGCGCGGGAGCACACCGCGCAGGTCACGCCGGAGGACCGACTGGAGCGCGAGAGGCAGTTCAGGAAGGCCGAACTGCCCCTTCTCTACTGCTCGCCCACGATGGAACTGGGCGTGGACATCTCCTCGCTCAACGCCGTCCTGATGCGCAATGTGCCGCCGACTCCGGCCAACTACGCCCAGCGGTCCGGACGGGCCGGGCGCAGCGGCCAGCCCGCGCTGGTGGCCACCTACTGCGCGACGGGCAACAGCCACGACCAGTACTACTTCCGCCGCTCCCAGGACATGGTGGCCGGGCAGGTGGCCCCGCCGCGCCTAGACCTTGCCAATGAGGATCTGGTCCGCTCGCACCTGCAGGGCATCTGGCTGGCGGAGACCGGCATGAAGCTGGGCGCCGCGATTCCCGACGTCATCGACGTCGCCTACGACCCGGAGACCGGCGACCGCCCCGACCCGCACATGCCGCTGCCGCTGCTCGCCCACGTTCGTGACCTGTCCCTGGACGAGGACGCCCGCCGTCGCGCGGTCGCCGCCGCCCGTTCCGTCCTCAACCCGTTGATTGCGGACTTCCAGGCGACGACCTGGTGGTACGACGAATGGATCGAGGACCGGATTGAACGTGCCCCCGACAAGTTCGATGCCTCTTTCGACCGGTGGCGCCAGCTGTTCCGGGCCGCCGTTCTCGACCAGTACGAGCAGAACAAGCGCGTCGTCGACCACAGCCTCACTCCGGGCGAGCAGGGCCGGGCGCGCTCCCGCCGCCGTGAGGCCGAGACCCAGACGAACCTGCTGCTGAACCGCTCCACGGACAGCAAGTCCGTGATGAGCGACTTCAATCCGTACCGCTATCTGGCGTCCGAGGGGTTCCTGCCCGGCTACAGCTTCCCGCGCCTTCCGCTGGCCGCGTACATCCCGCGCTCCGGCAACCGCCGCAACGCCGACGGCGACTACCTGCAGCGCCCGCGGTTTCTCGCGATCCGCGAGTTCGGCCCCGGCGCACTGATTTACCACGAGGGCGCCCGGTACCAGGTGACCCGGGTCCAACTGCCGCCTGATGCTTCAGGTGACATGGCGACGGCGGAGGCAAGGCGCTGCGACGGCTGCGGCTACCACTACGACGTCAGGGTCGGCGCCGACATCTGCGTGATGTGCGGTGAGCCGCTGACGGGCAAGCGCACCGGCCTGCTCCACATGCACACCGTGTACACCACCCCGCGCGAGCGGATCTCCTCCGACGAGGAGGAACGCCGCCGGGCCGGTTTCCGCCTGGAGACCTCCTATGCGTTCCAGGATCACGGTGCCCGCACCGGACGTCTCACCTCCCACGTGAGCGAAGCCGACGGGAGTCATGTCCTCGACGTCGACTACGGCGACTCCGCGACCGTCCGCATCACCAATCTCGGTCGCGTCCGCGACAAGCAGGGCGAGCCGGACGGCTACTGGCTGGATCTCGGCGACGGGCGCTGGCTCAATGACCGGGCCGCCGCGGACGCCATCGAGGGCACCGGGATGCCGGTCGTCGACCAGGACGGCAACGAAAAGCGCCGCAAGAAGCGGGTCCTGCCCTATGTCGAGGACCGACGCAACATCCTCGTGGTCACCCTGGACGAGCCGCAGCCCGAACCGGTGGCCCTGTCATTCCTGTACGCGCTGGAGCGCGGCATCGAGGCGGCATTCGAGCTGGAGGACTCCGAACTGACCGCGGAGCTGCTGCCTCCGGACGACGGCCCGCGCCGCCGCATGCTGTTCACCGAGGCCGCCGAAGGCGGCGCCGGTGTCCTGCGCCGGATCCAGCACGAGAAGGGCGCCCTCGCCGAGGCCGCACGCACGGCCCTGGAGATCTGCCACTTCGACGCGGAGACCGGGAAGGACGAGGGTGGGCCGACGGACCACGAGAAGTGCGCCCGCGGCTGCTACGCCTGCGTGCTCACCTACGCCAACCAGGCGCACCACCGCCAGCTGAGCCGGCATGCTGCTCGCCCGCTGCTCGCCCGACTGGCCGGCGCTCGTACCGAGCGGGAGGACCGCGGCGAGTCCCGCAGCGAACGCTTCCGCAGGCTGACTCCGACGCCGGCCGGCCCGGATGCAGAGCCCGATGCCGCCCTGGCGTCACCGCTGAGCCCGCTCGAAGCGGATCTGGCGGCCCTCGTCGCGGGCGGGGATCTGGTCGGCTGGCTCAAGGCAAAGGGCTACCGGCTGCCGGACGAAGTCAACGCCCTCGTCCAGACGGCTGGAGCCTGTCCCGACCTCGTCTTCCACCTGGACGGTGCCAACCTCGCCGTGTTCGTCGATATCCCCGGCAACAGGCCGGACTCCACCCGCGATGTCGAGGCCGGGTACCGCTTGGAGGACGCGGGCTGGGATGTCCTTCGGTTCCCGACGGACGCGGACTGGGACGCCATCACGACCAACAACGCCGCCTACTTCACTATCCGCTGATCGACCCACCAGCACCTCTAGGAACTGAGACACGTCATGAGCCTCACGTACACAGCCGGCTCGCTGGTTGCAGCCCGCGGACGCGAGTGGGTGGTACTGCCCGAGAGCGCCCCCGACATGCTGGTGCTGCGCCCCCTGGGTGGGAGCGAGGACGACATCGCGGCGGTGTTCCCGGCGTTCGAGGAAGTGCGTGCGGCCGAGTTCGCAGCGCCCAGCCCGGACGACCTGGGCGACCAGCGCGCCGCCGGCCTGCTCCGCACAGCGCTGCGCATCGGGTTCCGGTCCGGCGCGGGCCCGTTCCGCTCGCTCGCCTCCATCGCGGTCGAGCCCCGTGCCTACCAACTGGTTCCGCTGCTGATGGCGCTGCGGCAACGCACGGTGCGGCTGCTGATCTCGGACGACGTCGGTATCGGTAAGACGGTCGAGGCGGGTCTGATCGCCAAGGAACTGCTCGCGCAGGGAGAGGCGACCCGGCTCGCGGTGCTGTGCTCCCCCG
Organism: Streptomyces sp. NPDC021224; assembly: GCF_044332905.1. Lineage (NCBI taxonomy): Bacteria > Bacillati > Actinomycetota > Actinomycetes > Kitasatosporales > Streptomycetaceae > Streptomyces > Streptomyces sp. NPDC021224. The sequence continues at coordinate 1,018,974 of NZ_JBIRPW010000001.1, read as the reverse complement.
CCCTGGCCGAACAGTGGCAGAGCGAGCTGCGCGAGAAGTTCGGCATCGACGCCGAACTGGTCCTCGCCTCCACGGTGTCCCGCCTGGAGCGGGGCCTGGAGCTGGGCCAGTCCCTGTTCGACAAGCACCCGTTCACGATCATCTCCACTGACTTCATCAAGTCGACCCGCCACCGTGAGGACTTCGTACGGCACTGCCCCGACCTGGTCATCGTCGACGAGGCCCACACATGCGTGGCCGCTGACGACGCAGCGTCCCCTGGAGCCAACCAGCTGCGTTACGAACTCCTGCGGAGGGTCTCCGCGGACGCCGACCGCCATCTACTGCTGCTGACCGCGACTCCGCACTCGGGCAAGGAGTCAGCGTTCCGCAACCTGCTCGGCCTGGTCCGGCCCGAGCTCGCGACCCAGGATCTGGAGATCCCGGCCGGACGGGCCAGGCTTGCCGAGCATTTCGTGGCCCGCAAGCGCGCCGACGTCCGCGAATACCTCACCAGGGAGGACGGCCTCGCCGACGACTCTCTCGCCGAGCGGACCGCCTTCCCGTCCGACCGCTGGACGAAGGATGAACCGTACAAACTGACCCCTGACTACCGGGCGCTGCTCGACGACGCCATCGCCTACGCGCGCGACCGCGTCCAGGCTGCCGGCGAGCAGGGAGTGCGGGAGGCCCGCATCGCCTGGTGGTCGGTGATCGCGCTGCTGCGCTCGATGGTGTCCTCACCGGCCGCCGCTGCGCAGACGCTGAAGACCCGCTCCGAGTCCGCCGCAGCCCGCACCGCGCGTGAGGCGGACCTGTTGGGTGCGTCAGTGGCCGCCGACTCCACGGACAACGACCGGCTGGAGGGCATGGACGTCGCTCCGGGTGCCGCGGAGACCGAAGAGGCGGGCGCGCGGCTGCTCGAACTCGCCGAGCGGGCGGAGAAGCTCGTCGGTCCGGCCCAGGACGCGAAGCTGAAGGCCCTCACCCGGCATCTGAAGAGCCTGATCGCCGAGGGCTACAACCCGATCGTCTTCTGCCGCTACATCCCCACCGCCGAGTACCTTTCCGAGCAGCTCGACGGCAAGCTCGGCAAGAAGACCAGGGTCGCCGCTGTGACAGGCACCGTCTCCCCTCAGCAGCGGCTGGAGCGCATCGAGCAGCTCGCCGCCGGGTCCGCTGAGGAGGCCGGCGACCCGGCCGCCCGGCGCGTGCTGATCGCCACCGACTGCCTGTCCGAGGGCGTCAACCTCCAGCACCACTTCGACGCCGTCGTCCACTACGACCTGGCATGGAATCCGACCCGCCACGACCAGCGCGAAGGCCGCGTCGACCGCTACGGCCAGAAGCGCGACCAGGTGCGTGTCATCACCATGTTCGGCGAGGACAACGGCATCGACGGCAAGGTCCTTGAGGTGCTGTTCGCCAAGCACCGGCAGATCAAGAAGGACCTGGGCATCTCCGTCTCCGTACCCGACGAGACCGCCTCCGGCGTCACCGACGCCCTCGTGGAATGGCTGCTGCTGCACGGAAGGCAGGGCAGTCAGGACAGTCTGTTCGATCTGGACGGCCACCAGGAGTCATTCGACCGGATCGAGCGCGAGTGGAGCTCGGCTGCCGAGCGGGAGCGGACCTCCCGCTCCAAGTACGCCCAGCGTGCCATCCACCCGGAGGAAGTGGCCCGCGAGGTTGCGGCCGTACGAGCCGCTCTCGGCGGTGCCGAAGAGGTCCGGGACTTCGCTCTGGAGGCGCTGCGGGAACTGGACGCGCTGGTCCGCGCCCCGCGCGACGGGAGTGGCGACTTCACCGCCCAGCCGGGCGGCGCCCCGGCCGGCCTGCGTGACGCGCTTGCCGCCACTCTCGGCGGCCGGCTCGTCGAGGAGGACCGCGAGATCCCGTTCCGCACCACTCCGGCGATCGGTCGCGGCGAGGCCGCCCTGGTCCGCACCGACCCGGCGATCGGTGCCATCGCCGCGTACGTCCTGGACTCGGCGCTGGACGCGAACACGCCCGGCCCCCGCCCCGCCCGCCGCTGCGGTGTGGTGACCACGGACGCGGTCGCCACTCGCACCACGCTCCTGCTGGTCCGCTACCGCTTCCACCTCACCCTGCCGTCGCGTACCGGTGAGCGGCAGGTCGTCGCCGAGGACGCCCGTCTCCTGGCTTACGAGGGCATGCCGTCGCGCGCCCGCTGGCTGGACGACGACGCTGCGACCGCCCTCCTCTCAGCCCGCGCAACGGCCAACACCCACGAGCTGTCGGCCCGTAACCACATCACGCGCGCCCTGGACGGCCTGCCGGACCTGTCCGCCCATCTCACCGAGTACGGCACCGGCCTGGCGGCAGAACTCGACGCCTCCCACCGTCGGGTCCGCAGGGCAGGACAGGAAATCGTCCGCGGCCTGACGGTCGTCCCGCAGGAGCCGGCGGACGTTCTCGGTGTCTACGTCTACCTGCCGCCTGCCGCCCCCGCCGCCTCTACCGTGTCCGGAGCCGAAGCCTGATGCCCGCCGCAACCCATACCGCTCTGGCCTTCACCGCCGTCACCACGGTCGGCGGCCTGCTCCCCTCCGACATGCTGCTGCGCATCTCCGAGGCGCGGAACCTGCCGGGCACCAAGCCCGCCGACTACGGGCTGCCCGCGTCGGTGCCCGTACGAGACGAGGCCGAGCGCGCCTGGGAATACCTCAAGCCTCTCTGGCGCGACCTGCGCGCCGCCCTTCCCTCCGACCCCACGACGGGTGCGCCCGCCGCCGACCCCACCGGCCGGGCCGGCACCGACTGGCTCGCCCAGCTCTTCCGCAAGCTGGACTTCGGCGCGCTCACGGAGGTCGGCCCCGTCGGCATCCCCGCCGATTCCGACCCGGAGAAGCGTTTCCCGGTCTCCCACCGCCACGGCCCGGCCCTAGTGCATCTCCTGCGCTGGAACCAGGAGCTCGACAAGCGCCCGGCCCCCGGCCAGCTCCCGGCGCAGTCCATGCTCCAGGACTGCCTCAACCGCGCCGAGGCCCACCTGTGGGCGGTGCTCACCAACGGCCGCCGCCTGCGGTTGCTGCGGGACTCGTCGTCATTCGCGACCGCCGCGTACGTCGAGTTCGACCTTGAGGCCATCTTCGACGGTGAACTATTCAGCGAGTTCGTGCTGCTGTACTACGTGCTGCACGCGTCCCGGTTCACGGTGCCGGAGGGGGCGGCGGCGTCGGGGTGCTGGTTGGAGAAGTGGCGTACCGAGGCCGTCACTTCGGGCGCCCGTGCCCTGGACCAGCTGCGGCTGGGCGTGCAGAACGCGCTGACCACACTCGGTACCGGTTTCCTGCGCCACCCGGACAACGCCCGGCTGCGCGAGGACACCGACCCGAAGGCCCTCCGGGACGCCCTGCTGCGGCTCGTCTACCGGCTGCTGTTCGTCTTCGTCGCCGAGGACCGGGAGGCGCTGCTCGACCCGGCGGCTGGCGATCGGCAGCGGGAGGCGTACGAACGATACTTCTCCTCCGCCCGGCTGCGTGAGCGTGCCCGGCGCCGTCAAGGCACGGCCCACGGCGACCAGTACGAGGCGCTGCGGATCGTTCTGGATGCCCTCGGCGCCGAGGGCGGCCGCCCCGAATTGGGCCTGCCCGGCCTCGGCGGCCTGTTCTCCCACACGGAGGCGGACGCGCCGCTCGACGGCCTGAAGCTGTCCAACGAGGCGCTGCTGACCGCCGTCCGCCACCTCGCCCAGGTACGTGACCCGGGCGCCCGCCGCTGGCGCTCCGTCGACTACCGCCACCTGGACGCCGAGGAGCTGGGCTCGGTCTACGAGTCCCTGCTGGAGCTGGAGCCCAAGCACTCCGCGACGGACCGCAGCTTCGAACTGATCGAGGTCGCAGGGAACAGCCGCAAGACGACGGGCAGTTACTACACTCCGTCCTCGCTCATCGAATGCCTGCTCGACACGACGCTCGATCCGGTGATAGACGACGCGGTCAAGCGCGGCGAGAAGACCGCCGCCGAAGCCGGCCACGCTGACCCGGCCAACGCCATCGTCTCCGAGCTGCTCTCGCTGACCGTCTGCGACCCGGCGTGTGGCTCCGGCCACTTCCTCGTCGCCTCGGCCCGCCGCATCGCCAAGCGCGTGGCGTCCGTGCGGGAGCGCAACCCCGAGCCGACGGTCGATGCGGTGCGCCATGCGCTTCACGAAGTGGTCGCTCGCTGTATCTACGGGGTAGACCTCAACCCGATGGCGGTGGACCTGGCGAAGGTCTCCCTGTGGCTGGAGGCCCTGGAGCCGGGCAAGGCCCTGGGCTTCCTGGACGCGCATATCCGACACGGCAACGGCCTCATCGGCGCCACGCCGAAGCTCCTCGCCGAAGGGGTGCCGGACGACGCGTTCAAGCCCATCGAGGGCGACGACAAGAAGTACGCGGCTGGGCTGGTCAAGCGGAACAAGTCACAGCGAAGCGGCCAGGACGAGCTAAGTTTCGATGTGAGGAGGTTGCCCAGCAACGAGAAGTACGCCGCCGAACTGACCCGCATCACCGCTGCTCGCGCCGAGCGCCTGGAAGACGTCCACGCCCAGGAGGACGCGTACCGGACGTACGTCGAGTCCACGTTCTACGTCCAGGACCTACACGCGGCCGACGCGTGGTGTGCCGCCTTCGTCTGGCCCAAGCACGAGGGTGCGCCCGAGGCCCCGACCGACCAGGTCTTCCGCGCCTTGCGCTTCCGTGACCAGTCCGCCGTCCCGAACACGACGCACGGTGAGATCCTGCGGCTGCGCGACCAGTACCACTTCTTCCACTGGCACTTGGAGTTCCCGGAGGTCTTCGCGGTCTCGGAATCAGGCGCGGGCATCCAGCCGGGGACGGGCTGGGCCGGCGGGTTCCACGCAGTGGTGGGGAACCCGCCGTGGGAGCACCTTGAACTGAAAGAGCAGGAATTCTTCGCTGCACGATCTCAGCAGATCGCTGAGGCGGCGGGAGCCCGCCGCAAGAAGCTGATCACTCAACTCATCACCGACGACCCAGATCTCTATCGCAGGTACCAGGATGCCAAGCGGGAAATCGATGGCACGCGACACTTCGCAAGCACTTCCGGGCTCTACCCTCTCTGCGGCCGAGGGCGCATCAAGACTGACACCATCTTTGCAGAACAGGACCGCCGCCTGGGTGCACCGCGTGGCCGTATCGGGCTCATCGTCCCGACTGGAATCGCCACCGATGCGACGACGCAGTTCTTCTTCAAAGACCTAGTCGAGCACAAGTCGCTAGCAGCACTCTTCGACTTCGAGAACGCAACACCCCTATTTCCCGGTGTCCATAGGTCGTTCAAATTCTGCGTGCTTTCTTTGACTGGCTCTGAAATCCCTGAACAAGCTGCCCGGTTTGGCTTCTTCCTCCATGATCCCGCAGAACTTACCGACCCTGAGAACACCTTCCCTCTCACTCCGGAAGAGATCACACTCCTCAACCCCAACACCGGAACATGCTCAATTTTCCGCTCGCGCCGAGATGCGGAAATCACACTCGGCATCTACCGCCGTGTCCCCGTTCTGGTCAACGATTCTTACAGAGACAAAGGAAACCCCTGGGGTGTGAGCTTCATGCAGGGTCTGTTCAATATGACCAGCGATTCCCACCTTTTCCGGCCATCCGCCCCGAACGGCGAGACCTTCGACAACCTCCTCAGTGATGGCTGGCAACTCGACGGTAACGCCCTGGTCCGAGAAGGGGAGCGCCTCCTCCCGCTATACGAAGCGAAGATGCTCCACCACTACGACCATCGCTGGGCTACTTACGTCAAGGACGGCTCCGTCAGAGACCTCGGCCTCGCAGAAAAGCAGGACGCCAGCGCAGTTCCCCTGCCCCGCTACTGGGTACCGGAGAATGACATCCCCACGGGAAAATTCGACAAGAACGGTCAGGAGATCAAGGAACCTGGCATCACCTCCCGCCTCGCGGGCAAGGGTTGGCACCGCGACTGGATTCTGGGGTTCCGCAAGATTTGCCGAGCCACGGATGAGCGGACCGCCATCGCATTCGCTTTTCCTCTGGGAGGCCTAGGCGACTCCGGAAATATTTTGATTCCGAGCAAAACAGAGCAGCCAGGGCTCCTCTACAGTCACTGCCTCACCCTGGCCTTGGACTACGTGCTGCGCCAAAAGCTCGGAGGGACGAACCTCAATTTCTTCCAGTTCGAGCAACTTCCTTTCTTGAGCCCGAGCCAGCTCGCTCAACACGCGAATTCGATCGTTCCCCGCCTACTGGAACTCACCTATACGGGGCACGATATGGCTCCCTTCGCTCGTGATCTCGGCGATACCGGTCACCCTTTCCACTGGGATGATGACCGCCGCACAGTCCTCCGCGCCGAGCTTGACGCTCTCTTCTTCCACCTCTACGGGATCGACCGCGACGACGCCTCATACATCCTCGACACGTTCCCGATCGTCAAGCGCAAGGATCAAGAGAAGTACGGCACCTACCGCACCAAGGACCTGATCCTTGCCGAGTACGACCGCATGGGCGCCGCCGGGCTAACGCTGGAGACCCCGCTTACCGAGGGCAAGCCCGGCGGATACCGCTCAACCCTCAATCCGCCTCCCGGCCACGGCCCGCGCCACCCGGCGCCCGAGGGAACCGACGCCCTCAACGCGTTCACGAACCGAGAGGACCAGAACTCCCATGAGCAAGGTCGATGACGCCAAGAGCCTGGTCCAAAGGGGCCTCGACAGGGCGTTGGTCGCCCAGCAGCCGCTGGCGAAGAAGCAAGTCGAGCGCCTGCGTAGAGTCCACTCCGGCGACTCTCCACAGGAGTTGATACGCCGGTTGGACCGCTACTTCCTCGCCAGCATCACCGCATCCGGAGGAGCATCCGGCGCGGCAGCGGTCGTGCCCGGTGCCGGGATACCGACGGCGCTGGCTGATGCCATGCTCTTCACCGAGGCATCGGTGCTGTACACGCTGTCGCTGGCCGAGGTCCATGACCTGCATCCCGAGGACTTCGAGCGACGCAAGCTTCTAGTGCTGACCGTCCTCCTCGGTGACGGAGCGGTTAAGGCTCTGGACAAAGCCGTCGGGCGCACTGGCCCCTACTGGGCACGGCGCATCGTCGGTGCGATTCCCATGAGTGCGATCAAGCGGGTCAACAACGTGCTGGGTGGGCGGTTCATCACCAAATACGGGACCAAGCAGGGTGTACTCGTGCTGGGCAAGCAGGTGCCCCTAGGTATCGGTGCGGCGCTCGGCGCGGGCGGTAACCATGTCATCGGGCGCCTGACGATTAGGTCGGCACGCGCCATCTTCGGACCTCCCCCGTCGAGCTGGGTCGGCGAGGATCACGGGGACGAGGCGCAGCTCGGTCCTGACTCGGGGGATTCGGCGCCGTAACGCCGGCTTGCAGATGGGCGGACCAGGATGCCCCGGCCCGACTGCCCCCGCCCCTGGGTGACCGCCGTACGGGCCGCCGCTCGGGGCGAATCATCGCTCGCGGAAGGAGCGCCTCGTGGTACGTCGCAGCCAGTCCAGCAACCCTCGCTCCGTCGTCGTCCTCACATCGGGGACCGACTGGGGTACCCGGGCTGCCGTGCAACGTCGTGCGAGCGGGGCCGAGTTCCCGATGCCCCGGCGGCAGGTGGCGAAGCTCAACGCGCTACGGCAGACCATGGGGACGATACGCTCGGCGATCAACGCCAGGCGCTGGCATCAGGCGCGTTATTGGCTCAGCCAGGCTCAGGCTCTCGTCAACGCCCTTCCCGCCGACCAGACCAAGCAGGAACGCGAGCAGCTCTCACTGTTGCGGAAGAAGTACGCGGCACGCGGCACGCCAGCCGCCAAAAACGCCGCGAAGGCGAAGGCGAAAGTCGCCCCACGGGCGGGTGGCAGGAAGGCCGCTGCGAAGACCACGCGGAAGAAGACCCAGGCGAAGACCACGCAGACGCCGAAGCCCACCCCCGTCCCCGACCTCGCCGACCGCGGCATCAACCGCGCAGCCCTCGGTTACGCCGCACCCGACGTGGCCCGACGCCCCCGCGAAGGATGAGGCCAGCCCGTTTTCGGGGCGCCACTCGGTGCCCTGCTTCCGGCCTCGGCTTCGCAGCAGTCCGCCCCCTGCCCGTACTTGACGGTACATGGCTACGATCCCGCCTGCCCACCGGCCACCGCTTTCGGGACAACTGGACCATGCGGACGTTGCTACTACAGCAGGTGGTCGGCCTTGCCGGCTTTGATGTCGGTGATGAGGGTGCGGAGGGCTTCCGCGGTGTCGGTGAGGTAATGGTCTTCTTGGCCGTTGACGGCTATGTAGGCGTTGCCGTCGGCGTCGGTGCCGAGGCGGAAGCAGGAGTTGCCTTCGGCGCAGAAGGGGGCTTCCCAGGTGATGTCGGCCATCGAGTGCTCCTCACAGGTGGTGCGCGATGTCGCGGATGAAGTCCCGCGACTCCTCCGGCGACAGTGCCAGGTCTTCCAACCAGTCCAGTTGGGCTCGGTATTTCGCGAGCTGGCCGTCCGCGTACACGAACGCCGGTCCGTGCGAGTTGTCCACCTGCACCGTGTCCAGTTGCGGTACGGAACCTTCAGCGTAGAGGACCGTCTGGCCCGCCCCGGGGAAGCCTCCCTTGTGGAAGGGGACCACCACCACGGTGATGTTGGCCCGCTCCGACATCTCGGTCAGGTACGTCAGCTGCCGCCGGGCGATCTCGCCTGAGCCGAACCGCATCCTGAGGGCTGCCTCGTGCACGATGGCCACGTAATCTGCTGGCTTGTCGCCGAGGATCGACTGCTGGCGTTCTGCACGGTGTGCGAGGCGCAGTCCGATCTCGTGCTCGGGCAGCGGAGGAATGGCGACGCGGAAGATGGCCAGGGCGTGGTCGGAGGTCTGGAGAAGGCCGGGGATGTGCACGGTGTTCCAGACCCGCATGCGCGGGCTGGCCGCCTCCAACTCCGCGATGTCCAGCAGCCCTTGCGGAAGGCTGCCCCGGTAGCGCTCCCACCAGCCTCTGCTGGGGCGCGCCAGTTCGACCAGCGCTTCGATGTACTTCTCGTCGGTGCATTCGCAGTTGCACGCGAGCGTGCGCAGTCTCTCCTCGCTGATGGCACGCTGGCCGGACTCGATGTTCGAGATCTTGCCGCGGTCGACTCCGAGTAGCCCGGCGGCGAATTCCGCGGACATGTCGGCCCCCATGCGCAGCCGCTTCAACTCGTTGCCCAGGCGCTTCTGCCGCTCGCTGGGTGCTGTCCTGGGAGCCATCCCGATCCTTTCGTTGACGTCCCGTCAGTCTGCCCTCCGGCGGGACGTAGCGACGACATGGGGTGAGTTTACGAGATCGGATAGCAATTTTACCCCGTGGTGCCCTACGGTCAGTACAGCGCACTGCTACACACCGCGACGCCGGAAGCGCACCGCGCGAGCATGCCCGTCCGCCCTGGGACGGGTGAGCCCGCGACCAGGGCGGCATGCCACCGGCGGATCCCGAACACCTCACCATGGAGTTCGCCATGCCCGACATCCCCCTCGTGCCCTCCCTGTGGCGCTTCCCTGCGCACCCCGCCTCCGTCGCCCGCGCCCGGCGCGCCGTCGCCGAAGCCCTCCCGCAGCCCTTGCGGCCCCGGCTCGGGGACGACCTCGGCCTGCTCACCAGCGAGTTGCTCACCAACGCCATCCGGTACGGCGCCCGGCCCGAGGAGGACGAGCTGGTCGAGCTCGTCCTGTGGCCCGCCGACGGCCACTACTGGCTCGCCGTCTCCGACCCCGGCAACGGCACACGCACACCCCACCTCACTCACCCCACCCCCGACGCCGAAACCGGCCGCGGCCTCCTCCTCGTCAACCACCTCGCCACCACCTGGACCGTCCGCCCCCGCCCCACCCGCGGCACCTCCGTCATCGCCGGACTCCGCCTCCCCGGCTGAGGAGGGGAGCGGCCCAACGTCCCTGCCCCCGGCCGGACAGGGGTGCGCCACCAACTCGGCCAAGGGCGGGCACTCGTTGGACGCGGGTGAGCGCCGACGACTGGAACCGTCAGCGCGGGACTTGGTCCAGGTCGGTCCGGCGCGGTCGGCGCACCCTCCCCCAAGGCTGCCGGAGATGCTTTCCGGGACCACCGCGGGCTGGGCGCCGGCGCAATGGTCAGCGGGAGCGGCGGCCAGAGATCAAAATATCCCCATCGTCCTCGCGGGTCACAAAGACGCCTACGGTGGGGAGGACGTAGATCGGGATCTGGGTGCCCGCAGGGAGAGCAGCAGTGGTGCCGGTGATCAGTGATACCGAGACAGCGGCGGCCTGGGTGTCGACGTCATCCTCGTCGGTGAAGCCGTAGGCCGTGCCGTCGTCCGATACCGAGGCGAGCAGCAGCTCCTTGGCGTCGCCATCGCCCGCGAAGCAGCGGCCGGTCCCGCGCTGAAGGTCGAAGGCAAGCGGACCGACCACGACGTAGCGGCCGTCGGGTGAGGTGACGACGTTGTACGGTGCCGAGGAGTCACCGCCGGGCGTCAATCTGTCGACCGAGCAGGAAAGGCTCACCCGCACCCGGCCGGTCTCAGCGTCCAGAACGGACCAGATGTGCCCGTGTGGATCGCTGTCGCTCGGGTCGGGCAGTCCTGCGATCAGATTGCCGCCCGGGGCGAGGAGCACCGGAAGGGCCCACGAGCTGTTCCGTGTTCGCGCCTCGGCGCCGTCCACCACCACGTCGCCGCTGAGCCAGCCGCCAGCCAGCGCGAAGGTGCCGCCCACGTCGACTACCGGCCCTTTGCCGGTCGTAGCGACGATATCGCTGCCATAGCAGAGCGTGTCGGCGCACTGGGACAGGAGTTTGTCGGCGTCCCCGTACTGGGTGACATGTCCGGTGGACACATCCACCGACGCACCGTAGGTGGTGGCCGTGATGCCGCCGCCCCAGGTGATGAGCAGTCCGTCGCCGCCGTCCCGCACCTGGAGTTGGTTGCCGGCGTCCTGCACCGGCACGGCGACCGACCGCACGGGTTCGACCCGCCCGCCCTTGGCGGTCGCGGCGTAGACGTCGACCTGCACGACCTCCTTGCCCTTGTGGAGTTCGTCCTTGCCCTCCATTCCGTGCGCCCACGCGACGACGTACTCCGCCCCGCCCTGCGTCACCCTCACCAGGTCGGGGATCTCGACGCTATCGGAGCTCTGGCCGCTGCCGTCGTCCATCGCGATCGGCGGGTTCCAGGGCGCGGACGTCCAACGGACCGCCCCGGACGCCGCGTCGCGCGCCTGCACGGTGTAGCCGTTCTCGGCAGCGGTCATGTAGGCCACGATGCCGGCCTTGGGGGCCTCGGTGAACGGGAGCGTTTTGACCTGCTGCGGTACCCAGTTGAGGGTCTGCTGCCATCCCTTGCCACTGTCGTAGACGGACGGCACCGTCAGCCGGGTGAGTGCGGGCGCGGACGGACTTCTCCGCGAATCAGGGACGGGCGGATGCGGCCCGCCGCCGGACCCGCCGCCGCAGCCCCCAAGGAGAGCACCCGCAGCCGCGGTCGCTACAGCCCATCGTGCAACACGCATGTGGTCTCGCCCCGTTCGCATCCTCGTCCCGTCCCGTCGACACCAGCATCAGCGAATCAGCCGCTGACGTGGCGCGCTGGGAAGGTAGCGTTCCGTGGCCGTTCGCTTATGCGATCGTGACCGTCGCGGAGTGGCCCGGTCGCAGCTCGGGTCATCAGCGCATGGTCACGCACCCCCGCAGTCCTTCCAGCTGGCGCGGCAAATGGCTTCCCTGCCAGCCGAGCACCAGCCGTTCGCGCGCCCGTGTGATCATGACGTAGTAGGCCATGCGCAGGGATGCCGCGGTGGGGTCGGTAACGCTGTCGGTCTCCGTGTCGGCGATGACTACCGTGTCGAAGTCGAGGCCCTTGGCGCTGGCGCGGTGGACGAGGACGACGCCGGGACGGGCGAGGTCGAGGTCGCGGTAGCGGCCGGAGGGCGCCGCCGAGCGGTAGAGCTGCGGCTCGTGGGCGAGGCCGGCGCGTTCTAGGTGTCGCATCAGGTCGGCGGCTGTGCGGAGTGAGTTGACGATGACGCCGACGCGGTGGCGCGGCTGCGCTCCGGCCATGGTGGCGATGTCATCGGCGAGGGCCTTGACGCCCGCGTAGTGACGGATGACAGGCAGCGAACCGCTATGCGCAGGCATCTCGGGCACGGGTCCGCCGGTGCGGAAGTGCTCTGCAAGGGAGGCGATCTCGCGGGAGTTGCGGTGGTTGCCGACAACCTCTACGCGCCCGGTGGAGCGGCCGAGTGCGTTAGTGATCTCAGCGAGGGTGGAGTTCGTCTCGGTGAGGCGCTGGCACTCGTCGGCGAACACCGTGACCGAGGCGGCGGCCAGACGGGCCAGCCGGAAGAAGCCCGGCGGCAGATCCTGGCCCTCGTCGATGACGAGGTGGGGTGGGGACGCGTCGGCGGCGAAGGTGCCGGCGGCTCGGTGGGTAAGGGCCGCCCAGTCGAACCAGCCGTCCTCGGTGCGTGGTGCGTCGCGGCCGAAGCGGCGCAGGATCCAGCTGTGGACGGTAGCGGCTTCTACGGGTGCGCCGGGGACCGTGATGCCCTGAAGGGTGTCGCCCAGGAGCCGTCGCAGGAGGTTGGAGCGCGACAGCAGCAAGGTGGGGCGACCGGTAAGGGCGAGGTGGACGGCACGATGCGCGGCCAGCAGGCTCTTGCCGCTGCCGGGCGGGCCGTTGACGACATGGTGGCCCATGAGCGGGAGAGCGTCCAGGCAGTCGCGCTGGGCCGACGTGAGGTCCGGGTGGAGAACGGGGGACTTTGCAGTGGTCATGCGTGTGACCCCAGAACCGTTGCGGCTGCGTATTCGCGGCTCGCAGTGAGGACGTCGGCGAAGTAGCCGGGCACGCCGGCGGAGCCGACGATCAGGGCGCGGTCGAGCAGGGTGTTGCCGGTCTGGCAGCTCGTCTCGGGCAGCAGGGAGCAGGCGTGGCAGGCGGCGCGGTTGAGGTTTCCGAAGCCTTGCCCGGTGTGCTCGGCGCACAGCGGGTCGGCGGAGCACCAGGCGGCGGCTTCCAGCATCCGGATGAGGGTCTCCGCGAAGTGCGGGGCCTCACCCTGCCGGACCAGACCGCCCAGGGTGCCTTCCGCATCGCCGGCAGCCGTGTAGATCAGCAGTCCGTGCTGGCCGTACTCGGGGCGGCCGTACACCCGCTCGCGCAGGCTCGCCGTGGTGTAGCCGGAGTCGAAGGAGAGCTGGCGGATGAGGAGATGGGCGAGGGTGTGCAGGAGCAGGAAGCGGGGTGAGAGCTCGCTGCCCACGGTCTCGGCGAGCTGTTCCTCCCGGAACGACGCGTCGAGATCCGTACGGACCCCGTGGACGTGGGCCTGAACGCGGGGGTCGCCTTCCCAGGCGGCCAGGCGTTGCTCGTCGAGAGTGAGGACGATGCCTTCGCCGTAGACCTCGGTGGCAGGCAGCCAGCGCAGGCGCCCGCTGGTGTCGGCCGGCACCAGGGTGCCGCCCGGTGAGTGACGACGGAACCCGGTCAGTGCCCGCACCTCGCGGAGGCGCTCGGCGAGGATGATGCCGCCGACGTGCGCGTCAAGGGTTGCCCAAGGCTCCTCCGTCTCACCGTCGAGCCCGAGGCCGGTACGACGGATCGCGAACTCCTTCGTCGGCTCGGGGATCTCGACAGCATCGAAGGCGTTCCACTCGTCGCGGCTCAGGTCGATCTTCTTGGAGTCCGGTCCACCGCCGGACGCTACGGCCGATGTGCCCGTGGCCTCCGCGACGAGCTGGTCGATGAGGCTGTCGGGGGCGTCTGTGTCTTCCTTGATCAGGCCGCGAAAAATCTCGGCCCGCGAGGTACCGAGTGCATCGAGCAGGAGTGGCCAGCAGTCATGGCCGCGTACGGCCCCTGCTGCGTCCTGCTCGGCACGCGGCGGCCCGGCGGCCTGGGGGATGTCGAGGGCCGAGTAGACGACCGGGTAGTAGACGTTGCCGGCGGTGCGCTGCACGATGTGGGCCTGCTGGCCGCACGTGGCGTGCTCGTTCCAGCGCTGCCAGGGGTTGCGGCCCGAGCAGCGTCCACCCTGCGGCCCGAGGATGTCGAGCAGGTCGCGCTCGGCGCCACACGGCTTGCCGTCCGGCCTGGTCGCACCGCAGCGCACCGAGAGCGCTTGGAGTCCGGACGCGCGGTCGGCGACCCGGAAGCTGAGACGGCGCGCCTTCCATGCCTGCTTCGCCTCGGAGCAGGCAGCCCGCTGTTCCGGTTCGAGGCGGGAATGTGCCCAGTACCACCAGTCCACGTCGTCGAGGTGCCCGTCCGGGCAGATACGGACGAACCGCATCGGGGCGAGGCGGGGTGCTGCCGCGCAGGAGGTGCAGACAGGCGGCTCACCGGGCTTCTCGTTCTCCCGCAGGAAGCGCACCATGGTCCGGCAGGCGCCGCAGAAGAGCCAGCCGGGGAATCGCACGTAGGGAACCCCAGGGCTGTCGGGCTTGTCGTAACGGTCGTTGAGGGTGTGGGGTGCGGCGAAGAGGCCTGTGACTCCCAGCTTGGCGGCCAGCCGCTCGGACGGGACCGGGGTCTTCGCCTGCGGCCAGGTCTCGATACCGGCGGCGACGAACGATTCGCCCTGGACGTCGAGCACTGCGCCGACGCCGAACGGCAGCACCGTCTGCGCCTGGCGGACCCGGAGTTTGCGCTTCACTTTCCCGCTCCCGTCACGGTGATCTGGCATTCGCGGTCCACGCTGCGCATGGAGTTGAGGGTCTCCCACAGGCCGTAGCGCTGCTCGAAGGTCTTGAGCAGGTTGTGCTGGCCCTTGCCCTGGCTGCGGTAGTAGAGGTCCTTGCCCTCGCCGGCAGCCGTCTTGGCCTGCTGGCACCAGTCGTCGAGGAGGTAGCCCAGCTCGGTGCGGACGTCGGCTCGTACCGCGGCGCGCTTCGTTCCCGAGGCACCGCTCTCGGCTATCGCGGCGCGCTCCGCAAGGGCGTCGGCGATCCGTTCGGCCTCGCTCCTGTGAAGAGTGATCCGTCCGGCCTGGTTCTCGGCGGCCAAGCCGAGCCGGTGGCGAACCAGGATGACAAGGGCGGCGTGCAGGGCGCGCCGACGCGCGGGCCGTGACCAAGGGGTGACGCTGGCGGGCTCGACGCATCGGTAGAGGGCGCGGTGGTAGTCGAGGAACGTCTCGTAGTGGGACCGGTCACGCGGCCGAGTGGCGTTGAAGTAGGTGACGACGAGTCCCGGTACGTGGTGTCGGCCGACGCGGCTGGTGGCCTGGATGTACTCGGCGGTGGTCTTGGGCTGGCCCTGCATGAGCAGGTAGGCGAGCCGTTTCACGTCAACGCCGACGGAGAGCATGTTGGTGCACGGCAGGAACGAGACCGACTGGGGATCCGTCCAGGGCTTCTCGAGACGGTCCAGCAGGATCGGCTGTTCGGCACGCGGCAGGTTGCTGGTCAGTTCCTGCACGTTGCGGTCGTCGAGCGTGCGGACTCCGGCGCCCTCGTCGAGTCCGCGGAGCTGCGCGGGAATGTCGTCGCCGGCCGCGGTGACGGTGCGGCCGAGTTCACGCAGGCTGTGATGGTAGGCGACGAGCGTCCAGTAGTCGTCGCGGTGCTCCTCCGGAAGCTGGTGGACGCCCTGGAGCATGGCTGCCGTGGTGGCCACTGCACCGCGGCCCGCGGTATGGCCCTGCGCCATGACACCAAGGTAGAGGCGGCCCGGGCGGCCGGAGTCGGGGACGGCGAAGAAGCTGTCCCGGGCATCGAGTCCCGACGGCGGGAAGAGCTGGACGTCCTGGTGGTGCAGCGCACGCACCTGTTCGGCGGACCGGCGGATGGTGGCCGTGGCAGCGACGATCTTGGGCGGCCGGCCGTTCTGGTCGGTGCACAGCTCCAGAACGGCCGCCTCGTAGAGACCGACGGTGGTGCCGAGGGGTCCCGTGAGCAGGTGCAGCTCGTCCTGGATGATCAGGGACGGGGGCGGGTTGCCGACGCCGGCTCCGAAGAGGTGTCCGGAGTCACGCTCCCAGGCGAGGCGGGCGAACTTGTCAACGGTGCCGAGGACGAAGGTGGGCGGGTGCCGGTAGAGGTGCTGGTCGACGACGGCAACAGGCAGGACATCGTGGAAGGCGCACTCGTCACGGGTGCAGAAGAAGGCGAAGTCGTCAGCTTCAGCCCGGACTCCGTAGTCGGAGCGGACGCTGGAGTGGGTCGGCGGCAGGATGCGCGTGCCGCACCACGGGCAGCGGTCAAGGATGAAGACGTCCTCGGGGTGAGTGGCCTCGCGCTGCTGGTCGAAGGTGTCCTTGGCCGTCTGGAACTTGTTGGGAGTGGTGGTCTCTCCGACCCACAGGCCGACGGTGATCGGCTCATCGCCGAGACCTAGTCCGGGTTCCCTCCGCCGCAGGTATTCCAGCGCGCAGATCGTGGTGGCGGCGCGCTGGAACTGCTGGGTCGTGAGCAGGCTGAGGGTGTAGCGGCTGAGTACGGCGGTGCCTCCGCCTTGGCCGCGGATCCGTCGCAGGGCGATCGCGAAAGCGGCCAGGAGCAGATAAGCCTCTGTCTTGCCTCCACCGGTGGGGAACCAGAGCAGATCGGTGGTCTCGCGGTCGCGGTGGCCGGGATCGGCCACGCCGTCGAGAGCGAGGAGGAAGAAGGCCAGCTGGAAGGGGCGCCAGGTGGCCTCGCGATCCACGGGCGGGTCGGTGGCCACGGCGTCCGAACGATTCCAGCGTCCGCCCGCCTGGTCGGCCGCGGAGTGCCGCATCTGCAGCAGCATGGCGCGCTGGGCGATGCGGAAGGCGTCGAGGAGTTCGGGGCGGTTCGGGTCGCACAGCGTGCGCACGCCCGCTTCGATGCGGGCGACCGCGTCGTGGATGCGGCCGAGGATCCGCTCTGCCGCATCCTGCCCCCAGGCCGGCACCTCCAGCGATCGCTGGCCCACGTACCAGGCGTGGTAGGAGGCGGCGAACTCAACCAGCTCCTCGCGGAGTTGATCGGCGCCGACTGACGGGTCGGCCAGGTGGGCGATCGTGAGGGCGGGGGCGTCGAGCGGACCGCCGGCTCGGATGGCGGGCACTTCGGCGCGCGGCAGGGCTTCGCAGGCGAGGAGTACGACGCCGCTGCCCTCCACGCGGTCCTCGCGCACCGCGCAGCCGTGGCCCACCGCATGGGTGACGACGTGGGCGTACTGGAGGCGGAGTTCGCACTCCTCAGGGTCACGGCTGGCGAGCCGGACGCTGGGATACGGAAGCACGACTCTGCCGACCGGGCGGACAGTGAGTCCGCACTGGAACAGCATGTCGTCCCAGTTGGGCGCTTTGCCGTCGGAGCCGTCGTGGTGGGCAGCGTTGACCAGCGCCACCGTGACCAGCGTGCCGTCGCCGTAGGAGCGGCGGCGCACCCGAATCTCCGCGCGGCCTTCGAGGACGGACACGGTCTCCCGCTCGGGGCCGATCGTGTGCGTCTCGGACGGGAGGGGGATCCGCCGCCAGCCCCGCCCGCGTCCCGCTTCGCTCCTCGACGTCTCGTAGCGGGCAGCTGTGCTGGTCACCTCGATGCCTTCAGCATCGGTGTAGAAGCTGACCCCGAGGGAGGCGGGAAGCCAGCTGTTGGTCTCGGGCACGGGGTCCGAGGCCGGGTCCACGTCCGGAGCCTCCTGCTCAGTCCCGGGCGCGTCGGGGTCGTCGGCCGCGCGGGCGAGCTGCCGCTGAAGATCTGCCTGTTGGGGGTAGAGCGTGCCCATCAGGTACTGCCGGTCGGGCGGCGCGTCGAGCACCTCGTCGTCGCCGTCGGCGGGCCCGACGAGCTGCCGGGAGAGGTAGTCGACCAGCTCTTGGCGCGGGTCCATGGGCGGGTTCCTTCGGATCAGGGGTCAGGTGCTGAGGGTGACGGCGCTCGTCCGTCGGAAGGCGGGCGCCTTCAGTGGGACGACCGCACGAGCCCATGGCGGGCCAGCTCGTCGCGCAGCTTCGGCTTGGCCTTCGATTCGATCTGACGGATGCGCTCACGGGTGACGCCGAAGACGACGCCAATGTCTTCCAGCGTGTCTGCCTCGTCGCCGTCAAGACCGGTACGCCTGATGAGGACGTGGCGCTCACGCTCCGGGAGGTGTTCCAGGACATGCCGCAGGCGCGCCTGGAACTCCTTGCGGAGCAGCACAGTGAGGGGTCCTGGCAGTCGGCTCGGCCCGATAACCAGGTCACCGAAGGTGGTGTCGTCACCGATGATCCGGTCCAGGGAATCGGTGGGCCGGCTGATCCTGCGCAGCTTCTCCACCTCTGCGAAGGTGAAGCCGGTGACGTAGGCCACGTTCTCGACGGTCCTGGCCCGACCTTCTCCGAGCAGCTTGCGCTCGGCTACAGCGACTTTGCTCACCTTTTCGTGGAGGTGCACGGGCAGGCGTATCAGGGTGCCCTCGTCGGCGATGGCCCGGGTGATGCCCTGCCTGATCCACCACGTCGCGTAGGTGGAGAACTTGAAGCCCTTGGTGGCATCGAACTTGCGCACCGCACGCAGCAGCCCGATGCTCCCGTGCTGCACGACGTCCTCGGTGTCCAGCCCGCGCCCTTGATACCCCTGCGCTATCTTCCACACGAGCAGGTGGTTGTGCAGGACGAGGCACTCGTATGCGCGCCACCGCTCGCTGTCGCGAGGTAACCCTGTGATCTCACCCTCGGGAACATCGCGGCTGAGGAGACGAGTACCGCCGCGCAGAAGCACGGCCAGGCCGACCTCCTCCTCTGCCTTGAGGACCACTTTTGCCGGGTTCCGGCGCCACCGGTCCTCTTCCAGCACCGCTCGGGCGGCGCTGACGGCATCGGCCAGTCCCGAGTCCACAGCGGAGGAGGCAACTCGCCCGCTGAGACGAGCGGATGGCGGCATCTTGCGTGCGGATCGGAACGTCGGAGCAGGTGCGGACGGAGCAGGGCCGCCGACACGGCCCTCCATCGGTTCGGGGCGCACACGGGGCACTCCGGGGCGGGTGATCGGGAAGTCAGCCATCAGCTCCCGCACTTCGGCGGGACTGAGCCGATGGAGTCGTGCAACACCATCGTGGGCGAGCTTGCTGACGGCACCGTCGACGTCGGCGTACCGGGCAAGCATGCGACGCGCCTGCGCCAAACGCCTGGCCGACTCGGTTGCCCCAAGCCCGGGCAGAGAACCGGAAGCCGGTGGAGCGGGCGTCTTCTTCGACGGCGTCGCGGCCCACGACTCCGGATCGGAGGCAGGTGCGGCGTGATGGCCGAAGCCTCCTCGGCGAGGAGGTTTCACATGAATGCCAACGGCGGTAAGGCCGTTGCGAAGCCTCCGCTGCTGCTCCTCGGTGCTCAAACCGAGTCGCCCCGCCTCCAGAGCGAATGCGCGCTGGCTCACAACACCCCTAGGAGACGCACATCGCTTCAGCCTCTCAATGACGAACGGCAACTCCGCCTCTATCGCGCTCCGTTCGACTGCAGCTCTCGAGTCCCCACCCATAGCGCCCCCACTCCAGCGACCAGGCGCCGGGGCCGCTCGGACGAGCAAGCCTGGCGCAGCCACACACTAGGCCGATCCGTGAACATCGTCAACAGATATTGCCTCGCGAGTGACTTGACAGTGTCAACAGGTAAGGTGGTTGGCGTTCGCGCATGCCGCGACCTACACGGAAGGCCACCTATGCCGCACTCCGACCACCTCGCCGGAACCCCCGAATTCCGCATCAAGCTTCCCAAAAACGGTGGGGAGGCGCGTGGACATCTGCTCAATCAGTTCGGCGGCAACGGCACCCACCGGTTCCTCCTGGAGGAGGGTTCGGTGGTGGCCGCCGAGGCGTGGCCTGGGCTCGGCGACCACGCACGCCGGATTCGTGCGGATCTGCGTGCGAGGGGCAGCCTCACCGACGCGCCTGCCGACCCCGCCAGTCCTGAGGCACCGCCGTGTTGGGTGGTGACCCAGGACATCGTGTGCAACTCCTCCTCAGCTGCCGCCGCCTTGGTCTACGGCTACGACGCTTCCGGCCCGGAGTCCTGGCGGACGTCCGAAGGCCACCCGCTCGCCGACTACCTGTCCACGGGCTGGCGCGCCCCGCGCAAGGCGTGGCTGGTGCGCGGCTCCAACGTCTCGGGGCACAACCTGCTGCGACAGCTGTGGCTCAAGGAGGGCCTGGTCTCACTCGGGGCCGCGCACCTGCCGCCGCTGGCGGAGACCGATCCGACGAAGAGCGCGCTGCGGCGCTACGTGGAGGACGGGTACGAGGGGGCGGCCTCCTACAACCAGAAGCGAGGTCTTGTCGACGAGCTGCACGCGTTCCTCACGCAGATGCGCGTCGGCGACACCGTGGCCACGATCGGCGACGGCCGATTGCACATCGGCCGGATCACCGGTGACAGCGTGCAGACCTCGTCGCCGGGCGGCCTGTCCAATCTGCGGCGGACCGTCGCTTGGCTGCCGCGGAGCCACGCCTACGAAGACCTGCCCGAGGAAGTGCAGCAGAAGCTCTCCGTCCAGCATGACGTCGTCGACCTGACCGGTGTCCTGGACGCACTGGACGGGCTCACCGGGGCCGCGGACGGCACCGATCCGGTGCCGGCCGGCGACAGTGGTGGGCGCTCGGCTGAGGAGCGGCTGGTGCAGCGGGAGTTGTCGCTGCCGCCCGTCACCGACGCGCTGGCGGCCGACCTCCTCGTCCACGACCGCTCCTGGCTGGAGGAAATGCGTGAGCTGCTCTCCGACGAGGGGCAACTGGTCTTCTACGGTCCGCCGGGCACGGGCAAGACGTACCTGGCGATGAAGCTGGCCGAGTACCTCGGCGGTGGCCCGGAGCAGGTCAAGATCGTGCAGTTCCACCCCTCGTACGCGTATGAGGACTTCTTCGAGGGCTTCCGCCCGGTGGAGGATCCCGAGACGCGCGATGTCGCCTTCCGGCTGACGGCCGGCCCGCTGCGGGAACTCGCCGATCTCGCCTCCCGTGAAGGCAGCCGGCACATCCCGCACTTCCTGATCATCGACGAGATCAACCGCGCCAACCTGGCGAAGGTCTTCGGCGAGCTGTACTTCCTCCTGGAGTACCGAACGAGGTCCGTTCGCCTCACCTACTCCGGAGACGACTTCGCGCTGCCGCCGAACCTGTTCGTGATCGGGACGATGAACACCGCCGACCGCTCGATCGCCCTCGTCGATGCGGCGATGAGGCGTCGATTCGCCTTCGTGGAGCTGTCTCCGCGCGCTGAGCCGACCGCCGGCCTGCTCGTGCGCTGGCTGAAGCGCGAGGGGAGGGATCCGGAGCCCGCCTACCTCCTTGACGCACTCAACGCGCGGATCGACGACGCCGACTTCGCCATCGGCCCCTCGTACCTCATGCGACCGGGCGTGTACCGCGACGGCGGCCTCGAACGGGCCTGGCGAACGAAGATCCTTCCGCTGCTCGAGGAGTATCACTACGGCGAGGGCCTCGACGTTGCCGCCCGCTACGGCATCGACTCGCTGCGCGAACAACGCCCATGACCGTCACCGAGGTGACACTGCACGAGTACGGCCCAGCGGTCTCCGTCCCGCTCGACGCTGAAGCCGGACGAGCTCTTGCGGCGTCCGGCATCCTGCAAAGTGCAGCCCCGGACCCGGGCCGGGAAGGCCACTGGCTGCTGCGAGCGGGCAGTCGGGTTGGCGCCGTGCGCCTACCCCGCGGCCCAGTCGTGCGGATCACGACCAAGACCCCTGTGAGCCGGTTGTTCTTCCTCCTGGGGTTCAGTCTCGACCCGGCACGAGCCTGGCGCGACAGCAGGGAAGGCGCGGTCGATACCGGTGCGTACGACGATGTCGTCCCCGCACTCGCCCATGCCGTGGAGCGACAGATCGACGGAGCGCTGCGGCAGGGAATCCTCCAGGGCTACCGAGAAGTCGAGGAGTCCGCACTGGTCGTGCGCGGGCGGCTGCGTGAGGCCGCGCAGATCCGGCGCCACTTCGGCCGAACACCGCCCGTGGAGATCGCGTACGACGCCTACACCGCCGACACGGCCGAGAACCGCATACTGCGGGCTGCCACGGAACAGTTGCTGCGGCTGCCGGGCGTTCCCGGCCCCGTCCGGCAACGCCTGGCCCACCACCGCACACGTCTCGCCGACGCGCTGCCATTGGTAAGAGGGGACGAATTGCCCCGGTGGCTGCCGTCACGCCTGAACTCCCGCTACCAACCTGCGCTGCGGTTGGCCGAGGCTGTCCTCCGCGGGAGTTCGCCCGAGCACCGGCCGTTCGGGGCCGACCCGCTCAGCATCGACGGCTTCCTGCTCGACATGAACAAGTTGTTCGAGGACTTCGTCACAGTCGGCCTCCGTACGGCTCTCCACGAGCATGGCCTGACCGCGTACTTCCAGGACCTTCACCACCTCGACACCGCGCGTCTCGTACGCGTGCGCCCCGACCTGGTCGTACGCACCGGCGACGGTCGCACGCCCCTTGCGGTCGTCGACGCCAAGTACAAAATCGAGAAGGCGGACGGGCTGCTCAACGCCGACCTGTACCAGGCGCTCGCGTACGCCACCGTGCTCGGTCTGCGTGAGGCGCATCTGGTGTACGCGGCCGGGCGGCAGCCCGAGCGCTTCCACGAGGTGCACGGCACGACAACAGCGCCGGGCAGACGGGGAGTGCGGCTGTATCAGCACAGTCTCGACCTCTCCCGCGAACCCGGACAGCTCCTGTCGGCCCTCCGGCGGATCGCGGAACGGCTGGCCACTGCCGCTTCATATCCGGAACGATGAGACACCGTCAGGTAGAGAGAGGGAGGGGACCTCATGCCCAGGCTCGCCTTCGCCCAGAACTTCTGGGACGGCTACGACACCCAGGAGAAGCCCGTCCGGGCCGGAGTACGCAAGGCCATGGCGAAATTCCAGGCCTTGACCGCAGCCGAGCTCACTGCGGACAAGGGTCTCCACCTCGAGTCCGTCGAGAACGCCCGTGACCCGCGCATCCGGACCATTCGGATCACCGACTTCTGGCGGGGCGTCGTCCTGGCGCCCGACGACGGCAGCGATACATTCCTCCTGGTCAAGGTCCTGCCGCACGACGACGCCTATTCCTGGGCAGCGAAGCGTCTGTTCAGCGCCAACTCTGCGACCAGGGCACTGGAAGTACGCAATGCCGTCGCCTTGGATGAGCTGACGCCCCTGTACGAGAGTGCCGCACGCACGGCCCCCCGGCTGCTCCTCGCGGACGTCTCCGACAGGACTCTGCACGAGCTCGGCATCGACGACCAGGTATTGCGCGCCGCACGCTCACTGGTCGACAAGGCCCAACTGGAGGCGTTCTCCACGCTCCTCCCGGAAGATCAGCTGGAGGTACTGCAGTACCTCGCTGAGGGGTTCAGCCCCGAGGAGGTCTACAGGGACGTCGTGGCCGTCCGTCGGCCCGCCGATGCGCCCGCGGAGCCGGTCGAGGACCTGGCCACGGTGATCGCCAACACCCAGGCACGCATCCGCCTCGTCAGCGGACCGCAGGAGTTGGAGGACATCCTTGAGAAGCCCTTCGATGCCTGGCGGGTGTTCCTCCACCCCTCCCAGCGGCGTGTCGCCTACCGCACCTCGTACGGGGGCCCTGTCCAGGTCACCGGTGGCCCCGGAACCGGCAAGACCGTGGCAGCTCTGCATCGGGTCAAACACCTGCTTCAGCGGTCCCAAGACGGCCGCATTCTGCTCACCACGTACACGAACGCGCTGGCCTCAGGGCTTCGTGACATGCTCAGCCTGCTCCTCGCGGATGAGGAGAAGCTGCTGGCCAGAGTGGACGTGACGACGGTCGATGCCTATGCGAACGGCGTCGTGCGCGCGAAGTCGGCGGCTGTGCCAAAACCAGTGGGCGACCGCGAACAACGGCAGCTGTGGGAGAAGACTGTCAAGCAGCTCGATCTGCCGTGCACCAGCCAGTTCCTGGCCCAGGAGTACCGGCACGTCATCCTCGGTCAGAACATCCGCGATCTCGACACCTACCTTGGCGCGAGCCGCCGCGGCCGTGGCACGGGGCTCGGCCCGGCGCGCAGGCGGGAAGTATGGAGCGGCGTCGAGCGGTTCGAACAGATGCTGCGCGACCGCGGCGAGACAACACACCTGCGGATCTGCGCCGATGCTGCAGACCTCCTCATCGACGCGCAGGCTCCATACGCCCACGTCGTTGTCGACGAGGCACAGGACCTGCACCCCACACAGTGGCGCGTGCTGCGCGCCGCCGTGTCTCCTGGTCCCGACGACCTGTTCGTCACGGGCGATCCTCACCAGCGAATCTACGACTCCCGGGTATCGCTCGGCTCCCTGGGCGTCCCAACGGCCGGCCGTAGCTTCCGGCTGCGTGTCAACTACCGTTCCACTGAGGAGATCCTGGCCTGGTCGGCGCGACTCCTCGCGCCCGTGACCGTCGAGACGCTCGAAGGCGAGGGCGCGGACTCGCTGGCGGGATACCGCTCTCTGCTGCATGGGCGCAGCCCCCAGGCCGAGGGATACGCAACGCGACAGGAGGAGGCTGAGCGCCTGGTCGACCGGATCCGAACGTTGCTTGACGAGGGTCTAGCGCCACGTGAGATCGGCGTCTGCGCACGCTTCAACCTCTCCCTGGACGCGGCCGAGGACAAACTCAAGGCTGCCGGAATCCCGGTACTGAGGGTTAAGGCGCTGTTGTCGTTCCGGACCTGGAAGGTGCACGTCGAACGGGAGTTCTGACGCGGCTTCCTCAATTGGCCGAGAAAATGGCCATCAACAGAATCAGAACGATGGGGATGAGGAACAGCACGACGCCGGCCCGGAGTCCCCCAGCCAGTCGGTTGCACATGCTGACATCTTTCGGGGCGGCCATCGCAAGTATGCCGCTCACTAGCCCTGCCATGCCCACGTAGATCGTCAAGGCTATGAACAAGTCAACGCCGATCATCTGCCCACCCCTCGTTCGAGCCCAGGCTACCCGCTGACGCCTTTCGATCTTGTGACTTCGAACGAGGGTTCCCTATGGAGTGAGCGCGAGCGGTGCGAAGTGTAGGGGTGGGGCCTTCTGAACAGCTCGTTGGTGTCGAATCACCGAGCAACATCAGGAGGCCCCGGTGTTGGAGTGTTCCGTGTCAGTGGCTGGGCAGTCCAGTTCGGTCACCCGGGGGTGTGACTGTCTGGCTCACCGGTTCGGAAACGCCGCTGACAACGGGTCTCGGCGGCGGCGGTATCCGTCGGACATGACGGACGCGGAGTGGGCGGTGGTGCGGCCGTTGCTGCCGGTGCCGGGCTGGATGCGGGGGCGGGGCGGGCAGCCGGAGGCGTACTGCCACCGCGCGATACTGGACGCGGTCCGCTACCTGGTCGACAACGGGATCAAGTGGCGAGCCATGCCCGCGGACTTTCCGCCGTGGGACCGGGTCTACGCGTTCTTCCGCCGCTGGCGCGACCACGGCATGGTCAAGGAGTTCCACGACCGGTTGCGCGGCCGGGTCCGGATGAGGGAGGGCCGGGACGTGGAGCCGACGGCCGGCGTGATCGACTCGCAGTCGGTCAAGGCGGACGCCGTCGTGGGTACTGACAGCCGCGGGTTCGACGGCGGCAAGCTCATCAACGGGCGGAAAAGGCACATCGTGGTCGACACGCTCGGCCTGCTGCTGGGCGTGATGGTAACCGCGGCGGATATCGGCGACCGCACCGCCGCGAAGGTCCTGCTCGAGCAGGTCGCCGACGCCTGCCACCGGCTGGAGCTGGTCTGGGCCGACGGCGGCTACACCGGCAGCCTCATCGAGCACTGCCTGGCCACGCTCGCTCTGGTCCTGGCCATCGTCAAACGCAGCGACGACCGGAAGGGCTTTGTAGTGCTGCCCAAGCGGTGGATCGTGGAGCGGACGAACGCCTGGCTGATGCGCACCCGCCGGCTGTCCCGCGATTACGAACGCCGCACCACCTGCGCCGAGGCGATCGTCTACTGGTCGATGACCATGGTCATGACGCGCCGCCTGGCCCGGCCACGCCCGCAGCCGGCGTGAACCGGCCCGGCGCGGGCTCAGCCAGCCAGCCCCGCGCGACCAGGCGTTTCGCCTTCGACCGCAGCGCCTCCACCCGTGCCGGCACCACGTCCATGCCGAACACCGCGGCCATCTCCTGGCACGTCAGCGGCCCTTGATGGAGCCGGGCCCGGTCCGCGAGCGCGGTGAGAATGCGCTGGTAGTCCACCGACAGCACCGACCAGGCAAGACCCTCACGCCACACCGGCACCTGCGACTTCGGCTTCACCGCATCCCCGGGTGCCGGCGGCGCGTCCGCGTCCCGCACACCCGGGATGATCTCCGCCTCGGCGGCATCGCCGCCGCCGGGAGCCAGCACTGTATCGACCCGCCTGCGGGCGATCACCCACTCCCGCCATTCCACCTCGGCCACGGCCAACTCGGCCTGGATCCGGTCGGCCTCCTCACGCAACTCATCCACCCGACGGCGAGCACCCAGCTCGCGCTCTTCCAACAGCCCTACAACCGACGGCATCCCGGCCTCCCCAGCGATCGACAACCCGACAGACCACAACTCCCACCGAACCACCGAACCTATGCCTGACCAGCGAAAATACCGCTCCCAAGTTCGGAACGACAACAGCGACTAAGGGGCAGGTGGCGCCGGATAGCGAGGGAGTCAGACTGGCGACGATGCACGCGATGAAGGGCCTGGAGTTCCGGGCAGTGTCCGTCCTCGGCGTCAGCGACGGCGCACTTCCCTTCGTCCGTCAGGTCACCCCACGTGAGGTGGACGCCTTGCAGCACGATGCCGATCTGCTACGCGAGCGGTGCCTCCTCTTCGTCGCCTGCACTCGCGCTCGCGAAGCCCTGAGCGTGACGTGGAGCGGCGCTCCCAGTCCGTTCCTACCACGCTCTGCCTGAACAGATCCGTTCAGGTCCGCTGCCGAAGCCGCGCACGGCCTCTTACTACTACTCGGGCGCGAGGGCGCCCGAGGCGAGGCCGTCACGGGCGACTTCGGCGAGCTGCCGACTCAGTTCGCCTACCTTCCGCGTTCCTTCCTCGAACGCGGACAGAGCCTGGAAGGCCGAACCGTACTGACGCTGCAAGTCGATGCCCATGCGAGGGATACGTGCACCTCTGCCGTCGAAACGGTAGGTCCCACTGGCGCTTGTGGATCGGCGGGCGTTGGCCGAACTGCGCATGAAACCCTGCAAGTAGTCCGTGTCGAGTTGCTCGCTGGCCGATACTGGTTCCGTGCCGTCATACGCGACGAGTCCCGCACGCGCGAGGTCCGCGACGCTGGCGCTGGTGCCGTCCAGTGAACCCGGTCCCCCGCCAGGCGCAAGCTCGGGCAGAATCGTGGCAAGCCGACGGAGCTCGTCCGAGAGTTGCCTGCGCAGGACAGCATATTCGCCGGGATAGTCGCGGTGGCGGGCACGAAGATGGCTGCCGGGTGTCAGATCCACGACGTCGTCGAGGAGCTCGATCAGTGGGACGTCGGCGACTTGGTCGGGACGTGGTTCCAAAGGCCCATCGGGACTGTTGCCCGTCAAATCGACCATACGCACGGTGTGGTTCGTGTCCGTAGCCCCAGGTTTTTCGGGACGCTGCAGGCACCAGAGGTGGACGGGCAGCGCATGGGATGTCGCCGTCCCCGGAGGCAGAGCGACGACTTGACGCACGACGCCCCGGCGTACGAGTTCTGCCCGAATGCGTCGACCGGCCTTGCGGTAGGCAACTGAAGCTGGCATGACCATCAGAACCTGACCGCCGGGTTCGGTGTGAGCGTAGGCATGCTGGAGCCACGCCAGCTCCCCCTCAGCCTTAGACGGGGTACCAAGTTCCCAACGTGAGTCGAGCAGCAGATCCTCTCGCCCCCACTCGGTCACGCCGGCCGGGGGGTCGCAGACAACCAGACCCGCCTTCAGGTCCGACCACTCATCTGCGCGCAAGGAATCGCCTGCCACAACGCGCATTCCTGGTCGCCC
Source organism: Streptomyces sp. NPDC021224 (assembly GCF_044332905.1). Classification (NCBI taxonomy): domain Bacteria; kingdom Bacillati; phylum Actinomycetota; class Actinomycetes; order Kitasatosporales; family Streptomycetaceae; genus Streptomyces; species Streptomyces sp. NPDC021224. The sequence goes on along the minus strand of NZ_JBIRPW010000001.1, from coordinate 991,135 downwards.
GATAATTCTGGCGCGGAGCTGTGCGAAGCGGACGCTGTCAGCATCCATGTCCTGGCCGCAGCAACGCATCCCCGCCTCCGAGGCGACGGACAAGAGCAGCACCCCGATTCCGCAAGCAGGGTCGAAAACGGTGGCATCGGCCGGCAGCTGAGGTGCGAAGTGACGGACTGCACGTACGACGCGCTCGGAGGTCACCTGGTCCGAGCCCGCCCTCCGAGCTGAGTCCACGAACCGCTCGGTCAGACCGTTCACGAGGTCGATGGGCGCTTCAGTCTGGGCAAGCGTCTGCAGTCGGTCGACAAGATCGTCCGGCAGCGCCGACTCGTGGTCTCCGACCAGCGCCTCGGCCACCTCCGCCAGACCCACGAGCATCTGTTCCCCGTAGACAGCCCTCATAGCCTGCCACAACTCGACCTCGGGTGAGACTTCCTGGCCTTTGCGCTGCTTGTCCAGCCACTCCTGGACCTCGGCCAGTGCATAGAGCGGGCTGTTCGCGGCGCCTCCCGCGGGAGCGGGGAAGTCCTCGTAGCGCCGACGCCAGTTGGAGACGGCTGCCCGAGTGACGCCGGCCAGCCGAGCGATCTCGGAACCGGTGACAAGAGGATCGACCGGGGAAGCAACCTTGTCCGTCATAGTGCCAGCGTACACGGATCGCAACGATTCTTCGAGATCCGAGTACGTTGACAGAATACACACGTTCTGTTGGCCATCTCGCGCGCCCAGGCGGTCCGATTCAGCGCGTCGCAGGAAGCATAGACACGTGGACAGCGGAGAACCCTCGCCAGCGCAACCTGTCGAGATCCCGGTCAAGGTCAAAGCCGGGGAGGATCGCCCTGGCCTCGAGGCCGGACTTTTACCGGGCGACGGGCACTCGCCACAACAGGAAGGATGCCCAGTTCCGTCAGCTCCTCCATCGACACCATGGGGCCTGCGCAGATGGCATCCAGCAGCTCCCGTTGACCCGACTCCTCCTGCACCAAAAGGCCTAGCACGTTGAGCAGGTCGAGAAGTTGGGTGGTCCAGTCGGGCGACCAGCTTTGGGCAACAACTCCATCCAATTCCAGACGGCGCTTGCCCGCCGGCTTCCGTCGGCGGTACCCGAACCACTTGTCGACGACGTTCATGCCGGAGACCTCGTACTCCCGCGTCGACCGAGACACCGGGGCGATGCAGCCAGAACCGACCCAGAGTCGCTCGGCCTCCGGCTCGTAACGCAGTGCCTCGGGCATGCCTTCATCGGTGTCCGGGATCTCGACGATGCATCGGGGACGGTTCGGCGTAAGGCGAGGACGTTCAGCTGGCCGGCCCTGGGCGGGGTCCGCGTACCTCTCACCGTAGCTGTGCAGCCACAGGATGCGGCGACCGATGCGGATCGCTTCCCGCCACACGTTGGCGTCGACGGTGAGGGGGATGCGGGCGCCCGGGTCCTTGAGATCGTCGAGAAATCGGAGCGTGTAGGCAGGATGAGAGGCTACGGCCGCCACGTAGGCCAGGAAATCCTCCGGGATGACCGCCGTGGACAGACGCTGCGAGAGCAGGTCGAGCAAGCCAGGTGCGACGTTCGGCATGTCTCCCCGACCGTCGCGGTACAGCGGCCGAACGCATCCGCTGCGGCCGTTGAAGTAGTGCATGTCCGGGATGAGATCGCTGAACACCAGGGCAGGGCCGCTCACCACTGCGTGAGCGTTCTGCTCCACGGTGAACATCTGGCCTGGCCCCCGTACCGCCCAGAGGTCCGGACGGCCGACCACCATGAGTCTGTGGTCCGGGATGATCAGCTGGCGATCGAAGGAGCGGTAGCCCACCTCGACCGGTTCAGGTTGCTCCCGCTGTTCCGTCCGCAGCGGAGTCGTGTCGTATGCCGTCATCCCTGGGAGTGGTGCCACACGACTGTCGATCGTGCGGTCTCTGGCCTCCCCCAGCAGCGCTCTGCGCTCTTCGCCGTCGGCGCCGAGGAACAGGCGCCACCTTTCCCGAAGGGTGGCCTTGTCCGGCGCGTAAACCCAGACCCGTCCCGGCGTGACCCCGCGGGAGGACCACGGCATCAGGTCCTTGAGCTGTGGTGAGCTCTCCCACAGATCACTGCCCTCGGGCAGGAAGGGATCCGTGAGGCCCCCTGCGCAATCCTGCCATTGGGGATCGTCCAGAGTGACGGTCAGCAGGCGTTCGGTCTTCTCGTCGCGGTGCCCGTCTACTTGCATATAGTGCACGGCGGCTGGAGTACTGCCTCGGCTGTCCCGGCGACGTACGAAGACAGCAATGCACAACTCCTGGGCCACATCTGGGAAGAGGCGGGTCGCGTTGTCCGGTCGCTGCCCTTCCGGGGAAAGGTCGATGATCCAACCCTCGTCGGCGGACCGCCGCAGATAGCGGCGCATGCCCGCGAAGGCACGCCCCTTCAGCCACGCTTTGGGAGTGAGGTAAGCGACCACGCCGAACGGGGCGTCCTTGTGGGCGTCGAACACCTTCCAGGTGCCCCAGCGCCAGAAATAGACGTACAGGTTGGTCATCTTGGACTCGTACGTACCGTTGCCGGCCAGTCGGAAATCGTCGAGTGGAGCCGGCTCCCCGACGTTGGAATCGCCGGTTTCGATCCACTTGCCGGCACCGCGGGAGACGGTGTCATGCGGTGGGTTGCCGATGACCACCATGACGCGCTCGTCCCGCTTGACCTTGTTGGCTTGCCGACGGGACTCCGCGAGCGGCCGGTAGGTGTGGGGAATCCAGTTGAACTCGGCCCTCGGATTGTCGAGGGTGTCTGCCACCAGGAGCCGCAGTCCCTCCTTGGGGGCCGCGGATCGGTAGTCCTTCAGAAGCGCGTGCATGCGGAGGTCGGCAACAGCGTAGGGGCCGATCTGACGCTCGAAGCCGATGAGACGTTGTCCGACCATCTGCCGCAGTTGGGGGCCGAGCGCCCCGGGGCCTTCATCTTCGGCGATCGTGGCCGCCGCTCGCTTCAGGACAGATAGGAGGAAGGTGCCGGTGCCCATTGCGGGGTCGACAACGACAACTTCGGGAGACGCGAAACCGGAGGCGATACCGAAAGACCGCTCCAGGATGACCTCGGTCAGGCGCACCATGGCCTCGACGATGCCGTGCGGCGTGTAGTAGGAGCCGGTCCGCTTGCGAAGATCCCGGTCGTAGATCTGGAGGAAGTCCTCGTAGAGGAGCAGGTAGGAGTCGCCCGAGCCGTCGTCGAGACGGCCCCAGTCGACGGCACCAATCACCCGCAGGAGAGTGTCCAGGGTGGTGGACAGCCCGACCGCCGCGGACTCCTCGGTGAGGACGTCGAGGGCTTTGCCCATCAGCGAATGTCTTTTCCCGAGCTTCATAGCGATGCCGTGCACCGACTCGCCCTCGAAGGCGATGCCTTCGACTCTGGCCAACAGCAGCGCGAACACCACGGTCTGGCCGAACTGCTCGATGAACTCCTCCTCGGTCGTCTCGGGGAAGAGCAGTCGGCGCCACTCTTCAGCGATCTCAAGAAAGACGCGTCGCCGTCGACCTGCCTTCTCCAGTGCGATGGCCTCAGCTACCTCGTCGCAGAGGAGCCGGCAGAGTTTCGCAACCGAGCGGACCAGCTGGCCGGTACCGCGAGGAGGCTGCGGCTGCCAGGAGAGGAAGTCATGCAGGATTCGGGACAAGGTCCCGTCTGCGGGGGCCAGCCGTGACCCCGCAGACAGAACCGAACCCTTCATCCTGGCGATCCCGCCGACCAGCCGACCGCTCCGGTACAGACCGAACTCGTTGCCGTCGCAGTAGAGGACGTTGGGAAGCAACCGCAGCTTCTGCCACTGCGCGGCGTTCTCCCCCGTGAAAGTCGTCGGATCTGCGCCGTAGCCCGGTCGCTTCAGTTCGATGTACCCGACCAGCGCGCCGTCCACCGAGACCGCGTAGTCGAGTCGCGCGCGCAGATCAACGAGTGGGACCTCACCGATCAACGTGAGGTCGAGCCCCAGGTTCCGGCCGGCAGCTCGGATCAGGCCCTCCAGTGGGCCACGTAGTTGGTCTTCCTTCCAGCCGCTGCCCTTCAACTTCGGTGTCACCTCGCCACCGAAAGCCGAAACCGCCGCAAGAACGGCCTCTTCGTACGTGCCGCGCTGCCCCGTCCGTGACACCATCCCGCCCCCTGACGGGCAAAGACGGCCGGAGGCATCGGTACGGACCTGTCGGCCGCACCTTGCCTTCGAGGGTGCCGCGGCTCATCCCCGGCACACACCCATTACCGAATGTAAGGTCACAACGGCATGGCGTGAAGACCGCGTCAGGCTGATTTGCCCCCACCGGAGCCCAATAGGCGCGATCGAGCAGGTCAGGGTGCGAATTCTCTGGGAGAAAATTGGGAGACGATCATGGAAGGACCGCCTCCCGAGACGCATTCAGACCAACCCCCACCTACCCCCTGACCTGCAGTTTCACAAACCCCGCAGGTCAGCGGGCGGGCAGGGCCTCATTCGGGACGAAGAGGCCGTGGGTTCAAATCCCGCCACCCCGACTGTGAAACTGCGGGTGAGGGGCGGTCTTCCGAATCGGACGCCCGCCCGCCGCGGGCAGCCTGGACTGCGAGACCTGGATCCGGCTGACCGGCATCCTCACCGAGCACCGCCCCGCAGACTTTCGAAGGGGCCCGCCCGACGACTGGGTGCCGGCAGCCGGATCGAACGACCCGTCCACGGTCTCCGTTGATTCGGCTGCCCCGGACGATGACGTCGGGAGAAGGTCCGCCGTCCGGGCGGCTGAGCGCTACGAGCCGTCGTCCTGTACGAAGCTCAGGTAGCGGTCAGCGGAACGCCGGACCGCCGCCGACCCCTCAGTGCTGACGACGCGCCCCCAGAACGCCCCGTAGATGCGTTCGAAAGCGAAGGGCTCGACCAGCTCGAGGGCGCGGCGGACGGTGCTCGGCCGCTCCGGGACGAAGTTGGGGAAGCTGTACATGAAGCTGACCCAGCGCCGGTCCATCACCACCATGAAGATGTCGCCGCTGAACAGCGCGCCACGGCCTTCCGGGTCGTCGGACCAGTGCAGCACCGTGCCGCCGGCGAAGTGCGTGCCGGCGTTGATCAGTGTCATGCCGGGCGCGATCGGGTGGGTGTCGCCCGTCCAGTACTCGATCAGCGGATCGGGACGTCCGACCCATGCGCGATCGGCTTCGTGGACGTACACCGGGGCGTCGAAGGCCCGGCCCCACTCGGTCATCACGCCGTAGAAGTGCGGGTGGCTGACGGCGATCGCGCGGATTCCGCCCAGCTCCTCGATCTGCGCGGCGAGTTCGTCGTCGAGGTAGCCCACACAGTCCCACAGCACATTGCCGGACGGTGAGCGGATGAGCAGAGCACGCTGTCCGACCGCGATCGACGGCGCCGCACCCACTCCGACGACACCGGGACCCTCCTCGTCGATCCGACCGCGGTGGCCCGCCTTCCTCAACTCGGCCAGCGTGGTCCACTGCTGGCCTTCCCAGCCGACGTACTGCCGCTCGTCCAGGCAGATCGGACAGTCGGGGCGGGGTGCCCCGTATTGCACCCCGCAGGTGCGGCAGATCGGGAGTTGCCCGCCCGCGACGGACACGACCGGCTCGGATGACGACATCTGCTCTCCCACCTGCCACTTGACGGCACCGGCACATCAACAGCCTGTCATGCGGGGCCCCCTCTTCAGAGCTGCGGACTGCGCGTCGCCGGCCGGGGATACGGGCTGACCATCGTGTCGAAGTAGCCCTCGGGGGCCTCTTCGAGGAAGTCCGGCAGGTTGTCCAGGAAGGCGCGCAGGGGAGGGGTCGCGTTGTGCCGGTCCAGATCCTCCTGGGAGCGCCAGACCTCGTACAGGAAGAGCCGGCCGTCGTCGTGGGCGTGCAGGTGGTACTCCAGGTTGCCCTCCTCCTGTCGGGTGGGCTCGACGAGAGTGCTGAGGAACTCCCGCACTTCGGCGGCGCGTTCCGGCTTCGGGCGAAGGAATCCGTAGAGGGAGACGGGTGCTCGGTCTGCTGTCATGCCGCCCACGCTAGGATCTGCCATTGATGTGAGGTTCAAGGTCGGCGCCCGTGAGGTGGGTCACATGAAGATCGGCGACCTGGCCCGGGAGACGGGCGTGAGCGTCCGCCTGCTGCGCTACTACGAGGACCAGGGCCTGCTCACCTCGCATCGCACCAGCGGCGGGCACCGCCATTACACCGCCGACGCGCCGACCACCGTCACGCAGATCCGCACCCTCCTGGCCGCCGGTCTCCCCACCCGCGTCATCCGGGACCTGATGCCCTGCTTCATCGGCGACGGCCCCGCGCTCGACGCCTGCGTCCAGGACCACCTGCGCACCCAACTGCTCGACCTCGACAACCGCATCACCGACCTGCAGCACGCGCGCGCGTCCCTCGGCGACCTCCTCGACGCCTCAGCCCGGGCATCCCGGCCCACCGCACCCTCACCCGCCTGAACCGGTCTGCGTCCCAAGCCGGCCCCACCAGGACTCAGCCTCCCGCGTCTCACCTGTTTGCGGCCTCCGGTCGGGGCAGACGACGGGAGGGCGGCGAAGCGCAGCCGCAGCGCTCGGGCGCGGACACGGCCACGACCACGGGGGGGCAGGACACATGAACGGTGGCATCCCGCCGCTACGAGACCGCCGCCTCGCCGCGGGCTTCATCGTCTTCATGTACGCGTTCGTCGCCGCCCTGATGACCTCTCTGCTCGCGGCGGCACTCACGCGTAGCGACGTCCTGCTGGGCATCGCCCTGGGGGCCGGTGTGATCCTCGGAGCGGCTTTCGGCGCGTGGCGCATCCACCGCACCCCGGAAGACCAGCGCTGAGCCGGAAGACCAGCGCCGAGGACGACGCGGTCTCCCGCGGCGACCAGCCCGGCGACGACGACCCCCACGGGGTCAGGCGCGGGTGTTCTGCTCCAGTCGGCCGCGAAGCGCTGCGGCGAAGTCCTCGGCTCTGGCCAGCTGGACTCGCAGCTCTTCGATCTTCTTCGCGGCCGCGTGCTCGTAGGCCCTGACCCGTTCGAGGACGGCTTCGCGCTCGGCAGTGGGCGTGTCAGGTGCGTCGAGGCGATCGGTCGCTTCCAGCAGATCGCGCATCTCGTCCAAGGTGAAGCCCAGAGGCTTCATACGGCGGATGACCATGAGGCGAGCGATGTCGGACTCGGTGTAGAGACGGAAGCCGCCCTGGGAACGGGCAGAGGGGACGACCAGTCCGGTCTCCTCGTAGTGGCGGATCGTCCGCAGGGACAGCTCGGTCCGTTCGGCGACCTCGCCGATCTGCATGTGCCTGCTGTCCACGATCGCGCCCCCGACCCCTTCTCCTCCTGCGGCGCCGCTTACCGTACAGCCCCTCACGTATCTCTACTCTAACGTTAGGGTAGGGTTGTCGACGTCGAAGGGCTCGTCCCTCGTACCGACATGCGAGGGTGCCACCCGCAAAAGGGCCGATGTCGCCCCGCCGACGGGCGACCCGCGCACCGCCGCCCGGCCCTGCGCATTCTGGCCGCGCAGCCCTGACGGGCAGCGCCCGAGCACGACAGGTCACCTGGTCTTGCAGACACCTCCCCCGACCCTGCCCGCGCGCCTGCGCGGCCTGCCCCGTCCCGTGTGGCTGACGCCGAAGGTCTTCCGCGTCGAAGTCCTGGCCGGACTGGTCGTGGGCCTGGCACTGATCCCCGAGGCGATCTCGTTCTCCGTGATCGCCGGGGTCGACCCGAAGGTCGGGCTGTTCGCCGCGTGCACGATGGCGATGGTGATCGCGTTCGTCGGCGGCCGCCCCGCGATGATCTCCGCCTCCACCGGCGCCGTCGCCCTGGTCGTGGCCCCCGTCGTCCGCCACCACGGGCTTGGCTACCTCATCGCGACGGTGATCCTCGCCGGGGTCTTCCAGATCGCCCTGGGCGCGCTGGGAGTGGCCAGGCTGATGCGGTTCGTGCCACGCGCGGTGATGGTCGGCTTCGTCAACGCGCTCGGCATCCTGCTGTTCACCGCGCAGATCCCCAACCTCCACGACGTCCCGTGGGAGGTCTACCCCCTGGTCGTGGCCGGTCTGGCAACGATGCTGCTCTTCCCCCGCCTGACCAAGGCCGTACCCGCGCCGCTGGTGTCGATCGTGATCCTCACCGTCATCACCGTGGCGGCCGGCATCGCCGTGCCCACAGTCGGCGACAAGGGCAGGCTCCCCTCATCGCTGCCCGTGCCGGGCCTGCCGGACGTGCCGTACGACGTCCACACCCTGACCGTCATCGCGCCGTACGCGCTGGCCATGGCACTGGTCGGGCTGATGGAGTCACTGATGACGGCCAAGCTCGTCGACGACATCACCGACACCCCCTCCGACAAGACCCGCGAGTCCATCGGTCAGGGCATCGCCAACATCGTCACCGGGTTCTTCGGCGGCATGGGCGGCTGCGCGATGATCGGCCAGACCATGATCAACGTCAAGAACGGCGCCCGCACCCGCCTGTCGACGTTCCTGGCCGGGTTCTTCCTGCTGATCCTGTGCATCGTCCTCGGACCGGTCGTCTCCCACATCCCCATGGCCGCCCTCGTCGCTGTCATGGTCCTGGTGTCGGTCGGCACCTTCGACTGGCACTCGATCAAGCCGTCGACGCTGAAGCGGATGCCGGTCGGCGAGACCGTGGTGACGGCCGTCACCGTCGCCTGCGTCGTCGCCACCAGCAACCTGTCCATCGGCGTCGTCGTCGGCAGCATCACCGCCATGGTGATCTTCGCCCGCCGCGTCGCCCACCTCACCGACGTCACCTCCGTCACCGACCCCGACGGCGGCCAGGTCGTCTACGCCGTCACCGGCGAGCTGTTCTTCGCGTCCGCCAACGACCTGGTCACCCGCTTCGACTACGCCGGTGACCCCTCCACCATCGTGATCGACCTCACCGACGCCCACGTCTGGGACGCCTCCTCCGTCGCCGCCCTCGACGCGATCACCACGAAGTACGCCGCCCGCGGCAAGACCGTCGAGATCGTCGGCCTCAACCGCGACAGCGCCAGGATGCACGGCAACCTCACCGGCGAACTCGCCGCCGGCCACTGACCGGCTCCGCCGCACCGCAGCCGGTCACCCGTGGTGTCGGGGGTTTTCTCGGGAAGACCGTCCCCGCCGCCGCCGTGCGTGATCGGCGGGCAGGGTCGGGAGCGACGTACGGCGAGGCAGCAGGGCGCCCTCAAGGTGAGCAAGTGCGCGCAGGACGGCCGGGACGTGAGCCGGGGCGCTGGAACGCACCGCGACGACGGCGATGACGCGTGCCAACGGGGCCGCCAGGGTGGCGAGGTCCCCGTGCGCGCGTACACCTGCCCGCACGGGGTCCGGCACCACTTCGCCACACACGACGTCGGCCGGGCATAAGGGTTGCTACGGTCGCGCCCATGGCGCTTTCCGTGTCCCCGGCCGCCGCGGTCGGCCTGCGGCGGGAACCGGCCGACGACGTTCTCGACCATGTCGAGCGTGCTCTCCAGGTCCGCCCGGACCGGGAAAAGCGGTGTCGGACGTCGTCCGGGTCGGCGAGGAGATGACGGTCGTCGTGACCGAGATCGACCCGGCCCGCCGCCGGATAGCCCTGTGCCAACGGCAGGCGCCGCCGGCCGGGTCCCCGTGAGGAGTCAGGCTTCCGCCTCGCGGCGTACCAGCGGCGGCTGGTCGAGGATTTCGACGTACACGATCCGCCCGTGCACGACGTCCAGGTTCAGCATCCCCCGCGCGGGCGAGAGCGGCACACAGCGGTGCCCCTCACCGTACGGTTGCCCGTCCTGATGATCAGCCGTACGGATGCTCTGACAGAAGTTGTCCCCGCAGCCGCACTCGCCGAAGCGCAGATCCCGGGCGCAGGTGGCGAGTTCGCGCTCGCCCTCGGCTTCGAGCAGCGCGACCAGCTCGGCGACGAGGCCGGGGAAGACGAGGCGGAGGAGTGGTCTGTCGTGGTCCACACCCGGAGGGTAGCGGGGCGGTGCCCCGAGGCCGGTCCGGGGAGCGGTGCAACCATGGCGTGCCCGCCGCCGGGCCCAGCCGGGGGGTAATTCGATCACCTCCGGCTCCGGGCGCGGATAGCGTGACGAGATGACCGCCGGGCGAGGGAGTTACCAGTACGTGGGGCCGGCCGAGCTGAAGGCCGGTGTGCGGCCCGGCGACGAGGGCCACAGCATCCGTACCCCCGACGACCTCGCCCGCTGGCTCGCCGCGCAAGAGCCGGCAGAGCGGACGGAGCCCTTCACCTTCGTCATCGGGGTCGACGGCCTGCTGCGTCTGGCACCACGCCGGAGCGAGCACGTGGCGTGCGCCGGTGGAGCACGGGTCCTCGGCGCGGGCGAGATGAGCTTTCGCCGGTCCGCAGAACGGTGGTCGGTCACCGAGGTCAGCAACCAGTCGACCGGCTACTGCCCGGACCCCAGCTCATGGCCGGCGGTCGCCGCAGCCCTCGACCGGGCCGGCATCGCACACCCCGGACGCTTCGGCCACGAGGTGGTCTTCCGCCGCTGCCCCGGCTGCGGTGAGGTCAACGTCGTACGCGAGGAGGACTACGTCTGCGTCTTCTGCGAGTCGCCCCTCCCCCACCGGTGGAACGTGGACGGCCACCACGTCCTCTGATCGGGCCGCGGGTCCTGCAACGCGCTCCCGCCACGTCCTGCGCCTGCGGCATCGTTCGAATCCGGCCCGCATCCGTGTGAACCTCAGGGCGCGCCCCGGGCGCTGCCGGTCCGCGTTCGCAGCGTCACGACCTACCTGACGCCGACGCCCCTCCGCGCCGACGCGCGAGGCCTCGTCCGATCGTTCACGGAGCATGTCCGCCGTCGGCCATGAGCTGCCGGACCGCGCTCAGGATCACGTCACCGCGGTGGGCTCGTCGGCAAAGTCGGTCAACGGGACCGACAACCACCCCCTGTAGCTCCTCTCCTTCTGCACATCCAGCCCCTTCGCCAGGAGAGGTGTTGCGGGAAGCGAGGCAGCGAACGCCGCAGCGCTCTCGGCACCGAGATGGTGGGTGATCGATCCGAAGCTGAAGGAGATCTCTTCCTTGGCCGGGCTGTCGTGCAGCGAAATCGTCCAGAGCGGCACCTGTCGACCCGAGACCGGGTAGGAGCAGGACATACTCGGGTACTTGGCGACGCCGCCCTGGAGCCGTCCGCCGGCCGAGGCGTCGTCGAGCAGCGCGGTGACGATCCGCCGGTGGTCCGGGGTGAGCCGAGTCCGTATCACCGTGTCCATGTCGGCCTTCGTGGTCCGCTGTGCCGCACGGGCGGCGGGGGACTTCGCGACAGCCGCGACCTCACCGTGGATGCGCGGGACGAGAACGCGGAGGTCTCCGCCACCGCGGTACTGGGTCCGCTCGACGGCATAGACGTCCGTCTGCCGCATCTGGCGGTTCAGGAACTCGACGATCGCCCTGAGCTCCAACGGAATGCGATCTGCCACGAACAGGAGCCGCATCTGCCCGGCGGACAGGCGTGCCTCGACCTCGGCCCAGAACTCGTCGGGAGAGCGGTCGCCCACGAACTCGCCGTACGCCTCTTCGGGCGATCGGCCGTCTTCGAGGCAGGTCGCCTCGAAAGAGCGCTGGAGCAGTGACCGGTTCCAGTAGCGCGCCCCGTTCGCGGCGTAGTCGAGCATTTGGCCCACCACCTCCCGCCGGATACGGGTATCGGTCGCCCGTTTGACCTCCACCAGTGACGGCACTCCGTCGGCATCGACGAACAGATGGTCCAACGAGTACGCCGAACCACCCTCCACGCTCGTCGGAACCCCCATCTCCCGCGCGACCAGCACCAGTCTGAGCGGGCGACCGTCCACCAGACTGCCGAAGTCCAGCACCCTCGGATGGCGGGCCAACAGCGCCTGGAACTCCGCCTCGCTCTCGAATGCCGCAGGTTCCAAAGCCTGTACTTCCTGTCCCAGGACGAAGATCGGCTGATCGGTCACTCGTTCCCGCTGTCGCTATGGCTTCCCGGCTGTGAGCAACGAGCGTGGGCCCACTCAGTAGTACCCGGGGACATCATCCGGCGACGGCCCTTCGCCGAAGAAGGGCCGTCGCCGTGCGTTGGCCTGTCGCGGCCTTCGGCAGTGGACGTCGGCGACGTTCCGTTGCTGCACGCCGTGCGAATAAGGGGATCGCGTGCAGGGCTCTTCGGAAGCAGCTGCCGAACGAGGTCCTCACGACGTTGCGCCACGGCCGGTGGGCGGAGCTGACGGCTCTTGTCGACACCGTCGATCGCACGGTCGGCCGCGCCCGAGGCGGGGTCGGTGGGCGGAATTGCGGGTGCGGCGCCCGTCGAGCAGCCGGGGGCTTCTGTCGGTGGTGGCGGATAGGTTGGTCAGGAGGGGTGGGGCAGGCAGGCGGAAGGGGGCGGCGTGAAGCGGGCTGCTACGGGGGCTCTGGTGGGGTTGGCTGTCGGGGACGCCATGGGGTTTCCGACGGAGTTCAACGGCATGGCGCAGATCGCCGCGAAGTACGGGCTGTGGCGGACCATGCCGTTGCCGCTCTCCTCGGGGCGGGCGTACGTCACGGACGACACGCAGATGACGCTGGCCCTGGGCGAGGGGCTGGTCGAGGCGCTGGGCGGGGGTCCGCTGACGGCCGGCCGGATGGAGCCGCCGGTCCGCGCGCGTTTCGTCGAGTGGTACTTCTCGCCGGAGAACAACCGTGCGCCCGGGGGGACGTGTCTGCGCTCGTGCGAGCGGCTGAGCCGTGGCGGTGCGTGGCAGGCGGCCAGTGACGTCGGCTCCAAGGGGTGCGGGGCGAACATGCGCGTCGCGCCGCTGGGGCTGGTCCCCGGGCTGGACGGGCGGCAGCGTTCCGGGGCGGCCCAGTTGCAGTCGGCCCTCACGCACGGGCATCCCACCGCGCTGGCCGCCAGCGACCTGACCGCGTACACCGTACGGCTGCTGGCCCAGGGCGCCGCTCCCGGCGAACTGCTGCCCGCGCTGCGCGCGTACGCGCACGCGAGCCGCGGTGACTACCGAGCCGACTGGCTGGGGAACCTCGCCGACCGCGCGCAGGACCCGGACCGTACGTCCTTCGCCGCCCGCGGCTGGGACGAGTGCCTCGCGGTGCTGGACCGGGTGGAGAGCGCGTTGCGCGCGCCGGACGTGGAGGCCGACCCGTGCTCGGCCACGGGGGCGGGCTGGATCGCCGAGGAGGCCTTCGCCACCGGCCTGTACTGCTTCCTGCTGCTGCCCGACGACCCGCCGTCGGTGGTTCGGCGGGCCGCGTACTCCTCCGGCGACTCCGACTCGGTCGCCGCCCTCGCCGGGGCCTTCGCCGGTGCCCACCACGGCGCCGACGCGTGGCCGGCGGAGTGGGTACGGGACATCGAGTACCGCGACCGGCTGCTCGCGCTCGGCGCCGCCTGGGACGACTGACGGCGGGGCCGTCGCGGAACGGGCCACCGCCGTCGTCTCCGTGGGGTCGGCCCGGGTGCCGCGGGCCGCCCTCGCTGCCGGCGGCCGCGAGGGCGGCCCATGGCTCAGGCGGTGAGCAGCGTCAGCACCGTGGCGATCCTTCCGCCGCGGACGGTGATGACGTCGATTCCCCGCGCCAGGGGGTGGCCTTCGGGGCCGAAAGCCCAGGCGAGCGCCCCACGGTCCTGCCCGGTGTAGGGCGGCCCGTCCTCGGTGAAGGCCGAGCCGGGCGGGGCCTTGTCGAGCAGTGTGCGTGCCTTGTCCTCGAGTGCGTCCCAGCCGGTGGTGACGCCCTCGGGGTCGGTGAACGTGACGTCGTCGGTGTAGATCCGCGCGATGGCGGCCCGGCGTGAGGCGGCGTCGCGGTTGCCGAAGACCGCGTGGAGGTTGGCGGCCAGCAGGTCGGTCACGGTGGGCGGTACGGACGGCGGTGGCGGTGCGGACATGGTGCTCTCCTTCGGAGTTGTCGCCGGGGGCGCCGACCGGGTCGGGGCCCGGTCGGCGCTCGGCGTCTTCCACGCTACGGGGCAGGTCAGAGGGTGGCCCGCCGGCGCGGCCGGGTCAGATCTGGCTCGCGCCGCCGTCGACGTAGATCTCGGCGCCGGTCATGTAGCTGCTGGCGTCGGAGGCGAGGAAGAGCACCGTCCCGGCGATCTCCTCCGGGCTGCCGAGGCGGTGCATCGGCACTCCCGCGGCCAGGCCCTTCAGCAGCTGCTCGGCCGCGGCGGGGTCACCGGCCAGGCCGCTCAGTCCCGGTGTCTCGATCGGGCCGGGGGCGATGCTGTTGACCCGGATCCGGCGGTCCACCAGCTCGGCGGCCCAGCTGCGGGTGAACGAGCGGATCGCGGCCTTGGTGGCGGCGTAGACGCTGAACGACGCGGCGCCCTTGGTGTCGATGTTGGAGCTGGTCAGGATGATCGAGGCCCCCGGCCGCAGCAGGGGCAGCGCCTTCTGCACGGTGAAGAGGGTGCCCCCGACGTTGGTGTGGAACGTGTCGGCGTAGTGCTGCCAGGTGATGTCGGGCAGCGCCGCGAACTCGCCGCCGCCGGCGTTGGCGAACACGACGTCCAGGCCCGCGTCCTGCCCGATCGCCGTGAACAGGTGGTCGAGGTCGTCGAGGTTCGAGACGTCCGCGCGCACTCCGGTGGCGCGGTCGCCGATCGAGGCCACCGCCTCGTCCAGCGCCTGCTGCCTACGGCCGGTGAGGAAGACGTGCGCGCCCTCCTCGGCGAGCCGCCGGGCGGCGGCCAGTCCGATGCCGGAGGTCGCACCGGTCACGAGGGCGGTCTTGCCGTCGAGCTGTCCCATGGTCGTACTCCTCGGTCGTGGCGCGATTTCCGCACCGTTCGGTACTGAATAACCGGGGCACCGCCCGCACTATTTCCGTACCGGTCGGTTAATATTTGAGCGGGCCGAGGACGAGGGCGCGGAGGTCACCATGGCGGAGCGCGGCAGGCCACGGGGCTTCGACGCGGACGCGGCACTGGACCGGGCGATGGAGGTCTTCTGGCGCCGGGGGTACGAGGGTGCGTCCCTGAGCGACCTCACCGCGGCCATGGGCATCAACCGGACGAGCATGTACGCGGCCTTCGGCAACAAGGAGTCGCTGTTCCACCGGGCCGTCGACCGCTACGCGGAGGCGGAGATGGCCTACGCCCGCGAGGCGCTCGCCGAGCCCACCGCCTACGCGGTCGTCGAGGCCTTCCTCCGGGCCAACGCCGACGCGCTCACCCGCCCCGACCGGCCCCCCGGGTGCCTGTCCGTGCAGGGCGCCCTCGCCCAGGGCGGCGACGGCGGCCACATCGCCGCCTTCCTCGCCGGCAGGCGGCTGGCGGGTGAGCAGGCGCTGGCCGGCCGCCTCGCCCGCGCGGCCGCCGAGGGCGACCTGCCCGCGGGCACCGACCCGGTCGCCCTGGCCCGGTACGTCATGGTCGTCAGCGAGGGCAACGCCGTCCATGCGGCCGCCGGCGCGGGGCGCGAGGCACTGCACGCCACCGTCGACGTCGCCCTGCGCGCGGTGCCGGGCGGCGCCGCGCTCCCTGACCGGGCCGGGGCTCCCGGTTAGCCCACGGGCGGCGCGCGCCCGCCCACCCCGCACACGGTGAGCGCGCCCTCTGCCCCGGAGGAGCCCCCTCGGTGGGGACGGGACGGGTCTCCACCGGTCCGCCAGGCAGCGGCCGGTCGCCGACGTCGGCGACCGGCCCCGCTCACGGCCGGCCGTCGCCTCGGCCGAGCCCCTGCGGCGGGTCCCATCCGAGTCCTTCCTTCTCCAGGCTGTCGAGGATCCACTTCCGGCCCGTCTCTCCCGCGACCGCCCAGGTCTCCGCCACGGGATGGCGGCGCTTCCGGCGGAGGTGCCACGGCTTCGGTCGTGCCCGGGGTCCTGCGAGGTTGTGCACGAGATCGGCAAGCCAGGCGATGCAGGCGATGTAGTCGTCGCCCATCCACGGGTGGAAGGGCTCCCGCCGCCGGGCCATGGTCCGGATCTGGATCACCGCCAGATACGTCAGGACCCTGGCTGCCTCGTCATCGTCCGTGGCCCTCATGACGTGCCCCGGCACCCGGGCGTCGGGGGCAGGCCGTCGGCGCTCCGTGGCAGGCCGGGCCGCGGGCTCACGGGGCGAACCCGCTGTCGGCCCGGAGTCCCCGGATCGCGGCCAGGATCACGTCCACCGCGGCCGGCTCGTCGGCGAAGTCGGTCGACGGGACGGACAGCCACCCCTTGTAGCTCCTTTCCCTCTGCGCATCCAGCCCCTTCGCCAGGAGAGGCGTCGCAGGAAGCGAGGCAGCGAACGCGGCTGGGCTCTCGACACCGAGTTGGTGGGTGATCGACCCGAAGCTGAAGGAGATCTCCTCCCTGGCGGGGCTTTCGTGCAGGGAGATCGTCCAGCCCGGCACCAGACGGCCGGAGGCCGGGTAATAGACGGATACGCTGGGGTACTCGGCGGTGCCGCCCTGGAGCCGCCCGTGAGCCGAGGCATGATCGAGCAGCGCGGTCACGATCCGCCGGTGGTCCGGTGTGAGCCGAGTCCTTGTCACCGTGTCCATGTCGACCCTCGTGGTCCGCTGTGCCGCGCGACGGGCTGCGGGGGACTCGGCGCCGATCGCGACCTCGCCGTGGATGCGCGGGACGAGGACACGGAGGTCTCCTCCGCCCCGGTAGTGGGCCAGCTCGACGGCGTAGTCGAGCATCTGACCCACCACCTCCCGCCGGATGCGCGTATCGGCCGCCCGGTTGACCTTCACCAGCGTAGGCACCGCGTCGGCGTCGACGAACAGATGGTCCAACGCGTACACGGAACCGCCGTCCGCGCTCGTCGGTACAGCCCATCTCCCGCGCCACCAGCACCAGTCTGAGCGGACGGCCGTCCGAGAGAGTGCCGAAGTCCAGCACCCGCGGATGGCGCGCCGGCAGTGCCTGAAACTCCTCCTCGGTTTCGAACGCGGCGCCGGGGCGTCAGCACGAGGGAACCGCTCTCAGGCCCACCGTCGCGCGCAGGTCGACGGTGCGGTCGCCGGACGGGGTGTGGAGGACGAGGGTGCCGTCGGCGGCGCGGATCACCTGGCCGCACAGGGTCGTGCCGTCGGACTGTTCGATCTGGAGGGACTCGGCGCGGGACGGGCCGTACCACGTCAGCGCGACGCCGGCGGCGAGCAGTGCCGCGCAGGTGAGGGTGGCCGCGGTGCCCGCGCGGAGCAGACGGGCGGAGGTGACGGCCTCCTGGTGGTCGAGGACCGCCGCCGGGGGCAGCCGGGCAGTCGCCACCGCGTGGGGGTGGCCGTGGGCCGCGCGAAGCAGCATCAGGCCGCCGGTCGCTCCCACCAGCAGGGCTGCCAGCAGCAGGACGCCGACCCAGACTCCCGTCGTCGGCGTGAGTTCACCGATGTCGGAGCGGCCTCTGATCAGTCCGAAGCCGATGAGCCCGGCCAGCAGTGCGCCCAGGCCGTTGCGCCAGGCGACGGCGGCCGAGCGGACGCGGTCGAGTTCCGAGCGCAGGAGCCGGTCGCGGTGCAGGGCGCGGGCGAGATCCCCGGGGGTCGCGGGTCGGCCCGCGCGCGGGCGACGGACCGGCTCAGATGACGAAGTTCCAGTAGGCACCGCAGCCCTTCCTGTCCGCCGGCCGGCCCTCGTGCTCCTCGTCGCAGGTACAGATCACGGGCTCGCCGCGCGGGTCGTCCGGCTCCTCGCCGAAGGCCGTGCCGGATTTGATCGTTTCCCGGAAGTACGGGATGTCGATGAAGGCGAAGCACCGCGGGCACGGGCCGCGCAGGAGGTCGACGCCGGCGCCGTAGCTCTCGACGACGAAGGTGCGCGCGGCGGCTTCCGGATAGGTGGCGTCCGTGGTCTCGGTATAAGGCAGCACCTGTGTTCCTCTCCCGCCCCGGGGCACTTCACACTCCGATGTGCACGAACGGGGCCCAGACGCTCGGTTGTCGGGGGTAACGCGCACGCAGCGCACGCATGGCGGTGTGCAGTGCCCTGGCGGAACCGGCCGCCTGGAAGCTGCCCGTCTCGGTCAGCGTGCCGTACACCGCCGCGGCCAGATCCGCTGCCACCGCGTCGAACACCGGCCACAGCGTGGCGACGACGTGCTGGTACCCAGCATGGTGCAGGGCCGAGGCCAGCGTGATCGACTCGTTCAGCAGGGTGGGGCCGCCGGACGCCGTCCGGCAGGCGCAGAGGAAGGCGAACTCCCCCGACGGCCGTTCGGAGATGAGGCGGCCCACGGTGAGCGGACCGTCGGCAAGCAGCAGGCAGCTCTCCGCCGGGGCCGTCGTGTCCTGCACCCCGTGACAGCTGAAGTGCACCCACCGGTGTCCGGCCAGGGCGGCCACGACGTCGTCGCAGGTGGCGGCGGCGCCCGTCAGGACCGTGATATCGGACGGCGGGAAGAGTTCCCGCAGGTGGTCGCTCTCCCGCGCCGCGTTCGGCAGTGGCGGCAGGCCCGGAACGTCCGGCAGGGCGACGACGAGCATCCGCGCGTCCGCCGGTGCCGTGGCGGGAGGGCGGTGCGCGCCCACCAGTGCCCGAAGGGTCGGCGAGTAGGAGGAGATGACGCGTTCGTGCAGTGTGCGTTCGGGATCGCCGGGGTGCCCGGCGGCGTGCAGCGGCAGCAGTGCGAGCGGGCCGGTCGGGCACCACCACACTCTGCGTTCCTCTCCCCGGCGCACCCCCAGATACTCGGCGACGGGGCCCGCCACCGTGTCCCACAGCCATCGCAGGCAGTGGGTGACGGCCTCTTCGACGGCTCGGGAGGCGGCAGTCAGCACATCCTTGGCCGCGTCGTAGCGCCGGTGGGCGGCCGACCCGCCCGTGCGCCGGGCTTCACGGCGTGCCGCGAGCAGTTCGTGGATGGCGGCTTCGTGGTCGTGCAGTGCGGCCAGGTACACGTTGGCCTGGTCGACGCACGCGGCGATGGAGAGTTCCGGCAGCGCGACGACATCGACGCCCTCGCCGGTGACCAGGAGCGCGTCGCAGCGCCACTGGCTGACGTTCACCATGACCACCGCACCGTCCCGAATGACCTCGCGGACGTCGGAGAGCGGCGGCGGCAGGAGGAAGCTCTCGAAACCCGGCACCTGCCTGAGCTGTAGGCACAGTTCACGCCACTCCTTGCCGAGGTCCACCCGCCGTTGCGTCACCTGGGCCGACGTGGCACCCCGGCCGGGCGTTCCGGTCACCAGCAGATCGAGGCTGCGCAGTTCCCCGGCCACGCGCTCGAACCGGGCGGCGAGCCGCGGTGCACGTTCTCGCAGGGTGTCCAGGTCGGGCCGGCTGTGGAGGGCTTCGGTCAGCAGGACGCCCCTGCCCTGCTCCAGCAGTGCCACCGCTGCCTCCGCGTGGCCGGCCGCGATCGCCGCGGCTGCCGCGTCGCCCGGCAGCAACTCGACGCCCTCGATGCCGTGTTGCCGGTCGTCCCAGGCGAGTCCCGGTCCTACCTGCTCCACCAGCAAGGACACGGCCTGTCGGTACGCCGTCTCCGCCTCGCGCGCGTCGCCGAGCAACATGGCTGTCGTCGCCCAGTGGATGCCGGCAGTCACACGGCCGGCGGTCGGGGCGGTGGGCAGGACCACCGCTGCGGCCAGGGCGTCGCGGGCCTCGGCCAGAGCGTCGCGGTCGCCGGTCACCGCGGCGCGCTGGATCAGCGCCCTGCCGAACACCACGAGATGGGCCAGCCGATGTGGATGCTCGTCGCTGCTGAGGCCGACCGCCGTGCGTGCGGCGGCGACCGCCTCGGTGAGACGGCGGCTGTCGCCGTCGGCCGTCAGCAGGATCTGCGCGAGGCCGACAAGGCTGTCCGCGCGATGGGCCAGGTCCTGCCCGCAGGCGACGACGGCGGCACGCTGGACCCGCTCGCTCTCCCGCAGCAGTGCGTGATCACCTGCGGCTGTCGCCTGGCCGAACAGAAACGATGAGAGATTCCCCAGGTAGAGGCTTCTGTAGACCGCTCCGGACGGGGTTGCCGCGACCAGTTCACGGCCCGCTTCCACGGCCGCGTCCCACAGGGCGGGGTCGGCGGTTCGACGCGAGAGCAGGTACAGCGACGTCGCCCGCGAGTTGAGGGTGCCCGGGGAAGCCGTTCCCCCTTCGCCCTGGAAGGCCTCGGTCGCCTCCAGCAGGAAGTCCTTCGCCCCGATCTGCTCGTACTGCCTCATACGGACCAGGCCGAGCCCGGAGCGTGCCCTGTCCCACTCGGTGTGGTCGGGCGTAGCGGCTGCGAGGAAGCCGCCGAACAGCTCCGCGGCCTCCTCCAGACCGTCGGGGCAGAGGGCCAGGAGAGCGCCGAGAGCGATCCGCCAACTCGAGTCCGGCGCCGGATGCCGCTGCAATTCGGCGCGTGCGAGGGCCACTCCGCGATCCCGCGCCTCGACCTCGCCCGTCAGTTCGTACAGGGACCGCAGGCCGTCCAGCACGTTGTGGCCGCGCTTCTCACGCCCGGAATGACCGGGGCCGGTGGCCGCCAGCGCACGGAGGCCTGTCTCGATCCCGGACCGCAGGGAGGGCAGGTGGCCGGTCATCCGGTGCAGCAGGATCAGCACCTCGGCGTGCTCGGCCAGGAGATCGGCGTTCTCCGAGGCCCCTGCGACGGCTTGCCGGCAGACCCGTTCCGCCTCCGCGGCGGGGGCGGCGTCGCCGGAGTCCTCGGCCTTCCAGCGCAGCATCGCGGCCATTGTCAGCAGCCCGGGGGTACCGAGGACGGCGTCGCCGGACGTCGCCCGGACCTCCCGGAACAGGGCGATCCCCTCGTCGAGGACGGCCGCCTCACCCGATGCCGCGTACAGGAGGGCGCAGTTGCCGGCGTGTCGCGTTCTGTACTCCGCGGAATCCGAAGCGGCGGCGCAGACGACCAGCTCGCGGCCGGACCGCACCACCGCCGCGAGGTGCTCGGGCTGCTGTGTCAGCTCGTACAGCAGCCCGAGAGTGCGGATGAGCACGCTCAGCGCCGCCGCCCTGGCCATGCCCCGCGCGCTGTCCAGTGCCTCGCCCAGTGCCCGTTCCGCCGCGTACAGCGGTCCCGTGGTCCGTGTCCCCTCCGCCAGTGCGCAGAGTGCCTTCGCCTGGATGAGGAGTGCGGAGACGTGGTGTGCCCGGCCCGGGGACAGCAGGCGTACCGCGTCGGGGAGACGGTCGACGACCTCGGCCAGCCGGCTGAACTCCCCGGCGTGCTGGTGCTCGGCTGCCTGCGCCTGGTACAGGGTCGCCAGGTAGAAGCCGCGGCTCGGGTGGTCGGCGGGGGTCACGGCGACGCCCTGCTCGCCGACACGCACCGCCTCCCTCAGGAGCCCGGGGTCCTCCGTGTGCCGGCCGGCCCGGCGCAACCCCGAGCACAGCAGCATCAGCCGGCCCGGCCGGTAGTGCGCCTCGTCGGCGCTGAGCTCGACCGCGCGGCGGCCGGCTTCCACCACCTCCGCCCAGTCGGGGTCCGGTCCCTCCGCCAGGGCAAGCGCCAGGTTGTTGTACGAGACCGCCCGTGCTTCGTCGTCCGGGGCGGTGCGGAAGGAGGCCCGGAAGTGGCCGACCGCGTCGTCCAGGACGTCCGTGCGTCCGCCCTCCCGGTACCGTGCAAGGAGTTGCAGGCCGACGTCGACGTGGTGCCCGTGTTCCTCCACACCAGCGTCCCCGGGGTCCTGGGCCCAGGCCTCCGCGACGGCGTCGGGAACGGCGTCCGCGACCATCCTGTAGACGGGGTGGAGCATCCGGACGACGTGGGACACCTCCTCCTGCGGCGGATCGGCCTGCTGGCCCGCGCGCATCCAGAGCAGCCACCCGCCCAACGCCAGGGACTCCAGGTTCATCGGCGATTCGGCCAGGTCGACAACCCGCGCGACCTCGGCCGGCAGCCACGGGTCGAGCAGGAGCGCGGGGTCCCCGGTGCGTGCGACGTCACGCAGTCTGCCGTGCAGCGACGCCAGTTCCGGCCGCTCGGCGGGCGGCGGCGCCGCCAGCGAGAGCACCGCGCAGCGGGCGCCTTCCGCCAGATCGGTGAGAGATCCGGTCAGGCCGGCACGGAGACGCAGCGACACTGCTGCGATGAGCAGGTGCCGGCTGCGGGCGCTCCCGGTACCGCGGTCGGCCAGGCCACGCCGGATAAGGATGGACTCGTCGAGGTGCCGGAGATCCTGTGTCAGATCGAAGCGGTGCGCCAGGGCGATCGCCAGGCGTTCGAGGAGCACGTCGTCGTCCGTGCCGGCCGGCCGGCACCGCAGCGCCTGCTCCAGGTCGAGCAGGTGTGCCGGTTCGGCACTGCGGAGGAACCGCTCGTACAGCGCTGCGGCGAGCACCTCGCGGGCGGCGACCTGGTTCGCGGCATCCGGCACCTCCGTCGCGGCCCGCGCGGAATCGACGGCCTCGGCGAGATCCTCGGCCGACCCGGCCAGCCGGGCACGGGTGAGCAGCAACCGGGCCAGGTGCTCCAGGGTGATGCTGCGCTCGGGGTCGCCGTCGGCGTACAGCGGCAGGGCGGCCTTGCCGTGCTCGACGGCGGCGGTCAGATCCGCAGGGTCACCGGTGACCCGCAGCCGCAGGAGCAGCGTGATGGCCAGCCCGGACCGGGCGACCGCCGAGCCGGGCCGTTCCGCCGCAGCGGCGAGCCCGGAGGTGATCGCGGCTTCGAGGTCGGCCGGATCCCCGGTGAGCTGGAACCGCGCGCGGCGGGCGATCCCCTGGTTGGCCAGGACGCCGAAGCGCAGCGGATGGCCGTTCGGCAGGGCGGCGGACGCCGCGTCGCCCATGGCGATCACGGCGTCGAGATCCGCTCCGGCCCCGGTGTTCTCCGCCCGCCGGAAGAGCAGGTCCGCCAGTACGGCCTGTGCTTCGGCTCCGAGGGCGTCCTCGGCGAGCCGCTCGACGACCCGCAGGACGTCCACGAGTTCGTCGAGCACGTCCGGTGTGACGGCGGTGTTCGTCCGGAGCATCACGTGGCCGAACCACTCGGCGGGCGTCCCCCGGCCTTCCGGGTCCACGGCGGCCAGCAGGCGCAGCGCGGGCGGCAGTGCGTCGCGCGACGCGGGCGGCACCGCGGAGGCGCGCGCCACTGCCGCGCGGACGTCGGTGCCGTGGTGCGGCGCCCCGGCGGCCGAGTGGCGTGCCCAGTGGAAGAGGGCGAGGAGCGCGCTCGCCACCGGGTCCGCTTCTCCGGCCACCTCGGAGAGCTGCCGGGCGTCGTCAACGGCGAAGGCGTCGAACACCTGCGTGGTGTCGCCGTCCGCCGCCTGCCGGATGCGTCGCCGCAGCGCGCCGAGTAACTCCTCGTACAGCAGTTCGGCCACCTCGCCCCCTTCTTCCGTTTACAGCACAAAGATACGGAAAGCCGGGAGACTTCACCCGTGAGAGGGCGTTCTGCCCGCCGCCCTCACCCGTCGGTCGGGGCGGGCTTCGCGAAGGTCGCCGGGGCGAAGGTGAAGGCCACGTATGTGCGGTCGGTGAGGGTGAAGGTGGCGGCCTCGGTCATCGCGTAGTGGCGGTGGACCGCGAGGGAGCGGGTGTTGGTGGATTCGACGAAGGCGACGGCCAGGTCGTAGGTGTCCTTCAGGGTGTGGCTGAGGGTGGTGAGGAGGCGGGTCAGGATGCCGCGGCCCTGGTGGGCGGGGGCGACGGCGACGGGGCCGTAGAGGAAGAGGCGGCCCAGGTCGTGGTCGGCGGCTTCGGTGACCGCGGTGACGGCCGCCGCGGCGGGGTGGTGCGGGGGGAGTCCGCCGGGCTCGCTGGTGATCGCGAAGCCCGCGAGGTCGCCCGTGGAGTCGGCTTCGGCGACGAAGATGCCGGGGCCGTCCTGGAGGCGGGCGAGGAGGTCGGGGGTCATGGTGCCCTGGACGAAACCGCGGCGGGCCCGCTCCTCGGGGGAGAGGCCGTCGCCGCGGGCCTGGTCCATCAGGGCGAGGATCGCGGCGTGGTCTTCCGGGCGGGACCTGCGTACGGTGATCGTCATACCGTGACCCTAGGCGCGGTGGAGGGGGAACACGGGGTGGCAGTGCAGCGCATCATGACGCGCAACGCCCGCTTCCAGCAGTTGCAGACGCTGCTGGGCAACCGCACCAAGCGCGGGCGGGCCGGGGAGTTCCTCGTGCAGGGCGTGCGGCCGATCTCGCTGGCCGTCGAGCACGGCTGGACGGTACGGGCGCTGCTCTGCGACGCGGGGCGGCCGCCCTCCCGGTGGGCCGAGGAGCTGCTGCGCCGGACCGGGACCGAACGGGTCGTCGTGGCACCGGAGTTGCTCGCGGAGCTGAGCGAGAAGGCGGACGGGTCGGCGGAGATCCTGGCCGTCGTCGAGATGGCCCCGGACAGCCTGGACCGGATCAGGGTCCACGACCGCTTCCTCGGGCTGCTCTTCGACCGTCCGACGCAGCCGGGCAACATCGGCAGCATCGTCCGCTCGGCGGACGCCTTCGGCGCCGACGGGCTCATCGTGAC
Source organism: Streptomyces sp. NPDC021224 (assembly GCF_044332905.1). Taxonomy (NCBI): domain Bacteria; kingdom Bacillati; phylum Actinomycetota; class Actinomycetes; order Kitasatosporales; family Streptomycetaceae; genus Streptomyces; species Streptomyces sp. NPDC021224. The sequence continues at coordinate 966,838 of NZ_JBIRPW010000001.1, read as the reverse complement.
CGGGCACGCGGCCGACCCGTACGACCCCAAGTCGGTGCGGGCGTCGACCGGTTCCTTCTTCGCCGTGCCCGTCGTGCGCAGCCCGTCGCACCACGAGGTGACGCGGTGGCTTGAGGGCGAGCGCGCCCGGGGGCGGCCGGTGGCCGTCGTCGGGACGGACGAGGACGGGGACGCCGACATCGCGGACACCGACCTGACCGGACCGGTCCTGCTGCTCATCGGCAACGAGACGGCCGGGCTCAGCGCGGCGTGGCGCGGCCTGTGCGACCACGTGGCCCGCATTCCCATGACGGGTTCGGCCAGTTCGCTGAACGCCGCGAACGCCGCCTCCGTCGTCCTGTACGAGGCCCGCCGCCAGCGCGGCGCGGAGACCGGGCGGGGTGTCGCGGCAGCGCCCGGACGGTGACCCCGTCACCGTGGCGCCGGGGCCGCGGACGGGACGGCGCCGCCCCCGGGAGGCGGGCTCCCGGGGGCGGGTCGGGGTCAGTTCAGGGTGATCGGGGCGGTGTCGTCCGCCGGGTCGGGGTCGTAGGCGGGGCGGCCGGACGGTCCCCAGTTCATGGAGATCGAGCCCTGCGCGGCCGGGATCACCTCGTCGACGTGGACGGTGAGGGAGAAGTGCGAGACTTCGCCCGCCGGGGAGACGATGTCGCCGTTCGAGCAGGAGTAGGACGTGGCGCCCTGCGGGTGGCAGTTGGCCGAGGCGCTGACCGGGGTGGTGCCGGGCGGGAGGTGGACGGTCGCGATCCTCGTGTCGCCGCTGCGGTCGAAGATGGTCGCGGGGCCGTTGTTGGTCATGGCGAGGTCGAGCGTCACGTCGTCGCCCGCGGCGGCCGTGGCGGTGGCGCCGGTCACCGAGAAGTCCGCGGTGTTGGCGGCCTGGATGCTGGTGATGCGGTAGTCGCCGTGCGTACCGCGCTGGCTCAGCGACACGGTGCCGGCCGGTGCGTCGGTGGGCGTTCCGGGCGTGAGGGTCTTGAGCGTCAGCTGCCCGCCGGTGCCCTGCGTCCACGCGCGGCCGGCGACGGACTGAGCGATGCCGGGGTCGCCGGCCGGTGCGATCATCGAGTCCAGGTAGGTGGTGTAGGCGGTCGACTCGACGTTGAGCCGCACCGCGGGTGCGAGCGCGGCCTTCTCGCCCGGCAGCACTTCGCCGGGGATGTCGCACAGCGCCAGGGCCGCTTCCCGGGGGTCGCCCTCGCCGCTGTAGCGGCAGTTGGCGAAGTGCCGGGCGAAGCCGATGCCGGGCGAGGCCCACAGCAGTGCCTGCGTGCCGTCCGCGGGGCGGTCGCCCCGGTTGGTGAAGCGCACCGGCTCGGTGACGGCGGAGCCGACCGCGACACCGGTGAGGTCGGTCGGCTGGGTCTGGTCGTAGGCGGGTCCGCCGATGTCCACCGTGCCCGTGCCGCCCACGACGACCGCGTTGTCCGCGGTGCCGCTGACGGTGTAGTCGGCGGACGCCCCGGCCGGGGCTCCGGCCTTCGCCTTGATCGTCATCTGGGTCAGGGCGCCGATCGAGCCGACGCCGTCGAGGTTGTCGTAGAAGAACATCTCCCAGCAGCTCGCGACGTGCTCGACGACCGTGCAGTTGTCGGAGAAGGTCACGTCCGCGATCGCGGAGAGCTGCGTCACGTCGACCGTCAGCGTGACGTTGGCGCTCAGGCTGCTCGCGGTCGTGGTGAACGACAGGTAGGGCGAGGTGGTCGTCGAGACCCCGGCGAGTGTGGCCGGGGAGACGGCGACCGGTGCGGTCTGCCGGAGTGTGATAACCGGCTGGTCGTCGGCGTGCGCCGGGGCGACCCCGGTGAGCGCGAGACCCGCCGCGGCGCCGGCGGTGGCCACCAGGGCCACGGCACGGCGATTTCGTGTGTACGACATGGTTTTCCCCCACGGACTGGAACGTCCCCATCGCCCCGGCCCCCTGAGGGCCTGCCAGGCGTACCGCGCCGAGCGCGGGCGAGGGACAGGCTAGGCACAGGAAAGGCGTCCGGGCCACGGCGTTCCAGGCGCCGGGCGCGGCCAAATCCGGCTGGTCCGACACGAACGATCACCGCCTTTGCGCACTTTTGACGAGCCCGTGAGCCGCTGTTCCCGCGCCCTCCGCCGGGGCCCCGCCCTCGGCCGGGGCCAGCAGGCGGCGCAGCGACCTGGGCGTACGGCCGAGGTGGTGGCGCAGGGTGCGGGTCAGGTGGGACTGGTCGGCGAAACCGAGGTCGGCGGCGAGGACGGCGAGGCTGGGTTCGCCCTGCTCCAGGCGGTCGAGGGCGCGGGCGACCCGGACCCGGTTGCGGTAGCGGGTGAGGGACACGCCCAGCTCGCGGGTGAAGGCGCGGCTCAGCCGGTACGGGGAGACGTCGAGCAGCTGCGCGAGCGGGAGCAGGCCGTCGGCGGCGGGGTGGGCCGCGGTGATCGCCTCGCGGGCCGAGGCGACGAGCGCGGTGTCGCCGCCGGGCGGGGGTACGGGGGAGGTGACCGCCCGGGTGACGGTCGTGGCGAGCAGGCCGAGCAGCTCCTCCGTCAGCGCGAAGTCGACGTCACCGGCCCGTGCGCTCGCCAGCAGACGGCGGTGGGCCAGGTCGAGACGCGCGTCGACGTACACGCCCGCGGCGGGCGGGCGCGCCGCGTCACCGGCCATCGCGCGCCACAGCGCCGGGGTGACGCTCACGGACGTGCAGTCGTCGCCGCCCGCGGGGTGGGCGAAGTGCTCCTCCTCTCCGGGGACGCCGACGTACGCCGTCGTCGCGTCCAGATCTGCGGCGGCGCCGGACGCGCGGCGGCGGAAACGGCCACGGCGTACGAGCACCACCCGGTAGTCGTCGTGCACCTCGGGCTCCGACCAGCGCGTGTGGTCGTCCCGGCAGGACACAGCGGTGACGCTGAAGTCGGGCCGGCTCGCGAGGGTGGTGGCCGAGCGCACACCGGAACGCTAGCCCGGGGGTCTGACAACGGGAGCCGCCGCGATGCCGCGCGAGGACGTACGGCCCTCGCGCGGCCCGGCGCCCCCGGGGCCGCCCCGCAAGGATGTCCAAGACGGTGGACGGCGGGCGCCCGCAGGCTGGTCCGCGTGCGCCTGCCCCGCCGGTCGGCGGCGGTGGCGGGGGGCACGCCCACCTGTCGTCGTGACGAAGGGTCACCTCATGTCCGTCCGCACACTGTCCACCACGATCGTCGTCGACTGCGCCGACCCGGCGGCCCTCGCCGCCTTCTACCGCAAGGCGACCGGCTGGGACGTCACCTCCAGCGACGCGGAGTACGCGACGCTCGGCGACGGCGGCCCTGTGCAGATCGCCTTCCAGCGCGTCGAGGGCCACCGGGCGCCGGACTGGCCGTCCGCTCCGGCGCACGCGCATCTCGACCTCACCGTCCACGACGTCGGCGGCACCGTCGAGGAACTGCTCGCCGCGGGGGCGGGCAAGCCCGGTTTCCAGCCGGGCGAGGACGACTGGGTGGTGCTCACCGACCCCGAGGGGCACCCGTTCTGCCTGGCGCCCGGCGAGTGACGGCAACCCGGGGGTGACGGGCCGGGGACGTGACGGCGACGGGGGTGACGGGCCCGCCACCCCCGTCGCCGTACCGGTCCGGGGGTCAGGAGCGTGGGGGCGGGATGAGGCCGCAGAGGTGGGTGCCGGGGTCGGCGGGGGTGTCGCTGGTCCAGAACTGGCGCCACAGCTCGGCGAACTCGGACCGGCTGAGGTGGCCGTCGCCGTTGAGGTCGAGGAGGTCGAAGACGCCCGTCAGGTTCTCGGGGCGGCCGTTCCACGTCTCGACGAGCCGGTGGTGCTCCTCGCGCGTGATGCGGCCGTCGCCGTCGGCGTCCACCGCGTCGAAGATGGTGTCGGCGGTCGCCGTGACCTCGGCGAGCATCGTGGGAAGCTGGTCGACGACCTGGAGCATCTCGGGCAGGTCGACCGCGCCGTCCCCGTCCGCGTCGGCGATCCCGGCGATCAGCCCCCACCAGCCCAGGAGCAGGCTCTCGACGCGGGCGCGCAGTTCAGCGTCCCGTCCCACCGCGGGCAGTTCGCCCCAGCGGTCCGCGAGCGCCCGGAAGTCGTCCTCCCGCAGATAGCCGTCGCCGTCCGCGTCGAACGCCGCGAACATCCCCCTGAACTTGTGTTCCTGAAACACGCTGGCCACAAGCGCCTCCCTCCCGGCGCCGCACCCGACGCCGCACCCGGCCCCGCGCCCCGCGGGGCCCCACGCAAAACGGTAGGGGCGGGCGTACCCGCACATCCACGGGCACATATGCGCGAACGCGCGGCACGCCCGGCCCCCGGACGCCCGGCACCGCGTGGGACGTGGACGATCCCGGTGCGAGCTGATCAACTCGGCGGGGGCGCCCCGTACGAGAACGGGCCGCCGTGGAGGGAGAAGGCAGACATGACGTCCGTGCCGCCGGAGGGCGGGGCTCCCGTCGTCACCGGGGAGATTCCCGGGTCCTTCGCCTGGGGGGTGCTGCACGAACGGCATCCCGCACTGGTCGAGCGGGTCCGCCGGGCCACGCCCTACCCGCCGGAGCAGCAGCGTGCGCTCGACGCGCTGCTGGCGGAGATCGCGGAGGGCGGGGTCGTCGGACCGCTGGAGGACGGGGGGCCGGGGGCGGCGATCTGGCGCGAGTGGGGGGAAGGGCATGTGGGACGGCGCTGGGCCGAGGTGCCGTTCCTGTGGGCCGAGAGCTACTTCTACCGCAGACTCCTCGGCGCGCTGGGCTACTTCGCCGCAGGTCCGTGGCAGGGCGTCGATCCCTTCGCGCCGTTCAAGCGGGAGGAGCTGGCCGCCGGGAAGGTCGACGAGGAGCTGGCGGCGCTGGAACGGCTGCCGCACCTGCCCGCAACGGAACGGGACACCGCCGTCCTGCTGTCCTCGCTGTGGGGCAACCGGGCCGACCTGGGCTTCCGGATGTCCTCGGGGAAGGGCGGGGAGGGCAGGGAGGGCGAGGCGGTGCCGGGGCTGGTCGCCGACGACAGCGCCGCGCTGTGGGAGGTGCTGGACGGCGGGCCGCCCGGCACGGTCTGCCTCCTCGCCGACAACGCCGGGCCCGAGCTGCTGCCGGACCTGGTGCTGGCCGACCACCTGCTGGGCACCGGGCGGGCCGCGGACGTCGTGCTGCACCTGAAGGCGTATCCGTACTTCGTCTCCGACGCCACCGTGCGGGACGTGCTCGACTGCCTGGACCGGACGGCCGCCGGTCCCGGCGCGGAGCTGGGGCGGCGGCTGCGCGACGCGATCGCGGACGGGCGGCTCGGCCTGCGCACGCACCCGTTCTCCTGCGCGCCGCTCCCGTACGCGGACATGCCCGCCGACCTGCGCGCGGACTTCGCGGCCGCGACGCTCACGATCATGAAGGGCGACCTGAACTACCGGCGCCTGGTCGAGGACCGGCTGTGGCCCGTGACGACACCCTTCGCCGAGGTCACGGCGGGCTTCCCGGGGCCGGTGGCGGCCCTGCGCACGCTGAAGTCCGACGTCGTCACCGGGCTGACCGCGCGGACGGCGGACGCGCTCGACGCGGCGGGCGCCGCGTGGCGGACGAGCGGGACGTACGCGCTGATCCAGGTCAGGGCGTAACCGGGCGCGTACCGGAGACGTACCGGGCGCGTATCGGACGAACCGGGCCACGGTGGCGTAGCTCACGAAAATCCGACAAACGGAACTGCTGCTTCCGCCTGCTCGTCCCTCCCCACGAACGGCGAATCCCGCGAAGCGTGAATCCCGCGGCGGGCGCATCCCGCGAAGGGCGAGGGGAAGGACGGGCGGAGTCCGGCATGGGCGAGACGAGGAGCGCGGACCGGCACCCGGCGGCCCCGGAGTGGTCCGGGGACGCGCATCCGGTGCGCGCGGGCGCGGACACGGACGCGCACGGCGACGGTACGCGGGGCTCGGGTGACGCGGCCGCCCCGGACGCGCCCGCGCCCGCGCCCGTTCCCGCCGAGCGCAAGCGCGGACTCGACCTCAGCGTGCCGCAGGTGGCGGGCAGCGCGGTGGCCGCGGTCGTCGCCGCCAAGCTCGCCTCGAACCTCGGCGTCTACGGCACGATCGTGGGCGCGGGCGTGGTCAGCGCGCTGGGCACGTGCGGCGGCTCCGTCCTGCAGTACGTCTTCCGGCACACCGGCCGCCGCGTCCAGGAGGCCGCCGTCCAGGCGGGCCCCGCCGCCCGCCGGGCGCTGACCTGGAGCGACGGGGCGCACCGGGCGACCTCGACGCTCCCCCGGGAGGACCTGGACCGTACGGCCGTCTCCCCCGCCTCCCCCGTCTCCGACCAGGACCAGGACCGTACGCCCGAGGCCACCGACGTCCCGGACTCCTATGACGGCTACGGCGCCGCCACCTCCTACCGGGCCGGGCGGCGGCGGGGATGGCGGCGGCCCGTGGTCGCCGTCGCGCTCGCGTTCGGGCTCACGATGGCCGGGATCACCGGCTACGAGGCCATCGCGGGCGAGAACCTGAGCGGCCACGGCGGCACCACCATCGGCAACGCCTTCACCGGCGGCGGCCACGGCTCCGGCCACTCCGGCGGCGGCGGTGGGTCCGGCACCGACACCCCGTCCGCCCCCACCGACCGGGAGCAGCCGGACACCCCGCACCCCACCGGCACCGCCCGGGGCGAAGACCATGTCACCCCCCGGCCCGACCCCTCGGCCACCACCCCGCAGCCGGACCCGACCGCCCCCACCACCCCGGACCCGGCGACGCCGACCTCCCCGGCGCCGACGACACAGCCCCCGACGGCCCCGACGCCGACACCGACGCCGACCGACGGCGGCGGCGGTTCTCAGTAGCGGGATCAGTAGCGGGATCCGCCGCCTCAGGACGCCCCGGGGGCGTCGAGCACCGCGCGCACCTTCGCCATCGTCGCGGTGAGGGCGGCGCGGACGGCGTCGAGGGCGGCGGCGTCGCGCGTGACGGCTGCCTTCTGGAGAGCGGTGTCGGCGGTGTTCCAGATGCCGACGACGTGCGCCTGCCGCTTGCACGTCACGTCCGCGGTCGCGGTGGCCAGCTCGCGGGCGGAGGGGCTCGCGGACTGCCAGTCGGCGGCGTTGTCGACGGCGACCGGGTCGGGGTAGTGGTGGCCGCGGGCGGCCATGCAGGCCGACCAGTCGGCGAAGGCACGGCGCACGGCCGGGTCGGCGAGGGACTGCTGCCAGGTGTCGATCTGCAGCTTGTTCGGCAGGTCGGCGCGGGTCAGGGTGTCGTCGGTGCCGGTCAGGGCGCGGTTGGCCTGGGCGGTGCAGCCGCCCTCGGGCACCGGGCGGCCGTCGATGCGGGGGTGCGGCACCGGCGTGCCCGCGGGGTCGAGGCCGAGGCTGACGAGCGCGCGGTCGGCGGCGCTGCGGTGGTCGGGCCGCGGGGCCTGCTCGGCCTGCTGGGCGGCGCGGTCGCGGCGGTCGACACGGACGTACGACGGGGTGAGCGACGTGTGGTAGCCGTAGGCGCGGGCGGTCGCGGGGTCGGTGAGCATGTAGCGCCGGGCGGTGAGCGAGGTGACGTCGGCGTCGTCCGCGGTGAAGGCGGGCGGCAGCGGGTCGGGGCTGAAGCCGAGACCGGCGAGGCAGCGGTTGGCCAGGATCTGCCGGGCGGTGGCGTAGTCGCGCAGCTGGCGCCCGGAGGGCAGGTAGGCGGCGAGCGGGATGTCCGGCGCGGCGGCGTCCGGGTTCGAGCCCGGGTCCGAGTCCGGGTCCGCGGCCGGGGCGTGCGCCGCGCTGCCGGTCGCCGAGGGGCGGCCGGGGTCGCGGTCACCGGCGGAGGACGTGCAGCCCGCGGTCGCGGCGAGGGTGACGGCGACGGCGGCCGCGGCACACGCCGCGGCCGCCGTGAGCCCGGCGCTCGGCCGGGCGGGATGGATCGGCACAGCGGGCCTTACTGCGTCCAGAGGTAGGACGCGTTCTGGTTGTACGTGTTCACCAGCTGCTTCTTCTGGAGCGTGCCGACGTAGTCGGAGGCGCCCATGAAATTGCTGTTGTAGTACACGTACACGGACTTGGTGACGTTGCGGTTCCACGCCGAGGCCGCATTGTTCTTGACGTACTGGCCGTATCCGGCGAGCCCCTTGGTCAGGAACGTGTAACCGGCGAGGTTCTTGATATTCCCGTCTTCGTAGCGGCTGTCGAAAAGCGACCCCGCCTGGTTGGAGTTGTAGTACAGGCAGAACTCGCCGGTCCTCGCCTGCCCGGAGACGCCGGCGTTGCAGACGCCGTCGCGGTCCGCCGCCGTGGCCGTGGCCATGCCCATGACCGTGGCCAGGGCGGTCGCCGACAGCACCGCCGCGGCCCCGCCCAGAACCTTCCTTGCCTTGCTCATCGAACGTCCTCTCGGATAACGGAAATCGACTGATGACTTCCGCTGCCGAGAAAGGTACTCCCGATATCACGGGGTATTCACCACGACCCGCCCGGGATGATGAGATATAAAATTTGACATTCATCTGACATTCATGTGTCAGGAATTCCGTGCCGCCCCGATGTCCGCGAGCATCCGCCGCTGGTGCCGGTGGCCCACCGTCTCGTAGCCGACCACCGTCATGAACGGCGCCAGCGTCAGGACGAGCAGGCACGTCGGGACGGTGACACCGGCCGCGGCGAGCAGCGCCGCGGCCAGCAGGACCAGCAGCGTCAGGCCGATGAGCAGCAGGTGGAAGGGGTCGGGCGCGGACAGCAGCAGGGTGTGCAGCAGATAGACCGTCAGCAGGTAGAGGCCGACGGGCAGCACGAGGGCGAGCACGACGGCGAGGTCGCCGATGTGCGCGTGCTCCTCCAGGCTCAGGCCCGCGACGTGCAGCCCCGCGCCCGCGCCCGCGATGCCGAGGAAGACCGCCATGTGGCCGTAGCCGAACAGATAGCCGCGCGACCTGCGGTGGACGAGGATGTCGCCCCACGGCACGGCGAAGTACACCCACCACATACCGAAGGTCAGGCCGACGCCCGCGATGACGATCGCGACGGCGTTCCACGTCCACATCGTGCCGTCCCGGCCGCCCAGGAGTTCACCCGAAGAGGCGACGGTGCCGACGACGCCCTCGCCCAGGGTGATGATCGCGAAGAGGCTGTAGCGCTCGGCGACATGGTGCGGATGCCACGGCGTGCCGCCCGCGCCGCCCTGGCCGAACACCGGCAGCAGCAGCTCCATGACCGCCAGGACGGCGAAGAGCGTGAAGGCGGCCGCCTGCGGCATCGTCACGAAGCCGACGACCACCCAGCCGGCCTGCACGACCACCGTCCAGCGGATGCTGGCCATGCCCACGTCGTGGAAGTCCGGCGCCGCGCGCGCGGCCCGCCACCACTGGGCGACCATCGCCACCCGCATCACGACGTAGCCGATCACCATCGCCCGCAGCTCCAGATGGCCGCCCTCCTTGACGGAGTGGAACATCGCGGGCAGGCCGAGGGCGAAGACGACGACCCCGATCATCTGGAGCATCGTCAGGACGCGGTAGAGCCAGTCGTCGGTGCCGAAGGCCGAGGAGAACCAGCTGAAGCTGATCCAGGCCACGGAGATCGCGAACATCGCGAGGACGAAGGCCACGACACCCTTGCCGTAGACGCCCTCGGCGACCATGTCCGCGAACTGCCCGGCCGCGGTGCCGACGGCGACGACGAAGGTGAGGTCGAAGAGCAGCTCCAGGGGCGTGGAGACGCGGCCGTGCTCCTCGGGGTCGCGCCCGCTCATCGGGACGAGACCGTGCGCCAGCCCGCCGTCTCCCCCGCCGTCTCCCCCGCTGCCGCTGACCCCGCCCGTGCCGTGTTCCGACTCGCTCATACGCAGCATCATGCCGTGGCGGCGGCTCCCGGCCGGCGTTCAGCGGCGACCGCGCCGACCAGCAGGCCGACGGCGATGGCCGTGACGATCGTGACCAGCTTCGTCAGGTCGCGGAAGCCCTCGACGGGGTAGCCGCCCGCGAGCGCGGTCAGGCCGCGCAGGCCCAGCGAGCCGACCGTGAGGGTGAAGAAGCCGGGCAGCAGCAGCACCAGACGGGGCGGCAGGCCCGGCCGGGCACCGAGCCAGGTGGCCGCCGCGCCCAGCACCACGGCGGCCGCGAAGGTGCCGCCGACCTCGCCGACGAGCTTGGTCGCACCGGTCTGGACGCCCACCGTCGCGTACACCAGCAGGAGCAGCATGCCCAGGTGCCGTACGGGCACGGCGAAGGCCAGCACGGTGCCGGCGGTGAAGACGATCCAGGCCAGGAAGAGCGCCCAGCGCGGCAGGTCGGAGGTGGCGGCGACGTCGAACAGGTCGTGCCGCGAGCGGCCGGTGACGGCCAGTCCGAGCAGCACCCCGAGGAAGAGCTGGACGAGCAGGAACACCGCGTAGACCAGCCGGATCGCGCCCGTGGTGAGGAATCCGGCGGCGAGTTCGGCGGTGGCGGCGGACAGGTAGTCGCCGGGGACGAAGTAGAAGAGCGCGGGCAGCATCAGCAGCACCGGGCCGCCGTGCGCGGGGGTGCGCGCGAAGGCCTCCAGTGTGAGAAGCGAGACGGTGGCGGCCGCGACCAGCGGCAGGATCGCCGCGAGCCGCCGCGCGCGCCCGGCGCTGACGGCGAGCGTCGCGGTGATCGCGCCGAGCACCGCCGACGTCCAGATCTCGTACCAGGTGGGCTGCATGAGCGGCGCGAAGCCGACCGCGAAGAGCGTGATGCCCAGCAGTCGCAGCCACCACGGGTACGGCTGCGGCGCGTCGCGGATCGCGGCGAGCGTGCGGGCGGCCGTGGCGGTCTCCAGACGGCCCGCGGACACGTCCGTGAGCAGCGGTTTGAGGGCGATGACCTGGTCCATCCGGAAGGCCTCGGGGAAGCCGCGGACGGTCACGGTGCTCAGCTCGCCGTGCGAGGTGACGGTGACGGTGGCGCCGTCCGGCACCACGACCAGGTCCGCGTGCGCGCCGAGCCCGCGGGCCGCGGCGCCGACGGAGCGGTGGACCTGCTCGGCGCCCTCGCCGCTGGTGTCGAGCAGGAGGCGGGTGAGGTCGGCGAGGAAGGCGACCGTCTCACGGTGCGCGGCCCGGTCGGCCGGGGCGGGCGTGGCGCCGGACGGCCCGGCGGTGGGGACGGCCCAGGTGCCCGGGGCGTCCGCCGGGGCCTCGGGCGTACGGCCCTGCGGGGACGGGGACGGGGCCGGGGCCGGGGACGGGGACGGCTGCGGGTCGGAAGGGTTCACGGGCTCACCGCGCCTCACCACCTCACCGCCTCACCGGCGGGAGGCGCCGAAGAGGGTCAGGAAACGGGCCTCGACCTCGGCCATGTGCTGGATCTCGGACGGGTCGACGCTCTCGTTGGGCGCGTGGATGAGGCACAGCGGCTCCTCGACGCCCATGAGGACGATCTCCGACCGCGGGTAGCTGTCGGCCAGCACGTTGCACAGCGGGATGGAGCCGCCCTGCCCGACGAAGGCCATCGGCTTGCCGTAGACCTTGCGCATCGCCTCGCCGAGCGCCCGGTACGCGGACCCGTCCGTGACCGCGGCGAAGGGCTCGCCGGTCCCCTCCGGTTCGACGGTGACGCGGACGCCCCAGGGCGCGGCGTTCGCCAGGTGGTCCATGAGGGAGCGCTCGGCCAGATGCGCCTGGAGCCCCGGCGGGATGCGCAGCGAGACACGGGCCCGCGCGGTGGCGGGCACGGCGGCGGCCGAGCCGACGACGGGCGGGCAGTCGATGCCCAGGACGGTGACGGCGGGGCGGGCCCACAGCCGGTCGGCGACGCTGCCCGAGCCGGTGAGCGGAACCCCTTCGAGCACACCCGCGTCCTCGCGGAACCGCACCTCGTCGTAGGGCTCGCCCTTCCAGCGGCCGTCGCCGGGCAGGCCCTGCACCCGGGTGCCGCCGGTCTCCGGGTCGCGCAGCGTGGCGAGCACGTGGACGAGCGCGGCCAGCGCGTCGGGCGCCGGTCCGCCGAACATGCCCGAGTGCACCTCGCCGGCCAGCGTCTCGACCGTCACCACCACGTTGACCAGGCCGCGCAGCGACACGGTGGCCGTGCCCGTGCCCACCTCGGCGTTGCCGGTGTCGCACACCAGCAGGGCGTCGGCGGTGAACAGCTCGCGGTTCGCGGCGACGTACCGCTCCAGGCCGCCGGTGCCCTGCTCCTCCGAGCCCTCGGCGACGAACTTCACGTTCACCGGCAGGTCGTCGCCGAGGGCGCGCAGCGCGGTGAGGTGCATGACGATGTTGCCCTTGCAGTCGGCCGCGCCGCGCCCGTACCAGCGGCCGTCGCGCTCGGTCAGCTCGAAGGGCGGGGTGCGCCAGGCCTTCTCGTCGAGCGGCGGCTGCACGTCGTAGTGGCAGTAGAGCAGCACGGTGGGCGCGCCGGGCGGGCCCGGACGGTGGCCGAGGACGGCCGAGCTGCCGTCGGGGGTCTCGGCGAGGTGCACGTCGTGCAGACCCGCCTCGGTGAGGGCGTCGGCGACCCACTGTGCGGCGCGGCGGCACTCCTCGGGCGGATACTGCCGGGGGTCGGCGACGGAGGGGATCGCGACCAGCTCGGCGAGATCCGCCTTGGCGCGCGGCATGAGCGCGGCGATCCGGGCGGCGAGGCCCTCGGGGACGGCCCCCGCCGGCTCCGCCGGTCGGCGCTCCGGCACGTCGGCCGGACCATCCATCGCGCACACGGGCACCTCCCCGGACCGGAGCGGCCACCTCGGCGGCCCCTCCGGTCAGCATTCGCCCGCCCCGCCCCCGCCGCATGCGGGGCTGACCCGAACGGACGACGGACGGGGCGGCGCGCGGGGACCCGGCAGCCTGGCCCCGCTTGCGGAGGGGAGGGGCGCCCGGCGCGGGGGTGCTCCGGCGCCGGGCGGGGCAGGCCCTAGAGGCCCGCCTCCAGGCGGCCGGTCACGAGGGAGACGAAGCGGGCCGGGTCGGTGAGTTCGCCGCCCTCGGCCAGCAGGGCGAGGGAGTGGACGAGTTCGGCCGTCTCGCCGAGGGCGGGGTCGTCGGGGCGGTCGGCGCGGGCCTTGTTGAGGCCGGCGATGAGCGGGTGCCCGGGGTTGACCTCCAGGATGCGCTTGACCGTCGGGACCTCCTGGCCCATGGCCCGGTAGATGTTCTCCAGGGCGGGCGTGATCGCGTCCGCGTCCGAGACGATGCAGGCGGCCGAGACCGTCAGCCGGGAGGACAGCCGGACCTCCTTGACCGTCTCGCTCAGCGACTCGGTCATCCACGCCAGCAGGTCGGCGTACTCCTGCTGCTGCTTCTCCCGTTCGCCCTCGGCCTTCTCGGCGTCCTCGGTGCCGCCGAGGTCGACCTCGCCCTTGGCGACCGAGCGCAGCTGCTTGCCGTCGAAGCCGGGCACGACGTCGACCCACACCTCGTCGACCGGGTCGGTCAGCAGCAGCACCTCGACGCCCTTGGCGCGGAAGGCCTCCATGTGCGGTGAGTTCTCCACCGCCTGGCGGGACTCGCCCGTCAGGTAGTAGATGTGCTCCTGGCCCTCCTTCATGCGGCTCACGTAGTCGGCCAGCGTGGTGGGCGTGTCCTTGTCGTGGGTGGTGGCGAAGACGGACGCGGCGAGGATCGCGTCCCGCTCGCCGTTGTCGCCGAGCAGGCCCTCCTTGAGGACGCGGCCGAACTCCCGCCAGAAGGTGGCGTAGCGCTCCGGCTCGGCGGTCATCATCTCCTTGACCGTCGAGAGCACCTTCTTGGCCAGGCGGCGGTGCATGAGCTGGATCTGCCGGTCCTGCTGGAGGATCTCGCGGGAGACGTTGAGCGACAGGTCCTGCGCGTCGACGACGCCCTTGACGAAGCGCAGGTAGGACGGGAGCAGCGCCTCGCAGTCGTCCATGATGAACACGCGCTTGACGTAGAGCTGGACCCCGCGCCGGTAGCCCTGCATGAACAGATCCTGCGGCGCGTGCGAGGGGATGAAGAGCAGGGCCTGGTACTCGAAGGTGCCCTCGGCCTGGAGGCGGACGGTCTCCAGCGGGTCGATCCAGTCGTGGCTGATGTGCTTGTACAGCTCGTGGTACTCGGCGTCGGTGACCTCGTCGCGGGAGCGGGCCCACAGCGCCTTCATCGAGTTGAGCGTCTGCGGCTCGGGGGCGGCGCTCTCCGCCTCCGCGCCCTCGCCGTCCTCGTCGCCGGCCGCGGCGGGCTGCTCCGCGGCCATCCGGATCGGCCAGGTGATGAAGTCCGAGTACCGCTTGACGATCTCCCGGATCTTCCACGGCGAGGTGTAGTCGTGCAGCTGGTCCTCGGTGTCCTCGGGCTTGAGCTTCAGCACGATCGAGGTGCCCTGCGGCGCGTCGGGGACGTCCTCCACGGTGTACGTGCCCTCGCCGCCGGACGACCAGCGGGTGCCGTCCGTCTCGCCCGCCCGGCGGGTGAGCAGCGTGACGTCGTCGGCGACCATGAAGGCGGAGTAGAAGCCGACGCCGAACTGGCCGATGAGCCGCTCGCCCGAGGCGGCGTCCCCGGACTGCTGCATCTCCTTGAGGAAGGCCGCCGTACCGGACTTGGCGATCGTGCCGATGAGCTGCACGACCTCCTCGCGGGACATGCCGATGCCGTTGTCGCGGACGGTGAGGGTGCGCGCCTGCGGATCCGTCTCGATGGTGATGTGCAGGTCGGACACGTCGGCCCCGAGCGTGTCGTCGCGCAGCGCCTCAAGCCGCAGCTTGTCCAGCGCGTCGGACGCGTTGGAGAGCAGCTCCCGCAAGAAGACGTCCTTGTTGGAGTAGATCGAGTGGATCATCATCTGTAGAAGCTGGCGCGCTTCCACCTGGAACTCGAACGTCTCGGCAGACATGGCGGCTGGCCCTTCTCCGGTCACCTATGGGTGGTGGGTTGCTGACTCCCAGAACCATAGATCAACCGGAGCAGTACGCGGGCCGCTCCGTCCCCAGCCTGTGGACAACTTCCGGCCATCGTGCCGGACCCGCAGGTCAGCCCGCCGGGCGCAGGTCAGCCCGCCGGGCCCGGGTCCGTCACGCCGCCGGGCCCGGGTCCGTCACGCCGCCAGGCGCGGGTCCGTCACCCCGCCGGGGCACTCGCGGCACTCCGGGCGCCGCTCCCAGCCCGCCAGCTCGGCGCCCGCGTGGTACGCGCTGTCGTAGAAGGCCAGCACCGTCGCCCACGGGTCGGGCGTCGCGCGCGCGTCGTCGTACATCAGCAGCGCGATATGGCTGCCGCGTGCCTCCGACCAGGTCGCCTCGGCCGGTTCCAGCGGGCGCGCGGCCAGTCCCGGCGGCTCGGGCGCGGTGTAGGAGTAGAAGGCCGGGGCGGGCACGGTGTCGTCGCCGAACCAGAACCCGGCGCTGATCACCTCCCGCGAGTACGCCTCCCGCGTGACCGGGTCCGCCGACGCGGGCTGGCCGATCTCGCGCTCGGAGAAGCGCGTCACCGCGATGTCGAAGGTGTGCCAGAAGTGGTGGACGGGGCTGGTCTTCCCCGAGTAACCCGCGGAGAAGGTCTCCAGCACGAGGTTGACCTGGCTCAGGATGCGCCAGTAGCGCCCGACCGCCTCGGCGTCGTACGCGCGGTGCTCGTGGTCCTCGGCGAAGGGCCGCCGGGCGTCCGGCAGGTCGTAGGGGTACGCGTGCTCGGGCGAGGCGTCGATGTCCAGCGCGACGAGGGCCTGGAGGGTGTCCCGGTAGAAGTCGGCGACCGACCGACCGGCGAGCGGAAAGGACTGCTCGCGGCCCGCGAGGGTGCGCACGAGCAGGCGGTGCGCGACGAAGTCGAAGTCGATGCAGAAGGTGTTGCCGCCGTGGACCGGGCCCATGGGGCGGGTCGTGATGCCGCGCCCGGTGACGTGGAAGGGCACGTTCCACCAGTGGTTGCGGCGCGGGCTGCCGGCGAGGCGGATCTTGCCCACGATCTGCACGAAACGGTGCAGCGTCTCCTTGGTGTCACGCCACTCGTCCAGCGCGAGCGCCGGGAACAACTCCACGTCACCCTCCTCCGTCCGGGCCCGCAGGCCGTCCCGCCCAGCCTCGCCCGCGTCCCGCGCGCCCGCCACCGGGCAGGGCCGCACGGGTGAGCGCACGCGCCTCGCACGGGGCGGCGAAATCGGGTGCCGCGCCACCGGGCGGCGCGGTAGCGTCGGGAGCGGCCTCCCGGTGCGCAGGTTGCGGTTACTTCCTTGTCGAATTTGCCCCCATGGGGCGAATGGGTCCCTGTGATCCAGAAACCGTCGCCGACTCGATCTCGGGAGGCCTTCTCCATGGCGCGCTTCAACACCCGCCGCACCGCCGCGGCCGCAGTGACCTCGCCGGTCCGCACGACCGGACAGCGGGTCGCGACGTACGAGGGCGCGTCCGGCTATGTGCGGGACGCGCGGTCGGAGCTGTTCCTGCTCGCGGTGGGCAACTACGTCGGGCTGGAGACGTACTACGAGCAGGCCGACGCGCGGGACGAGCGGTACGCCCGGCTGGTGCGGGAGTCGGCCGTCACCGACCCGGTGTGGACGGCGGGGCTGCTGGGCTGGCTGCGGCAGGAGGCCCACATGCGGACCGCCGCGCTCGTGGGCGCGGCCGAGTTCGCGCACGCGCGGCTGGCGGCGGGGGCGGACGCCGTCCCGGCGGAGGGCGCCGCGGGCAACCGGGCGGTCGTCGCGAGCGTGCTGCAACGCGCGGACGAGCCGGGCGAGTTGCTGGCGTACTGGATCTCGCGGTACGGGCGGCGGGTGCCGCAGCCGGTCAAGCGCGGGATCGCCGACGCGGTGCGGCGGCTCTACACCGAGCGGGCGCTGCTGCGCCACGACGCGGACGGCGCCGCCTACCGCTTCGGCGACGTCCTGGAGCTGACGCACCCGCGCCCCTCCGCACCCTGGCAGGGCGACCTCTTCCGGCACGCCCTGGACCGGCGGCACGGGCGCGGCACCGAGGTGCCCGAGAGCCTCACGACGATACGCGCGCGGCGGGAACTGCTGGCCGAACCCGTGGCTCGGCGGCGTGCGTTGGTGCGCTCGGGCCCGGCGGGCAGCGAGCGGCTCGCGGCGGCGGGCATGTCGTGGGAGGCGCTCGCGGGCTGGTTGCAGGGGCCGATGGACGCGGCGGCCTGGGAGGCGGTGATCCCCGGCATGGGGCTGTTCGCCCTGGTACGCAACCTGCGCAATTTCGACGAGGCCGGGGTGGGTGACGCGGCGGCCGGGGAGGTCGTCC
The DNA here is from genome assembly GCF_044332905.1 of Streptomyces sp. NPDC021224. Lineage (NCBI taxonomy): Bacteria > Bacillati > Actinomycetota > Actinomycetes > Kitasatosporales > Streptomycetaceae > Streptomyces > Streptomyces sp. NPDC021224. The sequence continues at coordinate 949,757 of NZ_JBIRPW010000001.1, read as the reverse complement.
GGCGGCTGTCGGACCCGGCGGAGGTGGCGCGCTCGCGCATGCTGCCCTACCGCTTCTGGGCCGCGTACAAGCACACCGCGTCGCTGCGCTGGGCGGCGGCGCTGGAGCGGGCGTTGACGCTGTCGCTCGCCAACGTGCCCGCACTGCGGGGGCGTTCGCTGATCCTGGTGGACCGCTCGCCGTCGATGTTCCCCGGCTACCCGTTCTCGACGCCGAACCGGTCGGACATCCCGCTCGCCGAGCAGGCGGCGGTGTTCGGCGCGGCGCTCGCGGTGCGGTCGCAGGCGCCGACGCTCGTGGAGTTCGGGATCGCCAACCGGGAGCTGCCGGTGCCGAAGGGCGGCAGCGTGCTGCGGCTGGTGGAGTCCTTCGGCCGGCACGACGGGACGGACATCCCGTCGGCGGTGCGCGAGCACTTCGACGGCCACGACCGGATCGTGGTGGTGACCGACGAGCAGACCCGGATGGGCTGGTTCCCCTCCAACGGGGATCTGCGCGGCGGCATGCCGACCACCGAGATCGACGCGCTCGTCCCCGCCGACGTCCCCGTCTACATGTGGAACATGGCCGGTTACGCCCCCGGCGCCACCGAGTCCGGCCGCGGCCGCCGGCACTCCTTCGGCGGCCTGACCGACCACGCGTACGGGATGATCACGCTGCTGGAGTCCGGCCGGGACGCCCGCTGGCCCTGGTCCTGAGGCCCGAACGGCCCTGCGCGGACGGGGAAGTACGGCGGCCGCTCCGGTACGCGGGGAGGCGTACCGGAGCGGCCGGAATGGCGTCCGTCGTGCGGTGGGGGCGGGGGGCTCAGGTGCCGTAGACCTGGAACTCCCAGAGCGAGTAGCCGTATTGGGTGGTGCGGGCGGTCCCGTACATCCGGACGTAGCGGCCGGTGCCGCTGACGTTCAGCGTCTGGGTGCCGCCGGTGCCGGCCGTGGTGCTGTAGACACTCGTCCAGTTGGTGCCGTCGTTGGACGTCTGGATCTGGAACGACTTGCCCGCCGCCGTCTCCCAGTTGAGCACGACCTGGCTGATGGTGTGGCTCGCGCCGAGGTCGACCTGGAGCCACTGCGGGTCGGTGAAGCCGCTCGACCAGCGGGTGCCGGTGTTGCCGTCCACGGCCATCGGGGCGGTGAAGCTGGCATTCTCGCTGGACGACGCGGTCGCGGTCTTCCCCTGCGAGAGGAGGGTGGCCTGGCCGGGGCCGCCCGGGTCGCCGCCGCCGGACGTCGGGGTGCCGAACAGGGCCAGTTCGTACAGCGAGTTGCCGTACTGCGAGGCTCTGGCGGTGGAGTAGACCCGGACGTATCTGGCGGTCGCGTTCAGGCTGGTGTCCTGGATGTCGGCCGGGGAGTTGTTGTTGCTGTAGACCGTGGTCCAGGTGCTGCCGTTGGTGGACGTCTGCAACTGGTAGGCGGACGACGCCGCCGCCTCCCAGGTCAGGGTCGCGTGGTTGAGGTTGTAGTTCTGGCCGAGGTCGACCTGGAGCCACTGCGGGTCGGAGAAGCCGCTCGACCAGCGGGTGGTGATGTCGCCGTCGGTGGCGTTGGACGCCGGGAACTGCGCGCTCTCGTTCGACGACGACGTGGTCGGCTTGCCCTTGGCGATGTTCGTGCCGTGGTCGGGCGTCTTGTTGTAGACGGCCACGTAGTCGACGTTCATCTGGCCGCCGGAGACCGTGGCGGCGTTGGGGCCGCCGCCGAAGGCCGCGGGGAAGCCGCCGCCGATCGCCAGGTCGAAGATGATGTAGAAGCTGTGGTCGACGGCGTTGGCCCAGGTCGCGGCGTCCACCTGGCTGGAGTTGACCGTGAAGTAGTTCGCGCCGTCGAGGTAGTAGCGGATCTGCTCGGGAGAGGTCGAGCGGTCGATCTCCACGGCGTAGGTGTGGTAGCCGGTCTGGCAGCCGGAGCAGGCGCGCTCGCCGCTGCCGAGGCCGGTGGTCTCGTTGCAGGGGCCGCCCGAGCCGACACCGCAGTGCAGGGTGCCGAAGACGGAGCTGCGGCCGTTGATGTCCTCCATGATGTCGACCTCGCCGGAGCCCGGCCAGGTCACCCCGACGCGCAGCGGCGCGCCGAGCATCCAGAACGCGGGCCAGTAGCCCGCGCCGTTCGCGGTCGAGACGTTCGGCTGCTGGATGGACGCCTGCATCCGGACGACACCGCCGGGGGGCGCCCCGAAGCCGTCCGCCTGCGTCTCGACGCGGCCGGACGTCCAGCCGGTGGCCGGGTCGCTGCCGTCGTGCAGGGCGCGCAGCACCAGGTGGCCGTTGCCGTCGGTGTAGACGTTGGACGTGCTGTTGGTCATCGTCTCGATCTCACCGGTGCCGAACGTCCAGCCCGCGCCCGCGTCGTAACGCCAGGTGTCGGTGTTCAGTCCGGTGTTGGCGGCGCCGTTGAAGTCGTCGCTCCAGGTGGTCGTGAAACCGGCCGGAGCGGCGGGCACCGCCGCGGGGGCGGCGGCCGCGGCCTGCTGGGCCGCGGGCTTCGCGGCGGCGGGCTGCACGGCGGTCGGCGCCGCCGAGGCCGGGCCGGATCCCGCGAAGGTGACCGCCGCCATCGCGGCCGCCGCGAGCAGCCCCACGCCGAGGCGGCGGAAGAGCCGCTGCGGGGGTTCGGTTGTTCTGCCCCGAATGCCTGAGATGTCTCTCATGCCTGTCGTCGACATGCGGAACGTACTCCTTCTCCTGTGGGGGGCGGCAGCGCAACGTGGGGGCCGCGCCGCCGGGTTGGGAGTGCTGAGAGCGCTCTCAGGAGAGTCCCGTCCCGCATCCGGCGTGTCAAGACAACCGGCAACGTTTACGGAACGAACCCGCCGCCCCGAACGTCCTTACGATGGGACCCGACGACCGACCCCGTCGATTGACCCCGGCGGAACGGGGCAACCGGACGGGCAGGGTGGCCGGTTCAGTACGTCAGGAGCGGGCGCCGTCAGCCGTACGTGCGCCGGCTCACCCGGCAGTCGGCGCTTCGGACCCGGCGGCGATGGGGAGAGTCGGGAAGGCAGTCCGGGCGGGGCAGGAACCGCCCAGGTCAGGTCGCACACAGGAACGTGACGTATCAGTCATGCAACAGCCGCAACCACGGGCCGGGAATGCGGTCTCCTAGAGTGCGACCTTTGCGGAAATGGGGAGACACGACAGTGATGACGGAGAAGACGGCGGCAGACACCGCCACCGGGGCGGAGGCAGCCGCGCCTGACGGCTGGACAACCCGGGCGATATCGGGCACTTCACGGATATTCGGCACCCGCGGACAGCGCGTCCGGCGCGGCATGACGGCCCTCGCGGTCGGCGCGGTGCTGCTCGGCGCGGCGGCCTGCGGCGGCAACGCGGACGCGCACTCCGACGGCTCGGACGGCAAGGGCGGCTCCTCCGCCCAGGGCCAGTCCTCGGACAACGCCTCGCAGGCCAAGCTCACCGTGACGCCGGCGAACGGCGCGACCGGCGTCGACACGGCCGGCGGGCTCAAGGTCGCGGCGGCCCAGGGCAAGCTCACCAAGGTCACGGTGACGTCGAAGGACGGCACCGCGGTCGACGGCACGATCTCCGCCGACGGCGCCACCTGGACGCCGAAGGGCAACCTGCGCACCGGCACGCAGTACTCCGTCGCCGCGACCGCGACCGACGCCAAGGGCAAGCAGGCCACCACGCAGTCGGCCTTCACCACCCTGAGCCCCGGTGACTCGGCCGCCAACTACGGCATCTTCAACGTCGCCTCGAACGCCACGTACGGCGTCGGCATGGAGGTGTCGATCCGCTTCAGCAAGGCGGTCACCAACCAGGCCGACGTGCGGCACGCGATCACCGTCACCGCCGAGCCGAACGTACCGGTCGAGGGCCACTGGTTCAGCTCGCAGCGCCTCGACTTCCGCCCGGAGGCCTACTGGGCGCCCGGCACCAAGGTCACGCTGCACCTGAAGCTGGACGGCGTGAAGATGTCCAAGACGACCTACGGCAAGCAGTACAAGGACGTCAGCTTCACCATCGGCCGCTCGCAGACCTCCGTCGCCGACAACAAGGCGAAGACGCTGACCGTCTACCGCGGCAACAAGGTGCTGCGCACCCTGCCCGCGAGCCTCGGCGACGCGCAGCACACCACCTACAACGGCAAGATGGTGATCGAGGAGAAGTCCAAGGTGGTGGACATGGACTCGCAGACCGTGGGTCTGGGCAACGCCTACCACATCAAGGACGTCCCGCACGGCATGCGGCTCTCCGACTCCGGCACCTTCGCGCACGGCAACTACTGGCGCCCGGTCTCGACCTTCGGCCACGAGAACACCAGCCACGGCTGCGTCGGCCTGCACGACGTCAAGGGCGGCAACGACCCGAGCACCCCGGCCGCGTGGTTCTACAACAACTCGCTGATCGGCGACGTCGTGACGGTCGTCAACTCCCCGGACAAGACGATCCAGCCGAGCAACGGCATCAACGGCTGGAACATGTCCTGGACGGACTGGGTCGAGCACTGAGCCATCCCCTGGCCCCACCCCTGACCCACCCCTGAGGCCCTTCCCGGCCTCCCCTGCCGCAGCCCCGCAGGCCCCGCCCCCGCGCCCACCGCGCGGGAGCGGGGCCTGCGGGGTTTCGTACGTGGGGGCTACGGGCGCGGGCGGGTGCGCAACAGGTGGCGGAGGACCGGGGCCGTGGTCGCTGTGATCGCGGCTGTCGCGCAGGCCGTGGTCGCGAGGGTCAGCTCCTGCCAGGGGAGGGTCAGGGGGGCGGGGGTGGCGAGGCGGGCCAGGGCCGCGTGGAGGGTCGCGAGGTGGAGGCCTGCGGTGAGGAGGCCGAGGGCGGCGCCGACCGCGACGGGGAGGAGGGACTCGGCCGCGGTCAGACGGAGGAGCTGGAGGCGGGTCGCGCCCGAGCGGCGCAGCAGGGTCAGCTCGCGGGCGCGGGCCGCGGTGGACACCGCCTGGGCGGTCGCGAGGGCGAGGACGGCGTAGAGCAGGGCGATGCCCAGGGTCAGCGCCAGGCCGAGGCGGGTGGTCGCGGTGCTGTGCGGGGCCGTCGCACGGACCCACGCCGGGCCGGTACGGACGTCCGCGCCGGGCACCGCGTGGCGCAGCTGCGCCGAGACCGCCGCCGGGGACGCGCCCGGGGCCAGGCGGATACGGACCAGGGCGGGGGCCGCGCCCGGCGGGGCGTTGTGCGCGGTGACGTAGACGCCGTTGTCGCCCGTGCCCTGCGCCAGGACCGCGGCGATCCGCAGCCGCCGCCTGGTGCCGTCGGCGAGCCATACGGTCACGGTCTCGCCGACCGTGTGCCGCTGCCACTCGGTGGTGACGACGATCGAGCCGTCGTCGAGACCGGCGAGGCTGCCCGCGACGTCCGGCAGCCGTACGGTCCCCGGCAGCGTCGCCGGGTCCACGGCCCAGCCCTGCGAGCGGATCAGCGCGACGCCGTCTTCGAGGGTGGTGATCTGCGTGCTGGTCACGGCGGAGGCCGTCCGCACGCCGGGGGTCGTGCGGACGCGGGACAGTTCGGCGGGGGCCAGCCCGCCCGCCGCCGTGAGGACGAGATCGGCGGTCGTGGCACGGGCGATCTCCGCGGACTTCGCGGCGTTCACCGTCGCCACCGCGCCGGGCAGCGCGCCCGCGAGGGCGACCACCGCCACGACGGGCGCCGCCACCGCGGCCGTACGGCGGGCCGCCGCGGCCGCCTGCGCCCGTACGAGCCGGCCGCGCGCGCCCAGCAGCCGCAGCAACGGCCGTACCAGCGCGGGCGACAGGGCCGCCGCCGCGGCCACCAGCAGCATCGGACGCGACACGTACGACTTGCGGTGCAGCAGGTCGCCGGGGTCGGTGGCCAGGGAGTACGCGGCCAGGCCGAGGGCCGTCAGCAGCAGCGCGCCCCCCACGAGGGCGCGGCCCGGGTCAGGGCGCGGACCTGCGCGTCTGCCTCCCGCAGCGCCTCCGCCGGGGCGGTGCGGCCCGCACGCCAGGACGCGGCCGCGCTGCCGACGAGGGCGGCGGCGACCGTGGTGGCCGCCGCGACGGGGTACGGCCACAGGTGGCCGCCGTCCGCCGTGAACCACGCCGGGGCGAGTCCGCTGCCGGCCATCCAGCGGGCCAGCACGCCCGCGCCGTACGCCCCGCCGAGCGCGCAGCCCGCCGCGGCGGCCGGGATCGCGAGCAGCAGCTGCTCGGTGAGGACGCGGCGGCGCAACCGGCCCGCCGTCGCGCCCGCGAGCCGCAGCAGGCCGAACTCCCGGCGGCGCGCCGCCACCGCGAGGGCCGTCACGGACGACACGGCGAAGACCACGACGAAGCCCGTGACGCCGGTGGCCGTGCCGAGGACGACCTCCACGCCGGTCAGGGCGGTACGGTCCGCTGCCGCGTCCGGGTCGGCGGCGCGTCTGGCTCCGCCGGTGAGCACGGTCGCGCCGGGCGCGCTCGCCTCGACCGCGCGGCGGACCGCCGCCGGGTCGGCGTCCACGGCCACCTGGCGGATGAGCGGGGCGAGTTGGGCGGCGCGGGCGTCCGTGAAGAACAGGGCGCGCTCGAAGGGGTGGGGGGCTTCGACCGTGCCGACGACGTGCAACGTGCCGAGGGCGGTGCGGAGGGTGGCTCCGGGCTCGGCCCATCTCCCGCTCGACGCCACCTCGTCCGGGGCGTGCGGGGCCCGGCCCCGGGTGAGGCGGTAGCCGCCGAGCGGGGCGACCGACCACGGGTGGCCGGTGGTGGGGCCTGTCGCTGTGCGTACGGCGAAGGAACGGTCCTCGGTCACGGGGCCGATGTCCGCGAGCGCGCGGAGAAGGGCGGGGGGCAGGGGGCGGGGTTCGGGGAGGGGGACGGTGCGGGTGCCGTGGGGGGTGGGGACGTGGAGGGTCGCGTCACCCGTGACCACGGTTTTCGCGTGGGCGAATCGGTGGGGGGTGGTGGTCGGGGGGCCGGTGAGGGCGGTGGCGAGGGCTTGGAGGAGGGCGCAGATGAGGGTGGCGGCGGTGAGGAGGGCCACGAGGGTGGCCCAGCGGGTTCGGGGCGAGGTCATGAGGGGGTGCCGTTCTGGGTCTCGCGCTTGCCGCGCGGGGGCTGAGTTGTTCGTCTGCCGGTTCGGTGGGGGGTGCTCGCTCCGTTCTCCCCCAGAGCTTCGCCTGGGAGGTACCCCCACGCGCCCCTTCGCTTCGGGGAGCGTGGTGCGGTGCGTTGTGCGACCTTGCGGTGGGTGGGTGGCTTGTCGCGCCGTTCCTCGCGCCCCTTTCGCGGCGCGCCGGTGGGTGGGTCGGGGGCCGCCACGGGGCACCTCCTCGGAATGCGCCTTCGCCCTCGTACCGAGTCGGTGAGCTACTCCCAGCGCATTCCTGCGGGGGCACCCCGCACCGTCCCCCTCCAGGCCGGACTAGCGGCTGACAGCCGGTGGGGGTGAGGGTGAGGGTTCTCGTTTTCAGGGGCGCGGGGAACTGCGCGACAAGCCCACCACCGGCGGACGATCGCGACGCCTACCGCAACAGGCACCCCCGGGGCGGCGGGTAGTCAGGGCGAGGTGGCGGGTGAGATTCGGCCCGCCGCCAAGGCGATCGTGTGGGTCACGTAAGGGGCCGCGGTCGTCGGGGAGTGGGTGATCATCACTACCGTGCGGCCCGCCAGGGCGATGTCGCGGAGGAGGGTGAGGACGTGTTCCGCGGCGGGCGCGTCGAGCGCGGCCGTGGGTTCGTCGGCGAAGAGGACGGCGGGGCGGGTGACGAACGCGCGGGCGAGGGCGACGCGTTGTTGCTGGCCGCCGGAGAGGTGGGCGGGGTGGTGGTGGGCGCGGTCGGCGAGACCGACGGCGGTGAGGGCGTCGTGGACGGCGCCGGGGGCGGGGCGGCGGCCCGCGAGGCGGAGGGGGAGGGCCACGTTCTGGGCGGCGGTGAGTCCGGGGAGCAGGTTGTAGGCCTGGAAGACGAAGCCGATGTGTTCGCGGCGCAGCCGCGTGAGGCGGGCGTCGCGGAGCCGCGTGAGATCGGTGCCGTCGAGCACGACGCGTCCGGTGGTGGGGCGTTCGAGGCCGGCGGCGCAGTGCAGGAGGGTGGTCTTGCCGGAGCCGGAGGGGCCGGTGACGGCGGTGAAGGTGCCGCGGGCGAAGCGCAGGGACACCTTGTCGAGGGCCGTCACCGTACCGCCGGCGGCGGCCGGGTAGGTGCGGGTGACCTCGTGGAGGGTGAGGACGTCGTCGTTCATGCCGCAAAGCCAACTCGGTGCGGGGCGTGCGGACATCACGGCTGGGGTGAGATTTGGGGGTATGCCTGGCACTACCGCAGCGGTGGGGCCTGCCCGGTCGCGGGGTGCGGGGGCGCGCTCCTACGGTGGGCGGCATGCGTGACCGTACTGTGTGGCAGGCCCTGGCCAGGGGGCGTTTCCTGGTGTCGGCGTGGCCGTGGCGGGCGGCGGCGTACGTGGCGGCGGGGGTGCCCGCGGGGGCGCTGACGCTGGTGGCGCTGGCGCTGCTGCTGGCTGTCGGCGGAGCGTTGTCGCTCGTGCTGGTGGGCCTGCCGGTGCTGGTGCTCGCGGCGTTCGCGGGGATCCCGGTGGGGGCGGTGGAGCGGCGCCGACTGCGGCTGGTGGACGCGCGTCCGGCGCCGTCGCCGCACCGGGCGCCGCCCGCTTCGGGGCCGGGGAGTTGGGCGCTGGCGCGGGCGCGGGAGGGCGCGACGTGGCGCGAACTCGGGTACGCCGCGCTGTTCGCGCTGGTGCTGTGGCCGCTGGACGCGCTCGTGCTGACCGGCGCGGTGCTCGTGCCGGGTGCGCTGCTGGCGGCGCCGGTGATGCTGGCGGTCAACGGGGGCACGTCGACGAAGGTGCTCAAGTCGTGGACGGTGGAGGGCTGGCCGCCCGCCGTGGGGGTGGCGCTGCTCGGTGTGCTGGGCCTGGCGGCGGGCGGCTACGTGCTGGGTGCGGCGGCGGGGGTGCGGGCGGCGGCGGCCCGCGCGCTGCTCGTACCGGCGGACGCGGGGACCCGTATCTCCGAACTGACCCGCTCCCGGGTGCGGTTGGTGGACGCCTTCGAGGCGGAACGGCGGCGGATCGAGCGCGATCTGCACGACGGGGCCCAGCAGCGGCTGGTCGCCCTGACGATGACGCTGGGCCTCGCGCGGCTGGACGCGCCGCCGGGGCCACTGGCCGAGCAGTTGGCGCAGGCCCACGAGCAGGCGGGCGCCGCGCTGGCGGAGTTGCGGGAGCTGATCCACGGCATCCACCCGCGGGTGCTCGCCGACTACGGTCTGGCGGCGGCTCTCACGGACGCCGCCGACCGCTCCCCCGTGCCCGTGGACGTGGCGCTCGATCTGGACGTACGGCTGCCGCCCGCGGTCGAGGCGTCGGCGTACTACGCGGTGTGCGAGGCGCTCGCGAACGTCGCCCGCCACAGTGGCGCGGGCCGCGCGGAACTCACCGGCGGCTGGGCGCGCGGCCAGCTCACCCTCCGGGTGGACGACGACGGGCGCGGCGGCGCCGACCCGGAGCGCGGCAGCGGGCTGGCGGGGCTCGCCGACCGGGTCGCGGTGGTGTCCGGCACACTGGCTCTGACCAGCCCGCCCGGCGGTCCGACCCGACTGCGAGTGGAGATCCCGTGCCGACCGTCCCGACCGGCGGACTGACCGTCGTCGTCGCCGAGGACAGCGTTCTGCTGCGGGACGGCCTGACGGGCCTGCTCACCCGGTTCGGCCACCGGGTGGCGGCGGCCGTCGGCGACGCCCCCGCGCTCGTCGGGGCGGTCGCCGCGCACCGCCCCGACATCGTGCTCACGGACGTGCGGATGCCGCCCGGCTTCCAGGACGAGGGCCTGCGCGCGGCGGTCGCGCTGCGCGCCCAGCACCCGGGCCTGCCCGTGCTGGTGCTCAGCCAGTACGTCCAACGCGCCTACGCCGTCGATCTGCTGGACTCCGGTGACGGCGGCGGCGTCGGCTACCTACTCAAGGACCGGATCGGCCAGGTCGAGGAGTTCGTGGCGGCCGTCGAGGACGTCGCGGCGGGCGGCACGGTCGTCGACCCCGAGGTCGTACGGCAGTTGCTGCGACGGCGGCGCGATCCGCTGGAACGCCTCACCCCGCGCGAGCGAGAAGTCCTCGCTCTCGTCGCGCAGGGCCACTCCAACCGGGCCGTCGCACGCGAACTCGTCGTCTCCGAGGCAGCGGTGGGCAAGCACATCGGCAGCATCCTGACGAAGCTGGACCTGCCGGTGACGGACGACACCCATCGCAGGGTGCTCGCGGTACTCGCCTTCCTGCGGGCCTAGACCGGCGGCTCGGCGTCCGGTGGGGCCGCCTGGCGCCAGGAGTCGAGCAGGATGTCGTGCAGTTCGGCGCGGTCGTCGAGGGCGGCGAGCCGGGCCCGTACCCACGAGGAGTGCGCCTCGTGCGCCGGCACCCAGAACTTGCGCGGCTCGGAGGCGATCAGCTCCGCGCGTTCGGCGCGCGGGCAACGCACCGCGAACGACGTCCCGTCGTCCGGCACGGTGACGAACATCCGCCCCGCCACGTGGAAGGTCGGGATGTTCCACAGCTCCTTCTCGGAGGCGAGCGGGAAGGAGAGCGCGATACGGCGGACGTCTTCGGGACCGAGCATTCTCCGCATGCTAACCGGCGGGCCGGTGGCGCGGGACGAGCGCGCGCAGGTCCGCGAAGAAGCGGTCGTGGGCCGCGGCGGCGGCCGGGTCGACCAGGTCCATGCCCTGGATGAAGCCGTGCTCCAGGCCCTGTTCGCACCGGTGGCGTACGGACACGCCCGCGGCGGTGAGGCGTCGGGCGTACGCGTCGCCCTCGTCGCGCAGCGCGTCGTGCTCGGCGGTCACGATCAGGGCGGGCGGCAGCCCGGAGACGTCGACGGCGTGCAGCGGGCTCGCGGCGGCCCGGCCAGCCGGGTCGGGGACGTACGCGGACGCGAAGTACGCGAGTGCGTCGGTGTCCAGCCCGTGGCCGGTGCCCTTCTCGGTGACCGAGGGCAGGGCCAGGGTCAGGTCGGTGTTCGGGCACACCAGCGCCTGGAGGCCGGGCAGCGGCCCGCCCTCGTCCCGCAGCGCCAGGCACGCGGCGGCCGCGAGGAAACCGCCCGCGCTGTCCCCCGCCACGGCGGTGGGCCGCGCCCAGCGCAGCACGGCGAGCGCGTCGTCGAGCGCGGCGGGGTGCGGGTGTTCGGGCGCGAGCCGGTAGTCGACGGCGAGCACGTCCACCGCGCAGGCGCGGGCGATGCGGCGGCACGTGCGGTCGTGGGTGTCGAGGTCGCAGAAGACGAAGCCGCCGCCGTGGAGGTAGACGAGCAGCGGGACGCCGTCGCGGGTGGGGGCGTTGGCGTCCGGCGCCGAACCGGCCCCGGGGGCGGTGGTGTCGGGGGCCGCGCCCGCCGCGCCCGGCGCCTCCGCCGTCCCCGCCGTCTCCTCCGTGCAGCGGTAGAGCCGCAGCCGCAGCCCGCCCGGCCCCACCAGGTCGCGGACGGCGGGCAGTTCGGGCCCGCGCGGACGGGTCGCGGCACGGTCGCGGGCCCTGCGGCGGAGCTGCTCGTGGAAGTCGGGGGGCAGCAACGCGTTCAGCGCTCCTCGGTCGTACGGCCCGGGTCGCGTACGTCGCACCCGGGGGCGGGGGGACGGGCCGGGTCGCGGGCAGCGCGCCCGGGTACGGCGGGACCGCCCGGGTCGCGTACGTCGCACCCGGGTACGGCGGGACGGGCCGGGTCACGTGCGGCGCGCCCGGGGCCGGGCACGTCGGCGTGCGCCCTCGCGTCGTACCGGGTCGCGGCGCGCCGGCCCCGTACGGACGTGGCGGCGGCGTGCGCTTTCGCCCCGTAGCGCGCCCTCACGCGCGCAGCCCCGCCAGCACGGCCCGTACCAGGCGGTGGACGGCGGCCTTCGTCGGGAGGGCGCGGGCCGCGGTGGCGGCGGCCAGGCAGTAGCGGGCCAGCTCATCCGCCGGGATGTCGTCGCGCACCTCGCCCGAGAGGGCCGCCTCGGCGACGAGGCCCGTGAGGAAGTCGGCGAGCTGTTGCTCGGCCCCGGTGGTGCGCCCGGCGCGGTGCAGGGCGGCGGAGGGGTCGTGCGGCGGGTGCTCGTACTGGATGTGCGCGTAGGCCTCCAGGACGGCGGCGAGCCGGGTGGCGGCGTCCGGCGCGACGCCGCCCGCCGCGGTGAGCTGCGCGAGGTGGGCGGCGGCCTGGCGTTCGTGCCAGGCGGCGAGGATCGCCTCGACGTCCGGGAAGTACTTGTAGAGCGTGGCCCGGCCGATCCCGGTGCGCTCGGCGATCAGCGACATCGTCACGCCGGTGACGCCGCGCTCGGCGACCAGCGTGGCCGTGGTGTCGAGCGTCGCGTCCCGGACCGCGCTGCGGTGCGCCTCGATCGTCTCGTTCCACAGTTTCGGCACGTCGGCAGTGTAGGCGTCCGGTCCGGGCGGGGCCCCGGGCGTCAGGGCAGGTCGATGTCGTGGCCGCCCGCCGCCGTGATCAGCCACCGCAGCGCGTCGCCCCCGCCGTACGGGTGACCGTCGATGGTGAAGCGCACGCGGCCGCCGTGCCGCGGGACGTCCCACCAACGCCAGCCGCGGGCTTCGGCACCGCCGCGCGGGTCGAAGAAGTGGAGCCAGTCCAGCAGCCGCCAGGGCGCGGTGGCGTCCGCCGCGCGCTGTTCGCGGCCGAGCACGCGCCACCACGCACGCCGCTGCTCGGCCGTGCTCTTGTCCGCGGGGGGAGCGCAGCGGTCGGTGAACCAGCCGGGGAGCAGCTCCGGCCAGGCGTCGTCCGCGGGCCACCGGGTGGGCGGCCCGGCGGTGTGCGGGAGGACGGCCAGCAGGACCTCGCGGATGCGGGCGACGACGTCCGCCGCGTCCGGCGCGCGGAAGGTGGCCTCGACGAGGAGCAGCGGGCTGCGCACGCCGTCGGGCAGGCCGTGCCGGACGCGCAGGAGTTCGGTCAAGGGGGCCGTGGGCGCGAGGAGTTCGTGCAGGATCTGGCGCTGCCCGTGGTGCAGCCGGGTGGCGGACTCCGCCAGTTCCAGCAGTTCGGCGGTCTGTTCGGGTGTGGGCTCCAGTGGGACGTACGGCCCGCCGCGCCGGTGCCAGGCCGGCGGCTGGGCCTGCTGGACGACCCGCACCGCGGCGTCGGCGGCGCTGCGGGCGACCCCGCGGTCGGCGCCCGCGGCGGCCCGCAGCAGCGCGGTCAACTGCCGTACCGGGTCGCGTTCGTCGAGCAGCCGCAGCCCGGCCCGGCGGACGGCCACCCGCGAGGTGTCGGCGAGCAGCGACTCCCCGAGCCCGGGCGGGAGTTGGCCGGTACGGGTGGCGAGCGCGGCAGCGGCCTCGCGGACCACCGAGGCGTAGCGGTCGTGCAGCAGGGGCACGACGTTGACGACGGGCACGGCGTCCATCGTCCGCAGACCGCGCAGGGCCGCGGCCCGCACCCGGTGCTGGGGGTGCGCGAGCAGTGCCGCGAGCCGGTCGGCGTCCTCCTTGCGCCCGCACTCGGCGAGCCCGGCGATGGCGCCCGCGGCGGCGGTACCGCTGGCGCGCGAGCCCGGCGGGTCCTCCCCCGGCGGGCGGGCCTGCGCGGGCACCTCCGCCGCCAGTTCGGCGACCGCGGCGCGGTACCACGCCGGCGCGTCCGTACCCGTACGGCGGGCGGCGTCGCGGGCCGTGGCGCGGACCAGCGACGAGGGGTCGGCGAGGTGGTGCGCGGCCTCCTCCGGGTGGCCCGCGCGGACCATGCCGGTGAGGGCGAGGGCGCGGACGTCCCGGTCGACGGTGGCGGTCAACCGGCGCAGCACGTCGAGGCGTTCGGACCAGACCGCCTCGCGGGCGGCGGCGTGCGCGGCGGGCACGCGGCAGCGCCGCTCGGGGTCCTCCGTCGCGAGCGCGGTCAGCCGCTGGAGCGGCAGCCGTCCCGTGGCGACGGCGGTGCGCACGGCGAACGCGCGCACCCGCGGATCCGGTGCGGACACCAGCCCGTCCAGTGCCGCGGCCCCGTGCGCGGCGGTCAGCGCGGATACGGCCTGCTGCCGGACGAAGTCCCCGCGTTCGCGCCGGGCCAGCAGTTCGGCGAGGGGCACGAGGAGCGGCACGTAGCGCTGCGGATCGGCGTGCAGCAGCACGGCGAGCGCGCCGCGTGCCCGGTCCCGCACCGGGCCGGCCCAGTCGGCGGTGCGCAGGGCCAGGAAGACCGCGAGTGCGGGCGGCACCTGCGGTTCGGCGAGCCGCGCCACGATGCGGCGGACGGCCGCTTCCCGCGTGCGGCCGTTCCGGTCGCAGGAGGCGAGGGCGATCGTGAGCGGACCGGCGTCGTACGCGAGGGGGTTGTGCTCCCTGCCGTACGCGCCGCCGCCCGGGGCGGGGCCGCTGCGCAGTGCGCGGTCGAGGAAGAGCACGGCCCGCGGTGTGCCGGCGAAGGCCCGCAGCCCGTGCTCGACGAGCCCGGCCGCCTCCAGCCCCCGTACGGCGTCCGCGAGCCGCGTCCCCGCGTCGGGCCCGCGCTGCGCGGCCCGCGTGACGGCGTGGTCGAACGCCACGCGGACGTCGTAGGTCTCGGCGGCGGAGGGCGGCGTGGCGGGCATGTCCCCATCGTGCCGGGGCCCGGCCGCCGCCACCCGCCATTTTCTCGGCGCCCCCGCGCACCGGCCTTCCCTTGCAGAGCCGGTGCGGCCGGCGCAGTACGGTGCTGGGAGCGTCGCGTGCCGGTGGCAGACCGTGCCAGGCATGGAGGCGCCGGACCGAAGGAGCCCGACGGTGCTCTCGTCGCACCCTTCGCTCGCGCGTGACTGAGCGCGAGACGACCAGGCTCGTCGCCTGGAGCCGCGAACTGCGCGGTGTGCACAGCCGGTTGCGGGAGGCGCTGGCGGTGACCCGTGCGTCGCTCGCCGACGGCACTCCCGGCGAGGCGGCCACCCGGGAACTGCTGCTGTACTGCCATGGATTCTGCGCCGCCCTCGACGGCCACCACCGGGGCGAGGACCGCACGCTCTTCCCGGCCGTGGCGGCGGCGCATCCCGAACTCCGCCCGGTGCTGCGCGCGTTGGAACAGGACCACACGGTGATCGCCCAACTGCTCGGCAGCCTCCGTGCCGCCGCGAACCGTTCTGCCCCACCGGCTGAGCTGTCCCGCCACCTCGACGGCGTCGCCGCGATCATGGAGAGCCACTTCCGTTACGAGGAGCGGCAGTTGCTCACGGTGCTGGAGGCACTCGACCTGACGGCCGACCCCGCCGAGGTGCTGGGTCCCCTGTGACGGGGCCGCGGGGCCGACGCCCCGCGGCGCAGCGCCGGTTTCAGCTGAAGACGACCGAGCGGAGCTTGAGCCGGTCGCTCGCGCGGCCGCCCGGGCGCAGGCTGTAGTAGTCGCCGTCGCAGTCCGGGCCGGTGAACATCGTGACGGTGCTGCCGGTGAAGTTCTGCGGGGCGAAGGCCGGTTCGGTGGTGTGGGGATCGGCCACCTCGGGCAGCGTGAGGCAGACGCGGCTGTCGGGGTCGAGCAGCACGCCCGCGGCACGGTTGCCGAAGTCGTCGTACGTGTAGCGGAATTCGCCCTGGGCGGCGTGCGCCGCGGACGTCGGCAGCGCGACGGCCAGGGCGAGGGAGGCGGCAGCGGCGGCGACCGCCTGGCGCATACGAATCGACATGCGACACCTTCTGTGGTGGAACGGTGGATATCAGCGCACACACCATAGAAGCCGCACCCGTTGGCGAAACGTTCCCTTCGGGCGCCGCGCCGCGGACGCGTACCGGGATCCGGCCCGTCCGCCGCACGCGCGGCCCTCAGCCCAGACCCTCCTTCGCCGCCCACGCCGTGACCGCCGACGCGATCTCCGCCGGGCGGTCCTCCGCCGCGTGATGGCCCGCCTCGCCGCACGGGACCGTGGTCAGGGCGGCGATGTTGGCCGCGCACCAGGCCGCCGTCCGCTCGGTGACCGCGAGAGTCGGGGAGCCGGTGAAGGTCAGCAGCAGCTTGGGGACGTCGTGGGAGGAGGCGAGCCAGGGGCCGTACGCGGCGATGCGGGCGACGGTGTCCGCGGGCTCGCCGTCGATGGGCATCTGCCGGGCCCAGGCCAGCAGGGGGCGCCGGTCGGCCTCGCTCGGGTAGGGGGCGAGGAAGAGGTCGAGCTCGGGCTCGGTGAGGGGGGTCAGGACGCCGCGGGTGAGCGCGGTGCGGACGAGCTGGTTGTCGCCCGCGACCATGGCCTCGCCGACGCCCGGGGTGCGCAGCGTGCGGGTGCGCTCGACGGCCTGCGGGGTGAGGTCCGCGCTCGTGAGGGGGCGCGGGAAGGTCTCGAAGAAGGCGATACCCGCGACGCGTTCGGGGTGCCGGGCGGCCCAGTCGAAGGCGAGGACGCCGCCCCAGTCGTGGCCGACCAGTACGACCTTCTCCAGGCCGAGCGCGTCGAACCAGGCGTCGAGGTAGCGGGCGTGGTCGGCGAGGGAGTACGGGATGTCGGGCTTGCCGGAGCCGCCCATGCCGATGAGGTCGGGGGTGAGGACGCGGTGCCCGGCGAGGCCGGGGACGACCTTGCGCCAGGAGTGCGCGTTGCCGGGGTTGCCGTGCAGCAGTACGTAGGGGGTGCCGGGCGCGGTGGGGTCGGACTCCGCGTAGTGCAGGGTCGAGTCGAGGACGGTGACGGTGGGCATGTGGCGCCTTCCCGGGGTCGGAGCGAACCGTTGGTGCGACGAACGTTTATGACACGAACGAACGTACATCGTTAGTCCGCCTAACGCAACGGCGTACACTTCCTCCCATGACCGAGGCCACCCCTGACGACCGCCGCACCCCCACCCGGCTGCGGGCGCTGCCCAGCCGGCTGCTCGGCCTCGCCGGGATGTGGAGCGACCGGCGGGTCGCCGACGGGCTCGCGGCGATCGGCGCGCACAAGTGGCACTACGCGGTGCTCGCCGCCCTCCACGAGTACGGCCCCGCGAGCCAGGCGCAGCTCAGCGACCGCTCGGGCATCCACCGCTCCGACATGGTCGCCGCGATCAACGAACTCGCCGCCGAGGAGTACGTGGCCCGCGCCCCCGACCCGTCCGACCGGCGCCGCAACGTCATCACGATCACCCCGCGCGGCCGCCGCCGCCTCGCCCGCATCGACACCCTGCTGACCGACCTCCAGGACGACGTCCTCGCCCCCCTGACCCCCGCCGAACGCACCGAACTGACCCGCCTGCTCGCCCTCCTGGTCGCCCACCACGACGACGCGATGTGAACCCGCGAACGCGTCGGGCCGGCCACCCCACTGGGGCAGCCGGCCCGTAGTACGCGCACCTACTCCGTCAGGCGGGGAGGTCGAACTCGCCTTTCCTGGCGCCGTCGAGGAACGCGGTCCACACGCTCGCGCGGACGACGAAGGGAGGATTGTCGAGGTCTTCGCTGTCGCGGACAGCAACGAGCCCGCCGGGGAGGAACGCCGCCTCCAGGCAGTCGCCGTTGCCGCCGGAAGCAGATGCCTTGAACCACTGCGCGTGCGTGAGGTCCGTTGTCGGGCGCGGGCTGGTCATCTCATTACTCCTTTGCGACGCTCTTGAGCAGCGCCGTTGATTCATCAGGCGCGAGGGCCATGGCCCCCAGCAACTGGAACATCCCAGTGAAGCGGCGCACCTCCGGCTTCTTCTCCAGATGGAGGTTTCCGGCAAGCGACTCCACGTAGACGATCGGACCGTCGCCGTCATTCTCGAACTCCATGATCGAGAAGGAGCCGCCGAGGCCCGGATGCGCGCCCCTGTCGCGGGGAACCACCAGGATGTTGATGTTCGGCAGTTCGGCCAGCTCGATCAGGTGGTTGAGCTGGTCTTTCATGATCGGCCCGCTGCCGATGGGGCGGCGGACAGCCCCTTCGTCCAGAATGCACCACAGTTCGAGCGGGCTGCCGTCCCGGAAGAGGACGTCCTGACGCTTGGCGCGCACCTCCACCAGAGCCTCGATGTCGCCCGGCCGATGACTGGCCCAGCCGTGCAGGATGGCGCGGGCGTAGTCCGCGGTCTGGAGCAGGCCGTGCACCAGCAGTGGTTCCCATGCCCGCTTGACCAGGGCGTCCGTCTCCAGGCCGACAAAAACCTCGTAGCCGGGCGGCAGGACGTCGTCGTACGCCTCCCACCAGCCGATCTTCTGGCTGTTGCTCAGCATGTCGAGCAGCAGCTCCACCTTGCGCTCGTCGCCCAGGCCGTACAGCTCGCACATCGCGCGCACCTCGTCCGGCTTGGCGGCCGCTCCGCGATGACCCGACTCGATACGGCTGACGCGGGTCGCCGAGCAACCGAGGTGGGCCGCGACCTGCTCGCCCTTCAGCCCGGCGGTGACCCGGAGTCTGCGGAGTTCGGCGCCGAGGTTCCGGCGGTTCACCGTGGGACCGCCACGCGCCTGGGTCATGCGGCGCCTCCCCCTTTTCGGTCGCGTGCCTGCCGCACCCAAGTCTGCCGCACCGTCCGCATCTGCCGCACTCACCGGGTTCTCCGTCCATAGGTCGTCCCGCGTGCGCCGCAAAAACATATTTATCGCGACGCACTTGCGCTGGGAATGCGCGACGACCCACTCTAGGCGCATCCGATACGTGGTGTAACCGCCCGGTCGCCGCCTGGTGATCATCGGGCCGTTGCGCGCCGATCCGCGAAGGAGGCCGGGCCCATGCATCCGCCCGCCGCGCACCCGTTCCACAGCACGCCCACCAAAGGCGACACCCCCGCGTCCACCAGTGCCGAGTTCGACCGGCACCCCTCCGCCCCGGGCAGGGCGCGACGGTACGTGAACGAGACGCTCGCCGCCCTGCCCGTACCGGCCGCGGTCGCCGAGCGGGCGGAGCTGGTCACCAGCGAGCTCGTGACCAACGCCTACCGGCACGGAACGACCGGGCCCGTACGGCTGTGCGTCAACCTGTGCGGGGACGTCCTCACCCTCACGGTGGCGGACCGGACCCCGTACGCGCCGCTCCCCGCCGCGGAACTTCCCGGCGGATGCGAGGAGTCCGGGCGCGGGCTCGGGCTCGTCGAGCTGCTGTCAGTCCGGTGGGGACACGGCCCGGTCCAGGGCGAGGCCGCAAACGGCACCGAGGTGTGGGCAGAGCTCATGGCCGCAGATGTGCGCCCCGGGTCCGGAAGCCGCCTGCCGGTGTGCGGGGAGCGGGCGCGGCTCCCCCGGCATCTCGTCCCGCGCGCGGTATTTCTCGCCACCGCGAACGCCGTCGCGGAGGCGGGCATCGAGACGGACCTGCGCTGCTCCCTCCAAGCGCACACCGGCGACGAGCACCACGCGTTCGTGATGCACATCGACGGCGTCGACACCGGTTCGGTCTGGACGAGTTGGTTCCGCAACGGCATCCCGGCGGCGGTCGAGGTCCGGGCCGACTGCGAGGTGGTCAGTGGGTGCGCGCGCGGCAGCGAGCCCTGCTGCGAGTTCGACGGGCATCCCGGCGCGCACAGTTTCGACGTCGATGACCTGTGGGGGCCCTGGGCGCCGTGAGTGGGTGGGCCGCGCGGAGGACGACGCGATGTGACCTGGGCGGAAGCGGAATCGCGGCGTACGGTCGTGGCGAGGACTCCGCAGGGGGTGGGGAGGGAGCGGGCGTGATATCGGAACCGGAGCTGACGGGCGGGGTGGAGGGCGAGCCGGCCGAGGTCATCGGGGGTGGGGAGGACGCGCCGCGGTCGGGGGCGGCGGGGCGGCGGGTGTGGGTGTGGGGGGTGTGCGGGGCGCTGGTGGCGTCCGCGCTGTGGGGGGTGGGGATACGGGTGTGGCAGGCGCGGCACGACGGGCGGCCGGATCTGCACGGTTACGCGCTCGGGGAGAGCCCCTGCACGGGCGGGACGATGCAGCCGCTGCTCACGGCGCTGGGGGCGACGGAGAGCGCGGTCGTCACGCCCACGGACGCGCATCTGGGCAAGGCGGTGGACACCGCGCGCTGCACGATGGAGCTGTACGCGCCGGACGGCTCCGGGGGTGTGGATCTCTTCCAGCTCGCGGTCACCGTCGATCTGCACAAGCGCACCGATCCGCGCGGGGAGTTCGAGGATCTGGCGGGCGTCGACCCGCAGACGCTCGCGCCCGGAAGGGACGTGCACCGGGTGCCCGGACTCGGCGACGAGGCGGTGGCGCAGGCGCTGGACGCCAGCGAGGAGATACAGGTCCTGCACGGCGGCGCGGTGTTCACCCTGACGCTCACCGGGTACGCGGGCGGGGCGGTCTCGGAGGACACGCGCGGCGCGCTGCACGGCGGGCCGCGGACGGCCGCCTCGGACGTCGGGCAGTTCGAGCCCGCGCTCGTCGGAGCGATGCGCAACGTCATGAAAGGCCAGCAGAAGTCCGCTCATTGACCCGTAGCGGCGGAATCCTCCCTTCCGGAGCCCCGCCGTGGGGCCGTCCCGCCCTCGTCCGAGTCAGCGCAGAATCTTGCGCAAGAAAGTTACTTTCTATCAATGCTGAGCACGGATATTGCGGCGCGGTATCCGCGACATTACGGTGCCCCTTGCGTCGACGCTCCATCCCCCACCGGTGCAGATCGGGATCTGTGCCCGAAAGGAGCACCTGATGTTCCGCATGTCCCCCCTCCCCCCACGTCGCAGAAGGCAGGGCCCGCCGGGCGGCGGCAGTGCGGGCGGCCCGCGGCTGCGCCGGGCGGTCGCGGTCGCCGGCAGCACCGCACTGCTGACCAGCGGCGGGCTGCTCGCCCTCGGCAGCGCGTCCGCCTACGCCGCCGGCGCCACCGGCGGCAGCGGTGCGAGCCTGCCCTACGTCGAGGTCCAGGCGGAGAGTTCCGCCACCAACGGCACGGTGATCGGACCCAGTTGGGCCGCGGGCCAGCTCGCGGACGAGGCCTCGTACCGCAAGGCCGTGACGCTCTCGGGCAGCGGCAAGTACGTCACCTTCACCACGCCGGTCGCGACCAACTCGATCGACTTCCGCTACAGCATCCCGGACACCTCGGGCGGCTCCGTCTACACCGCGCCGCTCTCCTTCGCGATCAACGGTGCCGCGCAGCCGGACTTCACGCTCACCAACGCCTACAGCTGGTACTACGGCAGCTACCCGTTCACCAACTCGCCGGGCAGCAACCCGCACCACTTCTACGACGAGGTCCACCGGCTGCTGCCGCAGACGTACCAGGCGGGTACCACCTTCACCCTCCAGGTGCCCTCCGGCGGCACCGCGACGACGATCGACTTCGCGGACTTCGAGCAGGTCGGCGCCGCGCTCGCGCAGCCGTCCGGCTCGGTGTCGGTGACGAGCAAGGGCGCGGACGCGACGGGCGCCGCGGACTCCACCGCGGCCTTCAACGCGGCCATCGCGGCGGCCGGTTCGGGCGGCACGGTGTGGATCCCGCCGGGCACCTTCAAGATCCCCGGGCACATCATCGTCAACAACGTGACGGTGGCCGGCGCGGGCATGTGGTATTCGACGGTGACGGGCGCCGCGCCCGGCTTCTACGGCGGCTACCAGCCCAACCCGAGCGCCAACGTCCACCTCAAGGACTTCGCGATCTTCGGCGACGTCCAGGAGCGCAACGACGGCGACCAGGTCAACGGCATCGGCGGCGCGCTCAGCAACTCCACCGTCGACCGGGTGTGGATCGACCACATGAAGGTCGGCGCCTGGATGGACGGGCCGATGGACAAGCTGACCTTCAGCGCCATGCGGATCCGGGACACCACCGCGGACGGCGTCAACTTCCACGGCGGCGTGACCAATTCGACGGTCACCAACAGCGACATCCGCAACACCGGTGACGACGGCATCGCCACCTGG
The DNA here is from genome assembly GCF_044332905.1 of Streptomyces sp. NPDC021224. Lineage (NCBI taxonomy): Bacteria > Bacillati > Actinomycetota > Actinomycetes > Kitasatosporales > Streptomycetaceae > Streptomyces > Streptomyces sp. NPDC021224. The sequence continues at coordinate 928,088 of NZ_JBIRPW010000001.1, read as the reverse complement.
GCGGACTCCGCGCTCGGCGCCGACGCCAACGACACGATCTCCAACAACACCGTCTCGACGCAGATCCTCGCCAACGGCATCGCGATCTACGGCGGTCACGACAACACGGTGAGCGGCAACCTGGTGCAGGACACCGGTCTGGCGCAGGGCGGCGGCATCCACGTCGGCCAGCGCTTCACCTCCACACCGGTCGGCACCACCAACATCACCAACAACACGATCGTGCGGGCCGGCAGCCTCGACCCGAACTGGCAGTTCGGCGTCGGCGCGCTGTGGTTCGACGGCTCGCAGGGCGCCATCACCGGGCCGATCAACGTCAGCAACGCGCTGATCCAGCAGAGCCCGTACGAGGCCGTGCAGTGGGTCGAGGGCACCGTCTCCGGGGTGAACCTCAGCAACGTCACCATCGCCGGCACCGGCACCTTCGCGCTCCAGGAGCAGACCGGCGGCGCCGCGAAGTTCACCAACGTCACCGCGACCGGCGTGGGCGCGTCCAGCCCCGTCTACTCGTGCGAGGGCGGCAACTTCGCCGTCACCGACGGCGGCGGCAACTCCGGCATCTCCGGCACCCCCTTCTGCGGCGGCTTCCCCGCGCCGAACTTCCCGCCCTACCCGGTGACCGGTGTGACGGCGTCCCCGGGCGCCCTCAACTTCGGCTCGGTGGCGACGGGTTCGACCTCGGCCGCGCAGACCGTGACCGTCTCCAACCCGACCGGCTCGGCGGCCTCCGTCAGCGCGCTGTCCGCCTCCGGCGACTTCGCGCAGACCAACACGTGCGGCAGCTCCGTCCCGGCGAACGGCTCGTGCACCGTCAGCGTCACCTTCAAGCCGACGGCGACGGGGACGCGCAGCGGCACCCTCACGGTGACCGCGGGCGGCAACACCAGCACGGTGGCGCTGTCGGGCACCGGCACCGCGCCCGGCCCGGTGCTGAACACCAACCCGGCGAGCCTGTCCTTCCCGGCCACGGTCGTCGGCTCCACCGCGGCCTCCCAGACGGTGACGGTCACCAACTCCGGCACCACCGCGGCGACCGTCTCCTCGGTCGCGGCGACCGGTGACTTCACCCAGACCAACACCTGCTCCTCGCTCGCGGTGGGCGCGTCCTGCACCGTGACGGTCGCCTTCAAGCCCACCACGGGCGGCACCCGCAACGGCACGCTCACGCTCACCGGCAACGCCAACAACAGCCCCACCACGGTGGCGCTGAGCGGCGCGGGCATCGACAGCAGCACCGACATCGCGGCCGGCCGCCCGGCCACCGCCAGCTCCGTCAACGGCACCTTCGCGGCGGGCAACGTCACCGACGCGGACGCCTCCACCTACTGGGAGAGCGCCAACGGCGCCTTCCCGCAGTGGGTGCAGGTCGACCTCGGCCAGGCCACGAGCATCGGCAAGGTCACGCTGAAGCTGCCGCCGTCCACCGCGTGGGCGACCCGCAGCGAGACGCTGTCCGTGCAGGGCTCCACCGACGGTTCGAGCTTCAGCACGCTGTCGGCCTCCGCGGCGCGCACGTTCGACCCGAGCGCGAACAACAACACGGTGGACATCACCTTCCCGGCGGCCACCGCGCGCTACGTCCGGATCAACGTCACGGCCAACTCCGGCTGGAACGCCGCCCAGTTGTCGGCGCTCCAGGTCTTCCCGAGCGGCGGCGGCACCAGCCCGACGTCGGCGTCGCTCGCGGCCAACCCGTCCTCCCTCACCTTCGCCACGCAAGCTCCCGGCACCACCAGTGCCGCGCAGAACGTGACGCTGACCAACACCGGTTCCGCGGCGGCCGCCATCTCCTCGGTCGCGGTCTCCGGCGACTTCTCGCAGACCAACACCTGCGGCTCGTCGCTCGCGGCGAACGCCAGCTGCACGGTCGCGGTGAAGTTCGCCCCGACCGCGTCCGGCGCCCGCTCCGGCACCCTCACCGTCACCAGCAGCGCAACCAACAGCCCCACCACCGTGGCCCTTTCCGGCACCGGTACGGGCTCGGCCAACACCAACCTGGCGATCGGCCGACCCACCAGCGAGTCCAGCCACACCGACGTCTACCCGTCGTCCAACCTGACCGACGGCAACCAGGCCAGCTACTGGGAGAGCGCCAACAACGCCTTCCCGCAGTGGGCGCAGGTCGATCTCGGCTCGGCGGCGAGCGTCAGCAAGGTCGTGCTCCAGCTTCCCGCCGGGTGGGGCGCGCGCAACGAGACGCTGTCCGTGACCGGCAGCACCGACGGTTCCAGCTTCAGCACGCTCAAGGCGTCCGCGTCCTACGCGTTCACCCCGGGCGCCAACAACACCGTCACGATCACCTTCCCGGCCGCGACCGCGCGCTACGTGCGGGTCACGGTCACCGCCAACGACGGCTGGCCCGCGGCCCAGCTGTCCGAGCTGCAGGTCTGGAACGCCTGACCGTCCAGCCTGCATGACGCACGGTGCCGCCGGGTGCATGGGACCCGGCGGCACCGTGCGTTCTCCCCTCTTTTCGCGTCTTCCGCGTGGCGCGCCTCAGCCGCGGCGGTGGGCGCGCACGACGAGATCCGCGGTCCGCGCGGCGATGCGCCCGTACTCCTCCTCCGGCAGCGGCAGGGTGCCGTGCAGCGTGGCGACCCGGCCCTCGGTGGCCAGCAGCAGCACGAACTGCTGTGCGGCGACGGCCGGTTCGGGCACGTCGAGATCGCCGTCGCGGTCCCGGTCGGCGAGGTACGCGGTGAGGTCGTCGACCGTGCGGCGGGGGGCGTTGGCCCGCCACAGCTCCTGGAGCCGCGGGTGCCGGGCGAGTTCGGCGATCGTCATACGGTGCAGGGCCGCCGCCTCGGGCGCGAGCACCGCCCGCAGGACGCGCACGCCCGCCGCCGTGAGGTCCGCGTGCGGGTCGCCCGTCGCGGGCAGCGGGCTGCGCCAGGCGTCCGGGGTGTCGCCGAGCAGGCCGCCCGCCGCCTCGGCCGCGGCGAGGAAGAGCGCCTCCTTGTCGCCGAAGTGCCCGTAGACGGTCTGCTTGCCGACCCCCGCGGTCGCCGCGATCACGTCGACGCTCGCCCCGGCGTAGCCCTCGCGCAGGAAGACGGTGAGCGCGGCCCTCAGGATCGCCGCGCGCTTCGCCTCGCTGCGGCGCCGCGGCCGCGCGCCGCTGGGAACCAGGGAGGCGGGTTCGGGTGCGGACGCTTCGGACGCGGGTGTGGGCATGGTCCGTATCGTACCCCCCTTGCGAGACGGAACTGTTCCGTCTAGTTTAACGGAGCGCCGCGCCGAGACGAGACCGTTCAGTCTCGTCGACTCGGTCCCGTGCGCACCCAGGAGGAGGGGGTTCCTTTGCCACGTCAGGCCGCATCCGGGTCCGGGCCCGAGGCCGTATCCGGCTCCGAAGCCGTACCCGCGTCCGCGTCCGATCCGCCCGGCGGACGGGCGTCCCCGCAGGTCACGGCCCGGCGCGGGCGGACCGCCGCCGTCGCCGTCGTCATGCTCGCCGTCGCCATGGACCTGGTGGACACCTCCGCAGTGAACGTCGCGCTGCCCTCCCTCCAGTCCGGCTTCGGGCTCGGCAGCGCCGGGGTGCAGTGGGTCGTCACCGGCTACACGCTGCCGCTCGCCGTGCTGCTCGTCGCGGGCGGACGGCTCGGCGACCTCCTGGGCTACCGGCGGGCCTTCCTCGCCGGCACCGCCCTCTTCCTCGCCGCCTCGCTGGCCTGCGCGTTCGCCCCCGGCGCCGGGGTGCTCATCGGCGCCCGGACGGCCCAGGGCGCGGCCGCGGCGCTGATGGTGCCGCAGGCCACCTCGCTGCTCCAGCTCCTGTACGCACCCGGTGAACGGGCCCGCGTGATGGGCCTGTTCGGAGCCCTCGCCGGTCTCGCGGCCGCGTTCGGCCCGCTCGTCGGCGGCGCGCTGCTGCGGCTCGACCTGCCCGGCGCGGACTGGCGGCCCGTCTTCCTGCTCAACGTCCCCGTCTCGCTCGCCGCCCTCGCCGCGGGCGCCGCCCTGCTCCCGCGCGGCGGCGCCCCGGCCCCCGTACGGCACGACGTGCGCGGCACCGCGCTCGCCGTCACCGGGACCGGACTGCTCGTCCTGCCCCTGGTCCAGGGACCGGAGCTGGGCTGGCCGCTGTGGTGCCGGCTGTCGCTCGCCGCCTCCCTACCCGTCCTGGCGCTGCTCGTCGCCGACCAGCGCGGGCGCGGGCGGCGCGCACCCGGCACGACGCTCATGGACCCCGCGCTCTTCCGGCACCGCTCCTTCCGCTCCGGGCTGCTGCTGAGCCTGCTCGTGGAGGCCGTGATGGGCGGGCTGATGATGTGCGTGACGCTCACCCTCCAGGACGGCCTCGGCCTGCGCCCCCTCGAAGCCGCCCTCACCACGCTGCCGCTGGTCGCAGGCATGGTGGTGGGCGTCGCGGCGCTGGCCGAGCCGCTCGTCCCGCGCCTCGGCCGGCACGTCGTGACGGCGGGCTGCGTGCCGCTCGCCGCCGGGACGGCCGGGCTGGCGTGGGTGCTGCACCACTACGCCGGGGGCACGCACGCCTGGCAGCTCGCACCGCCGCTGCTGGCCACGGGCGTGGGCCTCGGCACGATCATGGGCCCGCTCTTCGCCATCACCCTCCAGCACGTCGCCCCCGCGCAGGCGGGCTCGGCGTCGGGGGTGCTGGAGTCCGTCGAGCAGCTGGGCGGTGTGCTCGGCGTCGTCTCGGTCGGCTCCGTCTTCCTGCACCGCGCGGCCGCCCACGGCTACGTCCCCGCCTTCACCTGGGCGGCCGCGACCGCCCTCGCCGTCCTCGTCCTCGCGGCCGCGGCGATCCCCGCGCTGCCGCGCCGCTTCCGCAGCGAGGAGGAACTGGGCCTGGAGTAGGCCCGGCCCCGGAGCGGGGGGGTGAGCAGCCGTGGGCCGGGCCGGTCAGGAGGGGGCGGCCCGGCCCGCGGCACACACCCCGCACCCGCCTCCCCCGGTTCGTTACGCTCCTCCCCCATGGGACGGACGCTGCGCGACATCCTGGACGACGCGGCCCGCGGGACGTTCCCGGCGGCCGACGGCGGGACGACGGTCGTACCGCAGCACGCCGAGCGCGACGCCGGGGTCATCGCCTTCACCGCGCACGCGGTCGTCTTCACCGACGAGGATCCCGCGTGGGTGCGGGCGCGGCTCGCCGCCACCGCGTGCGACCCGCTGGCCGCCGCGCTGCACCCGCGCTTCCTGACCGCGCTGCTCGACCGCACCGGCCGCCGTACCGACACGATCGACCTGCTCACCGTCGCGTCCCCGCTGCCCGGCCCGCCGCCGGTCCGGCTCACCGAGATCGACGACCCGGCGCACCCGCGGGTGGCCCGCGCGCTGGAGCACCGCGACGGCGTACGCGTCTGGGCGGCGGACGGCGGCGTGCTCGTCCTCGGCCGCGGGGTGGCCGGGCGCTGGGAGGCCGCGGTCGAGGTGGACCCGGACGCGCGCGGGCGCGGGCTGGGCGCCGCCCTCGCGACCGCCGCCCGCCATCTGACCCCCGCCCCCGTGTGGGCCCAGCAGGCGCCCGGCAACGCCCGCGCCGTCCGCAGCTTCCGCGCCGCGGGCTTCCACCCGGTCGGGGCGGAGTCCCTGCACGTCCGCTGAGGCAGGCAGGCAGGCCGCGATGCGGTGGCGTGACGCAGGTCACTTTCACGGTGGGAAATATCCGGGGACTGCCTCCCCGTTACATGCACGTGAATGAAAATCCGGGGAGCACTTCCCCGGTTCGCCGAGACGGACGTGGAAGGAGGTGACCGGCGTGACCACCGTGGCAGAACCGAACGGGGACACCGCGGGTCGTCCCGCCCGCACCGAGGAGGCCGCCGGGGGGAGCAAGCCGCACCGGCCGCGGGCCGACGCGGTACGCAACCGGGAGCGGATCGTCGCCGCCGCGCGGGACGCGTTCGTCGAGTACGGGCCCGAGGCGCCGCTCGACGAGATCGCCCGGCGCGCGGGGATCGGCAACGCGACCCTCTACCGGCACTTCGCCGACCGCCACGCGCTCGCGCACGCCGTGCTGCTGAGCGTCGTGACCCGCACCGCGGACAGCGCGGCGGCGGAGACGGCCTCCGCGGCCGGCGGCGAGGCCGCGTACGCGGCCCTCGGCCGCTTCGCGCACGCCGCCGTCGACGAGAACGTCGGCGCGCTGTGCGGGCTGCTGGTCGGCCGCGCCGACGCCCCCTCCCCCGAACTGACCGCCCAGAAGGCGCGGTTGGAGTCGGCCCTCGACGAACTCATGGCACGGGCCAGGAGCGGCGGCGCGCTGCGCGCCGACGTCACCCGTACCGACCTGATGGTCGTCCTGTCCCGCCTCACCCGCCCCCTGCCCGGAATCGACTGCCCGGGCGACGACGTCCACCGCCACCTCCAGCTCTTCCTGGACGGCCTCACGAACCAGCAGTGACCCGCACCACCCCCAGCGGGCGCGACGGAGCGCCCGGCCACCGGCCGACCCCCTGACGCGACGCCCGACGCCGAGCGCCCAGCCCTTCCTTGCCTTTTTCACCCGCGGCCCACCGCCCGAGCGGCGCGGACACCGCGGGCACACACCGCACGCGTACCGAAGTGGATACCCTCATGCCCGAAACAGCCGTCCAGGCCGATCCGCGGCGCTGGAAAGCGCTCGTCTTCATCTCCCTCGCCCAGCTGATGGTCGTGCTCGACTCGACCATCGTGAACATCGCCCTGCCGAGCGCCCAGCACGACCTCGGCATATCCGACGCGAACAAGCAGTGGGTCATCACCGCGTACGCGCTCGCCTTCGGCGGGCTGCTGCTCTTCGGCGGCCGCATCGCCGACCTGTGGGGACGCAAGCGCGCCTTCGTCACCGGCCTGACCGGCTTCGCGCTGGCCTCCGCGATCGGCGGCGCCGCGACCAACGAGGCGATGCTGCTCACCTCGCGCGCCGCGCAGGGCGTCTTCGGCGCGCTGCTCGCGCCCGCCGCGCTGTCGCTGCTCGCGACGACCTTCACCGACGTCAAGGAGCGCGCCAAGGCCTTCGGCATCTTCGGCGCCATCGCGGGCGGCGGCGGCGCTGTCGGCCTGCTGCTCGGCGGTGTGCTGACCGAATACCTCGACTGGCGCTGGACCTTCTTCGTCAACGTCCCCTTCGCGGTGATCGCCGCGCTCGGCGCCTACTTCGTGATCCGTGAGCCGGCCGGCGGCCGCAACCGCTCGCCGCTCGACCTGCCCGGCGTGCTGCTGTCCACCCTCGGCCTGGTCTCCCTGGTCTACGGCTTCACCCGCGCGGAGAGCGCGGGCTGGGCGGCGGCCTCCACGATCGCGCTGCTGGTCGGCGCGGTGGTGCTGCTCGGGTCCTTCGTCGCCGTCGAGTCCCGGGTGCGCTTCCCGCTGCTGCCGCTGCGCGTCGTCGGCAACCGCAACCGCGGCGGCGTCTACGCCTCGCTCGCGCTGGCCATCATCGGGATGTTCGGCGTCTTCCTCTTCCTCACCTACTACCTCCAGGTCGTCCAGGGCTACTCGGCCGTCCGTACCGGCTTCGCCTTCCTGCCGATGGTCACCGCCTTCGTGATCGGCTCCACCCAGATCGGCGCCCGGCTCGTCAACCGGCTCCCCGCCCGCGCCCTGATGGCCCCCGGTTTCGCCACCGCCGCGGTCGCGATGCTGTTCCTGACCCGGCTCGGCGTCGGCTCCTCCTACCCGGGCGTGATCCTGCCGGGCCTGGTGCTGCTCGGCCTGGGCATGGGTACGGCCTTCATGCCGGCGATGTCGCTGGCCACCTCGGGCGTCGAGCCGCGTGACGCGGGTGTGGCGTCGGCGATGGTCAACACCTCGCAGCAGGTCGGCGGCGCGATCGGCACCGCGCTGCTGAACACGATCGCCGCCTCCGCGACCACCACCTACCTCGCCGCCCACCACGCGGCGACCCCGGCGGCCGCGAAGCTCACGCAGTCCCACGCCCTGGTCCACGGCTACACCCACGCCATCTGGTGGGCCTTCGCGATCGAGGCCACCGCGGCCCTGATCGCCCTGACCGTGGTCCGGGCCCCCCGCCCGTCCGCCGTCCGCATCGCCTCCAGCGCGGACACCCCGTCCGACGACAGCGCGAAGGCCGACCAGCTCCCGATGGTCGTCCACTGACCCCAGCCATGGAACCGCCCCCGCAGCGCCTTGCTGCGGGGGCGGTTCCGTTTCGGGTCAGGCGGCCTCCGGGGCTCGGTCGGGGTCGGGGGCGGGGGAGCGGTGGGGCAGGCGGGCGCGGGCGAGTTGCCAGGCGCCGGGGCCCGCCACCGCGATGAGCAGCAGGCTCCAGCAGAACATCGCGGCCGCCTCGCCGCCGTTCTCGATCGGCCACAGGGCGCGCTTCTGGTGCACGGTGAAGTACGCGTAGGCCATCGCGCCGGAGCCGAGGACGGCCGCGGCGCGGGTCGTCCGGTCACCGGAACCCGCGCAGACGAGGATGCCGGTGACCAGCTGGATGAGGCCGGCCCACCAGGACGGCCAGGCGCCCGCGTTCGGCTGCCCGCCCTCCGGGCCGCCGAACATGCCGAGCACGGTGGACGCGCCGTGGCAGGCGAAGAGCAGCCCGACGACGATGCGGTAGAGGGATAAGACATAGGGGCGTGCGGTGTCGATCCGCTTGTCGAGATCCAAGGTGTGCTCCTTAGGTGTGGGGGGAGCAAGCGGTGCCGGTACGGCGCTGGGCGCCGCCCCGGCAGCTCGACATACGGGCCGGACGGCGGATTTGTTCACCACAAAACGAAATCGCTCCCATCCGCCCCGCGGACCCCTCCGTTTCCGGCCATCACGCCCGCCCGGCGAGGGGGCCACTCTTTCGGGCGATCCGGTGGACGGGGTGTGCGTAGTGGTGCGAAGCTCGGCCCATGACTGAGCCATTGGCCGCGCCGCCCGAGGGTCTGCTGATCAAGCAGGCCCAGTTGGAGATGAAGATCTCGCAGCGGGAGGCCGCACGCCGGGCCCGGATGAGCGAGGCGCGCTGGCGCCAGCTCGTGTCCGGTTACCAGTTGGTGCAGCGCACGCATGTCGCCGTGCGCAGCCCCGACAAGACGCTGGCGCGCATGGCACGGGCGGTCGGGGTCACCGCCGAACAGCTCTCCGGCGCCGGGCGGGACGACGCGGCGCGGGCGCTGCGCGAGGTCGAGCAGGAGGAGGCGGCGGAGGCCGCGGCCGAGCTGGCCGCGGCGGAGGCGCTCGGGGACACCGGGCCCAGCCGGGTGGACGAGCGCTGGAACCTGGTCGAGGCCGTCCTGCGGCAGGCCCGCACCGGCCTGACGAAGGGCGAGTACGCGGTCCTCGCCGACCGCGTGACCTCGTACATGGCGCCCCGCGGCTGACGCACCGCCGCCCCACGGCTGCCGTACGGCGGCGGTGCGCGGCCGCGCGGGAAAAGCGGCGGCGGGCCGTCACGGGCGCGTGCTAGCGTCGGGCGGGTAAGGTGCGGCGCCCGCTCGGCGGGCGTGCCGGGACTTCCGGCCGGCACGGCGGACCAGGGAAAACACGGTCCGTCTCGACTCTCAGCAGAGAGCGTGCTTCGCCGTGCCACAAAAATCCCGGGAGAGCCGGCGCCTCGGCGCCCGCGCCTGGACCGTCTTCCTGCTCGTCGTCGCAGCCGATGTGCTCGACCTCCTCAGTACCACCGTCACCAACCTCGCCGCCCCCGCGATCGTCCGCGACCTCGGCGCGTCGGCGTCGCTCGCGCCGTGGCTGGGAGCGGGCTACACCCTCGTCCTCGGCTCCGTGATGATCGTCGGCGCGCGGCTCGGCGACCGCTACGGCTGCCGCCGGGTCTTCCTCGTCGGACTCGCGGGCTTCACGCTGGGCTCGCTCGGTGCCGCGCTCGCCGGCAGCCCGTTCGCCCTGGTCGCCGCACGGGCCGCGCAGGGCGCGTGCGGCGGCCTGCTCCTCCCGCAGGGCTTCACGCTGCTGATGCGGGTGGTGCCGCGGGAGTCGATGCGGGTCGTCTTCGGGCTGTTCGGGCCGCTGCTGGCCGCGTCCTCGATCAGCGGACCGGTGATCGCGGGCCTGCTCATCGGCGCCGACCCGTACGGGCTCGGCTGGCGCTCGGTCTTCCTCGTCAACGTCGTGCTCGGTGTGCTGCTGCTGGCCGCGAGCGCCGCGTGCCTGCCGCGGATCGCGGGCGACCCGGCCGTACGCATCCGGGCCGGGGCGGCCGCCGCGCTCATGGCGGGGCTCGGGCTGCTGCTCGCCGGGCTGGTGGACGGGGGCGCGGGCGGCTGGGGGCCGCGCGCGCTGTCGGCGGCCGGGGCGGGAACGGCGGTGCTCGCCCTGCTCGTGCGGCAGCAGTCGCGGACGGACCGACCGCTGCTGGAGCGCGGCCTGTTCTCGAACCGCGGCTTCGTCGCGGGCCTGACCTTCGGGGCGTTGTTCTTCGCGACCGTCGCCGGCACCGCCTACGTCGTCGCGCTGTACCTGCAACAGCAGCTCGGCCTGGGCCCGTTGCGGGCCGCGCTGGTCACGGCGCCGATGTCGGTGGGCATCATCGCGGCCTCGTTCACCGTCCGCGGGCGCATCGCGACGCAGGGGCGGGCGGTCGTCACGGCGGGCGTCGCGCTCTTCGCCGCCGGGGTCGCCGCGATGGGCGTACTCGTCGCCGCCGGACCGGACCCGCTGCCCGCGGGGTGGCTCGGCGGACCGCTGCTGGTGGCCGGGCTCGGCATGGGCTGCTGCTTCGGCGCGGTCTTCGCGGTGGCCCTCGGCGACGTGGAGCCGCGTGAGGCGGGCAGCGCCGTCGGCGTGCTGAACGCGGTGCAGCAGCTCGTCACCGCGGGCGGCTCCGCCGGGGTCTCGACGCTCTACCTCGCGACACGCGCGGGCGGCTCGGGCGGGGTGCTGCCCTGCCTAGGACTGAGCCTCGCGGTCGCCGCGGCCTGCGCGGCGACCGTCCCGCTGCTCCCCCGGCAGGGCGCCGACGTGCACTGACGCAGGACGCACGGGGGCCGGTGCCGGACGGCGCCGGCCCCCGTGCCGCGCGGCCCCGGCCCCCGTACCGCGCGGGCCCGGGTCAGCTCGGGCGGCGGCCCGCGTGGACGGTGACGCCCATGAGCAGGTACGCGTCCGGGCGGTGCAGGATGCTCTCCGGGGAGTCGGGGTCGGTCAGGACGGCGAGGGTCTCGCGGTCGGACTCCGGCAGCAGCTCGCCGCCGACCTTGTCCCGGATACGGGTGAGGTGTTCGAGCAGGTAGTCGCGCCCGGCGGGGGTGAGCGGCGCAGGCAGGTCCAGCAGGCACGTGAAGCTCGTGACGTCGGTGAGCCCGGCCGTCCGCAGCATGCCGGGCCAGTCCTCGACGACGGGCTTGCTGCCGGGCAGCTCGGCGCGCATCACGTCGAACCACTCCTCCTGCACGGCGTCCAGCCGCGCGGTGAGGCCCGGGGTGCCGCGGCCGATGTCGCGCGGCAGGAACCGCAGCGGCAGGCCGCCCTCCGCGACAGCGAGCACCCCGCCGGGGCGCAGCACGGCCGCGAGCGCGTCGAGGGCGCCCTGCTGGTCGCCGAGGTGGTGCACGGCCTTGCTGCTCCACACCAGGTCGGCGGGGCCGAGGTCGGCGGGCAGGCCGCCGTTCAGCTCGGCGGCGCGCACGCCGATCCGCCCCTCCAGGCCGAGGCCCGCGGCGCGGGTGAGGGCTCGGTCGAGCAGCGGCTGCGAACCGTCGACGGCGACGGCCTGCGCGTCCGCGAACTCCTCCGCGAAGACGCAGGCCATGACGCCGGGGCCGCTCCCGACGTCGAGCACCCGGCGCACCGCGTGCCCGTCGCCGGTACCGTCGATCAGGGCGTGCAGGCGGGCGGCGACGTCGCGCAGGACCGGGAGCTGCAGCTCGCCCGCGGCGACCAGGTGGTCGGACATCGCCTCCCAGTCGATCTCGGTGTCGTGTCCGTGTCCATGACCGTGGCCGTGGCTGCCGTGGGGGTGACCGGCGCCGTGGCCGAGGGCGGTGTCGGTGTGAGGGCTCATGCGGGGCAGCGTGCACCCACGGCGTGCCGGGCGGCAATTAATGTTGCCGTTTCCGGGACGGCGCGGTGGAATGCCCGTATGCCGATACCCGAGCCCGAGCCCGCACTTGAGCCCGCGCACGACCACGTGCCGGGCGAGCCGCCCTCCCACCGTGCCGTGCTCGACGAGGTCGGCCCGCGGCTGAAGCGGCTGCGGGCCCGGCGCGGTCTCACGCTGGCCGCGCTGTCGGAGGCGACCGGCATCTCCAAGAGCACCCTGTCCCGGCTGGAGTCCGGTCTGCGCCGCCCGAGCCTGGAGCTGCTGCTGCCGCTGGCCGCCGCCTACCGCGTACCGCTCGACGACCTGGTGGGGGCCCCGGAGGTGGGCGACCCGCGGGTGCGGCTGACCCCGCGGTCGCTGCCGGGCGGTGGCACGGTCGTCCCGCTGTCGAGCACGCCGGGTCCGCTCCAGGCGTACAAGATGCTCGTCCCGGCCCGCCCCGGCGAGCCGGACCTGCGCACGCACGAGGGCTACGAGTGGCTGTACGTGCTGCACGGGCGGCTGCGGCTGGTGCTGGCCGACCACGACCTGGTCCTCGGGCCGGGCGAGGTCGCGGAGTTCGACACCCGCGTGCCGCACTGGTTCAGCGGAGCGGACGGGCGTCCGGTGGAGGTGCTGAGCCTCTTCGGCCGCCAGGGCGAGCGCATGCACGTCCGTGCCCGCCCCAACCAGCCACCGCCGGAAAGCACGTGATCGGCCGTCAGCGCTTGCGGTAGCACATCGTGTAGGCGAGCGACGGGTAGTCGTTGGGCTTCCAGGTCGTCCACGGGTCGTTGCCGCAGAAGGACTTGGCGCTGTACTTGGCGGTGCGGCCGGTGACGATGACGTTCGCGGCCGAGCACGACACGGACTTCATGTGCGGCTGCGAATAGGTGCCGGTGAACTTCAGGCACTCGTTGAGCACCGCGTGCCCGGCGTCGTCCGGGTAGACCATCGACAGGCACAAGGTGACGTCGAGGTCGGAGCGGCCGGTGACGCCGAAGTGCTCGGACCAGTCGTAGTCGCGCAGGCCCTTGCACTTGGCGGAGCTGGTGGTGCCGGTGTAGCGCGCGAGGACGGTGAAGGCGCCGGTCTGGCAGTCGATCTCGTCCCAGTCGGTGGTGGCGCTCTGGCCGTAGACGCAGTCGCCGGACGTGGCGTGGTAGGCGGTGCCGTGCTCGTACTGGTAGCTCAGGCACAGCACCAGGTCGCGGCCGGGGTAGCCGACGTTCCAGTCGTCGCCGGGGACCTTGTCGCAGCCGTGCGTGTCGCTCGTGCCGTGCAGCACCTCGACGGTCTTGAAGGTGCCCGACTCGCACAGGGCGGAGGTCAGTTCGGGGGTGGAGGCGGTGCCGGAGTTGTCGAAGCAGTCGCCCGTCACCGCGTCCGCGACGGGATCGGCGGAGGGCGGGTCGCTGGGCTCGTCGCTGCTGTGGTCGCCGCCGTCGCTCCCGCCGTCGGAGCTGCCGCTGTCCTCGTCACTGCTGGTGTCGCCGGGCAGGGAGGGCATCGACGGCAGTCCGGACGCGGTCACCGCGGGCTTGGCGGCGGAGGACGAGGAGTCCTTCGTCCCGCTGGTCGCCACGCCGATGGCGACGACGACGGCCACGACCGCGACGATCGCGACCAGTTGGCCGTTCGTCGTACGCCACCACGGCTGACGCGCGGGCGCGGGCGGTATGCCCCCGCCGGGCGGCGGCGCGAAGCCGCCCGCGGCGAACCCGGCCGGTGCGCCCGGCGGTCCCGGCGGCATCCCCGGGCCCGCGGCCGGGCCGAAGCCGGGCGGCGGCGCCATGGCGGGCGGCGCGGCGCTGTTCAGCCGCTCGGCGACCGTGTCGAGGCCGGGCCCGGCGGGCTGCGCGGCCAGGCAGTCGGCGACGATCGAGGCCAGGGCGGGGTCGGCGATCTGCGGGGCGGGCTGCTGCCAGCCGCCGCCCGCGGGGGCCGGCCGCCCGGTCGCCGCGAAGTGCAGCATCCGGCCGAGGGCCCGCACCGCCTCGGCGTCGGAGGGCACCGCGGCGATCGTGCTGCCGGGGCCGACCATGGGCTGGGTGATCCCGAAGTGCGTCAGCCGCGGTCCCTCGGGCGTCAGCAGCACCTGCGAGGGCTCGATCCCGGTGAGCTTCGCGCCCGCGGCCTGCACCACGCGCAGCGCGTGCGCGAGCGCGAGGCCGATGTCCCGTACGGCGGCGGGCGGCAGCGGGCCGCTCAGGGCGGCGGAGGCGAGGGTCGGGGCGTCGGCGCTGCCGGTCGCGACCCACGGGACGTCGCCCTCGGTGTCGGCGGCGACGGGCGCGAGCGAGGGCCCGGTGATGCGGCGGGCGCTCTCGACGTCGCGGCGGAACCGCTCGCGGTAGTCCGGGTCGCCCGCCAGCCGGGCGTGCAGCACGGTCACGGTGGTCAGCCGCCCGTCCGGGCCGCGCCCGGCGAAGACCTGCCCGAGTCCGCTCGTGCCGAGCCTGCCCACCAGCTGATACGTCCCGACCTGGGCCGGGTCGCCGGCCTTGAGCGGTTCCATTGTGTTGCCCCCGTAGTGGTTCATGGCGCCCGCGGCCGGCGCTCGTACCGCGCCCCGCACGCCTGGGTCCTGCGACTGCCGGTGCGCCTGCCGGACGCCGTCCGGCGCGCCCCCGGAGTGGACACTGTGGCACTGTCCGCCCGGCGTGCGCCACTGCCGTACCGCCGCCGTACCGGTGCCGGAACCTGCCGTACCGGTGCCGGGACGCAGCCGCGACACGGCCGCGACATTCCCGCGCGACGGGCGGGCCGCGCCGGGCGCCCCCGGCGGGTACTCCGGACGGCGCTCCCGCGTGGCCGGGTGCGCGGGGCTGGCGTGTAGTGGGCTCTGTGCGGCCCCCGCGACCGCGCCGCCGCACCCCGCGCGTGCCAGCAAGCCCTCGCGCGCGGCCTGCCGTACCGCCGTACGGCACACCCCCACACCGTCACGACCGCCCGGAGGAAACGCCGTGAGGCTCCACGCCACCGCCACGACCGCCGTCGCCGCCGCCCTGCTCGCCGCCACCGCGACCGCCTGCTCCGGCAGCGGCAGCAGCAGCAGCACGAGCGGCAGCCACGACACCGGAACCGCCGCCACCGTGACCGCGAGCCCCGCGGGGCAGGCGGCGCAGTCCGACCCCGCGACGGTGACCACCAAGGACATCTCGCCCTTCGGCAAGGTCCTGGTCGGCGGCGCCAAGAACCGCACGCTCTACCTCTTCCTCGCCGACAAGAAGAACCAGTCGACGTGCACCGGGGCGTGCGCGAAGGTGTGGCCGCCGCTGCTGGTCAACGGCAAGCCGACGGCCTCCGGCGGCGCGGACTCCAAGAAGCTCGGCACCACGAAGCGCTCGGACGGCGGCACGCAGGTGACCTACAACGGCCACCCCCTCTACCTCTTCGCCGCCGACACCGGCTCCGGCAACACCCGCGGCCAGGGCCTCAACAACTTCGGCGCCAAGTGGTACGTCGTGGGCACCGACGGCAACCAGATCACCAAGTCCGGCTCCTCCAGCGGCGGCGGCTACTGACCGGGCGGTGACCGGCCGGCGGTGACCGGCCCGTGGTGACCGGCCCGTCGTAACCTGGGCCCTCAGCGAGGGCCGACACGGGTGGGGGACGGGCATGGCACCGGCAAGGACCTGGCGGCGTACGGCGGTTGCCGGGGTCGTCGCGATCGCGGTCGCGGCGGGCGGGTGGCTGTGGGTACGGCAGGGCGAGGACCACCACGAGAGCGTCACCACGGCGGCGGGGGCCTACCCCGCCGCCTTCGGCAGCGCGCCGCCCGACGCGCCGGGCAGGGCGATACGCCGCACGGCCGACTCCTACGGTGTGACGGGCGCGCTGTCGGTCGACGAGATCGCCGACCGGGATCTGCACCACGACGGCGTCGAGGCCCACGACCTGCGCACCGGCAGGTCCTACTGGCGCTACACCCGCACCGGCACCGACCTGGACCGCGTCGCGCTCTCCGGGACCGGCGACACGGTGGCCGTGTGGTGGGAGGACGGCCTGATCACCGGCCTCGACGTCCGCACCGGCACACCCCGTTGGCGGCAGAAGCTCAGCTACGGCGACCTCCCCGGCGACAGCGGCGGCATCGCCGACCTGCGCATGAGCGGCGGCCTCGTGCTCGCCCAGCGCCGCGCCGACCTCACGGCCTACGACGCGGCGAGCGGAAAGAAGAAGTGGACGGCCGAACTGCCCGAGGGCTGCGGCCAGACGTACGGCATGGTGCGGCTCATGGCGAAGACCGTGGTGGCCGAGGGCATGTGCGGCAAGCCCCAGGAGAACCAGCTCTTCGGCTTCGACGAGCAGAGCGGCGCGCTGCGCTGGAAGCTCGCGGACAAGTTCAGGTCGCTGCGTCCGGCCGACGACCACACCCTGGTCAGCAGCATGTGGACGGACGAGGGCACCGGTGCGACGGTGGACGTCTCCGGTGCGAAGCCCGCCGTCACCACCTTCTCCGCAGGGCCCGACTTCCCCGCGGTCGCCGCCGGTGGCGGCATCCTGCTGTGTTCGGACAACAGCCCGCAGAACCGCCAGCACGAAGGCGCGCTCGCGGCGTTCGGCCTCACCGACCACCGGCAGCGGTGGACGGCCCAGGCCGCCGAGGGCCTGAGGTACGGCCGCCCGCTGCTCGTCGGCGACCGCGTCTACGTCGTGCAGCAGCCGACCCGGGTCGAGCTGGACGACGACCTGAAGCCGCGGTTCGACCGGTACGACGCCCGGCTCGTCGTCATCGACGCCGCCACCGGGCGGCAGTTGAGCAGCACCCCGGTGCCGCCGCCGACGCCGGACTCCTCCTGGAACCAGGTCGGATCGGACTCCGAACTGGCCCCGCAGCAGGCGACGAGCGGTGTCGTGACCGTCGCGTGGGAGGGAACGGGCCTCATCAGCAGCGTGATCAACGACCTGAGCGTCATGGGCCGGTAGCGGCGCGGCGACGGGAACGCGGCGGGGCCCCGCGGTTCGGCTGAACCGCGGGGCCCCGCACGGCAGTCGCGCCCCGGCGGGCGCTCCGGGCGTCAGACCAGGTCGAAGCGGTCCAGGTCCATGACCTTGGCCCACGCCTGGACGAAGTCCGTGACGAACTTCGTCTTCGCGTCGTCGCTCGCGTAGACCTCGGCGAGCGCGCGCAGCTCGGAGTTCGAGCCGAAGACCAGGTCGGCGCGGCTGCCCGTCCACTTGACGGCGCCGGCGGCGTCGCGGCCCTCGAAGGTGGTGGCGTCCGCGGAGGTGGCGTGCCACGTGGTGTCCAGGTCCAGCAGGTTGACGAAGAAGTCGTTCGTCAGCGTGCCGGGCCGGTCGGTGAACACACCGTGCTTCGTGCCGGCGTGGTTGGCGCCCAGCACGCGCAGGCCGCCGACCAGGACGGTCATCTCGGGCGCGCTCAGCGTCAGCAGGTTGGCGCGGTCGACCAGCAGGTACTCGGCCGGCAGCCGCTGGCCCTTGCCCACGTAGTTGCGGAAGCCGTCGGAGAGCGGCTCCAGCGCGGCGAAGGACTCGACGTCGGTCAGCTCCTGCGTGGTGTCCACGCGGCCCGCCGTGAACGGCACCTCGACGCTCACCCCGGCATCCCGCGCGGCCTTCTCGACGCCCGCGGCGCCGGCCAGCACGATCACGTCGGCGAGCGAGACACGCTTGCCGCCGGTCTGCGCGGAGTTGAAGGCCGCCTGGACGCCTTCGAGGGTGCGCAGCACGAGCGCCAGCTCGTCGGGCTCGTTGACCTCCCAGCCGCGCTGCGGCTCCAGGCGGATGCGGGCACCGTTGGCGCCGCCGCGCTTGTCGCTGCCGCGGAAGGAGGAGGCGGAGGCCCACGCGGTGGACACCAGCTGCGCGACGGTCAGGCCGGAGGCGAGCACCTGCTCCTTGAGCGCGGCGGCGTCGGCGGCGTCGATCTGCTCGCCCTCGGCGGCCGGCAGCGGGTCCTGCCAGATCAGCGTCTCGGACGGCACCTCGGCACCGAGGTAGCGCACGATCGGGCCCATGTCGCGGTGGGTGAGCTTGTACCAGGCGCGGGCGAACGCGTCGGCGAACTCCGCCGGGTTGTCCTTGAAGCGGCGCGAGATCTGCTCGTAGGCCGGGTCGAAGCGCAGCGCGAGGTCGGTGGTGAGCATCGTCGGGGCGACGCGCTTGGCCGGGTCGAACGCGTCCGGCACGGTGTCCGCGCCCGCGCCGTCCTTCGGCCGCCACTGGTTGGCGCCCGCGGGGCTCTGGAACAGCTCCCACTCGTAGCCGAAGAGGATCTCGAAGAAGCTGTTGTCCCAGGCGGTGGGGGTGTCCGTCCAGATGCCCTCAAGACCGCTGGTGATCGCGTCGGCGCCCTTGCCGGTGCCGTGCGTGTTCGCCCAGCCCAGGCCCATGGCCTCGATCGGGGCGCCCTCGGGGGCGGGGCCGACGTTGTCGGCCGGGCCGGCGCCGTGGGTCTTGCCGAAGGTGTGGCCACCGGCGATGAGGGCGACGGTCTCCTCGTCGTTCATCGCCATCCGGCGGAAGGTCTCGCGGATGTCGCGGGCGGCGGCGACCGGGTCCGGGTTGCCGTTGGGGCCCTCGGGGTTGACGTAGATCAGGCCCATCTGGACGGCGCCGAGCGGCTCCTCCAGCTCGCGGTCGCCGGTGTAGCGCTCGTCACCGAGCCAGGTGGTCTCCGGGCCCCAGTAGACGTCCTCGTCGGCCTCCCACACGTCGGGGCGGCCACCGGCGAAGCCGAAGGTCTCGAAGCCCATCTGCTCCAGCGCGACGTTGCCGGTGAGGATCATCAGGTCGGCCCAGGAGATGTTCTGGCCGTACTTCTTCTTGACCGGCCACAGCAGGCGGCGGGCCTTGTCCAGGTTGCCGTTGTCCGGCCAGCTGTTGAGCGGGGCGAAGCGCTGCTGACCGGCGCCGGCACCGCCGCGGCCGTCGCTGATGCGGTACGTGCCCGCGCTGTGCCAGGCCATCCGGATCATGAGCGGGCCGTAGTTGCCGAAGTCGGCCGGCCACCAGTCCTGCGAGGTCGTGAGCACCTCGGCGATGTCCTGCTTGACCGCCGCCAGGTCGAGGGAGAGGAAGGCCTCGCGGTAGTCGAAGTCCTCGCCCAGCGGGTTGGCGACCGCGGGGTTCGTCGCGAGGATCTTGAGGTTGAGCCGCTCCGGCCACCAGCCGCGGTTGCCGCCGCCCTGCGTGGGGTGCGGTGCGCGCCCGTGCGCGACGGGGCAGCCGCCGCCCGCGGCCACCGGGGCCGCCTCGAGTGCGTCGTGCTTCTCAGTCATTGTGAGGGTCCTTCCCGACCTGAGACTTGGCCTGTCACCGGAACCGATCCTACGATGGACTCAGTCCAAGTCAAGAAATCACCTAGTCGTACACACCTCCCAGTCGTACACACCATCGATTTTCCGACGCACTTGGTAAACTCTTGGCTACCGGGAGCCTGACCCTGATTGGTGGACCCACATGAGCGACCTGCTGGAGCGGCTGCGCGGCCGTGGCTGGCGGATGACCTCGCAGCGGCGTGTGGTCGCGCAGGTCCTCGACGGCGACCACGTCCACCTCACCGCCGACGAGGTGCACGCGCGGGCCGCGCAGCTGCTGCCGGAGATCTCCCGGGCGACCGTCTACAACACGCTGGGCGAGCTGGTCTCGCTCGGCGAGGTGATCGAGGTCGCCACGGACGGCCGCGCCAAGCGGTACGACCCGAACGCCCACCACCCGCACCAGCACCTGGTGTGCTCGCGCTGCGGCACCATCCGCGACGTCCGCCCGGCGGGCAGCCCGCTGGCGGACCTGCCCCCGGCGGAACGGTTCGGCTTCACCGTCGAGACGGTGGAGGTCACCTACCGGGGGCTGTGCCCGTCGTGCGCGGCGCAGGCCGCGGCAGAGGTCAGTGCCAGTCGCTGATGCGCACGTCGCGGGGGTCGGGGGCGCCCTCGCCGGTCTCCACGAACTGCTTGAGGCTCATCAGGAACGTCGCCCACTTGGTGCTGCAGTGCGCCATGAACTCCACCGGCTCGCGCCAGCCCTCGTGCCGGAAGAGCACGATCGTGAAGCCGCCGTCGCCGGCCTCGCGGCGCAGCTCCCAGGCGACGGTGGTGCCGATCCACTCCTCGGGGCCCTCCACCACCTCCCAGGCCACCCGGCGGCCCGGGACGGCCTCGGTGACCTTCATGTCGAAGCCGCCGGCGCTGAAGCGGAAGGCGATGACGCCGCCGACGTCGGTGGAGCCGGTCGTCTTCTCCGCCCACCAGCCGGACAGGCCCTCCAGCGTGGTGAGGGCCGCGTAGACCTGGTCGGGGGTGGCGTCCTGGACGCCGATGCGGTGCAGGATGTCGGGCATGGCCGTGCCTTTCGTCGGTCAGGGCTGGTCGGTGTCGTCGGCCGCGTCGGTGTCGTCGGCCGCGTCGGTGTCGTCGGCCGCGTCGCGCGGACGGGCTGTGCCGGTGAGGCCGGTCGGGTCGGGCGGGGCCTGCTCGTGGGCGTCCTTGCGGCGCTGGACGGTCTCGGCGATGCGCTTGATGCGGCGCAGCCGGTTGTCCCAGGCGGCGCCGACGCCGGAGAGCTGGGCGACCGCGCGGGCGAGCTGGGCCTCGTCGACGCGGTAGTGCTTCTCGCGGCCCGCGGGGGTGCCGTGCACCAGGCCCACCCGGTCCAGGACGGCGAGGTGCTTGGCGACCGCCTGCCGGGTGACGGGCAGCCGCTCGCTCAGGCCCGTCGCCGTCCCGCTGCCCTCGCTCAGCAGCAGGTCGAGCATGCGGCGCCGGGTCGGGTCGCCGACCGCGGACCAGAGGTCGTCGTCGATGCCGCCGCCGGGCGCGGCAGCGGTGCCGGTCGCCGTCACGGCTAACGGCCCGCCTGGACCCTGGCGGCGTAGCCGACCAGCCGCGGCAGGAAGTGGTTCCAGCCGGAGGAGTGGTCGCCGTACTGGTCGGCGATCTCCGCCTCGCTCCAGCCGCGCTCCCGGAAGCCGGTCTCGGTCATCCGCAGCAGCGTCGCCCCGTCCCCGGCGGCCTCCAGCTCGAAGACCACCAGATGGGAATTCCCCTGCCGGGCCGCCTCCCCCTCGGGGTGCGTCCACCGGAAGGAGAACAGCCGCGGCGGCACCGCGTCGACCACGGTGAACCGCATCCAGTCGATCTCACCGTCCTCCGCCTTCCGGAAGCCGATGCGCCCGGCCGTCCCGGGGATCCCCGGCAGGTCCACCTCGTCCGGCCACCACTCCCGCAGGTGCTCGGGACTGCTCACGACGTCGAAGACCACCTCCGGGGTCGCCTCGATCCGGATCTCCCGCTCGATGGACCCGTACTCGGTCCGCGTGTTCGTCTCCGTCTCCACGACGGCACCTCCCGCAACGTTCGGTTGCGTATGACGGTACCGGCCGCCCGTGCGATGCGCAACCGATGGTTGCCCATGCGCGGACGGGGCGACCTCGCCCGCGGGCCCGACCGCCGTGCGTGGCACGGGTGTTGGTGGGGCTGTCCCCACCACGAAGGTGCCGGGCGCCCGGAGTGTGCGGGGGCGGGCGTGACGGGATCGTTGAGGCAGGTCGGGGGACGCCGGCCGGCGGGCCCGGGGGACGGGTCCGGACGCCACTGCCACGAGGACCGGTCCACGATGCTGACGCGACTCGCGCTGAGAACCCTGAAGGCCCGCAGAAGCGGATTCCTGGGCGCCTTCCTCGCCCTCTTCTGCGCCGCGGCGCTCATCACCGCGTGCGGCGGCCTGCTGGAGACGGGGCTCGTCGGCGGCATCACCACCGAGCGGTACGGCGCGGCGCCGGTCGTGGTCACCGCCGACCAGGACGTGCACCAGACGACCGTCAAGCACAAGAAGGGCAAGACGAAGGTCAAGCACAAGGCCAAGCCGCTGGCCGAGCGCGTGTGGCTCCCCGCCGACCTCGCCCCCCGCATCGCCGCCGTCCCGGGCGTCCGCGCGGTCGTCCCCGAACTGACCTTCCCCGCCGAGGCCTTCGCGCCCGCCGGATCCGGTACGGGCCCCGGCGCGACCGGCTCGGGCGCCGCGTCGTACGGCCGGGCGAACGGGCACGCCTGGAGCTCCGCGGCGCTCACGCCCTTCGCGCTCGTCACCGGGCACGCACCCGCCGCCGCGGACGAGGTCGTCGTCGACCGCGACCTCGCCCGGCGGGCCCACCTGGCCCCCGGCGACCGGCTCACCGTCCAGTCGACAGCCGCCCCGCGCACGTACCGCGTCAGCGGGGTGGCCGCCCCCACCACGCCGGGCGGCGGCGCGCACGCCGACCTCGCCGAGCAGACCAGCCTCTTCTTCAGCCAGGCCGAGGCCGAACGGCTGGCCGCCCACCCGGGGCAGGTCGCCGCCTTCGGCGTGCTGCCGCGGGCCGGGGGCGGTCCCGACCCGGACGCCCTGCGGAAGGCATTCGACGGCACCAAGGCCCGCGTCCACACCGGCGACGGACGCGGCGCGGCCGAATTCCCCGACGCAGCCCGCGCCCGCGTCCAGCTGATCAGCATGGGCGGGGCCATCGGCGGCACCGCGCTGCTGGTCGCGATCCTCGTCGTCGTCGGCACCTTCGCACTGTCGCTGCGCCAGCGGCACCGCGAACTCGCCCTGCTGCGGGCCGTCGCCGCGACCTCCCGCCAGCTGCGGCAGCTCATCGGGCGCGAGGCGCTGGTCGTCGGCGCGACCGCCGGGGTGCTGGGCGCACTCGCCGGACTGCCCCTGGCCCACTGGCTGCTCGGCCGCTTCGTGTCCTTCGGCGCGATCCCGGACACCCTGCGGCCCTCGATCGGCTTCGCGCCGATGGCCGCGGGCGCCCTGGCCACCACGCTGGGCGCGTGGGCCGCCGCCCGGATCTCCGCGCGCCGCATCACCCGGCTGAGCCCCGCGCAGGCGCTCGCCGAATCGCTGCTGGAGCGCGGCGCGTCCGCCGGCCGCACCGTCGCGGGCCTGCTGCTGCTCGGCGGCGGCGCGGTGCTCGTCGCCGTCCTGCGCTCGCTGCACACCGAACCGGCCGCCACGCCGGTGACCTTCCTGACCGTGATCGTCCTCGCCATCGCCGTCTCCCTCCTCGGTCCGCTGCTGGTGCGCGGCGGTGCCGCGCTGCTGGCCGGACCGCTGCGCGCGGCCCACTTCCCCGGTGTCCTGGCCCGGCGCAACCTGCGCGGCAACGCCACCCGCAACGCCGCCGCCGTCACCCCGCTCGCCCTGCTCGTGGCCATGACCTCGACCGTCCTCTTCACCCAGACGACGCTTCAGCACGCCGCCCACGACCAGGCCGCGGCCGGCACCCGCGGTGCCTGGGCGCTGACCTCCGACGGCCTCGGTGTGCCGGGCGCGGCCGCCGACGCCGTACGCCGCGCCCCCGGCGTCACATCCGTCACCGAGGTCGTCCGCACCACCGTCCGCATCGGCCTGGACAAATTCCCCGCGCAGGGCGTCACCGCCGGATCGCTCGGCCGCGACCTGGACCCGGACGTCGTGGACGGTTCGCTCGCGGGCTTCGGCGACACGAGCGTCGCGGTGAGCGAGACCGCCGCCCGCACCCGGCACGTGCACCCCGGCAGCACGCTGCGGGTGACCCTCGGCGACGGCACACCCGTCACCCTGACCGTCGCCGCCGTCTACGCCCGCGGGCTCGGCTTCGGCGATCTCACCATGACCCACGCGCTGGTGGCCCGGCACGTGGACGACCCGCTCGCCGCGGCCGTCCTCGTCCGCACCACGCCGGGTACCGGCCGCGCGGCGCTCACCACCGCCGTCCGCGACTACCCCGGTATCCGCGTCCTGACCCCCGGACACGCCGCCGACGCACTGGCCCCGACCGCGCGGCGCGGCAACGCCGAGGCGCAGTTCCTCGCCATGGGCCTGGTCCTGGTCTTCACCGCCATCGCCGCCGTCAACACCCTCGCCATGTCGACCGCCGAGCGCGTCCGGGAATTCGCCCGGCTGCTGCTCGCGGGCGCCACCCGGCGGCAGGTGCTGCGCATGCTGGCCTGCGAGGCCGGCTCCGTCGTCGCCCTCGCGGCGCTGTTCGGCACCGCGATCTCCCTCGCCGTCCTCACCGCCTTCAGCACCGGCATGACCGGCACCTCCTCCCCGACCCTCGCGCTTCTCCCCTACCTGGCCGTCCTGGCACTCGCCGCCCTGCTCGCCCTCCCCGCGACCGCCCTCCCCGGCCGCTTCGCCCTCCGTCCCCGCCCCGTCGACGTGATGGCCGCCGCCGACTAGGGCCTTCCGCAGCCCTCCTCCCTCTCCAGCTGAACCGCGCTCCGGGAGCCGTCCCGTACGGCTCCCGGGGTTTCGCGCGCAATCGTCCTGTTCGCGGACTTCCCGCCGTTTGAAGAGAGTCTGCACCAAGGGTCTGACAACGCCCCGTCCCGGCGCCGACCGGCCACGATCCGGGAGCCGGGGGCCGAACGCCGGGTGTGCGCTTGGCCATTTACCCGATCCCGCCCGAACTCACACCGTAATGCCGGTATTTCCCCCTTTGCGGGTAACCGTGTGCGCTTGCGGTGTGCGAGTCCCGGGCGCCGGGCACCTCTTCCCACGAGCCGGACAGAAGGTCCGGCTGCGGGATCCCCATCCCCACCACGGCAGCATCACGGCAAGAGAGGCAACGGAGCCATGCGCACAGAGGCCACCCGGAGGGTCGCGCTCGTCTTTTCGCTGCTCGACGCGAACGGCAACGGGGTGCTGGAGGCCGACGACTTCTCACTCATGAGCGACCGCGTCGTCGCCGCGGCGCCCCGCGCGGGCACAGCGGCCCAGGAGCGGATGCACGCCGCCTTCGCGCGCTACTGGACGACGCTTCTGAAGGAGCTGGACACCGACCGGGACGGGCGGATCGACTTCGAGGAGTACCAGTCGTGCGTCCTGTCCCCGGCACGCTTCGCGCCGACCGTCGCCGAATTCGCCGAGGCGCTCGCCGAACTGGGCGACCCGGACGGCGACGGACTCGTCGAGAGGCCCGCGTTCATGGCGCTGATGCTGGCCATCGGCTTCCGCCGCGCCAACATCGACACGCTCTTCGACGCCTTCTCACCCACCCCCGACGACCGCATCGGGGTACGGACATGGACCGAGGGGATCAAGGACTTCTACGCACCCGACAAGGCCGGCATCCCCGGCGACCACCTGGTCGCCGAGGCCGCCGACACGGCCGACACCGCGGCCTGAACGGCATACCGGCTCCGCCGACCGGCCGGGCGGCCCTCCCCCTGGAGCCGCCCGGGTCGCCGGAGCCCCCGTCCCGGGTCCGTTCCGCCGCGGGCCCGTCCCGCCTTCGCGGCGCCCGGCAGGGTGCCCCCGCTCAGTCGAGCGCCGCGAAGGCCCCCGACCTGTAGGAGCCGCCCTGGTTCTGGACGATGACGCCCATCCTGTTCGCCGCGTTGATGAGCGAGACCAGGACGATCAGCGTGCCGGTCTGGTCCTCGTCGTAGTGCTCGCGCACCGCCGCCCACGTCGCGTCGGTGACGCCCGGCGCGCCGTCGGCGATCCGGGTGCCCTCCTCGGCGAAGGCCAGCGCGGCGCGTTCGGCCTCGGTGAAGACGCTGGTGTGCCGCCAGGTCGCGACGAGGCCGAGCCGCAGCGCGCTCTCCCCAGCGCCCGTGGCCTCCTTGATGTGCACGTCGGCGCAGTAGCCGCAGCCGTTGATCTGGCTCACGCGCAACTGCACCAGTTCCAGCAGCGCGCGCGGCAGCGTCGTCGACTCCAGGAGCGCCAGCGAGGTCGCGTAGAAGTGCTTGCCGACCTTCCCGGACGTCGGGGCGGCGAGCAGGTCGAAGCGGGGTGCCATGGGGTGTCCTCCCGTACGGTGGGCGCGCCGTCGCGGTGGTGCGCGGCGCGGATCGCCCACAGGACACCGGCCGTTCGCGCCCTGTGACGTCCCGGCCGCTGTGACGAGCGCCACGCTCCGCGCACGTCACAGCGCCGCCCCGGCCGGTGTCACGTGGGCGGCGCCGTCCGCGAACGGGCAGGCGGGGAAGGGCAGGAGCGGACATGAGCGAGCACACCACCGACGGCACGGAGGCGGCCGAAGCGGCGGCCGCCACCCCGGACGGCCCCGACCTCGGCCCCGGTCCCGATTACGGTTCCGGTTACGGTTACGGTTCCGGCCTCCGTTCCGGCGACCGGGAAGGGCGCGGGATGGACGCGGCGACCGAGGCCTTCGTCGCACACCGCAACCTGCTCTTCACCGTCGCCTACGAGCTGCTCGGCTCGGCCGCCGACGCCGAGGACGTCCTCCAGGAGACGTGGCTGCGCTGGATCGCCGTCGATCTCGCCGAGGTCCGCGAGCCGCGCGCCTACCTGGTGCGGGCCACCACCCGCCAGGCGCTCGTCCGGCTGCGCACGCTGAGCCGCCGCCGGGAGACCTACGTCGGCCCCTGGCTGCCCGAACCCCTGCTGACCACGCGGGACGTCGCCGAGGACGTCGAGCTGGCGGACAGCGTCTCGACGGCGATGCTGCTCGTGCTGGAGACGCTCACACCGACCGAACGAGCGGTCTTCGTGCTGCGCGAGGTCTTCGCCGTCGACTACGCCGAGATCGCCGCGGCCGTCGACAAGTCCCCGGCGGCGGTGCGGCAGATCGCGCACCGCGCCCGTACGCACGTCGCCGCCCGCCGCCCGCGAGCCGCGCGGGGCGCGGTGGCCGCCGCCGAGAGCCGCCGCGCGCTCGCCGCCTTCCGGCTGGCCGTGGAGACCGGCGACCTGCGCGAGCTGCTGGGCATGCTCGCGCCCGACGTCGTCCTCGTCGGCGACGGCGGCGGCGTGCGCACCGCGGCGACCGCCCCGGTCAGCGGCGCCGACGCGGTCGGCGCCACGCTGTCCGTGGGCCTGCCCGAGCTGGGCCGCCGGGCCACGCTGGAATGGCTCCAGGTCAACGGCTCCCCCGCACTGCTGGTCCGAATCGACGGCGAGGTCGACGACGTCGTGACCGTCCGCGTCGACGACGGCCTGATCAGCGCGCTCTACGTGGTGCGCAACCCGGAGAAACTCTCCCGCCTCACGCGCGAGACGCGAGTCACCCGTGCCTGACCGCAGCCGGCCCCGCGCCCACACGGCACTACGGCCGCTCCCGGCGGCACCCGCCCCCAGCGTCTCCCCGGCCGCTCCGCCCTGCGGCGGCTCCCGTTCCCGCCGCGCCCGGCAGCTCCGGGGCCCCGGCCGTCCCCGCTCGTACGCCGCGCCCGGCAGAACCCAGCGGCACCCGCCCCCAGCCACCCCGCCGATGCCCCGGCCGACCCCGGCCGTCCGCGTCCTACAGCGGCTCCCGGAGCAGGGGGAGTCGCTGCAAGTGCTCCTCCGGGACCTCGAACGCCGCCGTCAGCAGCGGCAGGTAGGGGGCGAGGCGGCCGGTCAGGTCGTCGCGGGCGCCGCTCCAGGCGCTGGCCTGGCGCGGGGTGAGGGCGCCGTCGGCGAGCAGCGGGCCGGTCGAGGCGCGCAGGTGGTCGAGCAGGAAGAGCGCGGCCAGCCCGTCCAGCAGCGCGGCCGCCCGCGGGTCGGCGCACCGCTCGCCCGCGGCGGCCAGCGCCTCGCCCGCGGCCCGTACCGCGTGCGCGCGCACCAGCTCGACCGCCGCACCCGAGGCGTGGTTCCAGCGCTCCAGCGGACTGCCCGCGGGGGCGTCCCGCATGCGCTCGCGGGCCCGCAGTTGCCAGTGGCGTTCGGCGGCTGCGGCGCGGCCCAGCAGGAAGCGGGGGTCGGTGAGCGACTCGGTGCCGGTCGGCGGGGGCGGGGCGGCCGGCAGCGACTGCCCGAAGACCATCTCGCTGCCCGCCTTGCACCACACCGGCAAGTTGTCGCCCTCGGCGGTGACGGCCCCCTCGGCGTTGGCGTAGTAGTCGGTCAGCGCGTTCGCCGGGAAGAGTCCGCGGGCGCCGACGCGCTCGCGGCATTCGGCGATGACGTCCCGGGCCTGCCAGGTGATCCAGCCCTTGGCGATGCCCACCAGCCGCTCGGCCGCGGCGCGTTCGTGCGGGGAGTGGCCGATCCAGCGGCGTACGACCCGGCGGTGCCACAGCGTCATGGCGTACGCGGTGGCGGTGGCGCGCAGCAGCGGGGCGGCGTGGCTTCGCAGCGCGTTGACCGGGACGCGGCTGCCGGGGACGGCACCGGACACCACGCGCAGCTCGCCGTACCGCACGGCGACCGCCAGCGCGGCGCGCGCCCCGCCCGCGGTGGCGGCGCTCATGCACAGCTTGCCGACGGTGACCCGGCGGATCGCGTGCAGCACCCGGCGCCGGACGCTGCCGACCTCGGCGTCGAGCGTGCCGTCGGGCCGCAGTCTGCCGTGCCGGCCCTGGAGCAGCGCGCCGGGCGGCAGCCGGACGTGCTCGAAGGCGGTGGCGCAGTGGTCGACGGGGTCGCCGGCCCGGCGCGGCAGTTCCTCGATCCGCACGCCGGGCAGCGGGGCGCCGTCCTCGCCGGTGAGGGGGGCGAGGAGCAGGAAGACCCCGTGGTCCGTGCCGCGGGCGAGCAGGCGCGCCGCGACGACGGCGGTCTTGGGACCGCCCGCGGGCCCGGTGTTGGGCATGAACTTGGCCGCGCCCGGGTGCGGGGTGTGCAGGACGAAGCCGCCGTCGGCCGGATCCCACGTCGCGGTGGTCTCCAGCGCCCCGACGTCGTTGCCGTGCGCGCGCTCGGTGCACAGGAACACGCCCGTGCGTCGCAGTGACGTGAACTCGCGAACGTCGTGAGCCGGTTCCGTGGCGGTGTCGTCGAGGACGCTGCCGAGGAAGAGGTTGAAGTGGATGCCCGCCACCGTCGCCGTGGCGCCGTCCACCTGGCCCGTCCACTCGTGCAGTGCCGCGAGCCCGCGCACGTCGCAGGCGAGGGCCGCCGGGTCGGGCACCTCGTCGTGCAGCGCGCGCAGCCGCCCGTACGCCTGCGCCCACCGCTCCCGGTCGGGCAGGTGCGGTGTGTGGCGGAAGACGTCCGTGGACACGGCCTTGCGCCACAGGCCGTGCCATTCCCCCGGGCCGTCCTCGTACAGCACGGCCGCGAGCGCCGCCGGCCGCGTACCGGACTCCTGGGCGGGGATCCGGGCCGATGCGGAGGTCGGCGGCGGGTTCTCGATCATCATGCCCTGGCAACGACGCCGCCAACCTGCGGCTACGCCACGAGCCGTTACGCGGAGGTGCGCGGCCCGCGCAGGCGTACGCGGGGCGCACTCGACCGATCGCGCCCCCGCCGGAGCGCACGGGGCCGGACCCGTCCGCGTGCACCGCCGCTCGCGCCCGCCCGCGCCCCGTCACCGCCCGCGCCCCGTCACCGCCCGTCACCGCCCGCGCCCGCCCGCGGCCCCCCGCCGTCAGTCCTCGTACGCCGGGAAGTCGGCGGGGTCGGGACGGCGGGCGTCGTCGAAGCCGTCGGCGAGCAGTTCGGCGGAGGTGACGACGGTGTCCGCGCGGTCGCCCAGGACGTGCCCGGCCAGCGTGTCGAGCATCTCCCGGTGGGCCGCGCGGGAGACCTGCGCGGCCTCCTCGATCCGGTCGCTCGCCGCGCGGACGCGCGCGCCCGCCGGGCCCGCCTCGTCCAGCTTCTTCACGAGCAGACCCGCCTCCTGGTAGCCCGACCAGGGCGTCCGGATCGCGAGGTACGAGCGCGCGGTGCTGCCGAAGAGCATCAGCAGGACCCGCGCGTCGAAGTCCGTCGCGCGGCTGCCCACGAGCGTCGCGCCGAAGCGCCGTTCCAGGGCCGCTTCCAGCTCCGCGCAGTAGGCGGCCAGCGCCTCGTTGTAGGCCTCGCCTCCGCGGTAGTAGTCGCCGAAGCCGCTGCCGGGGCCCGCCAGGACGTGCAGCCGGCAGTCGACGAGGGCGGATCGGTCGTAGTGCACAGGGGTCTCCCGGGCGGGCTCGGCGGACGGAGTTCGGCGCACAGGCCGGGCCCCGCGCGTCAGGCCCCGCGCACGCGGTCCGCATCGTAGGCAGCCGCCGCGCCCGCCGTCGCCCGGTTAATCCGGATGCGCTCGCAGCGCCGCGCGGTGGACGATGAGGTGCGGTCCGCCCGGGACATCCGGGACGTCCAGGACGTCCGGGAAGTCCAGGACATCCGGGACGTCCGGGACGTCCGACCGCCCATCACACCCTTTCCCCGGAGGAGTTGTCGCGTGCAGTCCGCCGTCGCCGTGAGTCCGGCGCAGGTGCCCGAGCTGCTGCTCGGGCTCGCGACCGTGCGGCCCGTGTTCCTGTGGGGGGCGCCCGGTATCGGGAAGTCCTCCCTGGTGCGGGAGTTCGCGGAGTCGCTGGGCCTGGAGTGCGTGAGCCTGCTCGGGACGCAGCTCGCGCCCGAGGACCTCATCGGCGTGCCGCAGATCCGCGACGGGCGTTCCGTCTTCTGCCCGCCCGAGATGATCGCGCGCGACGAGCCGTACTGCCTCTTCCTGGACGAGCTGAACGCGGCCACGCCCGATGTGCAGAAGGCCTTCTACTCGCTGATCCTCGACCGCCGCATCGGCGGCTACGAGCTGCCCGCGGGGAGCATCGTCATCGGCGCGGGCAACCGGACGTCCGACAACGCGCTGGCGCGTCCGCTGGCGTCCGCGCTGGTCAACCGGCTCGCGCACGTCCATCTGGAGGCGTCGGCGACGGACTGGCTGCGCTGGGCGGCGGGCGCCGGGATCCACCCGTGGGTCACGGACTACCTCACCGACCGGCCGCACCACCTGTGGTCCAAGGCGCCGAAGACCGAGGAGCCGTTCTCCACCCCGCGGTCGTGGCACATGCTCTCCGACGCGCTGCACTCCTTCGGTCCGACCCTGGACGAGGCGACCCTCACGGTGCTCGCCCACGGCATGCTCACGCCCGCGCACGCGGCCGCCTTCCGCGGCTACGTCAAGATCGTGCGCAGCGAGTTCGGGATCGAGGCCATCGTCAAGGGCCAGGCCCGCTGGCCGGGCCGGCTCCAGGACCGGGATCTGCTGTACTACCTCGCCGAGTCCTTCCGCGGCCGCCTGGTCAAGGAGCTGCCCGCGAGCAAGGAGCAGGCCTCGCCGTCGGTGCGGCAGAACGCGTACCGCGCGCAGGCGCTGCTGGTGCAGCTCGCCGAGATCTCCGTCGAGGTCGCCCAGACGGTGATCGCCGACGACGAGGACGGCAACCCGGTGCTGCCCGGCTGGTTCCTGGTGGAGGCGGCCCGGGACATGCCCCGGCTGGTCGAGGCCCGCCGATGAGCGCGGCGACGCGCCTGCGCGTACGGGAACTGGAGCGCGAGCGGGGGGACGGTACGTGAGCCGGGGGCGGCGGCGCGGGGCGCGCAGTACGCAGGGCGAGTCGCTCGTACCCGACCCGCGGGCCGAACTCGCCTACCGCCAGGGCCGCTCGCTCGTCGGTGAGGACCCGGCGCTCGGCTCGCTCGACGTCCGGTTCTGCCGCACCGGGTGCCGCGTCGTGCCCGAGGACGGCTGGGCGGTGGCCGATTCGGACGGCTGCGTGCACGTCCACCCGCGGCGGCTCGCCGAGCCGCGCGAATGGGCCTGGGCGCTGGCGCACTGCCTGCTGCACCTCGGCTTCGGCCACGTGCCCGCCGCGCGCGGCCCCCGCACACAGCCGGACGCGTACGAACTGGCGGCGCGCTGCCTGGTGGTGAGCCGCTTCCAGCACACCCTCCCGGTCGGCGTCCCGCCCGCCGAACTGGACCTCCCCGAGTCCTTCCCGGACGGCGACGAGGAGCAGCTCGCCGAGCGCTTCCGCCGCGACGGCATCCCGGAGCGGTTCGCGCACTGCGGCGTCGGCGGTTCCGGCGCCGACCAGCGGCTCGACCCGTGGCCGTACGGGCGCGACCCGCGCGACTGGCGCACGGACTTCGCGCGCGCCCTGACCCGTACCGTCTCCGACGCGATGCGCGAGGCGGGCGGCAACGCGCCCGACGGGAGCCGCAAGGGGCCGTGGACGGCGGCGCTCGACTGGTTCGTGGCCTCCTACCCGCTGCTCGGCGGCATCGCCGCGGGCATGACCGTCGTCGCGGACGCGGAGCTGGCACGCGCCCACCACATCGCGATCGCCGCGGTGAACGCCGCCGCCGGGGAGATCTACGTCAACCCGCTG
This sequence comes from Streptomyces sp. NPDC021224, assembly GCF_044332905.1. Classification (NCBI taxonomy): domain Bacteria; kingdom Bacillati; phylum Actinomycetota; class Actinomycetes; order Kitasatosporales; family Streptomycetaceae; genus Streptomyces; species Streptomyces sp. NPDC021224. The sequence goes on along the minus strand of NZ_JBIRPW010000001.1, from coordinate 896,153 downwards.
CGCGCCTACACGGAGGAGGAGTGGCGCTTCGTCCTGGCCCACGAGATGCTGCACGCCGCGCTGCGGCACGGCGACCGCTGCGGCGCGCGCGACCCGTACCTCTTCAACGTCGCCTGCGACTACGTCATCAACGCGTGGCTGCTGGAGATGGGCGTCGGCGCGATGCCGTCCGGGCTGCTGTACGACCCGGTGCTCGCGGGCCTGTCCGCGGAGGAGGTCTACGACCGCGTCACCACCGAGGCCCGGCGCAGGCGCCGCCTGGCGACGCTGCGCGGCAAGGGGCTCGGTGACGTCCTCGGCGAGCCGCTGCCGCGCACCGGGGCGCCCGCCGACCATGTCGACCTCGACGCCTTCTACCGGCGCGGCCTGCTCCAGGGCTTCGACCTGCACGACCGCACCCGCGGCACGCTCCCGGCCGGTCTCGTCGAGGAGATCCGCGCGCTGGCCCACCCGCCGCTGCCGTGGGACGTGCGGCTGGCCCGCTGGTTCGACGAGTACGTGCCGCGGCCCGAACCGCTGCGCAGCTTCGCCCGTCCGGCGCGGCGCCAGGCCTCGACCCCCGACATCCCCCGCGCGGGCCGCGCTTACCCGCCCGAGGAACTGGAGCGCTGCACCTTCGGTGTGGTGCTCGACACCTCGGGCTCGATGAGCCCGCGGCTGCTCGGCAAGGCGCTGGGCGCCATCGCCTCCTACGCCGCCGCGCGCGACGTGCCCGCCGCCCGCGTGGTCTTCTGCGACGCGGCCCCCTACGACGCGGGCTACCTCCCGCCCGCCGACATCGCCGGGCGCGTCCGGGTCCGGGGCCGCGGCGGCACCGTGCTCCAGCCGGGCGTCGAACTCCTGCTCAGAGCTGACGACTTCCCGCCGACCGCGCCCGTCCTCGTCATCACCGACGGCGCGTGCGACCCGCTGCGCATCCCGCGCCCGCACGCCTTCCTCGTCCCGCGCGGCGCGCGCCTGCCCTTCGCCCCGCGCGGCCCGGTCTTCCCCATGCACTGACCGCGTCGCCCGGCCCGGTGGTCGGGCGGTCAGCCGGTCGCGGACTCCGGGTCCAGGAGGGCGAGCAGCGGGGTCAGGCCGGACGGGCGGCGGTCGGCCGGGAGGTGGTCGACGAAGTGCACGGGGCAGCCCAGCCGCGCCGCCCCGCCGTCCGCCTCGCGGCTGTCGCCGACCATCAGCACCTCGGCGGGCGGCAGTCCGAGCCGGGCGCAGGCGGCGGTGAAGATCTCCGGATCGGGCTTCTGGACGCCGAGTTCGTACGACAGCACATAGGTGTCGACCAGCTCGTCGAGCCCGTGCGCGCGGAAGACGGGCCGCAGGTCCCAGCCGATGTTGCTCACGACGGCCACCGGGATCCCGCGCCGCCGCAGTTCGCGCAGGGTCGGGGCGGTGTCGGGGTAGGGGCGCCAGGCGGCGGGGCTCATATGCCGCTCGTACAGGGCCTGTTCGACGCCGGGGACGGGGATCTCGGCGGCGCGGGCGAGCGCGGTGTACGCGGCGCGGTGCTGCTCGGCGCTGAGGTCACGCTCGTCCCAGAGCTTCGCGGCCTCCTCCGGCATGCGCTGCGGCGGTGTCCCGCCGGGCACGGCCCCGTACACGTCGAGCCGCGCGGCCCACCGCGCGAACTCGTCCTCCGCCGGGTGCATATCGCTCTCCGCCAGGACGGCGGCGAGCCACTCCTCGGCGGATTCGATCCGCAGCAGCGTGCCGGAGAAGTCGAACATCACACCGTTGATCACATGCCGATCGTACGGTGCCGCGCCCTCCGGCCGTCCGCCGTGCGTCCTCAACGCCGCTCCCCCGCACGGCGGGTGTCCTCCCACGCCGCGCTCTGCAGGAAGTAGGTGTCGTAGATCTCCTGGACCTCCAGCAGGCTCTCCGGGGTGGCCTGGCCGAGCGCGATGCGCTGCAGGTGGCGGAAGTACTCGAAGCGTTCGACGCCGGGCGTGATGACGATGAGCAGGTCGGCGTCGCTGCCGGGCGCGGCGGCGAAGGCGTGCGGGCGGCCGGGCGGGACGACGACGAGGTCGCCGGTCTCCGCCGTCACCGCCTCGTCCCCGGACAGGAACTGCGCGGCGCCGTCCAGGACGTAGAACATCTCGGCGGAGCGGTCGTGCCGGTGCGGCCGCGCGCCGTCTGCGCCGTCGAGGAGCGTCACGCGCTGCGTGGACAGCGCGCCACCGGTCGCGCTGCTGTCGGCGAGCAGCCGCACGGTGGTGGGCGCCCGGCCGACCACCTCGGCGTCGGTGGAGCGGACGATCACGGACTCGTCGAAGGCGGGCACGATCAGCGACATGGCGAACTCCTGAGTGGGGTGGGGTGGGTGGGGCTGTCGGGGTGCGGAGGCGCGGGGCTGCCGGGCGGTGTCCCGTAGGGACGGACGTGGCGCGGGCCCGGAGGGTTGATCTTCGGGAGCGTACGGGCGCGGCCGCCGCCCTCACACGGCGAAGAGCAGCGCGGCGCTCGCGAGGACGACGACGGCGGTCGCGCAGTGGATCCCGAAGGCGGCGGCCTTCGTCCCGCCGTTGCGCAGCACTATGAGCGTGTCGCCGAGCGGCACGAGCGCGACCGTCAGCATGAACCACGCCTCGGCGTGCGCCCCGGCGAAAACCAGCAGCGCCAGGCCCATGACGCCGGACACCGCGTCGCGCAGCCCCTTGACCGTCAGGTAGGCCGCGCCGCCCGCGGGCTGGGCGGGAACGCCGTAGTCGGCGGCGGCGGGGAACGGCTGGAAGAGGAAGCGGACCCCGATGAAGAGCACGAGGACGTCGAGGACGGCGGCGAGGGTGTACGCGGTGGCGGTCATGCCGGGACTCCTTGCTAGCAGCGCTAGGGACAAGAGCGAAGCTAACATAGCGCCAGCACAATTGCTAGCGGTGCTAGAATCGAGGTCATGAGCATCCAGACGCGCCGGGAGCGCGAACGAGCCGACCGCGAGCGGCTGATCGTCACGACCGCGCGCGAACTCGCGGAGGCGGAGGGCTGGGACGCCGTCACCACCCGGCGGCTGGCCGCCGAGATCGAGTACAGCCAGCCCGTCCTCTACAGCCACTTCAAGGGCAAGGGCGCGATCATGGCCGCCGTCGCCGAACAGGGCTTCGCCGAACTGGCCGCCACCCTGCGCGCGGCCCGCACCGCCCCGGGGACGGCGGACTCCCCCACGGGCTCCCCCGCAGGAGCCTCCGCGGACTCCCCCGCAGGAGCCGGCGCCCTCGCCGCCGTGGCCTCGGCCTACACCGACTTCGCGCAACAGCGGCCCGCCCTCTACGACGCGATGTTCACCCACGCCGTGGACCTGCCTTTCGCCACCCCGGAGGCCCCCGCGCCCCTGCGGGACGCCTTCGGCGAGCTGGTCCGGGCCGTCGCCCCCGTCACCGGCGGCGACGACCCCGTGGTGCTCACGGAGACCTTCTGGGCCGCCCTGCACGGCCTGGTCACCCTCACCCGCAGCGGCCGCCTCCCCACGGCGGCGCACGCCGAACGGCTGTCGCTGCTGATCGCCCGCTTCGCGGCCTCGCCGGGCTGAGCGGACGCGCCGGACGCGACGGACCCGCCGGACGTGCCGAACGCGCCGTCAGGCGGCCGATTCGGCAGGCCCGGCGGACGTCGCGGGCCCGAGCAACCCGTGCAGCGCGGTGATGACCTCGCGGCCGACCGGCGTGGTGAAGTCCCGGACGAGGTCCGCGGCGAAACCGGCGACCGACATGACGCGCCCGCCCGCCGCCTCGACCTGCCGGAAGGCGGCCTGCTCGGTGCGGTCGGACAGCCCGCCGCACGCGTCGAGCAGGACCGTGACCTCGTACCCCGCGCCCAGCGCGTCCAGCGCGGTGTGCAGGACGACCATCTCGCTGGTCACGCCGCACAGCGCGAGGTGCGGGCGGCGGTGGGCGGCGACGGCCCGCCGGGTCGGCCCGTCGTCCCAGGCGCAGGGCCCGGAGCGGACGAAGACCGGCGCCCCTGCGACGGCGGCCTCCGCGACGACCGCGGGCCCGCCGGGACGCGGCGCCGCCGACACCGTGACGGGGATGTCCAGCAGCCGCGCGAGGTCGGCCAGGAAGCCCACGGAACGCCTGATCACGGCGGGCGCGGTGGTCGCGCTGAGGTCGACGATGCCGTCCTGGAGGTCGGCGATGTGTACCTGGACGGTGGTGGATTCGAGCATGGCGAGCCCCTTTCGGCCGCGGAACGGCCCCCGGCGGACAAAGTGGTGCGGACGGCGCCGCCCGCACGGACGGCATGGGAAGAAGCCAGCACGTGAATCACGCTCAGAATCATTCACGAACTGAATCATTCACCACTGTAGCCTAGCCACCATGAGCACTGACAAGGTGAACTCCAGCGTCGTCTTCCGCCTCGGCGTGCTCGGCTCGATCGCGGCCGACCTCTTCGCGGCGCGCGTGGCGGAGCACGGCCTCAAGCCCAAGCACGTGGGGCTGATGGTGCTGCTCGACAGCGGCAGGGCGTCGTCCCAGCTGGAGGTCGCCGGCGTGATGGGCGTCGCCCCGAGCCTGGTGGTGGCGCTCGCCGACCGCCTCCAGGAGCTGGGGGCGGTCGAGCGCGTACGGGACCCCGCCGACCGCCGCCGCCAGATCCTCGGCCTCACCCCGCAGGGCCGCGAACTCCTCGCCCTCTGCGGCGAACTGGCGCACGCGGCCGACGCGGAGTTCGCGGCCGCCCTCACCCCGGCCGAACGCGCCCGGCTGGGCGATCTGCTGGACCCGATCGCCGCCGAACACGGCCTGCCCGCGCCTCAGTAGGGGGCTCCGCCACCGGGCGCGGGACGGCGGTCCCGCCTCGTACAGACTGGGCGGGCACGCGGGACCGGCAGCACAGGGGGAGGGGACATGTCCGCGGAGGACGAGGTCATGGGCGGGGTCACGGACGAGGTCGCGGCGGACGCGCGGGAGGCGGCCGCCGCGTACCGGGCCGCCCGGGAGGTGCCGCGGGAGGGGCTCGGCGCGTGGCGGGAGGCGCTCGCCGCGGAGGCGGGGCTGCGGCCCGGCATGACGGTGCTCGACGTCGGGGCAGGGACCGGGGGCTTCGCGGCCGCCTTCCGGGAGTGGTTCGGGGTGGACGTCCTGGCGGTGGAGCCGGACGCGGCCATGCGCGCGCTGATCCCGGCGGGCGACGGCGTCACCGCGCTGGCGGGCCGGGCGGAGGCCCTGCCGGTGGGCGACGGGTGCGCGGACGCGGCCTGGTTCGGCTCCGTCGTCCACCACATCGGCGACCTCGCGGCCGCCGCCCGCGAGGCCCGCCGTGTGCTGCGGCCCGGTGCTCCGGTGCTCGTCCGCAACGTCTTCCCCGGCCGCGGCGCGCGCGATCTGCGCCTGCGCTTCTTCCCCGAGACCGCCGACGCCATCGCCGGATACCCGACCGTCGAGGACGTCACCGCCGCCTTCGCCACCGCCGGTTTCCGCCGCACCGCCCTGCACGCGCTCCCGCAGGAGTCCGCGCCCACGCTCGCCGCCTACGCCGACGGCCTGCGCCGCGGCACCGACAGCAAGCTCCGCTCCCTCAGCGACGCCGCCTACGCCCGCGGACTCGCCCGGCTGCGCGCCGCTGCCGCCGCCGACCCGGGGGAGAGGGCCGTCAGCTGGCTGGATCTGCTGGTGCTGCGGGCCGACGGCTGACCGCCGGGCCGGCGGGCGCCGCCGGAAGCGAGGGTGACGCTGCCTCAGGGCCGCGACCCGGCGTTGTCAGAGGCTCGTGCGAAGGTGGCCGCGTGGGATTCTTCGACGATCTGGTCATGGACGACGCACCGGTCACCGAGCCGGAGGGCGGGCCCTGGAACGGACCCGGGAACGGGTCCGGGGGCGGGCCCGGCGACGGTGGCCGGCCGGTGCGGGCCGCGCTGCGCCCGGCGGGGGCCGCCGCCGGTGAGTACGCGCCGCCCGCCGACCACTTCGCACCCGCCGTGCTGCCCGGTGCCGGGGTGGTCGGTGCGGGGGCGGAGGTCCGGATCGTGTCCGTGGGGTGGTCGGTGTGGCCGCGGGCGGTCACCGCGAAGCTGACCGTCTTCCGTACCGTCCTCCGGCAGGAGCCGACGGGCCTCGGGCGGGGGCGCGGGAAGAGGCAGTCGGGGCTGCGCGTGGGCCTGCTGCTCGCGGACGGCCGCCGGGTCACCTCGCTGGACGGGACGGTGACGCGCCGGGTGACGTTCACCGACGCGCAGGGGGCGACCCGTACGGCGGCCTCGTCGCAGGCCGTCGGGCTGATCCCGCTCGACCCGGGTATCGGCCCCTCCCACCGCTCCCCCTTCCGCACGGACGTCGATCTCTACCTGCCCGAACTGCCCCCGCCGGGCGCCACGGAACTGGTCGTCGAATGGCCGGACGAGGGCATACCCGAGACCCGGACACCGCTGGACACGGCGGCGATACGGGCGGCCGCCGAGAGGGCGGTGGAGGTCTGGCCGGGGCTGCCGGAACCGCCGGACGACCCCGCCCGCCCGCGCACGCTCGCCCACATGGAGCTCAGCGGGCCGCCCGCGTTCCTCGCGCCGCCGCTCACCACCGAGCAGCGCGCCGAGCTGCGCCGCGCGCAGGAGGCCCGGCAGCGCTACGTGCCGCGTGCCGACTGGCAGGGCATGGGCTACCGGGACTGGGGCGACGCCGCCCTGGTCCGGGCCCGGCTGGCGGGCGGCGCGCCCGCCGACCGCGTCGCCGACGGCCGCACCGCCACCACGCCGCTGCACCTGGCGGCCGAGCGCGGTTCGGCGGAGGCGGTCGCCGCGCTCCTCGCGCACGGCGCCCCGGCCGACGCGCGCGACGACGCGGGGCACACCGCGCTGTGGGCGGCCGTCTGCGCCCTGGACGAGGAGGGCGTCCGCGCGCTGCTCGACGCGGGCGCCGACGCGTGGACCCCGCAGGAGGGGCCCTGGTCGCCGGGCCGCCTGCTGCTGACCACGCCGCTCGCGCCGCTGGCCGCCGCCCTGCCCGGGGCCGTACGGCTGCTGGCCGCCGAGGCCGCGGCCTTCGCGGAGGCGGACGCGCTGACCGCCGCCTTCGACACGCAGGGGCTGTGGACGGAGGGCCTCGGCGTCGCATTCGTCCGCGGCCTGACCGAGGACGAGCTGATCCGCAGGCTCGGCGCGGACCCGGACCGGTGCCCGCCCGTGCCCATCGAGGACGCGCCCTTCGACGAGGAGGACTACGAGGAGTCCCTGCGCCACGTCGGCGTCACGGCCCTCCCCGGCGAACCGGGCGGCTGCGCCGTCACCCAGGTGGGCTACCTCCCGAACGACGGATCCGTGCTGCGCGCCCTGTCGGCCGGTACGGACGCGTGCGGGCTGTACTTCAATCCCAGGGGCGGCACGTTCTTCACGCTGGCCCGGGACGGCGAGGTCCTGGTCTCCGACGAGCTGGGCCGCACCGGCCTCCGGGAGGACCAGGACGCGTACTGGCGGTTCCGTTTCTGGCAGAACCGGCCCCGCTTCCCGTACGGCGCCAACGCCCTGGCCTACGTGTGCGCCGCGGCCGGCCTGCGGGTGACGGCCGCGCGCACGGCGCTCGACCACCGGGCCGAGCGCCGCTGGGTGCCGCTGCCGCCGCACCTGCGGGACTGAGACGGGCACCCGGCCCGTCCCACCCCACGTCGGTTCAGGTCACGTCAGGAAGCGTTCGAGCGCCTCGCGGGCGCGGGCACTGGAGGCGGCGGCATCGGCCAGGGCGCGGGCGAGGGCGTCGACCCACTCGTCCAGGCCCACCTCCCGGCGGGAGAGGACGACACCGCGCACTTCCTTGCGGATCTCGGCGACCATCCGCTCCCGCTCCCTGCGCAGCGCCAGCCGCTGCTCCCCGAGCGAGACGTCCAGCGCGGTGACCGTGCCCTCCCGGCCGGCCATCCGGTCGGCGACCGAGCGCTTACGGGCGACCTGGAGCGCGCCGGGCGGCAGCGACTCCATCAGGTTGACCGACAGCACCCGGGCGTAGAGGTCCAGGTCGGCGCTGTCCCGCCGCAGTGCCGCGGCGAGCAGTTCGACCTCCCCGTCACCGCCGGGCGCGTCCCGTCCGGTTTCCTTCTCGGACATGGCGTCCCCTCTTCTCCGCTCTGCTCTTCTCCGCGCTGCGCCGCGGTCAGTTGTCGAGGCCCAGCACCATCGTCGGCCGGTCGATGACATGGTCGTCGCGCAGCGGCCGCACCGCCGTGCCGATCGCGAAGAACTCCGTGGTGTGCGCGCCCCAGGTGTGCGAGTGCTGCCGCAGCTGCACGGCCACGATCCCCTCGGCCCCGAGTTCCTCCGCCTCGGCCTGCATCCGGCCCATCGCCAGCTCGCGCGCGTCGTACAGCGCCTGCGTGAACTGCTCGATCTCGACGTTGCGGCCCGCGTTGCCGATGACCTGGCCGAGCTTCTGGTGCGCCACGTGGTAGACGCACGAGCCCATGACCATGTCCAGGGGCGCGTACCCGGCGCGGATGAGGGTCCAGAAGTCCTGGCCGGACAGGTCGGACGTGAAGGGCTTGCCCTTGTTGTTGCGCCAGGTCCCGGTGTGCCCCGGGTCCGCGCCGTCCGCCTTGACGGCGGTGCCGACGGCGATGAACTCTGCGATGTCGGCGCCGAACTCCTTGATCTCGATGTCCAGCCGGACGCCCACGATGCCGTCCGCGCCCAGCTCGCTCGCCTCCGCCTCCATGCGGCTCATCGCCAGCTCCCGGGCGTGGTACATCGCCTGGGAGAGCGTCGTGAGCTCCTGGTTCTTCGACCAGCGGCCCATCTGGATGCCGACGTGGTAGATCGACGAGCCCAGCACCAGGCCCAGCGGCCGGAACCCGGCCTCCCGCACGAGCAGGAACTCGTTGACCGAGAGGTCGGACGTGAAGAGCGACCCGGCCTGCCCCGGGCGCAGCTGCGACAGCCGCCGCATCGCGTCCTCGGGCACCCCCGCGGCCGTCAACTGGGCCTCGTGCCCGACCGGCTCCCCGCCTGTCTGCTTCGCCATGTCAGTTCTCCCGCTCGAGTCTCATGATGGTCAGGGGCCGTACCGGCCCGGTGTGCCGTGCGGTGCGGCTGAAGCGGGCGACGCAGGTGCCGGCGAGCACGGCCTCCGCGACGTGGTCGGTGTCGCCGTTGCCGCACGGGCGCTCGTGCACCCGCAGGTCCGCCGCGTCCAGCACGAGCCCGTCGCCGCCGGTCGACGCGGCGTCGGCGGCGAGCTGCGTGCGCGCGCGCCGCCGCGCGTACGTGACCAGGTCGGTGAAGCCGCGGACCTCCCGGCTCCCGGCGAAGCGGCCGGACTGCACGCGCGACTCGTAGTCGTCGTGCCTGCTCGTGACGCTGATCCCGAAGGCCAGCCCGGTGGGCACCCAGCCGTTGCAGACGAGCTTGGCGAACTCCTGGCCGTCCAGATGCGCCGTGAAGGGCCGCGCCGGCCGGAAGCGCGAACGGGCCCGCAGCGCGGTGCCCAGGAAGGTGAACTCCGTACCGCCCGCCGGGAAGCCGCGCACGCGCAGCCGCAGGCCCACGGCTCCGTCCCCGCCCAGCGCGAGGCACGCATTCACCGCCCGCCCGAGGGCCTGTCTGCGCGCCGCGTACATCGTCCGCACCAGGTCCGAGAAGGGCGCCCGCGCGACGGACGACACGGTCGTCGCGCTCCGGCCGGCCGACCACGCGGACGAGCACAAGTTGCCGGTGTAGCCGATGTGCACGACCGCCGTCCCCAGGACCTGCCCGACCGGGTCGAACCCGGCGCCCGTGACCGCCGCGAACTCCTGCGCCGACAGGGCCGATCCCCACGCCCCGGCGCCCGCCCCGTTCACCGCGTCCGCTGTCATGGCCTCACGTCCCCCCCGCCCCCGCGGAACCGCCTCCCGCGCAGCGTAGGGCATCCCCCTGTGGGTGTCCCCGGCCGGTTCCGGGTGACCGCGCGTCACCTGGTGCGGACCCCGGGCCCGCTGGGACCGGTGGCCCGGCGGGGCCCGGGGGAGCGTTCGGCCGGACCGAACGCTGCGTGCGGCTGCGCCGGTGGAGGGGGTACGGGGGCGGGCCGCATGCTGGCGGGCGTTTCCCGCGGGGATATGTGCCGACCGATGCTCGGCGGCACCTCTGCGGGCACTTCCCCGTAAACCCGCCATCCGGGTGAATCCGGACGACCGGAGAGCCGATGCCAGCCCAGCCCCCTGCCCGACCCGCCACCCAGCCCGTCCCCCAGTCGCCCCAGCCGCCCCCGACGTCCGCCTCGCCCGCCTCGCCCGCCTCGCCCGCGAAGGGCGCCACCCGCTCCCCGTACGCGCTGCTCGGCATCGCGCTCGGCTACTTCATGGTGCTGCTCGACATGACCGTGCTGTCGGTCGCGGAACCCGACCTCGCACACGACTTCGGCGGCTCGGTCGCCGGACTCCAATGGGCGGTCACCGGCTACACCGTGGCCTTCGGCGCACTGCTGCTGTCCGCCGGAGCCGCCTCCGACCGCTTCGGAGCGCACCGGCTCTTCCGCGGCGGCGTCGCCGTCTTCGGCGCCGCCTCACTGCTGTGCGCCGCCGCGCCGACCCTGTGGGTACTGGTCGTCCTGCGGGCGGTGCTCGGGGCCGCCGCGGCGGCCTGCGTGCCCAGCTCGATGGCACTGATCACCGCCCTCTACCCGGAACCCGCCCGGCGGGCCCGCGCCGTCGCGGTATGGGCCGCGGTCAGCGGCGCCGCGCTGGCCGCCGGACCGATCGCCGGCGGACTCCTCGTCGGCCTCGCGGGCTGGCGCGCGGTCTTCCTCGTCAACGCGCCGATCGCGGCACTCACCCTCGTCCTGGTGCGCGGCGCCGCACTCCGCTGCCGCGCGGACACCTCCCGCCGCATCGACCGTACGGGCCAGGTGCTGGCGTGCGCCGCGCTCGCCCTGGGCACGGACGCGGTGATCGCCGGCGGCGGCCGGCACGGGGCGCACGCCGCGGCGTCCCTCGTCGCGGCCGCGACCACGGCGTGGCTCTTCGCGCGACGCGAGCGCGCCAGCCGCGCCCCCGTCCTGGCCCGCGCGGTGCTGCGGGCCCCCGGCATGGCCGCGATGCTGCTCGCCGGCGCGGCCGTCGGCTTCACCCTCACGGGCGTGCTCTTCGTCCTGCCGCTGCTGTTCCAGCAACGGCTCGGCTACAGCGCGGTCGGCACGGGCCTGGCCTTCCTGCCGATGACGCTGCCCACCGCCTTCAACCCCCTGCTCACCGGCCGCGTCGTGGCCCGCACCGGGCCCCGCGCGCCCGTCCTCGCCGGGCTCTGCCTGCTGGCCGCGGGCGCCGGCGTCATGAGCGGCGCGGTCTGGACGGGCGCGCCCTACGTGCTGCTCGCCGCGGGGCTCGCGGCGACGGGCTTCGGCGTCTCCCTCGCGCTGCCCGCCCTCACCACGGCGGTCATCACCCTCGCGCCGCCCGGCACCGCGGGCGCGGCGGGCGGCCTCTTCAACGCGGTGCGCCAGTTCGGCGCGACGTTGGGGGTGGGGGTGCTTGGTGCGTTCGCGACGGTGGCGCCGCGGGTTTCCGGCTCCCACTCCGATCGCCGCGTCGCCGCGGCGCTTCTCGTGGCAGCACTAATCCCCGCCCTCGCAGCAACCCTGCGCCGCAGGCCCTCCCCCTGACCCCGCCCCCGGCGCGGGGCGCGCGTGCCGCGCGGGGCCCTCGTTTTCCGGGGCGCACGCCGCGCTGGGCCCTCGTTTTTCGGGGTGCGCGTACGGCGCGGGACACCCGTTTTCGGGGCGCGCGTGCCGCGCCGGGTGCCCGTTTTCGGAGCGCGCGTGCCGCGCGGTGGACCCGTTTTTTAGGGCTGCGCGTGCCGCGCCGGGGCCCTCGTTTTCCGTAGCGCGTGCCGCGCTGGGCCCTCGTTTTTCGGGGTGCGCGTACGGCGCGGGGGACCCGTTTTTAGGGCTGCGCGTGCCGCGCCGGGGATCCGTTTTTAGGGGCGCGGGGAACTGCGCGGCAAGCCCCCACCGGGGTGCGGGTAGTCGACCGGCCGAAAGGGGCAGTTCGGTTCGCTCCGGACCACCGGCCGGTGGTGGGTTGCTCGCGCAGTTCCCCGCGCCCCTGGGGGTGCCCGGCGGGGCATCGCGCACCCGGTGCGTGGGTGGGTCGGGTGCCGCCACGGGGCACCTCCTCGGAATGCGCGTACGACCTCACCCGCACCCTCGACGGAGTCGATGCGCATTCCTGCGGGGGCACCCCGCACCGTCCCCCTCCAGGGGGCGTCGGCGGCCGTCCCGCCGGTGGGGGCAGAGAAGGGCTCGCCCGGCAGGGCAACCGCACCCCGCACCGTCCCCCTCCCGGCAGGAGAAGCGGCTGCCCGCCGGTGGGGGCGGAGAATGGCTCGCCCAGCGGGGCAACCGCGCCCGGCCGGGGGGCAAAAACTCGCTCACCCCCGGAGGGAAGCGCACGCTGGAGTGCAGGGCCGGCGGACGGGTGGAGGTGCGGGTGGGCGGGAGGGCAGGCGGAGCGGGCGCTCCGGAGGACGTCTCCCCGCCCGGAGCGGGTGTTCCGGGCGGGGAGTGGGTGCGTGCCGCCCTCCTGGAGGGCACCGCGGCGGGCGTGGCCGTGCTGGACACGGATCTGCGCTTCGTCTACGTCAACCCGGCGATGGCCCGCCTGAACGGCGTGGCGGCCGAGGCGCACCTGGGCCGTACGATCGCGGAGGTCGTGCCGGGTGTGGACGCGGGGCTCGGGACGTTGCGCCAGGTGCTGGCGGACGGCCGTACCCGGGAGCTGGTGTCGAGCGGGCAGACCCGCGCGGAGTCCCCGCACCGGCTGCGGGTGTGGCGTGGCAGCTACCACCGGCTGGAGGACCCGCAGGGCCGTGTGCACGGCCTGGGCATGGTGCTGCTGGAGGTGAGCGACGACCGCGAGGCGCGCGCGGAGCTGGAGCGGGCCCGGGAGCGGCTGCAGCTCATGGACACCGCGGCGGTGCGGATCGGCCGGACGCTGGAGGTGGACCGCACCTGCCAGGAGCTGTGCGATCTGCTCGTGGAGGTGATCGCGGACGTCGCGACGGTGGAGCTGCTGGCGATGGGCGGCACGGGCGGCCGCCGTCCGCCCGCGACGGGCACGCTGCGGCTGCGCCGCGCGGCGCTCGCGTCGGTGACGGGGCTGCGGGAGGCGGTGCAGCAGTTCGGGGTGCCCGGCGAGCACGTGGACTACCAGCCGGGTTCGGCCGTCCCGCGCTGTCTGGACGCCGGGCGCCCGCTCGCGTACAACGTGCCGGGCGACGCGGAGATGGGCCGGTCCGCGCCGAACACCGGCCGGGTGTCGGCGTACCGCGCGGCGGGCATCCACTCCGCGCTGGTGGTGCCGCTGGCGGCGCGCGGCGCGCAGCTGGGGACGGTGACGCTGGTGCGGGCGGGGTCGTCACCGGCGTTCGGCGAGGAGGACGTGGCGGTGGCGGTCGCGCTGGCCGACCGCGCGGCGATCAGCATGGACAACGCGCGCCGCTACAGCCGCGAGCACGGCATCGCGGTGGAGCTGCAGCGTGCGCTGCTGGCCACGCCGGGCGGGGGCGCGCAGCCGCAGCTGGACGTCGCGACGCGCTATCTGCCGTCGGGCGCGTCGGATCTGGTGGGCGGCGACTGGTACGACACGTTCGCGCTGCCCGGCGGTGTCACGCTGCTGGCCATGGGGGACGTGATGGGCCACGGTGTGGAGGCGGCGGTGGAGATGAGCCACTACCGCTCGCTGCTGCGGGTCGTCGCGGGGAACGGCGATCCGCCGGACGTCATCCTGGGCCGGATGGACGCGCTGCTCACGGCGGCGGGCACCGAGCGCCCGGCGACGTGCCTGCTGGCGCTGGCCGACCCGGAACACGGCTGCTGCCGCTTCGCCAACGCCGGCCACCTGCCGCCCGCGCTCGTCGATCCGCGCGGCCGGGTGCGGCTGCTGGAGGTGCCGCCGGGGCCGCCGCTGGGCGCGGACCTGGGCGGTACGTACGAGGGGGTGTACGTGCGCTGGCCCGCGGGCGACACCCTGCTGCTCTACACGGACGGCCTGGTCGAGCGGCGCGGCGAGGACATCGACGACTCCCTCGCCCGCCTGGCCGGCATGGTGCTGCCGCACGCCGCGGGCCCCCTGGACACCCTGCTGGCCCGCGTCGTGCAGCACCTGGCCCCGGAGGCCGCCGAGGACGACGTGGCGGTGCTCGCGGCCCGCGCCAGGCCGCTCGGGGCGGCACCGGGCTAGGGCCTGTCGTGTGGATCTCCGTGGAGGAAGGAGCGGGGTCCGGCGCTCCCCCAGAGCTTCGCCTGGGAGGTACCCCCAGCTGCAAGGCGGAGGAGGGAGGCAAAGCGGAGCTTTGTTGACCGACGACAACGCTGGGGGCCCCTCCCGCCGAAGGCAGGGGGAAGGTGTGCGTGCCGGGGCACGCGACGCCGCGGAGATCCACACGACAGGCCCTAACCTGGGGGGCAGCGGCGACGCACGGGGAGGAGTGCGCGATGACGGAACGCAAGCCGCCCGGGGTCTCCTGGGAGACGTGGGCCGACAAGCAGATCCAGGACGCCGAGCGGCGCGGGGATTTCGCGGGTCTGGACGGGGCGGGCAAGCCGCTGCCGTCGCTGGACGAGCCGTACGACCCGATGTGGTGGGTGCGGCGCAAGATGCAGGCCGAGGGGCTGTCCGCGCTGCCGCCGTCGCTGGTGCTGCGCAAGCGGGCGGAGGACGCGGAGGCGGCGGCCGCGGCCGCGCCGACGGAGGCGGTGGCGCGGCGGATCGTGGAGGCGGTCAACGAGGAGCTGCGGGAGGCGCTGCGGCGCCCGCCGCAGGGCCCGCCGCTGATGCGCGGGCTCTTCGACGTCGAGCAGGTCGCCGCCGACTGGCGCGCGGCGCACCCGGAGCCGGAACCGAAGCCGAAGTCCGCGGAGCCGGAGGCGGAGCCGCGGGAGGTCCCCGCGAAGGGTTTCCGGCGACTGTTTCGCCGGACGCGTCCGGCCTGATAGAGAGGGGCGGTGCGCTTCGAATCCGTCCCCGTGCCGCCCGCCGTCGATGCCCGTCCGCGGGATTCCCGGGGCTATCCGGTCCCGGCGATCACTCCGTGGGAGGGCGATCAGCCGCAGTTCGCGCTCACCGACTACGAGCGCAGCGCGAGGTGCGCGCGGGAGCGGCTGTGCTCGGTGTGCGACCGGCTGATGCCGCGCGGCCCGGTGTGGCGGGTGGTGGGCGCGTCGGAGTGCGCGGCGATGGGTGAGGCGTTCGCGGCCGGGCGGCCGTACCGGAACATGGCGCCGACGCTGGAGGGCCCCGGGCACCGGGCGTGCATGCTGTACGCCTCGATGGTCTGCCCCTACCTGGCCCGGCCCAACGCCCGCCGCCGTACGGGCGCCGACTCCCCCGACGACATGACGGACCATGTGGTCAGGGGCGCGGTGCGGGGTGCGACGGGTGCGGTGGTCGGGTTCGCCGACTACGAGTTCGCGATCACGCCGTCGAAGGTGGTCTTCCGCTTCCTCGACATCGTGGAGTTCCTGCCGCACGAGGTGTCCGACACGCATCTGGACGAGCTGCGGGCCGAACTGGCGGCCAGGGCCGCCGAGGTCTCCGGCGGGGTGGACGGCTGACCGGGCGTCACGCGCGGTACGCTGGCAGCCCGGTGTAGTCGGAGACCTTGACGGGCGCGGCCGAGCCGTCGGCCGGAAGCGTCACGATGCCCGCGGGGGTGCGGGCCGCGACGGTCTTTCCGTCGGGCGAGAAGGCCGGCTCGGTGTAGTCGGTCGTGGCGTTCGGGGTCAGGTCCTTGAAGACCGGACCGTTGTCCCCGGGCGTCTCGCGGAAGAGGTGGTCGTGGCCGCCGACCGAGCGCACGAAGACGAAGCCCTCGTCGTCGCCGGGGGCGGGCGCGGGCTCCGAGCCGGGGGCGATCGCGGCGCCCTGCTGCCGCAGGTAGTCGTCGCGGACGTAGACCTTGCCGTCGTCGGTGTTGGCGTAGACGGCCGCGCCGAACTTGCCGGCGGCGTTGGGCCAGACGTTGCCGGTCTGCGGCAGCGGTTTGACGTTCTCGCCGGACTCGTTGCCGAGGCTGAGGACGTGCGGGGTGCCGTTGTGCGCGGTGGCGGCGACACCGTAGAGGCGGGAGACCCCGCCCTTGCGGCCCGCGAAGAAGATGTTGTTCAGCTTCGGGAGCTGGTTGGTGGTGTCCGCGGCACGCACCTGCCAGGTGGGGTGCGACCAGTTCTCGTTGCCGGGGTTCTTGGCGACGATCGTGCGGTTGCTGCCGTCGGGGGCGCTGACGACGAGGTCGCCGTCACCGTCCACGAAGGCGGCCTTCGTGCCGTCGGGCGACCAGGCGAGGTCGCGGACGACGGTGCCGAAGTCGACGCGGGTGCCGTTCATGACGACGAAGCGCGAGCCGTTGCTGATGGTCAGGCCGTTCTTGGCGGTGCCGTTGAGCTTGGCGGGCTGCACCTTGCCGTCCGAGCCCTGGGAGGGCTCGGTGGAGCCGCCGTCGCCGGTGCCGATGGCGGTGCTGGTGGCCGACGGGTTCGGGTCGTCGGTGCCGGTGGCGTCCTCCGGGCCGCAGCCGGTGAGGACGAGGCCGAGCCCCGCGGTGACGCTCGCGACGACGGCGACGGCGGCGGCGCGGCGGTTTCTGGAACGTACGGACATGGCTGTATTCCCCCATGGACATGATGCGGTCGTACGCCGATCGCGTTGCCGCGGCGGCGCTGCGGTCATCCTGGCAGGCACAACGTCCCTGGCCTGTGCGCCCGTTGTCACGTGCGTGCAACGGTGTCGCCGACCGCGGCCGGGCGCCCTTCCGGGCCGTCGCACCGACCGCTCCCCGAACGCGCCGCGAGCCGTTCCGCGGTTTCGCGCCCGTGGTGCGGAGCGGCCGCGCACTACGCTGACCACCGGGGCCCGGCACGGCACGAGAGGACGCCCGCGCATGCAGCAGCCGCAGCCGCCCCACCCGTCTCCGGCGCGGCGCGGGGTGCCCGGTCTGATGCACGACCAGTGGCCCGTGGTGGGCGTCGTCGCGGCCGGCGGCGCGGCGGGCGCAGGCGCGCGGTACGGCGCCGCGCTGCTGTGGCCGCAGCGCGCGGGCACCTTCCCGTGGACGACGTTCGGGGTGAACGTCACGGGCTGCGCGGTCATCGGCGCGTTCATGGTGGTCATCACCGAGGTCTGGGCCGCGCACCGGCTGGTCCGGCCGTTCTTCGGCACAGGTGTGCTGGGCGGCTACACCACCTTCTCGACGTACGCCGTGGAGTCCCGGCGGCTCGTCGACGCGCACCAGGCGGCGACGGCGGCCGCGTACACCGCCGCGACCCTGGCCGCCGCGCTCGGCGCGGTGTGGGCCTCGGCGTGGGCGACCCGCGGCATGCTGGCCCTGCGGGCACGATGGCATCCGTGACCCCTGACACGAATTCCGGCACCGGCACCGGCACCGGCGGCGCAGCGACGGACGGGGAGCGGCGGCTGTCCGGCGCCGCGCTGCGGCTGACCGTCCTGCTCGGCGAGAGCGACCGGTGGCACCACAAGCCCGTCTACACCGAGATCGTGCACCGCGCCCGCCGTGCGGGCCTGGCGGGCGCGAGCGTCTTCCACGGCATCGAGGGCTTCGGCGCGTCCTCCCTGATCCACACCTCGCGGCTGCTGTCGCTCAGCGAGGACCTGCCGGTGGCGGTGATCGTCGTCGACACCGAGGAGCGCGTACGTGCCTTCCTCCCCGAGCTGGACGGCCTGGTGGAGAAGGGCATGGTCGTGCTGGACGCGTGCGAGGTCGTCCGGCACAGCGCCCGGCCGGGGAACGCGACGGCGTGAACTGGCTGCTCGTCGTCGCGGGCGCGGCGGTCGGCGCCCCCGTGCGCTACCTCACCGACCGGGCGGTGCAGTCCCGGCACGACTCGGTCTTCCCGTGGGGCACCTTCGTCGTCAACATGTGCGGCTGCCTCGTCCTCGGCACCCTGACCGGCGCCGCGGCGGTGGGCGCCGCCTCCTCGCACGTGCAGCTGCTGCTCGGCACGGGGCTTTGCGGGGCGCTCACGACGTACTCGACCTTCTCCTACGAGACGCTGCGCCTGGCCGAGGGCGGCGCCAAGGCGTACGCGGCGGGGAACGCGCTGCTCAGCGTGGCCGTCGGGCTGGCCATGGCCTCCGCCGGGGTGACGCTGGGCACCCGCGTGTGGGGGTGAGGCGGCGTGCCCTCGGGGGGCGGTGGGTCGTTGGACGGACCATGAACGTACGCCGATTCCTCAGCAAGGCGGCGGCAGGCTCGGTCCTGCTCGCCGCAGCCACGTCCGCGACCGCCGCCACCACCGCGTCGGCCCAGGCCGCCGACCTCGGCAGCACCCTCAGCGGCACCGCCGTCACCGCCCAGACGGTGGGCCAGCAGGCCGCCGGAGGGCTGGTCGCGCAGTCCGGCGTGGCCAAGAAGGTGGGCGCCGTGAAGAAGGCCGTCCAGGCCGGCACGGACGCCGTCAACGCGGGCAACGAGCTGGTCAACTAGCGGCGCCCGCCCCTCGCCCGGCCCGCGGCGCACCGGCCCCCTCCCGGCCGGGGCCCGCGGGCCGTTCCCGTCCCGGGGCGCTGCGGGCCGTTCCCGTCGTGGTGCCACCGGTCGTCGTACGGACGACCGGTGGCCTTGTGGCGTGCGCGGCAGGACGGGGCGGAGCGTCAGGACGTGAGCGACCCGACCGGGACGAAGCAGTGGGCGGCGGTCGTCAGCGCCGTCTCGTCGGCGAGGAAGGCCTTGAGGTCGTCCTCGGTGACCTGGCGGCCCGGCACGGCCTGCGGCCAGGGGCGGCTGGCGAGGATCACGTACACCGTGCCGCGGCCGCGCGCCGCGGCCGTCCACTCCTCCGGCACCGCGCACGCGACGTGCAGGTGGGGCATCGTCAGGACCGCCTTGCCGCCCTCGACCAGCAGCTTGACGGGCGCCCTGGGCGTCTGCGCCACGTCGAGGATCGCGCCGCCGACCGGCAGCCCCGCCTCCTCCGCGACGGCGAGCGCGGCCGCCTCCGAGCCCGCGGGGCCCTCGACCCCGTCACCGAGGGTGTAGGCCATCAGAAAGGCCATGTCGCGGCCGTCCTGGTGATTCTCTCCGGACCACGGGATCACCATGAAGGTGCCCAGCCGGCTCAGCAATGACGCGTCGGACGCGGAAGTGGTCTGGCTCATGGGCCGGACCCTAACGGCCGGGGGCGCCGGACCGGGGCGCTTGTCACTCCAACGGCGTAATCCGATAACGAATCACCGGTTCAGCTCAACCTGCGTGACTATTGCTGATCCGTTCCCGTTGCCCACTGCGTCAAAGCCGCAGCTTATTGCGGCCGCTCTTTCATCTCAGTCAGGGAGATCTCGATGTCGCGTATCGCAAAGGCCGCGGCCGTCACCGCCGCCGCGGGCGCCGTTCTGGCCGCCGGCGCGGGGATTGCCGCCGCCGACGCCGGCGCCGCGGGCGCTGCGGTCAATTCCCCGGGCGTGCTGTCCGGCAACCTCGTCCAGGTGCCGGTCCACGTGCCGGTCAACGTGTGCGGCAACACCATCAACGTGATCGGCCTGCTGAACCCGGCGTTCGGCAACCAGTGCGCCAACACCTCCTCGGGCACGGCCGTCCCGACCCCCGTCACCAACCCCACCCCCATCGGCGAGCCCACCCCGGGCGACGACGACAACTGGTAGACCGCGCACTTCCCGTACGCACGAACGGGCCTCCCCGCACCGCACGGCGCAGGGAGGCCGTTTCGCGTCCTGCCGCGGGGGCCGCGGCTACTCCTCGTACCGGTAGTACGGCCGGTGGTCGAACATCTCCGACGGCTTCACGTTCCACGGCGGCATCGGCTCGTCGGCGCTGATCACCCGGCCGCTCTCCGGGTCGTTCCCGGCCAGCGGCTTCACCGGCAGATAGCCGGACTTCGGGTGCTGCCGCTGCCAGCGCACCCAGATGAGGTCGATGAAGGCGTGGTGCAGCCAGAAGACCGGGTCGTTGGGCGAGGCCGCGCCGATCATGTGCCCGCCGACCCACTGGTGCACGCGGTTGTGCAGGTAGCCGCCCTTGGTCTCGCTGACCGTCCAGCCCTCGATCTTGTTGCGGAAACCCTGCGTGCCGGGCGCCGAGTTCCACGGTGCGGTGTCGTAGGTGCCGAGCGCGAGCGCCCCGTCCAGCTCGGCCTTGGTGGGCAGCGCGATCGGCCGGTCGGGGCGCCCCATGTTGCGCGTGAGGTACTTCTCGTCGGTCACCCCGAAGGTGATCGGCCACCTGCCCCCGCTGTACGCGAACGGGCCGGTCATCACCTGGCCGTCGCTGTCGCGCCCGTTGCCGCCCATGAAGTCCGCCGCCCACAGCGCGGACGTCTCCTTGTCGTCGACCGTCCAGTCCCAGTAGGGCACGGTGACAGTCGGGTCGATCAGCTGGAGGTCGCGCTCGAAGTACAGCACGAACTGCCGGTGCCAGGGGAAGAACGTCGGTGCCATGTGCGCCACCCGCAGACCGCTCTCGCCGTCCGAGGCGAAGTACTGCGCGTGCGTGCGGACGTACTTCTCGTAGCGGCCGGACCGCTTGAGTTCGAGGACGGCCTCGACGAAGCGGGTGCGCTGGCTGCTGGTCAGATTGCGCTGGTTCTTGCGGGTGTTCACCGGTGGCGCCCCGATCGGTGGTGGTACGCGGGTCAGTGGTGGTGCAGCTGCGCGAAGGCCGCGGACAGCTTCGCCCGGCCGATGACGTCGACCGCCGCCCGCGCGGTGGCCAGCGGCGTCGTGTAGGGCTGGTAGTGGTTGGCGGTGCTGATCCAACTGCCGTCGACCCGGCGCATGAGCGGCAGCGCCTCCCCGTCGACGGTGACGGCCACGCCGTCCTCGCCGGTGTCGGCGACGCCCCGGATCCGGCGGCCGCGGTAGACCTCGTCGAAGAGCGCGGGCCGCACCTCGATGTCGCCGCCGCTGCCGTCGGTGCCCGCGGGCCCGCCGACCGCGACCGCTCCGGCCGGGCCCGTCGGCTGACCGGCCGTCAGCATCGGCCGCAGCGCGGCGACGGTGCCCGCCACGGCGGCCGCGGACGTCACGCCGGACGTGATCACCCGTCGGCGGGTGACGGCGGTGCGCGCGGGTTTCCGGCGGCCTTCCCGTGCTGCGTCGGACTCGCTCACGACCGACTCCTCTCGTCCGTTCTCATCGGGGCCCATCGGGTCTTGTGCGGTGGCGTCCGGCGGCGTCCGGCGTCGACCGGTCTCGTTCGGTCCTGTCCGGTGGCGTCCGGTGACGTCTGAACTCATGCGCTCTCCGTCCGTTCGTGACCGGTCGGCTGCCGGGCCATCATGCAGACACGGTGGCGCAGAATTGCGGATTATCGGTTTATGCGGGCCGGAAGTTCATCCGGGCGAGTGATGCGGCGGCCGGATTCGCACGCGTATGCCATGGGCATATTGACGATACGTCGGCAATCACTGCCAGGGGGCGAGGGGAAATGCGGACCACGGAACTGACCGCGCGTTTGGGCTACTCCGCGACATCGGATTATCGGTCATACGTTATGACTTGCCGGAAGGGGAACACTCATCCCGTCGTTTCCGACGAGCGAGGAGTGACGGACCATGGCCGACCGGCACCGGTGGATCACGGGAGCGGGGGCGGGAGTCGCCACGGCGACGCTGCTGGCGGGCCTGGCGGCGGGCGCGTTCGGCTCAGCGGCCGCGGGCGGAAGCGGGGACGGGGGTGGCTCCGCGCGGGCCCGCGCGACCGGCCGGTCCGCGACCCTGTCCTTCCCCTACCTCGGGGCCTTCACCGACTCCGGTGCCGAGGGCGTCGCGAATCTGGCGGGCCTGCAGAAGTGGCTCGGCGGCACCCCGGTCCGGGTCGGCCACACCTATCTGCCCGGCGGCACATGGGACGACATCGAGGGCCCCCAGGAACTGCTCCAGCCCTGGGCCGACTGGCGGCGGGCCGCCGCGGACCGGATGTTCGTGCTCAACGTGCCGATGCAGGCGGGCAACGAGGAGCGCACCTCGGACGCCCAGGTCCGCAGCCTGCTGCGGCAGGGCGCGAACGGCGCCTTCGACCCGCACTTCGCCCTCCTCGCCGAGCATCTGGTCGAACTGGGCGTGCCGGACACGGTGATCGTCCTCGGCTGGGAGATGAACGGGACGACCTACGCCCACCGCTGCGGCCCCGACCCACAGGGCTGGCGGGCGTACTGGCGGCGGATCGTCGCGGCGATGCGCGCGGTGCCCGGCCAGAAGTTCCGCTTCGACTTCGCGCCCAGCCGCGGCACGGACGCCGTCCCGTGGACGGAGTGCTACCCCGGTGACGACACCGTGGACGTCATCGGCATGGACTCCTACGACCAGCCGCCCGGCGAGACCTTCGACCACCAGGTCAGCGAGCCGTACGGCCTCCAGGCCCAGGTGGACTTCGCGGCGCAGCACGGCAAGGCCGTCTCCTACCCGGAGTGGGGCCTGTTCCAGAACGGCGACGACACCTCGTACGTCGAACAGATGCTGCGGTGGATGAGCGACCACCATGCGCTCTACCAGACCATCACCGACTACTGCCCGCACGGTGTGTGGCAGTGCACGGCCAACCCGCTGTCGTCGAAGGTCTTCCGGGAACTGCTGTCCGCGCCCGCGCCAACGCCAACGCCCGCGAGCGGTACGTCCTCGCCGCCGTCGCCGGGTACGGGGGCGGGGGTGGGCACTTCTGGGCCGGTGCCGGACGCGCCGGGCACGCCGGGTATGCCTGCGCGGGCGACGGCTTCGACACCGCCGGGTAAGGCCGCGGGGCCGTCCGGTTCGCCGACCGTGTCTCCGTCGGCCGCGTCTCCGTCGAAGGTGCCGGGCGCCGCTGCCGTGCCGAGCCCGTCCGGGGCGGCGCGAGGGTGAGGAGGCGCGGGCGGGCCCGGTGAGGTCAGGTCCGGGGGCGAAGGCGGGCGAGCAGACCGTGCAGGCGGGCCCGCCAGGTGCGCAGGACGGGCAGCCGGGCGGCCGCCGCGCGAGCCAGCCGCCTGCGGGCGAGGGCAAGCGCGTAGCGGGCGTGCAGCGCGGGGCCGAGCGGGCGGCTCGCGAGCATCAGCCGCTCGTTGCCGACGTGTTCGGGCCGCCAGTGGAATTTGTGCGGCTCGGCGCCCCGCAGCAGGCTCAGCACCGGCCGTCCCGCGCCCGCCGCGTGCCGCACGCCGTGCCGCATCAGCAGCGTCGTGACATCGACCTTGGTGCCGCGCAGCGCCGGATCGGCGCCGTAGAGGTAGCCGCCGGCCAGGGCGGGGGAAAGCACGGTGAGGTTCGCGGCCACGACACGGCCGCCGAGGTGGAATTCGGCGACCGCCGCCTCACCCGCCGCCACCATCGCCGTCGCCGCGCGGGTCAGGTGCGCGGCGAAACGCGGCCGGAGGTGCTCCGGCGTCACCCCGCGGCCTTGCCACTGCGCCCGGTGCAGCCGCAGCATGCCCGCCACGGCGTCAGGCACCTCGTGCGGCGCGGCCTCGCGCACCGTGACCCCGGCGGCGTCCAGCCTGCGCAGGTTCGCGCGGATGCGCTGCCCGCGCGAGCTGCCCACGCGCGCGATCAGCTCGTCCATCGGCAGCCCCGGGAGTTCCAGGCACACCGACCCGGCGGTACGCCGCTTCGGACCGCGCCACGCGTCGTACACCGCGAAGGCCGCCGACCCCGGCCGCACTTCCCGCAGGTCGACGACCGCCCCGCGCGCCACCGCGCGGATCCCCCCGGCGAGCGCGCGGGCCACCGCGTCCGGTGCCGTCCCGGCCACAGCGTCCGCGGCGACCAGCACGTCCACGTAGTCCGTGATCCCCCCGCCGAGCGCCACCACGACCGGCTCCGGCCGGTACGTCCGCATCAGCGGCGCCGCTCCCACCAGCACCCCCGCGCTGCGCACCAGCACCACCCGCAGCCGGTCGCGGCGCCGCCCGTAGGCCAGCCACCACGAGTGCAGCCACCCGTGCCCCTGGAACCCCGTCACCCCGGGGCACCGCCCCCACAGCTCGCCCCACTCCCCCGCGAGCCCCGCGAACTCCGCGCCCTCCCGGCACACGCTGACCACGAGCGGCGCCCCGGCCGCTGCTGCGGCGTCGGGCGCGGCCCGCAAGGGAGCAGACGGCGGCACCTCGGCGGTCACGCGGTTTCCCGGACGGACGGCGCGGGCGCGGGGACGGGAGCGGCCCCTTCGGCGGGGCCGACCGGCTCTGCGGGCTCGGCGGGCGGGGGGCCGGCCGGTGCCGGGGTGCGGCGCAAGGCCGGGCGGACCAGCAGCGCGAGGGCGCCGAGCAGGCCGCCCGCACTCCCGCCGACCGCCGCCGACAGGCCCGCGGACGGCGAGGACGGCGCGGCGGGCGCGGCGGCCGGGGCGAAGAGCAGCAGACTCACGCCCGTCCCGGCGGTGTCCCGGTTGCCGGTCGCGGCAAGGGACTTGGCCACCGCGTTGGCGTAACGCGCCGCCGTCGCCCCGCTCGACGCGGTACCGGTCACCGAGATCATCGGCGCGTCGGGGGAGGTCTGGGAGTCGATGTGCCCGCGCAGCCGCTGCGCGGGCGTACCGGCCTCGGCCTGCGCGCCCGCGAGCACGGCGGTGCCGGTCACCACCCGGCCGTACGCCTGCGCGAACCCCAGCGCGGTCGGCGCGTCGGCGTGCTGCGACACGACCATCACATAGCTGGTCGCGGCATATTGCGGGGTCGCGGCAATGCCCCAGCCCAGACCCGCGAGCATGCCGAATCCGACGCCCAGCGGCAGCGCGGCCCACCGCGCCGACCTCGGGAGTGCGAGTGCCCTCATACAGGAGCTGCTTTCTTCCGGGCGGACCCGAGCGCCACGGCGTACAACGCCAGGACCCGGTCCGCGGTGTTGGCGATGTGGTAGTGCGCGACCGCCGCGGGCACGGCCAGCCGCACCGGCCCCGCCCGGCGCTGCCGTCCGATCGCCGCGGCGATCTCCTCCGCCGAGCCGCCCGTGCGGCTCGCGCCGGGCGCGTCCTGCGGGGGCAGGTCCTCGATCGCCGGGCAGGCCGCGTACAGCACCGGCAGCCCCGCCGCGAGCGCCTCCACCGCCGCGAGCCCGAAGGCCTCCTCCGCGCTCGGCGACACGAAGAGGTCGGCGGCGGCCAGCACGCCGGGCACGTCACCGTTCCCGGAGCTGTCCCCGCGCCCGTCCCCGGTGCCGCCGACGATCCTGACCCGGTCCGCGGCCCCCGCCTCCGCGGCGAGCCGCAGCACCCGGGAGCGCTCCGGCCCCGTCCCCGCCAGCAGCAGATACGTGCCCGGGACCGCGGCCACCGCCCGTACCAGCAGGTCGAACCGCTTGCCCGGCACAAGGCGGCCCACCCCCGCGACGACATAGGCCGCCCGGTCCAGCCCGAGAGCCCGGCGGGCCGCCTCCCGCACGGCGGGGTCGAAGCGGAAGCGGTCCGGGTCGATGCCGTTGGGTACGACATGGATGCGCTGCTCCGGCACGCCCCAGGCGCGCAGCCGCTCCCCGACCGTCGCGGACACGGCGACCGTCCCTGTGCCCAGACGTTCCGTCACGCGGTACAGCGCCCGGGTGCCCGCGCTCAGCGGACGTCCCTCGATCTGCGAATCCCCCAGCGAGTGCTCGGTCGCCACCACCGCCCGCACCCCCGCCAGACGTGCGGCGATCCGCCCGTACACGCACGCCCGGTACAGATGTGTGTGGACGAGGTCGAAGCCGCCCGCCCGGATCAGCCGCGTCAGCCGCGGCAGCGCGGCAAGATCGCGGTTGCCCCGCATCCCCAGGTCCGTGACCCGGACCCCGTCCGCCCTGATCCCCTCGGCCACGGCCCCGGCGTTCGTCAGCGCGACGACCTCCGCCTCCACGCCCCCCGCCGCCGTCATGTGCCGCACCAGCAGCCTGAGCTGCTGCTCGGCCCCGCCCACCCCGAGTCCGGTGATGACATGCAGCACCCTCATCCCCGTGCCCCCGCCGGGAAGCCCGCAGGCCCGCAGTGCGCCTCGGCGGGAGCAGGCGCGTGCCCTGCCGGGCGCGTCAGGGGCGCGGGGAACCGCGTGCCAGGCCGGAACGGACCGGCACATCGCCACGCCGCAGCAAGTGGCGCCCCCTCCGCAGCCGCCCCAGGCGCGAGGCCGGGCCCCCTTCCCCGCACCCCGCAGAACCTACGCACCGGACCCCACCCCCCGGCGCAGCGCGGAGCGGGCCGCGGGCAGGCGGTGGAGGAGGCCCTTCGCCAGGAGCCGCCCGGCGTGGTCGCGTTCACCGACGTAGGCGCGCGGCAGGGCGTACGGCCCGGCGGCGAGCCCCGCGGGCGGCGTCACCGCGCACGCGTACGCGTACCCGGCGGCCCGCACCGCCGCCACCGCCCGCGCGTCGACGGCCCCGTACGGGTAGCAGAAGCCCGCGGGGGCCTCCCCGGTGAGCGGTGCGAGCATCCGCCTGCTCGCGGCGGCCTCGGCGGCGAGGTCGGCGTCCTCGCACACGGTGAGGTCGCGATGGAGCAGCCCGTGCGAGCCGACCTCCATCCCGGCCCGCACGGCGGCGCGGATCCCGTCGGCGTCCAGCAGCGCCCGGCGCGGCCCCTGCGCGTCCCACACGTTGTCGCCACCGAGCCGGCCGGGCAGCACGAAGACGGTGGCCCGGTGCCCGTACGCCCGCAGCAGCGGCACCGCGCCGGTGAGGAAGTCCGCGTAGCCGTCGTCGAAGGTGAGCCCGACCAGGCCCCGCCCGCGGCCCTCCGCGCGGGCGCGCAGCAGTTCGCCGACGCCGACGCCGGTGAGCCCGGCCCGCCGCAGCCAGCCGAGGTGCGCGGCGAGCCGCCGCGGACTCACGGTGACGCGGTAGGGGTCCGGGCCGCCCTCGGCGACGGAGTGGTACATCAGCACCCACGGTGCCGGTGCTGCGGCGTCAGACGGCATGGCTCAGGCTCCTCAGGGGCGCGCCGACCGCGGCGGCCGCGGCGGCGAAAGCGAGCGGAACGGTCAGGCAGCAGACCCCCGCACCGGCCACGGCCGGTCCGGGCAGCAGCCGCGCGGTGCACCACCCGGCACCCGCGGCCACGGCGGCGGCGAGCGCGTACCGGGCCACGACCGCCGCGAGCGGGCCCACCCGGACGGGCACCGCCCGCGCGGGCAGCCCGCGCAGCAGCAGCACGGCGGTCACGCTGATCCCCGCGGCATTCCCCGCGGCGATCCCGTACGCGCCCCAGGCCCCCACGGCGGCCGCGTCCGCGCCGAGCGTGACGGCGAGACCCGCGGCCATCGCCGCGACGGGGAACCACGTGGCCCGCGCCGCGGAGAAGTACGGGCGGACGAGCGCGCCGACGAGGCTCTGGCCGAGCAGCCCGAGCGCGTAGACGCGCATGACGGCCGCGGTCGCGGCGGTGTCCGCGGCGCCGAACGCGCCGCGCTGGAAGAGCGCTCCGACGATCTGCGGCGCGCACGCCACGACGTACGCCGTACCGAGCAGGACGACGACGCAGGCGAGCGCGAGGTCGCGCTCCACGCGCCGCCGCGCCGCCTCCCGGTCCCCGGCGGCGAGCGCGCGGGCGACGACGGGGAAGGTCACGGTGCAGACCATGAGCGAGAGCGTCATCGGCAGTTGCGCGACCTTCTGCGCGTAGTTCAGGTGCGAGATGGCCCCGGCGGGCAGCCCGGCCGCGAAGTACCGCTCGACGAGCACCTGCGCCTGCCGGCTCACCGCGAAGACGACCACGGGCACGACCAGCCCCACCGCGAGCCCACCGCCGCCCTTGCCCCGCACGCAGCGGTACGGCCTCCGGGCCTCGGCCCCCGCGCGCCCCTGCCGCACCACCCGCAGGAACGGCGGCAGTTGCACCAGCACCATCAGCGCGCCGCCCACCGCGACACCCAGCGCCGCGGCCTGGACGCCGAACGGGCGGTGGAGCACCAGCAGGGTGGCGACGATGCCCACGTTGTAGGCCACGTAGATCGCCGCGGGCGGCAGGAAGCGGTGGTGGGCGCGCAGCGCGGCACTGAGGTAGCCCGCCAGGCCGAAGGCGAGCACGGTGGTGGCGGTCAGCCGGGTGCACGCGGCGGCGAGCGCCGGATCGGGCAGCCCCGGGGCCAGGACACGGACGACGAGCGGCGCCGCTGCGCAGAGTCCGGCCGTGACGGCGGCGAGCAGCGCGGCGAGCCGCGGCAATGTGCCGCGGATGAGCACAGACGTGCCGCCCCTGGCGATCGCCGCACTGAAGGCGGGCACGAGCAGCAGCGCCATCGCGTCCTCGATGAGCACGGTCGCGGCCAGTTCCGGCACGGTCCAGGCGACGAGGAAGGCGTCGCTGCCCGCCCCCGCCCCGAAGTACCGCGCGACAGCCTGGTCCCGCACCAGCCCGAGCACCGACCCGCCCACACTGAGCCCCGCGGTGAGCCCCGCAGCCCGCGCCACGAACCCCCGCCCGGCGCCCCGGGGCCCCGCTCCCGGCCCCCCGGCACCCCGCGGGACGAGCAACGGCCCGGACGCGTCCGCTGCCCCCGGACCACCACCGCCCGACACACCGTCACCCCGCACCCCCGGCGACGCCTTCCCCGCAGGCTCCCGCGAACCAGGACCCAACACGGCGCGCGTCGGCCCGGACGGGCCCGGCGCCACGGTCCCTGGACCACCACCGCTCGACCGACCGTCACCCCGCACCCCGGGCGACGCCTTCCCCGCAGGTTCCGCCCCACCGGCACCCCGCACGCCGGACGACGGCCCGGACGGGGCCAATGCCGATGCCGCGGCCCCACCCGCTTCGTCCGGAGCCGCAGTGCGGCTCACGGCGGCCCGTACGGCGGCCTCCACCGCGTCGGCGGGCCCCGCCGTGGGTGGTGGGACGGCGGCCGTGCCCGCGGGCGTCCTGGCGTCGCGCAGGCGGCTCAGGGCCCGCGCCCGGGCGGCGGCGAGGGCGGCGGCGGGCCGCAGCGGGGCGTTCACCGTTCGGGCCCGGCGGAATTGGCGGGGTCGGCGGAGTCGGCGTGCAGGGCCCACCAGGCCGCGAGGCCGAGCAGGAGGGCGGTCGCGGCGGTGGAGGGGCCGCCGATGTCGGCGTAGCCGAAGTCCGTGCACTGCCACAGCAGCAGTCCCATCGCGCCGAGCCCGGCGCCGCGGGCCGCCGCGGGCGCGGTGCGCAGTCGGCGCAGGCCGAGGACGAGCAGCGCCGCCCAGCCGCCCGCCAGCAGGGTGCAGCCGAGCAGGCCCTGCTCGCTCAGGACGAGCAGGTACATGTTGTGCGGGGAGAGCAGGGGTTCGCGCGCGAAGCCCTGCCCCGCGCCGCCGGTGTCGCTCGCCGAGGAGAGGCCGAGGGCCGCGTGCCCGTCGCGTTCGGCGGGGAAGCGCTTGAGGCCGACGCCGGTCAGCGGGTGCTCGCGCCACATGTCGAGCGCGGCGGACCAGAGGGTGTAGCGGTCGCTGACGGAGGAGTCGGGCGCGGCGGTGACCTCCGTGATGCTGGCGGCCCGCGCGCCGATCACCTGAGACCCGGCGCCGAATCCGCCGACCAGGACGACGCCCGCCGCCACGACGGCCAGGAGCCCGGCGAGGGCGCGCAGCACCTGCCGCCGACCGGCGAGCGGGACCAGCACGGCGCAGGCGACCGCCGTCGCGATCCACGTGCCGCGGCTGAAGGACACCGCGAGCGGTACGGCGAGGAGCGCGGCGCAGCACATCGCCGCGGGCCGCAGCCGTCGCGGGGCGCCGGGCGGCGGCGGGGCGAGGGCGTAGCCGAGGGCGATGACGAGGCCGTAGGCGACGACCGTGGCCATCCCCATGACGTCGGAGGGCCCGAAGGTGCCGACCGCGCGGATGTCCCGGCCCATGTACGAGGCGCCGTGCGCCGTGGCGTACTGCCACGTGCCGACCGCACCCTGCACAAGGGCGAGCAGGACGACAGCCCCGGCGACGACCGCGAAGTCCCGCCGGTCGCGCAGCAGCACGACCACGGCCGCGGGCACGGCGACGAAGACCTGCACGTAACGCAGGAATCCGGTGGCCCCCGCGCCCGGGTCGAGCGACGTCACAGCGGCGACGGCGAACCCCACCAGCGGCGCGCCGAGCACGGCCGCGGCGGCGGCCGTCAACGGCCGGGCCCGCTCCCGCAGACACCGCACCGCGGCGGTCAGGACGAGGACGGCGGAGGCGGCGTCGGCGGGCGTCACCTTGCCGGACGCGCTCACGTTCCCCGCGGACGCCGGCAGGGCCAGCAGCAGCACGGTGGCCAGCGCGGGCAGGAGCGGGGCGTAGCGGCGCAGCAGAGGTGCGACCCGCCCGGCGGCGGAGGGCAGGCCGACGGCGGCGGTGAGCGTCACGGCACCTCACCTCCCCCCGCGCAGGCGGACGAGGGCGCGGGCAGGCGCAGGCCGCCGGTCACCGCACGGCGGCGCAGTATGCCGAGCCCGCGCCATATGCCGCGCGCGGGCCGTGCGCGGCCCGCGCGACGGGAGCAGAAGCGTCATGTCCACGGCCCGTCAGCTCCCCGCGTGGCGGAACACCGTGACGGCGGTGCGCAGCAGGATCGTCACGTCCTGCCAGAGCGTCCAGCTGTCGATGTAGTGGTTGTCGAGCCGCGCCCGGTCGGCGATGGAGGTGTCGCCGCGCAGTCCGTGCACCTGTGCGAGCCCGGTGATGCCCGCGGGCATCCGGTGCCGGTCGGCGTACCCGGGCAGGGTCCGGCTGAACTGCGCCACATAGTGCGGGCGTTCCGGGCGCGGCCCGACGAGGCTCATGTCGCCGCGCAGGACGTTCCACAGCTGGGGCAGCTCGTCGAGGGAGGTACGGCGCAGGAGCCGGCCCGCGCGGCTCATCCGCCGGTCGCCCGCGACGCTCCACAGCGTCGCCGACTCGCGCTCGTCGGCGGGGCGCAGGGTGCGGAACTTGAGCAGGGTGAAGGGCCGCCCGTGCAGCCCGATGCGCTCCTGCCGGAAGATCACGCCGGGGCCGTCCGCGAGCCGTACGGCCAGCGCGCACACGCCGAACACCGGTGCCAGGCACAGCAGCGCGGCGGCGGCGAGGGCCGCGTCCAGTGCCCGTTTGGCGCCCCGCGCGGTCCGGGCGGCGGTCGGCGGGTACGGGTCGAGCCGGTGGCACGCGTACCCCCACAGGTGCCCGCGGGCGGACCGCCCGCGCCCGTACGGCAGGGCACCCTCCGCGCCTTCGACCCGCCACAGCACGCACCCTTGTGCGGCCAGCAGCCGCACCGTGGCAATGGTGCGGGCGTCGGGCACCGCGGTGCCGGTCACGACCGCGTGCCGCACGGCGTTCTGCACCACCGCCCGCGTCACCTCGCCCGGGGACGGCAGCACGGGCAGGACCGGCGGCGGCAGATGCGGCGCCTGCTGCACGGGTACGGCGACAGGTACGGACGCGGGCGCCGCGGACAAGGCCGCGGACGGCTCGGACTCCTGCGGGGCGGGCCGCACCGGTACCGGCGCGGCGAGGCCCACCGGGCGCATCCCGTACTCGGGCCGCGCGTGCAGGACCGCGGCGATACGCCCCGCCGAAGCCGCGTCCGCCGCGACGACCAGCGTCGAGGCGGGCCTCCTGCGGGCCGCGAGGCGCCGCGCGCCGTACACCGCGGCCCGCAGCGCACCCGCCACCGTGACGGTCACGCACACGGCCGCGAGCAGCGCCGCCCAGCCGGGCGTCCCGGGCGCCGCGACCGCGGCGAACAGACCCCAGGCCAGCGCCGTACGCGCGGCGATCCCGGGCAGTTCGGCGAAGGCCCCGGGCGCGAAGGCCGGACGGTAGTGCCCGGCCCGCTGCTGGGCCACCAGCAGGCACCCGGTGACGACCCCGCAGGCCAGCGCCGCCCGTGGCGGCAGGACGGCCAGCACGCCCGTGAGGGCCCCGGCGCAGTCCGCTGCGGCCAGCACCATCCCGACGCGCTCCCGCGCCGCCTGACGCCGCGACAGCCCCGCCGCACGCGGTACGGGCCCGCCGCCGTGCTCGTCGTGCGGACGGGCCCCGGCGGACGCGTACGTCCCGTCCTCCGCACCGGCCCGCCCGTGCTCCCGCCCGGCGCCGACGGCCGCCACGCCCCCGTCCTCCGCGGCACCACCCACGTCGTACGCCCCGGACAGCCCCGCCCCGGCACCGGCCTGCGGAAGCACCCCCTCGGCCACCGCACCCTCCGGCCGCGAAAACACTCCCGGCGCACCGCCGCCCCACGCTTCACCCGCGTCCGGGCCACGGGAAGCGCCCGCCCCCGCACCCGTCCCCGCTCCCGAGAACACCCCCGCGACTTCGCCGTCCGCGGCCGCACCGGCTTCCGGGCCCGCCCCCGCCGCGCCCGCAGTCTGCGGCGTCTCCGCCGCGGGACCGGGCCGGGCTGCGGCCGTGTCGGCGGGCTCCGCGTCCGGGGGGAGGCGCAGGCGGGCGGCGGGGACCGGGCTGCCCTCTTCGGCGCCGGGCCCGGCCGGGGGAGCGGGTACGGATTCCGGGGTCACCGCGGCAGCCGCCGCGGGCGGACGGGGAGCGGGAGCACGTCCTGGTAGAGGGCGGCGACGTCCGCCGCGGCGCGGGCCGCGTCGTGGTGGGCGCGGGCGTGCGCGAGGGCCCGCAATGACGCCGCCGTGCGCAGCGGCCGGTCCGCGAGCAGCCGCAGCAGCGCGGCCGCCAGCGCGACGGGGTCGCCGACCGGGACGACACAGGTGTCCGCGTCCTGCGGGTGCAGGGTCTCGCGGGCGCCGCTGACGTCGGTGGTGACCACCGGGCGCCCGCAGGCCATCGCCTCCAGCGGGGCCAGCGCCATGCCCTCCCAACGGGAGGGCAGCACCACCACGTCGGCGGCCTGGTACCACGGCAGGGTGTCGCGGGCGGCGCCCGCGAGCAGCACACCGGGCGGCGCGCCCGCGAGCAGCCGCTGCCGCTCGGGCCCGTCGCCGACGAGCACGAGCCGCGCCTCGGGCACCGCGGCGGCGACCGCGGGCCACGCCCGCAGCAGCACGTCCTGGCCCTTCTGCGGGCACAGCCGTCCGACGCACACGACGAGCGGCGTGCCGGGCCCGGCGTCCGACAGCGCGGGCAGCGCGGCCCGGACGGCGGCCGGTTCGGCGGCGGGGGTGAAGCGGGCGAGGTCGACGCCGTTGCGCACGACCGCCCAGCGGGCCCGTACGCCCGCGGCGAGGCCCGCGCGGCGTTCGGCGTCGCTGACGCACAGGACGCGGTCCGCCCAGCGCGCGGCGTACCGCTCCCAGGCGCGCGCGGCACGCGCGGTGGGTCCGCCGACCGCGTCGAAGGACCAGGCGTGCGGCTGGAAGACGGTGGGAAGGGTGCCGCGGACGGCGAGCCGGCCCGCCAGCCCGGCCTTGGCGCTGTGCAGATGCACCAGGTCGGGCCGCGCCTCCCGCACCACGCGCGCAGCGGCCGCGGTCTCACGGGCCAGCCAGGGGCCGGGTGCGCGCCGGGCGTCCCAGCGCACGACGCGCGCGCCCGCGCACGACGCGGCGGCGGCGAGCGGGTCGGGCCCGAGCGACACAGGTCCGTACGCGGAGGCGGGGCCGGGAGCGGGCCCGACGGGGCCACCGGAGCCGCCCCCGGCCGTACCGTCCGCGGCGCGCCCCGGGTACGGGACGGGTCCGTCCGGGGCCGGGCAGCCGACGACGACACGGGCTCCCGCCCGCACCTGCGCGCGGACCAGGTCGACGACGACGCGGGCCACCCCGCCCTCGACGGGCTGCGCCAGGTGCAGCACCGTCAGACCGGCGAGTCCGTCGTGATGTTGCGGCATCGCGCGCCGTTCTCCCTCTACGAGCCCGTCAAACCCCGCCACTCGGTCCCGCGGGCCACCGCACGGCCCGCGCGCTCCTCCGGTCTCCCGTGCGTTCTCCCACGCATGCCGGAACCGGTCACGCCGTCGCCGGAAACCGGAAGCGCCGGAAACCCCGGAATCAGAAATGCACCGTCGCAGACACCGCGTCGAAAATCACGCAAGCCGCGCGAAAGAGCGCATTATTGCGCCCTCTTACGACCATCAGACCGCCCGCACCCGAATCCGGCACCCGCCACCGGACGTACCTCCCCGGGTGTCGTGTTGACACCGCGTCAACACGAAACCCCGGCACTCACCCCCGCACCTGGTGAGATCCTTCCGCCGCGTCCACGACTATCCAATCGGGTGAAACGTCATTACCAATCGCGCGCCGCGGGGTTGGTCACGGCGACCCGTCTTCCGGGGCACACCACTCCCGTTCGCAAAGGATCCACCGTGATCAAGAAGTTCCTCGCCACGGCTGCCGTGGCCGCCTCCGTCGCGGGCATCTCGGCCGCGGTCGCCGCCCCGCAGGCGATGGCCCTCGGCAACGAGAACGGCACCACCACCGTCAACGGCAACGGCGCCGAGCAGAACTACGGCAACACCTACACCAACGGCTACATGAGCCCGTCGTTCGCGCTGGTCCAGGGCTCGCTCAACAAGCCCTGCCTCGGCCTGCCGCTGAAGGCCAACGCCGGCTCGCTCATCGGCGTCGTCCCGATCACCGTCCAGGACCTCAACGTCCTCACCTCGCCGCAGAACCAGCAGTGTGTCGAGAACTCGACCCAGTCGCAGGGCGACGAGCCGCTCTCGCACATCCTGGACAACATCCCGGTCCTGTCCGGGAACGGCGAGGCCAACGGCTGAGCACGGGCGCGTCCGGAAGGCCCGCAAGGGCCCCCTCGCGCGGCTCCGGCCGCCGGTGCGGAACCGGCGGCCGGAGCCGTTCCTGCTCCTTCTGCATTTCCCTCCCGTATGTCAAATCCACCCTCCATTCGAGTGGTTGATGGCCTCGGGAGAAGCAAGAGGAGTCACCTGGCGGCATCAATGCTCGTTGACTGATCGGCGCGGTGCGCACGGGCCCGTCATCCGGGACCGGCCGGCACGAAATCCGTGGCGGCGCTCCATCCGCAGGCGCCGGAAAAATAGAGGAGTAGAAACGTGAAGAAGCTCACCAAGGCAGCGGCCTTCGCCGCGGGCACCGTCATGGCCATGGGTATCGCCACTCCGGCCTTCGCCAGCTCCGGCGCGATCGGTGGCGCGGCCAACTCCCCCGGCGTGCTGTCCGGCAACCTGGTCCAGGTTCCGGTCCACGTCCCGGTGAACGTGTGCGGCAACACCATCGACGTCATCGGCCTGCTGAACCCGGCCTTCGGCAACGTCTGCGAGAACAACGGCTGACGACGGCCGTACGCCGATCGACACCGACGGCCGGGCGACACCGCCGGCCGCTGGCCAGGAGCCGCCCCGGGCCGAGCGCGCAGCGCACTCCGGGGCGGTCCGTCATCTGCACCACCCTTTGCACGAGCGGAGAAAGTCCATGCGACGACAGATTCTGAACCGGGGTCTGCTCACCGTTGCTGCGGCAAGCAGCATCCTCGCGGTGACGGGAGGTTACGCGCACGCGGACTCCGCGGCAGAGGGCGGGCAGAACGCCCCCGGCCACTCGGCCGAGGACCTGTCGCAGCAGGCCGAGGGCGCGGCCTCCTCGTCGTCCGCGGCCCCCTCCGCCGGGGCCTCCTCCGCCGGGGCCTCCTCGCAGACGGACGGAGCGGCCATCGCCGCCGCCGCGAACGCGGCCGCGGCCGGTGGCGGCGGCGCGACCGCCCGGGGCGCCGCGGAGGGCTCGCCGGGCGTGCTGTCCGGCAACAGTGTGAGCGTCCCGGTCGACGTGCCGGTGAACGCGTGCGGGAACTCGGTGGACGTCGTGGGGCTGCTGAACCCCTCGTTCGGCAACTCCTGCGCGAACGGCACGCCTGCCCCGCAGGTGGTGCCGCCGCAGCGCACCCAGCCGCCCGCCGTCACCCCGCAGACCCCGACGCCCGAGGTGCACACGCAGCTCGCGGAGACGGGCGCGTCGAGCGGTGTCCTGGGCACCGCGGCCGGTGCGAGCGCGCTCCTGCTGGCCGGCGGCACCCTGATCTACCGGCGTTCGGCACGGGCCGCGCGCATCCGGCGCACCTACTCCTGAGCGGCGGCCGCCGCCGAGCCGTTCCCGCGCGACGACGCGGGGCGCCGACACCGCGCTCTATCGGGTGATTGTCGGGCGGCGACGCGGCACACAGTTTCCGTCGCGCTCCGTAATCGTTGTGCGTGATGACAGACATCCCGCGCTACCGAAAGGGTGGCAAGTGAAGTACTCGAAGGTCGCAGCGGTCGTGGCCGGTTCCGTGATGGCAGTCGGTGTGGGAGCCCCCGCGTTCGCCTCCACCACGGACACCGCGAACCCCGTCGACGCCCGCACCATGAGCACGATGCCCACCAGCATCAACGGCGGTATGGACCAGGCACTCGCCCAGCAGCCGCTGCAGAAGGCCGCTGACAGCGCGAACCTCGACTCCACGACGCGCACCGTCGACGACGCGAGCGCCACCCTCCAGGGCAAGGCCCCGGCGGCCGGGCTGGTCGGGGACGCCACCGGCGCCACCCGGGACCTCGCCTCGTCCGACATGCTGACCAACGCCGTGCCGGGCGCCTCGCTGCTCGGCGGGCTGCCGCTGGGCGGTCTGCTCGGCGGGCTGCCGCTGGGCGGCCTCGGCGGCTGACCCGCCGTCGGCCCGTAGGTCCGCGGGCCCGCAGGTCCGAGGGTCGAGCCGCGGACCGACGGGCCGTCAGGGCAGCGGCGGGCCCGCTCCACCATCGGAGTGAATCGCCGGAACCAAACCCTCCCTGAGCGGTTGATCAGATCGCTCAGACCTTCCACGAACCGTGCCACCGAGCACCGCAAAGGGACACACAATGATCAAGAAGATGCTCGCCGGAGCCGCCCTCGCCGCTTCCGTCGCCGCCGTCGGCATGACCGCCGCCCCGGCCATGGCGCTCGGTGACGACCAGGGCACCACCACGGTCAACGGCAACGGCGCCGAGCAGAACTACGGCAACACCGTCACCGGCGGCACCCAGAGCCCGCAGCTGAGCCTGGTCCAGGGCAGCCTCAACAAGCCGTGCCTCGGCGTTCCGGTCAAGGCCAACGTCGGCTCGCTGATCGGCCTGATCCCGGTCACCGTCCAGGACGTCAACGTGCTGACCTCGCCGCAGAACCAGCAGTGCGCCGAGAACTCGACGCAGGCCCAGGGCGACGAGCCGCTGTCGCACATCGTCGACGACATCCCGGTCCTGTCCGGCAACGGCACCGCGAACGGCTGACACGTCCGCACCGCCCCGCGCGGTGCACCGAAGGCCGCCGGCGACATGTTCGCCGGCGGCCTTTCGCATGCCCGCGGGCACACCGTCCGGTGGGTGCGGCGATGGCAGGAAAGGTGGGAGATCCGTCATTGCCGCCGTCCCCGGGCCGCTGCCACGCTGAGGACGTGACCGGCCACGGAGAACCCGCCGGCGGCCCGCCCCGCCCCCCTGGCGGCCGCCCGTCCCACGACGTGCTCGTCGTGCTCTTCGACGGCGTGCAGAGCCTCGACGTGACCGGGCCCGTCGAGGTCTTCGCCGCCGCCTCGTCCACCGCGTCGGACCCCGCGCCCTACCGGGTGCGGACCGCGTCCCTGGGCGGCGGTCCGGTCCGCACCAGCGCCGGACTGCGGCTGCTGCCCGACGAGGACCTGCGCACCGCCGCGCCGCCCGGCACCCTGCTGGTGCCCGGTGGCTCCGGCACCCACCGGCCCGACCCGGAGGCCGTCGCCCGGGTCGCGGCGCTCGCGCCGGACGCCGTACGCGTGGTGTCGGTGTGCACGGGGGCGTTCCTGCTCGCCGAGGCGGGGCTGCTGGAGGGCCGCCGGGCCACCACGCACTGGGCCTACTGCGCCACGCTGGCCCGCCGCTTCCCCGGCACAGACGTGGACCCCCAGCCGATCTTCGTACGGGACGGGAAGTATGCGACGTCCGCGGGCGTCACCGCCGGGATCGACCTGGCGCTCGCGCTCGTCGAGGAGGACCTCGGGCGGGACGCGGCGCTCGCGGTCGCCCGCGGCCTGGTCGTCTTCCTGCGCAGGCCGGGCAGCCAGGCGCAGTTCAGCACGCAGCTGGCCGCGCAGGTCGCCGAGCGCGAGCCGCTGCGCGAGGTCCAGCGCTGGATCACCGAGCACCCGGAGGCGGACCTGTCCGTCGACGCGCTCGCCGCCCGCGCGGCGCTCTCCCCCCGGCAGTTCGCCCGCGCCTTCCGCGCGGAGGTCGGCGTGCCGCCCGGCCGGTACGTCGACCGGGCGCGTCTCGAAGCGGCCCGGCGGCTGCTGGAGGACACCGACGGCGGGATCGCCGAGGTCGCCCGCGCCGCGGGCTACGGCACCCCCGAGGCGATGCGCCGCGCCTTCCTCCGCACCCTCGCCCTCCCGCCGGCGGAGTACCGCCGGCGCTTCCACAGCGTCAGGAGCTGAACCGTGCAGATCGCCGCCCTGCTCTACGAGGACTTCACCGCGCTCGACGTCGTCGGACCGTACGAGGTCCTGTCCCGTATCCCGGGTGCCGAGGTCGTCTTCACCGCCGTCCAGGCCGGGCCCGTACGCACCGACATGGGGCTGTCCGTGACCGCGGACAAGCCGCTCACCGAGGTCACCGCGCCCGATCTGGTGCTGGTGCCGGGCGGGCCCGGTACGCAGGCCGCGCTCGGCGTGCCGGAGATCCTGGACTGGCTGCGGGCCGTCGATCCCGGGACGGCCTGGACCACGTCCGTGTGCTCGGGATCGCTGCTGCTGGCAGGCGCCGGACTGCTCACGGGGCGGCGGGCCGCCTCCCACTGGCTCGCGCTCGAACACCTCCCGCTGCTCGGGGCGGTGCCCAGCACGGACCGGGTCGTCTTCGACGGCAAGTACGCCACGGCCGCGGGCGTCTCCGCGGGCATCGACCTCGCCCTGACCCTCACCGGCCGTATCGCGGGCGACGCGGTGGCCGAGGCGATCCAGCTCGTCGTCGAGTACGCCCCCGAGCCCCCGTACGGCGCCGGTTCGGTGACCACCGCTCCCCCGTCCCTGGTCGAGACCCTGCGCGCCACCCAGCTGCGCGTCCCGGCCCTCTGACGCCCCCGGCGGGGCCCCTCACCGCCCCGCTCCCCGGCGTGTAAGGAGCGCGTAACCCCAACCGGCCCGCGGAGTGACCCAGGCGAAATCGGCTGCGCCTAGCGTGTGCACGGGCGCGGCCGCGGCGGCCGCGGGTGGGAGGACCCGCAGGTGACCACGACGGTGCGCACGGCGTGCGCGTACTGCGGCGTCGGCTGCGGCATGCTCCTGGAGGTGGGGGCGGCCTCCGACGGCCGCCGGACCGTCCTGCGGGCCCGCGGTGACGCCTCGCACCCGGCGAACCACGGCCGTCTGTGCACCAAGGGCGCGACGACCGCCGACATGCTCGCGGCGCCCGGCCGCCTGACGACCGCCCTGACGCGCGCCGAGCGCGGCGCGGAACCGGTGCCCTCGCCCGCGGACCGGGCGATCGAGGAGACCGGCCGCCGTCTGCGCGCGATCGTCGACGAGCACGGCCCGGACGCGGTGGCGCTGTACGTGTCGGGCCAGCTCAGCCTGGAGGCGCAGTACCTGGCGAACAAGCTCGCCAAGGGCTTCGTCCGCACCAACCAGATCGAGTCCAACTCACGTCTGTGCATGGCGAGCGCGGGCAGCGGCTACAAGCTGTCGCTGGGCGCCGACGGCCCGCCCGGCTCCTACCAGGACCTGGACAGTGCCGACGTCTTCCTCGTCATCGGCGCGAACATGGCCGACTGCCACCCCGTGCTCTTCCTGCGGCTGATGGACCGGGTCAAGAAGGGCGCGAAGCTCGTCGTGGTGGACCCGCGGCGCACCGCGACCGCCGCGAAGGCCGATCTGCACCTCCAGCTGCGCCCCGGCACGGACCTCGCGCTGCTCAACGGCCTGCTGCACCTGCTGCACGCCGAGGGCGCCACCGACCCGGACTTCATCGCGCGCTGGACCGAGGGCTGGGAGGCGATGCCGGACTTCCTCGCCGACTACACCCCGGCGGCGGTCGCCGCGACGACCGGCCTGGCCGAGCAGGACATCCGCCGCGCCGCCGAGCTGATCGGCGGGGCGGCCGACTGGGTGAGCTGCTGGACGATGGGCCTGAACCAGTCCACGCACGGCACGTGGAACACCAACGCCCTGATCAACCTGCACCTGGCGACGGGCGCGATCTGCCGCCCCGGCAGCGGCCCCTTCTCGCTGACCGGCCAGCCGAACGCCATGGGCGGGCGCGAGATGGGCTACATGGGCCCGGGTCTGCCAGGCCAGCGCTCGGTGCTGGTCGCCGAGGACCGCGCCTTCGCCGAGGAGCTGTGGGGCCTGCCGCCGGGCACGGTCCGGCCGGACGGCGTCGGGCGCGGCACCGTGGAGATGTTCCGGCGGATGGCGGACGGCGACATCAGGGCCTGCTGGATCATCTGCACCAACCCCGTCGCCTCGGTCGCGAACCGCCGCACCGTCATCGAGGGCCTGGAGGCGGCGGAGTTCGTCGTCACCCAGGACGCCTTCGCCGACACCGAGACCAACGCGTACGCCGACGTCGTGCTGCCCGCCGCGCTGTGGACGGAGTCCGAGGGCGTCCTGGTCAACAGCGAGCGCAATCTGACGCTCGCCCGCAAGGCCCTCGATCCGCCCGGCGAGGCCCTGCCGGACTGGCGGATCATCGCGGGCGTCGCGCGGGCCATGGGCTACGGGGACGCCTTCGACTACGCGGACGCCGAGGAGATCTTCGACGAGATCCGCCGCGCCCACAACCCGCTCACCGGCTACGACCTGCGTGGTGTGACGTACGGGCGGCTCCGCGACGCCCCCGTGCAGTGGCCCGCCCCCACCGCCGACGGCCCCGACCGCAACCCGATCCGCTACGTCCGGGAGGACGGCGGGCTGCGCTTCCCCACCCCCAGCGGCCGCGCCGTGTTCTACCCGCGCCCGCACGTGCCGCCCGCGGAGATGCCGGACGACGACTTCCCCTTCGTGCTCAACACCGGACGGGTGCAGCACCAGTGGCACACCCTCACCAAGACCGGCCGGGTGGCCAAGCTCAACCGTCTCAACCCGGGCCCCTTCGTGGAACTGCACCCGGCCGACGCCGCCGCCCTCGGCATCGCCGAGGGCGACGCGGTCGAGGTCGCCTCGCGGCGCGGCCGGGCCGTGCTGCCCGCGGTGCTCACCGACCGCGTCCTGCCCGGCTGCTGCTTCGCGCCCTTCCACTGGAACGACCTGTTCGGCGAATACCTCAGCGTCAACGCGGTGACGAGCGACGCGGTCGACCCGGTGTCCTTCCAGCCCGAACTGAAGGTCTGCGCGGTGTCGCTCACCCGCGTCGCGGCGGCGCCCGCCGCGGAAGCACCCGCACAGGCCCTCCCAGGGCCCGCCACGCCCCCTCCCGGGCCGGACGCGGGCCCCGAGCCCACCGGGGACGAGCAGGCGCCGCACGCGGCCGCGAGCGTCTTCGGCGTGGCGGACCTGGCCCCGCCCGTGCTCGACGAGCCCGAACGGCGCTACCTGGTGGGCTTCCTCGCCGGGCTGGGATCGGGCCTCGCCGGGGTGCCCGTGCTGCCGCCGGACGCGCCCTTCACGCCCGAGCACGCGCAATGGGTCAACGGGGCGCTCGCCGGGATGTACTCGCGGCTGCCGGGCACCTCCGCGGCCGCGGCCCCGGCGGCGCCCGCCGGGCGGGACGTCGTGGTGCTGTGGGCCTCGCAGACCGGCAACGCCGAGGACTTCGCCGCCGCGGCCGCCGAACGGCTGGCCGGGACCGGGCACCGCGCCACCCTCCTCGGCATGGCGGACGCCTCACCCGGCGCGCTCCCGGCCGCCGCGGACCTGCTGCTCATCACCAGCACCTTCGGCGACGGCGACGCCCCCGACAACGGCACCGGCTTCTGGGACGCCCTCACCGCGCCCGACACCCCGCGGCTCGACGGCCGCCGCTTCGCCGTCCTCGCCCTCGGCGACTCCTCCTACGCCGACTTCTGCGGCCACGGCCGCCGCCTCGACGAACGCCTCGGCGAACTGGGCGGGATCCGCCTGGCGCCCCGCACCGACTGCGAACCGGACTACCAGACGTCGGCGGGCGCGTGGCTGGACCAGGTCCTCGCCGCCCTGTCCGCGCCGCCGGCCGCGCCCGAAGCCGAGATTGTGCCCGTACCCTCGCCCGCGGCCCCACCCGCGGCCGTACCCGTGCCCGTACCCGGCGGGCTGCCCGCGCCCGCCCGGCAGCGGTCCGCGTCCGGCACCGCCCGGCTGACCGGCAACCGGCTGCTGAGCCTGCCGGGCGCGGCCAAGGAAGTGCGCCGCTTCGTCCTCGACACCCGCGACAGCCCCGTCCCGCTGCCGTACGAGGCGGGCGACGCGCTCAGCGTCACACCGGTCAACGCGCCCTCCCTCGTGGCCGAGTGGCTCGCCGTCACCGGTCTCGCCGCGGACACCGCCGTCAGCCTTCCCGGCACCGGCGAGGTCCGCCTGGGCGAGGCCCTCACCCACCACCTCGACATCACCCGCATCACCCCCGGCCTGCTGCGCTTCCTCGCCGAGCGCGACCGCGACCACGCCCGGGGCCGACTGCTGCGCAAACTGCTGCGGCCCGACAACAGCGACGAACTGGCCGCGTGGTCCTGGGGACGGCAGGCGGTGGACGTCGTCGCCGAGCACGCGGTGCGCGCCGAGGCAGCCGAGTGGGCGGCGGTGCTCAGGAAGCTCCAGCCGCGGCAGTACTCGATATCGTCCAGCCCGCTCACCGACCCGTACGCCATAGCGCTGACCGTCTCCGTCGTCCGGTACGAGAGCCCCGGCGGGCGGGCCCGCGGCGGTGTCTGCTCGCCCTTCCTCGCCGACGCCGAGCCCGGCACCGAGGTGCCCGTCCAGGTCCGCCGCGCCCCGCACTTCCGGCCGCCCGCCGACCCCGGCACCCCGATGGTCATGATCGGCCCCGGCACCGGCGTCGCGCCCTTCCTGGGCTTCCTCGCCGAGCGCCGCGCCCGCGGCCACCGCGCGCCCAACTGGCTCTTCTTCGGCGAGCAGCACCGCGCCACCGACTTCTACTACGCCGACGACCTCGCCGCCTTCCAGGCCGACGGCACCCTCACCCGCCTCGACACCGCCTTCTCCCGCGACCAGCGCGCGAAGGTGTACGTCCAGGACCGGATGCGCGAGCACGGGCCCCTGCTGTGGTCCTGGCTCCAGGACGGCGCGCACCTGTACGTGTGCGGGGACGCCGCGCGGATGGCCAAGGACGTGGACCGCGCCCTGCACACCATCGCCACCACCCACGGCGGGCTGCGGCCGGACGCGGCCACCGCCCACCTCAAGCAGCTCGCCGCCGACAAGCGCTACGTACGCGACGTGTACTGAAGTACTGAGGTACTGAGCACGGACGCGGTACCGCGCACAGACGTGCGCCGGGCACAGACGCAGGACCCGGCACAGACGTGCGCCGGGCGCCGACAGCTGGACGGGCCGTGCGCCGCCCGCTGTAGGCGACGCACGGCCCGTCCCGCCCCTCGGCCTGCGGCCCGGCCCGCTCAGCTGAGGATCTTCTCCTTCGCCCGCTGGAACTCCTCCTCGGTCAGGTGCCCCTCGCGCTTCATCTCGGCCAGCTTGGCCAGCTCGTCCGCGGAGCCGCCGGACCCGGCGGTCCTGCGCACGTATTCGTCGAAGTCCGCGCGCTGCGCCTTGGCGTGCCGCGCCTCGCGGCGGCCCATGCTGCCGCCCCGCACGCACACGTACACGAACACGCCCAGGAAGGGCAGCACCAGCACGAAGATCAGCCACCCGGCCTTCGCCCAGCCGCCCAGGTCGTCGTCACGGAAGACGTCCACGACGATGCGGAAGAGCAGGAAGACCCACAGCACCCACAAGAAGACCCACAAGGCGGTCAGGAAGGCGCCGAGCACGGGGTAGTCGTACGCGAGATAGACGGTGTCGCTCATGGGTTGCCTCCGGTTCTGCGTGGTGAGTGCGGTCGGCGGGAAGTGGTTCGGCCGCGGTCACGGTGACGTGGTGTCGGCCGCCGTCACGCGGCCGTCGGACGCGGCGGCCGCGAGGGCGCGGAAGTCCGCCTCGTTGCGGTCGGCGTAGGCCTCGGCGAATTCGCCGAGCGCCCGGTCCAGGACGTCGCCGGTGCCGGTGTAGGCGGCGATGGCGACGGGGTCGCCGGAGCGGGCGTGCGCGCGGGCCAGCGAGGCGCCGCAGACCTGGGCGAAGAGCCGCAGCATCTTGGGCGTCATGGTCTCCGGCCGGGCGATGCCCTTCCAGTCGCGCAGCTGGCGCACGTAGAAGTCCCGCTGCCGCCCGTCGAGACCGGTGACGCGCACCCAGCCGAGCAGGATGTCCCCGGCGGACTGCATGAGCCGCTGCCCCTCGACGACCCGCCGCCCCTGGTGCCCGCGCCCGGCGCCGGGACCGCCGGTGTACGGCGCGAGGACGGACCGCCCGGCCTCCTTGGCCTGGAGCACGAGCGGGTCGTGCGCGTCCCGGCCGACTGCGAGGATCACCCAGCAGCGGGTGCCGACGCTGCCGACGCCGACGACCTTGTGCGCCATGTCGACGACCTCGAAGCGGCTGAGCAGCAGCTGCCGCTCGGCGGGCAGGCTCTGCGCGTAACGGTGCAGCAGCTCGCGCAGCCAGTCGGTCAGCTCGCCGCGTCCGCCGCGTCTGCCGCGCCCGGCGTCCTGCGGCAGCAGGTCGCGCAGCGGGGTGATGAGCGGCGGGTCCGCGATGATCTGCGGCTTCCCGTCGACGACGTGCGCGAGCCGTCCGAAGGCCTGCGCGGTGTCCCGGCCGCGCGCCTTCTTCAGCGCCTTGCCGGTGCGTTCGCGGACGGCCTTGCCGGGGTGCCCGGGGGGACCGCCGGGCAGCAGGGCGCCGAGCTGGTCGGTGTCGTCGAGGGCGTACCAGACGTCGAGGGTGTCCATCTCCGCGAGCAGGTGCATGCGCTCGCGGTAGGACGCGACGGCGCCTCGGACGACCGCGGTGCGCTGTCCGCCGGACAGGCCGCGGGCGCGGGCGGCGATCTCCAGGCTGGTCGCGAGGCGTTTGAGGTCCCATTCGAAGGGGCCGGGCAGCGTCTCGTCGAAGTCGTTGATGTCGAAGACGAGGTGCCGTTCCGGCGAG
Source organism: Streptomyces sp. NPDC021224 (assembly GCF_044332905.1). Taxonomy (NCBI): domain Bacteria; kingdom Bacillati; phylum Actinomycetota; class Actinomycetes; order Kitasatosporales; family Streptomycetaceae; genus Streptomyces; species Streptomyces sp. NPDC021224. The sequence goes on along the minus strand of NZ_JBIRPW010000001.1, from coordinate 851,301 downwards.
GCGAGCAGCCGGAAGTTCAGCAGGTGGGCGTCGCCGCACAGCTGCGAGGTCAGGCCGGTGTGCGGGGCCGCGCCGAGGTCGGCGGCCATGATCGCGGCGGCGCCGCGGTAGAAGCGGAAGGGCGACTCCAGCATGCGGCCGTAGCGGATCGGCACCAGCTCGGGCACCCGGTCGGCGGACTGCCGCTCCAGCACCGCGACGGGGTCGAAGCGCTCCGGTCCCGCCTCGTAGCGGGCGTGCGCCGAGCGGGGTATGTGCCGCCTGACGGACTTGCCGTGCGCCGCGCGCTCCGCGGTGCTGCGCCGCGGAGCGGCCAGCTCACCCGCGGACGCGGGGTCGTGGTTGTTGCGCCCCATGGGCCCCACCGCCCTCCGGTGCCCCCATCATCACCCCGGTCCGCGGAAGCCGCCACGCGGGCGTACCCGCCCCGGCGCAGGCCGCGGGCCCGCGGCCCGGACGCTGTCCACCGTTCGGTGGACCCCGCCGTGGCCGTACGGCCGTTCCCGGGCCGCGAGCGCGGCGGGATCGTGGAGGCATGACGGACGACGTGGTGACGGTCCGCGGGCTTCGCAAGCGGTACGGCGAGGTGGACGCGGTCAACGGGGTGGATCTCGACATCCGGCGCGGTGAGGTGTTCGGGATCCTGGGGCCCAACGGGGCCGGAAAGAGCACGACGGTGGAGATCCTGCAGGGCCACCGGCGGCGCGACGGGGGCGAGGTCACGGTGCTCGGGCAGGACCCGGGCCGCGCGTCGCGCGCCTGGCAGGCGAGGGTGGGGATCGTCTGGCAGGACGAGTCCGCGGCGGCGGAGCTGACGGTCGCCGAGACCGTACGGCACTTCGCCCGCTACTACCCGCGGCCGCGCGACCCGGCCGAGGTCATCGACCTGGTGGGCCTGACGGCGAAGGCGGGCGCGCGCACCAAGGCGCTGTCCGGCGGCCAGCGGCGCCGCCTCGACGTGGCGCTCGGCGTGATCGGCGGCCCCGAGCTGCTGCTGCTCGACGAGCCGACGACCGGTTTCGACCCGGCGGCCCGGCGGCAGTTCTGGTCGCTCATCCGCAGCCTCGCGGCCGAGGGCACCACGATCATCCTGACCACGCACTACCTGGAGGAGGCCGAGGCGCTGGCCGACCGGCTCGCGGTCATCGCCGCGGGGCGGGTCGTCGCGGAGGGCGCGCCCGCCTCGCTCGCCGGGCGCGCGCAGGCCCGGGCGACCGTGCACTGGGCGGAGCCGGACGGCACCGCGCGCAGCACCGAGACGGACACCCCGACCCGTACGGTCGGCGAGCTGGCCCGCCGCTTCGACGGCGAGATCCCCGAGCTGCGGGTCACCCGGCCCACGCTGGAGGACGTCTACCTGAAACTCATCGAACCCGCCGGATCGGGGGCAGCGTGATGGCCGGCACCACTGCGACGAAGGCGGCCGCCGAGCCGCGCACCACCGACGGGACCGCGCTCCCGGGCGCCTGGCGGCTCGGCCTGGCGCGCGGGGCGATGGAGATCAGGCTCTTCTTCCGGCTGCGCGAACAGGTGATCTTCACCTTCGCCTTCCCGATCGTCTTCCTGTTCCTCTTCGCGTCGATCTTCCACGACGACATGGCGCACACCGGCTCGACCGCCTCGCAGTACTACGTGGCGTCGATGACCGCCGCGGGCATCATGTCCACGAGTTTCCAGTCGCTGGGCATATCCATCGCCGTCGAGCGCGACGAGAAGGTGCTGCGGCGGCTGCGCGGCACCCCGATGCCACCGGCCGCGTACTTCCTCGGCAAGATCTGGCTCGTGCTCGTCACCGGGCTGCTGGAGACGGCCGCGCTGCTCGTCTTCGGCGCCACCGTCTACGACGTCGACCTGCCGTCGGACGTCACCGGCTGGCTCACCTTCGGCTGGATCTTCGTGCTCGGCATCACCGCGTGCGCGCTGCTCGGCATCGCGATCAGCAGCGTCCCGAAGTCCGCGCGCAGCGCCACCTCGGTGGTCGTCCTGCCGTTCCTGGTGCTCCAGTTCATCTCCGGCGTCTACATCCTCATCGACACCGTGCCGGACTGGATGCTGACCGTCAGCTCGTTCTTCCCGCTCAAATGGCTGTGCCAGGGCCTGCGCGGGGTGTTCCTGCCGCACGCCGCCGCCGCACTGGAGCCCGCGGGCAGCTGGGAGTACGGGCGCACCGCCCTGGTGCTCGCCGCCTGGTGCGTCGGAGGATTGGTACTGTGCCTGCTGACCTTCCGCTGGAAGAGCCGGAACGACGGGTGAGCGCGCCGCCGTACGGGGACGGGGGGACGTACGTGCCGGCCCCCGCTCCCGTACCGGAGCCCGCGGCCGAGCCTTCCGCTCCCGCACCGCCCGCCGCGGACTCCGCCCGCGGCGAGCACGTGTGGGAGCGCAGCTTCCTGCCGTGGGACGTGTACTTCGCGGTGGTGTGGCTCGGCACGGTCCTCTTCGCGCTCTCCGCCGAGAGCCCGGGGCTGCGCGTCCGCGTCGTCGCGGCGGGCCTGTTCTGCCTGCCCATCCCCTGGTACCTGTGGAAGGGCCGGCCGCTGCTGCGCCGGCAGGCCGAGACGACCGGAAGCACCGCCGCCGCCCGCTACCTGGCCGGGCTCGTCGTGCTCTTCCTGCCGCCCGCCGCCCTCGTCGGCGAGACCCGGCTGGCCACCTTCGCCCTCGTCCCGCAGTGCTTCATGCTGCTGCGGGTGCCGGGCGCGCTCGCCGCCGTGGCCGTCGTCAACGTCACGCCGGTCGCCGCGTGGGCGGTCGTGTGGCGGCCCAGCACCCACGACGTGTTCTACAACTCCGTCTTCGGCATGGTCACGCTCGCCTTCTCCGCCGTCTTCGGCAGCTGGATCATCCGCATCATCGAGCAGAGCACGGAACGGGCCCGGCTGGTCGCGGAACTCGACGCCAGCCGCGGCGAGATCGCCCGGCTGTCCGCCGAACGCGGCGCCCTCGCCGAGCGCGAGCGGCTCGCCCGCGAGATCCACGACACCCTCGCGCAGGGCTTCACCAGCCTGGTCATGCTCGTCCAGGCCGTCGAGGGCGAGCTGGACACCCACCCCGAGCAGGCCCGCCGCCACCTGGAACTGATGGGCCGCACCGCCCGGGAGAACCTCGCCGAGGCCCGCGCCCTCGTCGCCGGCAACGCCCCGACGGGCCTGGACGGCGCCACGCTGCCCGACGCCCTGCGCCGCCTCGCCGCCCGGCACGCCGAGCAGAGCGGCGCCCCCGCGACCGTCTCCGTCACCGGCCGCGTACGGGGCCTGCCCCCGGCGGTCGAGGTCGTGGCCCTGCGCAGCTGCCAGGAAGCCCTGGCCAACGCCCGTCGGCACGCCGGACCCGCCGTCCCCGTGGCCCTCGACGTCGACTACGCCGCCGACGCCCTCCACCTCGCCGTCCGCGACACCGGCCGCGGCTTCGCCCCCGAGGCCGCGCCGGGCCCCGGCTACGGCCTCCCGGGCCTGCGCGCCAGGGCCGCGGAGCTGGGCGGTACGGCCACGGTCAGCAGCACGCCGGGCGCCGGTACGTGCGTGACGGTGCGCCTGCCGCTGACCCGCGGGACGGCGCCGGGGGCGAGCGGGGCCGCCGCACGGCCCGAGCCGCCCGGCCCCACCGACACACTGCCCGCCCTCACCGACGTACCGTCCCCGTACCCGCCCACGTACCCGCCTCCGTCCGCCGACGCCCCGAGGAGCGCACCGTGATCCGCATCCTGCTCGCCGACGACCACCCCGTCGTCCGGGAGGGCCTGCGCGCGATGCTGGACGCGGAAAGCGACCTGGACGTCGTCGGGGAGGCGTCGAGCGGCCCGCAGGCCGAGGCGCAGGCGGCCGCGCTGCTCCCGGACATCGTGCTCATGGACCTGCGCATGCCGGGCGGCGGAGGCGTCGACTCCATCGTGCGGATGACGGCGGCCGGACTGCCCTGCCGGGTCGTCGTGCTCACCACCTACGAGACGGATGGCGACATCCTGCGCGCGGTGGAGGCCGGGGCCGCGGGCTACCTCCTCAAGGACCTCGCCCGCGGCGAACTCGCCGACGCCGTCCGCGCCGCCGCCTGCGGCGAGACGGTGCTGGCACCCACGGTCGCCGCCCGCCTCGTCGACCGCCTGCGCACCCGCCCCGAACGCCCGCACCTGTCCGAGCGCGAGACCGCCATCCTCCGCCTGGTCGCCGAGGGCTGCACCAACGCGGAGATCGGCCGCCGCCTCTTCATCGGCGAATCCACCGTCAAGACCCACCTGCTGCGCGCCTATGCCAAGCTCGGCGTCGACGACCGCACCGCCGCCGTCACCTCGGCGATGCGCCTCGACCTCCTCTGAGCCCGACCGGGAACCCCGAAAAGCCCGGTACATTGCCACGCCGTCACCATAGGTGCCGGATCGGCCGCGGGGCGGGGGGCGGCCTCAGCGCAGGTTCCGTACCGTCGTCAGGTCGTACACGCGCCCCCGCCCGGCTGTCCTCCGTCAGGGACGTCGCGGCGGCCTCCGCGACGTCCCGGGTGTCGACGAAGCTCACCGCGACCCCCTCGGGGTGCGCTACCGCCGGGCACACGACGCGCGAGCCGCCTCGTAGGGACGAGACGGCTCGCGAAGGCCCTGGAAGGGCGCGTACGGGGCTGCGGGGTCACAGGCCGCCGGTGTAGAGCAGGTTGTTCGGCGAGCCCGCGCTCACCGTCAGCACGCCCTGCGTGGAGGCGCTGAGCAGCCAGCTGCCGACCTCCACCGCACCGGCGGTCGGGTGCGCCGCCTTGTAGAGCAGCGCCACCCCCGCGACGTGCGGGCTCGCCATCGACGTACCGGACTCCGCGACGCTGCCGCCGCCGATCCGGGCGGAGACGATGTCCTGGCCGGGGGCGTAGATGTCCAGGCAGCGACCGAAGTTGCTGAAGCTCGCCTGCTGGTCGGAGGGCGTGGTGGCGCCCACGGTGAAGGCGCCGCTCGCGCTCGCCGGGGAGACGTTGCACGCGTCCTCGCTGCTGTTGCCCGCGGCCACCACGGGCAGCACCCCGGCGTCGGCGACCGCGTCGGCCGCGTCGTTGACGGCGGGGGAGTAGTCCCCGCCGAGCGAGGCGTTCAGCACCGCGGGCTGCTGCGCGTTCTTCGCCACCCAGTCGAACCCGGCGATGATCCCCGCCCAGCTGCCCGTCCCGTCGCAGCCGAGCACCCGCACGCTGACCAGCTTCGCCTGCGGCGCGACACCGAAGGTGGCACCGCCGACCGTGCCCGCCACGTGCGTGCCGTGCCCCTGGCAGTCCTGCCCGTCCCGCCCGTCGCCGATCGCGTCGAAGCCCGGCACGGCCCGCCCGCCGAACTCGCTGTGCCCGTAGTCGATGCCGGTGTCCATGATGTACGCGGTCGCGCCCGCGCCCTTGCCCACCGTGTTGAACTGCCCGTCCAGCGGAAGCTGCCGCTGGTCGATGCGGTCCAGCCCCCACGAGTTCGCCTTGACCCTGCTGCCGGTCGGGTCGAGCGGCGGCGCCGCGGTGTCCGTCGTGTGCGCGAGCCCGAAGGCGGTCACCGAGGCGTTCTGCTCGACCGACGTCACCCCCGGCATCCTGCGCACCGCGTCCAGCTGCGTCGCCGTGAGCGTGATGGCGAAACCGCGCAGCGCGCTGCTGTAGGTGAAGAAGGGCGCGACGCCGATCTTCTGCGCCGTCGACGCCGGGTCCAGCGTCCTGTCGAGCGTGACGATGTACTGCCCGGCGATGGCGTTGTCGTGCGTACGCAGCGGGGCGAGCGGCGCCTCCGGCGTGGGCAGGGGAATGGCGGCCACGGCAGGCGTAGCCGCCATCACCAACGGTGCGAGCACCAGGGCGGCGGCCGACAGACCGCGCGCGAACAGACGCATGGGAAGCTCCCAGGGGGACGTCGACAGTCGTGGCAGAGCGCGCACGAGCGTTCCTACGATCTGACGATCAACCCCCCTCCCCCCGCCCGACACACGTACCCCCTGCCTCCGGACCAGCCGAATGGCCTCCCGCCGGGGACGCGTGGGGCGCACCCGGGCGGAATCCGGGGGAGAACCGCGCGACAAGCGCCCCGGGACTTGCCGCCCTCCGGGGGCGCAGGGCCACGGGCCCCGCTCAGCCACCGGCCCCGCCACCACCGGCGAGCAACAGCTCCACCCCCAGAGCCGTCAGGCTGTGATGGCTCCATCGGCCGCTGCGCCGCGTCACCACGAGCCCCGCCCGCCGCAGCACACCCACGTGCTCACTCGCCGACGCGGGCGACAGCCCGACCCGGCGGGCGAGCTGGCCGGTCGTCACACCGTCCGCGACGACCTCCAGCACCGCCGCCCTGCTGTGCCCGATGAGCGCCGCCAGGCCCTCGTACGGCGCCCCGCCGCCCGCCGCGGGCGCGAACGGGTGCGGCGCGTCCGTACCCGCGCCCGCACCGACCTCGTAGTAGAGCGTCGGCTGCTCGTCGTCCGGATCGCACGGCACATATCCGCCGAAGGCCCCGGGTGCGAGGACGAGCCCGCGCCCGCGCAGGTGGTAGTCGTACGCGAGCGGCGCCACCGTCCGCACCTCCAGCACCGGCGGCCGCCACCGGACGCCGGGCCCGAGGCCGCCCAGCACCCGCTCGATGCCGCCCTCCCCCAACTGCCGGGTGCGTGCGGCCCGGTCGGCGGCGAGCGCCACGGAGATCCGGCGCCAGTACGGCGCCACCGCCACCCGGTGGTAGCTGCGGACGGCCGCGGCGAGGCCCTCCACCGTGGCCGGGTCCCCCGCGGCGAGGTCGCGGGTCCAGCCGGGCAGCGGGCGGTGCCGTCCGACGTACTCCAGGTCGGCGCGCAAGGCCCGCGAGGGCGTGCCGAGCAGCCGCTCCAGCTCGTCGTCGAGGCTGTCCAGGCCGATGTGCGGGCGCAGGAAGCGCGGCACGGGGTGGGCCGGGTCGGAGGCCGTGAGCTGCCCGAAGTACGTCTGCCACGGCCGCTGCCGGGGCGACGCGGGCGCGGGGGCGTCGAGGAGCGCGAACCCGGCACGTACGAGCCGCCGCCAGTCGTCCAGCCGCGGCGCACCCGCCCGCTGGGTGAGCCGGAAGGCGCTGAAGGTGGTGGCTGTCAGCGGGCTGGGGCGGCCCGCGATCCGGGTACGGGCCAGGTCGGTCAGCGTGAAGTGGATGCGCACGGACGTCCCCCTTCCCGGCGGTTCCTGCTTCGGCCTCCGCTCCGGGCGTCGCTTATGCCTTCGCTCCGGCCTTCGCATCGACCTTCGCTTCGGCCAGGGCCGAAACGTACCGCCGTCGTCCTCCTCGCCCGGCACGGTGGTGTGCGCGGCGCTTTCGAGCGTACGGGGGGAGCCCGAGAGCGCCGCCCAGGGTCGGCCGTCCGCCGTCCGGGCGGTGCCGCGCGCGCATAAGGCAGAGCGACCGGCCATGGTGCCGCGCGACGGGAACACCGACCGCACGGCAGCGCGCGGCCGCACACGACCGGCGCGCGGAACGGCAGGACCCGCGTCGCCGCAAGGGGGCGGCGGCGCGTACACGGAAACGGGAGGACGTGGCATGAAGACACGGCAAGGGGCCGCGGCACGCCGGGCAGGCGCCCCGGACACGGGCGAGGGCGCACGGGGCGTACGGACCGCCCGGCGGAGCGCCGCTCGGGCGGCGGGCGCGGCGGCACTGGCGGCGGGCGCGCTGGCCACCGTCCTCGCGGCACCGGCCCAGGCGCAGGCGGCGCCCGCGGACGCCGCCGTCCCGGCCCTGCCGGGCGTACCGGCGAACGTGCGGGGGCTCCAGGGCCCGGTGGTGACCCATCCGGACGAGTCGCCCCGGGACTACCCCGCGGGCGAGGTCTGCGCCTTCCCCACGCACACCGAATTCCCGGTGAGCGACCTGCGGATGCGGACCTGGACGGACTCCGCCGGCACCCCCGTCTTCTCGATCGAGGACGGTCCGCTGCTCATGAAGGTCACCAACCTGGACAGCGGCGAAAGCATCGTGCGCGACATCTCCGGCACGGGGGTGATCACCTATCCCACCCCCGACTCGTACGTCCTGAGCGGCAACGACTGGTCGGCCGGTTTCCACACCACCGACCGGCCCGTCCACAACAAGTGGATCGTGGCGAGCACCTTCATGTCGGTGAAGGTCACCACGGTCGGCGGCACGACCAGCAGGGAACTGCTGGCCCTCAGCGGCCCCTCCGAGGACATCTGCACGACGCTGTCCTGACGGGCCCGCCGTCCGCGGTGCCCCGGCCCCCACCCCGGCACGGCGGACGGCAACGCGGGCGGCCGGATCGCGGCACATGGTGACGACGTGGCATATGCGGCGCCGTCACCTGCCCTACCCGTTCTCGCGTACAGACGTGCGGGCCTCGATGGCGTGCAGGACCGCGACCATGTCGCCGTCGCCGTGGCCCATTGCCACGGTTTCGGTGAAGAGCGCGTGGCAGACGTCGAGCAGCGGTGAGGCGAGCCCGGCCGCGCGCGCCGCGTCGGCGATGAGCCGGTTGTTCTTCAGCACGTCCACCGCGCCCGCCTGGACGGCGAAGTCGCGCTCGCGCAGCTTGGGCGCCTTCATCCGCGAGACCGCGCTGGCCATGGGCCCGGCGTCGAGCACGGCGAGGAAGCGGTCCCGGTCCAGGCCGTGCCGGTCGGCGAAGTGGTAGGCCTCGGTGAGGCCGGTGACCATGGTGATCAGGAACAGGTTCACGGCGAGCTTGGTGATGAGGGCGTTGGGCACCGGACCGCAGTCGAAGGCCTCCCGGCACATGGGCGCCAGCAGCGGTCGTACTACCTCCGCGGCCGTCGGCTCACCGGCGAGCATCGCGACCAACTGCCCCGCCTCCGCGGGCACCCGCGATCCCGACACCGGCGCCTCGACGTAACGCCCGCCCGCCGCACGGACGTCCGCCTCCAGCGCGTGCGAGTAGTCGGGGGAGGTGGTGCCCATGTGCACGAGCGTCCGCCCCCGCACCCGGTCGGCGAAGGCGTCGGTACCGCGTCCGAGTACGTCGTCCACGGCCGCGCCGTCCGCGAGCATCAGGAAGACGACGTCACAGGTGCTCAGCACATCCGCCGCGGACGCGGCGACGACGGCTCCGGCCTCCCGCAGTTCCGCGCACTTGGCGGGCGTCCTGTTCCACACCGTGAGCGGCGCGCCCACCGGCTGCCGCCGCTGCAGGTTGAGCGCCATGGGCCGTCCCATGACGCCGAGCCCGAGAAAGCCGATCCCTGTTCCGCGCATACGGTCGCGCCCTTTCCGCCGTGCCGCCGGGGCCTCCCGGGACGGGCCGAGGCCGAGTTGCGGCCTATGACGGGCGTCATAATACTGGTGCCTATGACGAACGTCATAGGCACGTCGGACCGGCGGCAGCCGCGGTTTCCCACGTCGGCCGATGCGAGAACGGCGTACGGCGCCCCGCCCCCCTCTCCCGCTGCCGCCGGGCGCTGGCGGGCCGAGCCCGTCCGCCCCTGCGACGCGCCCGCGCTGCACGCCCTGTTCGCGGCCTGCTCGCCCGAGACGGTCCGGCTGCGCTTCTTCGGCCCGGTACGCGCCCTGCCCGCGGAGTATCTGGAGCAGGTGCTCGCGGGCCGCCCCGAGCGCCACGACGCGGTGGTGGCGTACGCCCGGGGCGGTTCGCGGGCCCGGCTGACCGGCCTGGCCAGCCTCGCCCTGCCCGCGGACGCAACAGCCGCGGAACTGGGCGTCCTCGTCGGCGACCCCTGGCAGCGGCAGGGCGCCGGCCGCGCAATGCTGGAGCTGCTGCTCGACCGGGCGCGCGCCCGCGGCGTCCGGCGCGTCGCGGCGACCGTCCTGCCCGGCAGACCGACCCTGCTCGGCGCGCTGGCGCGGCACCTGCCCGTCGCACGGGTGGCGTACACCTCCGACGGCCCGAGCGGCGTCTATAAGCTGGACGGACCCTGAGGAGGCCGGCGATGACTGCACCCCGCACCCACGGCCCGCGGGAGCGTATGGTCTTCGCCGCGGCCCAGCTCATCCGGCGCGACGGCGTCGGCGCGACGGGCATGCGCGACATCGCCGCCCACGCGGAGGCCCCGCGCGGATCCCTCCAGCACTACTTTCCCGGCGGCAAGGAACAGGTCGTCAACGAGGCCGTCCGCTGGGCCGGCGGCTACGCGGGCAGGCGCGTCGAGCGCTTCCTGGCCGCGCTGCCGGAGCCCACCCCCGGCGCCCTCTTCGCCGCGATGGCGCAGCAGTGGATCGACGAATTCGAGTCGACGGGCTTCCTCACCGGCTGCCCGGTGGCCGCCGCCACCGTCGACTCCACGGCCTCCACCCCCTCGGCCCGCGCGGCGACCGCCTCCGCCTTCACGGCCTGGACCACCCCGCTGACCGCCGCCCTGGTCACCCTCGCCGTGCCCGCCGAGCGCGCCCCGGCCCTGGCCACGCTGATGATCTCCACCCTGGAGGGCGCGATCCTGCTCTGCCGCGCCCACGAGTCCACCGCGCCCCTGGCCACGGTCACCACCGAGCTGACCCCCCTGCTGGACGCGGCCGCCCGCGCCTGAGCCCCGGACCCCGCGGCGCGCAGGGCCGGGTTCCGTACGGCCGGGGCAGCGCACCGCGCGCGAACGCCGGTGGCCCCACCCCGGTCGTGCCGTCCCCGGTCGCGCCGCCCCCGGCCAGTGCTTACGCTCCGAATCAGCGGGTAGCCGCTCATCCGTCCACCCGCCCGCGCGAGCGAAAGGCCGACAGGATGCCGAACGACACGATCATCGTCGGGGTCGACGGCTCGACGCCCTCCGTCCAGGCCCTGCGCTGGGCCGGCCGCCAGGCCGAGCTGACCGGCGGACGGCTCATCGCCGTCATGGCCTGGGAGCTGCCGGGCGCGTTCGGCTGGGCGGGCGTCCCCGGCCTCCCGGAGGACCTCGACATGGAGGAGCCCGCCGCCCAGGCTCTCGCCGAGGCGGTCGCGGAAGCCCTTCCGCCGCGGCAGGCGGAGAGCGTCGAGCAGGTCGTCGTCCTCGGCAACGCGGCCCAGGCGATCCTGGACCGCGCGGACGAGGAGGACGCCGATCTCATCGTGGTCGGTGTCCGCGGCCGCGGCACCTTCCGCGCCACCCTGCTCGGCTCGGTGAGCCACAGCGTGACCGTCCACGCCGAGTGCCCGGTGGTCGTGGTGCGCGGCACCGAGGAGCCCGGCGAAGCCGCCGGGGCCGAGGGGACCACCGGGGCCGAGGGGACCGCCGGGGCCGAGGGGACCGCCGGGGCCGAGGGAACCACCGACACCGCCGCGTCCGGCGGATCCACCAGGACCACCGGGACCACCGGGACCACCGCGTCCGGCGAATGACCGGAACCGGCGAGGCCGACGGGACGGCCGGGACCTGACCGAGGCCTCCGGGACCGCCGGGGCACCGGGACACCGGGACCACCGAGGCCTCCGGAACCCCACACAACCCGCCTCAATGTCACCGCGGCTCCCCGCTTTGTCAGGCCCCTGCCCAGAGTTGTCCACAGGCTGGCCGAGGGCCGCTCGTGAGGCCTGCCCGGCGGAGCATGATGGAGGGCATGAACGAGACGACCGGATCCGCCAGCGGGTCCGCACCCGCATCCGAAGCGGCGCCCGCCGTATCAGCCCAGCCCCTACCCCCCGCATCGCCCGCGGCTGTCCCGGATGCCACCACCGCCGCGCCCGGTGCGCCGGCCACCCTCACGGCCCCGCCCCCCGCGGAGGCGCAGGAAGCCCCCACGAGCCCCGCGGACTCCCCCGCGCGGCGCACCACGTCCCGGCGCGAGCCCCACGGCCGCCTTCCCGACTGGGAGAAGAGGTACCGCGCGCCGCGCGTGGGCCTGCCGGAGTGGGCGGAGGACGCACCGGAGCGCAATCTGTACGTCTCCGACGTGACGGGTACGTACGAGCTGTACGCGTGGGATCGCCGGACGGGCGAGCGCCGCCAGGTCACCGACCGGCCCAACGGCACGACGGACGGCACCCTGAGCCGGGACGGCGAGTGGGTCTGGTGGTTCTCGGACACGAACGGGGACGAGTTCGGCGTGTGGATGCGCCAGCCGTTCGGCGGGGGTGAGGACATACCGGCCGCCCCCGGCCTCGCCCCGTCCTATCCCGCGGGCGTGGCGCTCGGTGTCGGCGGTGTCGCGGTCGTCGGCCGCTCGACGGACGACGAGGGCACGACCGTGCATGTCGTGCCCGCGGAAGGCGCGGAGCCCTACGAGATCTACCGGCACGAGGAGTCCGCGGGCGTCGGCGACCTCTCCGAGGACGGCACGCTCGTCGTCATCGAGCACACCGAGCACGGTGACGCGATGCACAGCGCCCTGCGGGTGCTGCGGGTCGCGGACGGCTCGGTGGTCGCGGAGCTGGACGACACCGAGGGCGGCGAACGCGAGCTCGGCCTCGACAGCTGGGGCTTCGCCCCGGTGCCCGGCGATCCGCGGCTGCTGGTCGGCCACCAGCGCTCCGACCGCTGGCTGCCGCTGATCTGGGACGTGGAGAGCGGCGAGCAGATACTCCCGGCGATCGACCTGCCGGGCGACGTGCAGGCCGAGTGGTATCCGGACGCGGGCGCGCTGCTGCTGGTGCACGACTACCACGCCCGCAGCGAGCTGTTCCGCTACGACCTGGCGGACGGCACGCTGACCGCGCTGGAGACCCCGCGCGGCTCGGTCAGCGGCGCCACCTCCCGTCCGGACGGAACGGTGGAGTATCTGTGGTCCTCGGCGGAGCGGCCGCCCGCCGTGCGCTCCACCACCGGAGCGGTCGTGCTGGAGGCGGCCGGGCTGCGGGCACCCGACTCGGTGCCGGTGGAGGACGTCTGGGTGGAGGGACCCGGCGGCCGCATCCACGCCCTGGTCCAGCGCCCGCCCGCCGCCGGGCCGGACGCGGGACCGCTGCCGACGGTCTTCGAGGTCCACGGCGGCCCGACGTGGCACGAGTCGGACGCCTTTGCGGCCGGCCCCGCCGCCTGGCTCGACCACGGCTTCGCGGTGGTGCGGGTCAACTACCGCGGGTCGACCGGCTACGGCCGGGAGTGGACGGACGCCCTCAAGCACCGTGTGGGCCTCATCGAGCTGGAGGACATAGCCGCGGTCCGCGCCTGGGCGGTGGAGTCGGGCCTGGCCGACCCGGCTCGGCTCGTGCTCACCGGCGGCTCGTGGGGCGGCTACCTGACGCTGCTGGGCCTCGGCACCCAGCCGGGCGACTGGGCGGTGGGCATAGCCGCGGTGCCGGTCGCGGACTATCCGACGGCGTACGCCGACGAGATGGAAGCCCTCAAGTCGCTCGACCGCACGCTCTTCGGCGGTTCTCCCGCCGAGGTGCCCGAGCGCTACGAGGCCTCCTCGCCGCTGAGCTACGTGGAGCAGGTCAGCGCGCCGGTCTACATCAGCGCGGGGATGAACGACCCGCGCTGCCCGATACGCCAGATCGACAACTACGTCGAGCGGCTGCGGGAGCTGGACAAGCCGCACGAGGTGTACCGCTACGACGCGGGTCACGGCTCGCTCGTCGTGGAGGAGCGCATCAAGCAGGTCCGGCTGGAGCTGGCCTTCGCCCTACGCCACGTGGGCGGCTGACCCGGCCTTCGCCCCGGTTCCGGCCCCGGGCCCCACGCCCGGGCCGGACGGGGGCACCAGACCCAGCTCGGCGTCGGCGCGGGCCTCGGCCTCCCGCCGGGCCAGCCGGAAGTACATGAAGACGACGAAGCCGGCGAAGACGAACCACTGGCCGGTGTAGCCGAGGTTCTGGAAGGCCTTGAGGTCCAGTCCGCTGTTCGGTGGCGCCACCGGCGGCACGGCCTCGAGGGGCGTGGCGGCCTCGGTCGCGGTGATCCAGCCGTTGTAGACGGGATACGGAAGGAGGTTGACCAGGGACGCGGCGCTGATGATGCCCAGCTGTCCGGAGGGGAGCCCGCCGGGCGCGGTGGGTACCCCGTTGCTGCCCGCCGCCTCGGGGTATTGCAGCGCGCCGATGACGGTGACCTCGCCGGAGGGTGCGGCCGGCACCGCACCGCCGCCGGCACCGCCGTCCGCCGGGGCGCCCGAGGGCACCCTGCCCGGCAGCCAGCCGCGCACGACCGGCAGCGCGGCGCCGCCGTCGAGCCGCAGCGGGGTGAGCACGTAGTAGCCGTCGCGGCCGTCGAGCCGGCGGTCGGGGACGAGCAGCTGGTGCGCCGTGTCGTAGCGGCCGGTCGCGGTGACCCGGCGGCCGGAGGCGTCCGAGGGCACCTCGGCCCTGGTGTCGGGCAGCACCCCGCCGAGCGGCACGGGCTTCTGCTCCGCCGCGTGGGCCTGGGAGTTCTTGGCGTCCCGGTGCTGGTCCACCCGGAATTCGAAGCGGCTCAGCTGCCACGTGCCCATGAAGACGCACACGACGACGGCGAGCACCACGAACACGCCGACAGCCAGCCAGCGCGGGGTGAGCAGGAACCGGTACACACCCCCACGGTACGGGGCAGCTCCGCGCCGTCCGCCACCGGGACCCGGTCGGGAGCCGGTCGGGACTGGGGCCCGTGCCCGGCTCCTGGTCAGGGCGGCGCGCCCCGGCCGGTCAGGGACTCGCGGGCGGGCTGTCCGCGATCGGGGCGGTGGTGTAGACGGTGCCGGCGCAGGCGTCCTGGAGGGTCGGGCCGACGATGAGCGGCGCACCGGCCGCGGGGGTGTGGGTCAGTGCGATGGTGGCGGGCGCCGCCGTCCCGGTCGGGGTGCCCGCGGACTGGCCGCTGCCCGCCGGGCCGTCCGACTTCACCGCGGCGGCGGAGCCTGCGCCGTCCTTGCCGTCGGCCGCCGCGGGGCCGCCGGTGTCCGTCGGGGTGGGCGTCGCGGTGGGGCTGGCCGTCGGCGAGCCGGTCGGCGGGCAGCCACCCGGGCCGGTGTCGGCGGGCACCCAGGCGAAGGCCACCTCGTAGGTCTGGCCCGGGGCGAGGACGAGCGGCTGCCCGTCGTCGGCGGGCGGGGGCAGCTCGGTGGCGGCGTCGCCCGCGGTGTGGTTGACGACCGTGATCTGCGCGGGGTCGGCGGCGCCCTGGGCGATGGCCCCCACGGTGGCCGGGCCGGGCGGCACGGTGCAGGTGGAGGTGGAGACGTTCGCGACGCGGAACCAGCCGTGGATGTGCCCGTCGGAGTCGGGGACGGCGCTGCTGCTGCCCCTGCCGAGCTGGGCGCTGGAGCAGGCCGGGGCCGCGGGCGTCGGCAGGCCGCCGGGGCTGGTGACCGGTCCGGCGGAGTTGCCGTCGCCGCCGGAGGCCGAGGTCTGGCGGCCGGAGTCGCCGTCGCCCGGCCCGGTGCGGTCCGCCCCGGCGTCGCCGCTGGTGCCCCAGGCGTCGGCGCGGCCGTTGTCGTCCGGCTGGGAGGCGCGGGGGCTCCCGGGTCCGGCGGGAGCAGCGGACGGTCCGCCGGTGGCGCCGGCGGCGTGGACGAGCGCGGGCACCGCCGCGCCGACCAGCAGCAGGGCCGCGACGCTGCCGGCCATCGCCTGCCGCCGGTGCTGCCGCCGCGCGGGCACGGCGTGGCGCAGGTGCTCCAGCGCGTCGGGCGCGGGCCGCAGGTCGCGCACGGCCTGGTGGAAGAGGACGCGCAGCGCCTCCTCCTCACCGGCGGCCCGGCGATCGGCCTCGCGGAAGGCGCCGGTCCCGGACCCGGCGTCGGCCGCCGCGTCCGAGGCGGGGGCGGGGGCGGACGGGGAAGCCGGGGCGCGGTCCGGGTCGTCGGGGGTGCGGTGGTGCCGGTGGTCCATGGCTTCGGGGGTGTCGTCGTCGTGTGCGTCGGGGACCGCGGTCATGTCGTGCTCTCCATCGCGACCCGCAGGGCGGCGATGCCGCGTGAGCCGTACGCCTTCACCGAGCCGAGCGATATCCCGAGCGTCTCGGCGACCTGGGCCTCGGTCATGTCGGCGAAGTAGCGCAGCACCAGCACCTCGCGCTGCCGCCGCTGCAGGGAGCGCATCGCGGCCTTGAGCTGGTCGCGCTCCAGCAGCTCGTACGCGCCCTCCTCCGCGGAGGCCATGTCGGGCATGGGCTTGGAGAGCAGCTTCAGCCCGAGGATGCGGCGGCGCAGGGCCGAGCGCGAGAGGTTGACCACCGTCTGGCGGAGGTAGGCGAGGGTCTTGTCGGGGTCGCGGACCCGGCTGCGCGCGGAGTGCACCCGTATGAAGGCCTCCTGCACGACGTCCTCGCAGGACGCGGTGTCGTCCAGCAGCAGGGCGGCCAGCCCCAGCAGGGCGCGGTAGTGGGCGCGGTAGGTCTCGGTGAGGTGGTCGACCGTGGTGCCGGCGGCCATCGCGGCGTCAGTGCCCTCGCGTCCGTCTGTTCGTCCCGCGGCGGCGTCGTCCGCGAGTCCCGCGCCCGGCCCCCCGCCGGTCGACACCGGGCCGGGCGCGGCGGGTGTCACTCCCGCCACCGGCCAGGGCGCGATCACCGGGAGCCCTCCGTACGGCGCCCGCTTCGTTCCGGCGGGGCGTGCCGCTCGGGCCGGGTCGGCCGGGCGCGCCGGACGGACGACGGGTGCGACCGCCGCTCGTCCCAGTGCCGTATCGATAGCCAGTGCCTCCGCCACGCCAGTTGGACACGCATCCCCCTGTCAGGGTTGTACGCGCAAGGCATCCCGCCCGACGGAGCGTCATATATCCCCATGCGCACCAGCTCTTCCCTCAGCGCCAGATTTGCACCGACGGCCCCCGTTCACATTCGGTGTGTGCAGCACCCCGGACAGCACCCGGTGGCGCGCTGACACAAAGACGCTCCCCCGCGGCCTGCGGTTGCGGCCACGGGGGAGGAAATTCTCCAGGGTTGTACGGGCGGATTCAAGTGGTCCAGACCACCATCCGACCGGATTCAGCCAGATCCGATCCGATTCGTCACATTTTCATCCATCGGATCGGCGGCGGGCGGCAGCGGTCAGCGGCCGGTGCCGCCGTAGACCACGGCCTCGTCGCTGTCGCTGTCCAGCCCGAAGGCGGTGTGCACCGCCTGCACCGCCGCGTTCACGTCGTCGGCCCGGGTGACCACCGAGATGCGGATCTCCGAGGTCGAGATCAGCTCGATGTTGACCCCCGCGTTGGACAGCGCCTCGAAGAAGGTCGCCGTCACCCCCGGGTTGGTCTTCATCCCGGCCCCGACCAGCGAGATCTTGCCGATCTGGTCGTCGTAGCGCAGCGAGTCGAACGCGATCACGGTCTGCGCCCGCGACAGCGCCTCCATCGCCTTGTGGCCCTCGGCCTTCGGCAGGGTGAAGGAGATGTCGGTCAGCGCGGTCGTGGCGGCCGACACGTTCTGCACGATCATGTCGATGTTGATCTCGGCGTCCGCGATGGCCCGGAAGATCGTCGCCGCCTCGCCCGGCTTGTCCGGCACGCCGACGACCGTGATCTTCGCCTCCGAGGTGTCGTGCGAGACACCGGAGATGATCGCCTGCTCCACTGGGCTGCCTCCTTGCGATACGTGGTGCGGCACCGGCCGCGGTTCCAGGCCCGCGGGCCGTTCGTTGCTGACCCAGGTGCCCGGGAGCCCCGAGAAGGACGAGCGCACGTGGATCGGGATGTTGTAGCGCCGCGCGTACTCCACACAGCGGTGCAGCAGCACCTTCGAACCGGAGCTCGCCAGCTCCAGCATGTCCTCGAAGGCGATCCAGTCCATCTTGCGGGCCTTCTTCACCACCCGCGGGTCGGCGGTGAAGACGCCGTCGACATCGGTGTAGATCTCGCACACCTCGGCGTCCAGCGCCGCGGCCAGCGCGACCGCCGTGGTGTCCGAGCCGCCCCGCCCGAGCGTGGTGATGTCCTTCTTGTCCTGCGACACACCCTGGAAGCCGGCGACGATCGCGATGTTGCCCTCGTCGAGCGCGGTACGGATCCGGCCCGGCGTGACGTCGATGATCCGCGCCTTGTTGTGCACCGAGTCGGTGATCACACCCGCCTGGCTGCCGGTGAAGGACTGCGCTTCGTGGCCGAGGTTTTTGATCGCCATCGCCAGCAGCGCCATGGAGATGCGCTCTCCCGCGGTCAGCAGCATGTCGAACTCGCGGCCCGCCGGAATCGGCGACACCTGCTCCGCGAGATCGATCAGCTCGTCCGTCGTGTCGCCCATCGCCGAGACCACCACGACGACCTGATGGCCGTTCTTCTTGGTGTCCACGATCCGGCGTGCGACCCGCTTGATGCCTTCGGCATCGGCGACAGAGGAGCCGCCGTACTTCTGCACGACAAGGCCCACGTGCGCTCCTCGCTCAGGGATGTGAATGCGGTCGGCCCAGTTTAACGAGCAGGCACGATTCGCCCGGAACGTATCGCATGGTGAGATGTGACGCCCAGAGGATGATCACTCGATCACGCCGGCCCGTCACCGGCCACCCGTGCCCCTCGGCGCTCCCCCAGCATTGCCCCCAGCGCTCCCCCAGCGCTCCCCCTCAGCGCTCAACCGTCCAGCGGCCGCGGGCCCTCACCGCGCCGGTCGCAGCCCCATCGTCCCCAGCTCGGCCTCCATGACGCGGCCGGCCTCCTCCGCCAGCTCCTCCTCGTCGTCCGCCTCGCCGCCCGTGTCCAGTCCGTCCAGCTCGTCCAGCGGGCTGTCCAGCCGTACGTGCGCCACCAGCGACTGCAGCGCCCGCAGGCTCGCGCTCGCCGTCGAACCCCAGTTGGACAGGTACGAGAACTGCCACCACCACAGCGCCTCCGACACCCGCCCGGCCCGGAAGTGCGTGAGGCCGTGCGTGAGATCGGCCACCACGTCGGCCATGTCGTCCGAGATCCGGCAGGCCACCGGCGTGGACCGGGGCACGTACGGGTCGAAGACCTCGGAGTAGACGTCGATCGGCTCCAGCAGCGTCGCGAGCCGCTGCCGCAGGTCGTCCTCGTCGGGCTCGGGCCCGGCGTCGGGCTCGTAGCGCTCGTCCGGCACGAAGTCCTCGTGCGCCCCGAGCCGCCCGCCCGCCAGCAGCAGCTGCGAGACCTCCAGCAGCAGGTACGGCACCGCGCTGTCCGGGTCGTCGCCCTTGGCGACCTCGCGGACCGAGAGGATGAAGCTCTCGACCTGGTCCGCGATCTGGACGGCGTACTCGTCCGGCTCCTGCTCGCGCGGCAGCTCCACCACGGGGTCGGCGCCGCCCGGGGCGCCGCCCGCCGCCACCGCGCCGGTGGGACTCTCCTTGCTCCTGTTCACCACGGTCTCAGACATCGAGCAACCGCCTCCCTTCGAAGGCCCGCCCCAGCGTGACCTCGTCCGCGTACTCCAAGTCGCCGCCCACCGGCAGGCCGCTGGCCAGGCGCGTCACACGCAAACCCATCGGTTTGACCGTCCGGGCTAGGTACGTCGCTGTCGCCTCGCCCTCCAGATTGGGGTCGGTCGCCAGGATCAGCTCGGTGACCGAGTCGTCGGCGAGCCGGCGCAGCAGCTCCGCGATCCGCAGATCGTCCGGCCCGACCCCGTCGATGGGGCTGATCGCCCCGCCCAGCACGTGGTACCTCCCGCGGAACTCGCGGGTCCGCTCGATCGCGACCACGTCCTTGGGCTCCTCGACGACGCAGATCACCGACGGGTCGCGGCGCGGGTCCCGGCACACCCGGCACAGCTCGTCCTGCGCGACGTTCCCGCACACCTGGCAGAAGCGCACCTTCGCCTTGACCTCCGCCAGCGCGTGCGCCAGCCGCCGCACGTCGGCGGGATCGGCCTGCAGGATGTGGAAGGCGATCCGCTGCGCGCTCTTGGGACCCACGCCGGGCAGCCTGCCCAGTTCGTCGATCAGGTCCTGGACCACGCCTTCGTACACGCCGGGTCGCCTTTCGGGGAGGAGGGGGGTGGGGGCTTCGGCCGCCTGCCGTCCGGTCGCCGGACCGGGGCGGGCGGGGCCGACGGCCCGATGATCAGAAGAGTCCGGGCAGTCCGCCGCCGAGACCCTGTGCGAGCGGGCCCAGCTTGCGCTGCTGCACTTCCTGTGCCGCCTCCGTCGCGTTGTGCACGGCGGCGACCACGAGGTCCGCCAGCGTCTCGGTGTCCTCCGGATCGACGGCCTTGGGGTCGATCACCAGCGCGCGCAGTTCGCCCGCGCCGGACACGGTCGCCGTGACCAGCCCGCCGCCCGCCGTGCCCTCGACCTCGGTCCTGGCCAGCTCCTGCTGGGCCGCGGCCAGGTCCTGCTGCATCTTCTGCGCCTGCTGGAGCAGCGCCTGCATGTTCGGCTGACCACCGGGAATCATGGTTCGCTCCTGCCTCGCATCGTCCGCCGGACGGGCTTCGTCCTTCGGTCCGGGGTCGCCCCCGGCTGTCGTACCGTTTCTTCGTACCGCTTGTTCGTACCGCTTGTTCGTACCGCTTCTTCGTACCGGGTTCTCGTCCCGGATCGGTCCGGCACCGGATATTTCATACCGGTCCCGGTCCGTCTTTCGATCGTCTCGCACCCTGCCGTCCGTGACACGCCGAGCCTACGTGCTCGCCCCCTGCCGCGCCCTACGCCGTACGGAGGATCGCGCCGCCCGCGGACTCCGACGGGAGTAGCGGGTGCGGTGACCCTGCGGCGTATCCGCAGGGCCGTCTGCCCGCTGCGGGGCAGGTCAGTCCCGGTCTGCGGGGACGAGCGCCGGGGCCGCGCGGGCCGTCAGTCGTGCCGGATCTCCTCGATCACGGTCGCCCCGAGCTCGCGGATGAACAGATCGTGACCGCTGAGTGCCGAATCGACGAGGTCGGGGTCGTCGTCCTCGGGGATGTCGTCCTCGATCGGGGGCGGCACCTCGTCCGTCATGAGCCGCGGCCGCTGCCCGCCGGACGCCTGACCGGGCGGTACGTCCCCGGGCCCGGACGGGGCGGGACGGGGCGCGGGCGGTGCGGCCACCGCCGTCCCCCGACCGGCCACGGCGACGCCGCCCGGACCGCCGGGCGCGGTCTGCCCGCCGGGCGCGGTGGCCGCCGGGGCGGTACGGGCGGGGGCCTGGGCCGAGCCGTACGCGTCGGGGCTCGCGGGCGGGGGCGGTGCCTGGGGGGCCTGCGGGGGCGCGGACGGGCGGGGGGCGCCGGGAGCACCGCCGCCGCCGAAGCCGCCGGGGGCGCTGCCGCCACCGCCGCCGAAGCCGCCCGCGGGGCCGGGACCGGGGCCGGAGCCGCCGCCCGAGGGGTCGACGATGGCCTCGATCCGCCACTGCACACCCAGGGCGTCGCTGATGGCCTGCTTGAGGACGTCCTCGCTGCCGTTGTTGGCGAAGCTGTTGCGGGCCCCGGGGTTGTCGAAGCCGATCTGCAGCGTCTCGCCGTCGAAACCGGAGACCTGGGCGTTGTTGAAGAGCAGCATCCACGTGAGGCGGCGCCTGCTCTTGACGGCCTCCAGGATCTGCGGCCACATCTGCCGTACCCGCGAGGGATCCCCGACCCCCGCGGAGCCGCCGCCCTGCGGAGCGGCCCCCGCGGACGCGGCAGCGGCGGCCGGCGCGGCCGCGGGCGCCGCGGCGGTGGGCCAGGCCCCACGCCGGGCGGGAGCGTCGGCGGGGGGCACGGGCGCGGGCGCGGAGGCCGGCGGGGCGGCGGGCGGCGGGGCGACCGGCGGCGGGGCCGCGGGCACGGGAGGGACGGCGGGCGCGGGCTGCGCGACGGGCGCGGGAGGGGCCGCAGGGGCAGGCGGGGCGACCGGCGGAGGCGCTGCGGCAGCCGGATAGCCACCACCACCGGCCCCGCCGGTGAAGGCGCCGCCCCGCTCCAGCCGCTCCAGGCGTGCCTGGACGGACCGCTCGTCGCCGTAGGCGGCGGGCAGCAGCACGCGCGCGCAGATGAGTTCCAGCTGCAACCGCGGCGAGGTCGCCCCGCGCATCTCCGTCAGCCCGGCGTTGACCAGGTCGGCGGCGCGGCTCAGCTCGGCGGCGCCGAAGACCGAGGCCTGCGCCTGCATACGCTCCAGGACGTCCCGCGGGGCGTCGATGAGCCCCTTCTCGGCGGCGTCCGGCACAGCGGCGAGGATGACCAGGTCGCGCAGCCGCTCCAGCAGGTCGGCGACGAAGCGCCGCGGGTCGTGCCCGCCCTCGATGACCCGGTCGACGACCTGGAAGACCGCGGCCCCGTCCCCGGCGGCGAAGCCGTCGACGACATCGTCGAGCAGCGCCCCGTCGGTGTACCCGAGCAGCGCGGTGGCCATGGCATACGTCACACCGTCCGCCCCGGCCCCGGCGAGCAGCTGGTCCATGACCGACATCGAGTCGCGTACGGACCCGGCCCCGGCCCGTACGACCAGCGGGAAGACTCCGTCCTCGACGGGGATGTCCTCCTGCCGGCAGACCTCGGCGAGGTGGTCCCGCAGCGTCCCGGGCGGCACGAGCCGGAAGGGGTAGTGGTGCGTCCGCGACCGGATCGTCCCGATGACCTTCTCGGGCTCGGTGGTGGCGAAGATGAACTTCAGATGCTCCGGAGGCTCCTCGACGACCTTGAGCAGCGCGTTGAAGCCGGCCGAGGTGACCATATGGGCTTCGTCGATGATGTAGATCTTGTACCGGCTGCCCGCGGGCCCGAAGAACGCCTTTTCCCGCAGGTCACGGGCATCGTCGACACCACCGTGCGAGGCGGCGTCGATCTCGATGACGTCGATCGACCCCGGCCCGTTCCTGGCCAGGTCCCGGCACGACCGGCACTCCCCGCAGGGCGTGGGCGTCGGCCCCTGCTCACAGTTCAGACACCGCGCGAGGATCCGCGCACTGGTCGTCTTCCCGCACCCGCGCGGCCCGCTGAACAGGTACGCATGATTGACCCGGTTGTTCCGCAGGGCCTGCTGCAACGGGTCGGTGACATGCTCCTGCCCGATGACCTCGGCGTAGGTCTCGGGGCGATAGCGGCGATACAGGGCGAGCGACACACCACGAGCCTAGCCGCGCCCACCGACAACCGTCCCCACCCACACAAAGACCCCCCACGCACCCGCCAGAGCCCACCTACCCTTGCTGCCTTCCGGCCCTGGGGGAGTTCAGCGAGATAGCGCCACGTGAGGGGCTACGCCCACCCTACCCGATCCCCCCACCCCCGAACGAGTTCGCTCCCACCCCCCTCCGTCTTGTACTGTTCCCCACGGAGGATTCGCCTAGAGGCCTAGGGCGCACGCTTGGAAAGCGTGTTGGGGGCAACCCCTCACGAGTTCGAATCTCGTATCCTCCGCCAGTGCCTCACCGGGCACGACGTCGAAGGGCCCCACCGCTCGCGGTGGGGCCCTTCGACGTCGAGGGTTGCAGTTTGGGTTGCAGTTGCCCGCGCTCAGGCAGTTTCGACGAGCCCCTTCGCGCAGGGGGACCGGTCCGGTTCTCCTGCGTCGACCCGGGCGCTCTGGCAAGGTGCCACGCATGGGGGTCTCCGAGAAAACGCGCAAGATCGTGTGGGCTGAAGCCGGTGGGAGATGTGCAATCTGCCGCGGCGAAGTGATCACCCCAGGAACAGACTGCGACGATCCGTCCGTTTTCGGTGAGGAAGCACACATCGTGGCCCGTTCCCAGGGCGGTCCACGGGCGGCGAACCTAGACGACGACTCCAGGAACAGCCATACGAATCTGCTGCTGTTGTGCAGCAAGCACCACAAGCAGATCGATGACCAGCCGAACCACTTCACGGTCGAGCGACTCAGAGAGATCAAGGAGCAGCACGCTGCTTGGGTCCGTCGCTCGTTGGACGAAGAGGCTGCAGGCGGCCCGAGACTCATCCCCGATCCAGCCTTCCCACAGCCTCGGGTGCTGGCACTGATCACTCGTGGCAACCCCCTGTGGAACATGATCAAGACGAGCGTGACGTTCGAGTACGCCATGCCCGACGGCCTCCCTGACGATGACGAGTCGCTGATCGTTGAGTTCTTGGACCTCCTCCGGGACTACCTGGACATCGCCCCGGAGCTCCACAGCGTGCGGGAGAACCGGGACGCGGAGAAAACGCTGGAGCACAACATCCGCGACCTCGCGGAGAAGGACTTTCTCGTGGGCGCACATGTGCGCCACATGCTCTACGTCGATGGCCGAGGCGACCCCATGGCATGGCCCATGCTGCGGGTCGAGATTCAGCCTGCATCGCAGGCCGTCGTCGCGGATCAGGACGGTCGGCCCTTCACCTCCGGGCAGGGCGAATCGCAGAGCGCCGAAGACTAGGACATCCGTGGCGCACGCCGTCAGTTCGAAAGGGTCGACCCGAAGCCAGATGCGTACGGGCCGACCCATCGCCGAACTGGGGCCCGCGTCAGTCGCCGGGCGGCTTCTCAGCCAAGGGCCACAGCAGGCCACCGACCTTACTGGCCGTATCAGTGAGCACGCGGTTGGTCAGGTGCTGGTAGCGGCGGCGCATGCGGGCGGACTGGCCGGGTTCCCAGCCCATGATCGCGTCGACGACGGTGTCGGGGACGCCAAGGATGAGCAGGATGGTGCCCGCGGTGTGACGGGCGTCGTGCAGGCGGCCGTCGCGGAGTCCGGCTGCCTCCAGCAGCTCCTTCCACCTGTGGTGGTCGGTGTTGGGGTTGAGGGGCTCCCCGGTCGGTGAGGTGAAGACGTATCCCTTCTCGACCCACAGGTCGCGGGCGATGGTGCGTTCCCGGTCCTGTTTCTCGCGGTGCTGGACGAGGAGCTTCATCAGCTCGTCGGGGACACCGATGGGGCGCCGTCCGGCGCGGGACTTGGTCTCCTTCGTCTCTCGGCGGACGTTGACCTTCTGCGGGCAGTAGCCGGGCTTGCGGCCGCACGTGTCGCCGCAGCCGTGCTGGTAGCGGGGCCGGAGCCGGCCGCGGTGGACGACGAGCACTCCGAGGTCGAAGTCGACGTCCGTCCACTTGAGGCCGAGCACCTCGCCTTGCCGGAGGCCGAGCGCCAGGGCGATGACCCACCGCGCGGCGTTCCGCTGGCGGCCGGCCACCTCCAGGAGGCGCTGCACCTCCTCAACCGTGTACGGCACCACCTCTTCCTCTACCAGCCGGGGCGCCTTGGCGATGGTGGCTGGGTTCTCGGTGAGGTGGCGGCGGCGCCTGGCTTCGTTGAGGGCGGCACGGACGGTGCGGTGGGCCTGGTGGGCGGTACCCGCTGAACTCCCGTTGTCCTGCATCTTCTTGTAGAAGCGCTCCAGGTGCTCGGGCTCCAGCTTGGTCAGGCGGTGTGCGCCGAGTCCGGGTATGAGGTGGTGGTAGACGGCGACGCGGTAGCCGTCGAGGGTGTTCTCGGAGACGTGCAGGGCCGCGATGTTCTCGACCCAGTGGGTCAGCCAGGACTCGACCGTCCAGGTCTGGCCGGCATTGCGGACGCGGCCCGCGTCGCGCTCCTTCTCCAGTTCGCGGACCGCCTTGGTGGTCTCGGCGCGCGTTTTCCGCTTGACGTGGCGGCGGTCGGGTTTGCCGTTGTCCTTGACGCCGACGGTGACGTAGCCGTGCCACCTCCCGTCATTGCCGAGGTAGATCGAGGAGGCGCCGTTGGGCTGCCGGGACTTTGCCATGCCCGCCCCCTCAGGCCGCGAGAGCGACGGTCGAGCGGGTGAGCTGGGCACGGGCGACGACGTAGTCGTTGAGCGCCTCGGCCGGGACACGGCGCGAGCGGCCGATCTTCACGGAGGGGATCTCGCCGGAGGCGATGAGCGCGAACAGGGTGGTCCGGCCGACACTCAGGCGTCGGGCGGCTTCCTCCGGGGTGAGCGCGACGAGGGTGGGGTCGTGCGCGGCTGACGTGCTGGCGTGGAGGGCGCGCAGCAGGTCCTGCTGGGTGACGCCGATGGCGTCCGCCAGCAAGGCGATGGGCAGGGGTATTTCAGGCATGGGGTTCCTCTCGGCGGCGCGGGGCAACGCGCTGCCGTGCTGACTGGCGGGATGGGCGGTGAACGAAGCGATCCCGCGTACCGGTCCTCGGCGTTGGTAGCGCCGAGGACCGATGCGGGTGTGCGGCGAGGCCGGGCCGATGGGGAAGCGGCCAATGGTCTGCGCGGGGAGGACGGCTGAGCGGGGCCGTGGCAGCGGGAGGAGACCTCCTACTGGCCGTCGGACGGCCCCTTGCCCAACGGGTCCCAGGGGGAGTTCGGGGCGGGGTACCACTCGGGTCCGGTGTCCTCGCCGACGTCGACTCCCTGGGCCGCGAGGCGCTGCGCGATCTCGTCGTACTCGCGCTCGGCCTCTTCGAGCCGGGCTCTGGCACCTTGCTCGATGTCGTGAGCGGTCTTCAACTCCTGCTCGGCCTGCTGGACCCGGTAGCCGGCCTCCTGCAACTCGTAGTCCGGCTCGTCGGGGCCGGCGACGGCCTCGGTCATGAAGTGGGGAGCGGAGACGTTGAGCGCCTTGGCCAGGCCGACGACCTCGTCGAAACGCAGCAGGCGGGTGCCGTTCTCGATCTTGGCGATCTGAGTCTGGTGGAACTTGAACCCGAGCCGGGTCATGCGCTCGGCCAGGTCTTCCTGCGACAGGCGAGCAGCCTTCCGCAGCACCTTCATGTTGTGCGCGATCAGGGCCTCGCCCTCAAGCGGCGTGTAGCGGTGCGCGTTCGGACTGGACATGTCGGCCTCCCTTCGGCCCGGTCTCGACGCGCCGGGGTAGACCAAAACTGTATCGCATCAAGAATCCATGCCGCAAACGGTTGAGATGTTCGTTATGCGATCGTGACAATGCCCTGAGCGGCCAACATGCTGGAATCGCATGCTCTGAAAATGCCAGAAGCGCTTGACTGGTGGTGCGCGGCGGTGATATGAATGTTCTAATCCCGCATTGGGATCCCAACCTGAGGGAGGTTGAGCGTCGAGACTGACGCCGCGCAGCACAAAGCCCCCGGCGCTACCAACACCGGGGGCTTGACGGAAACCTCGTCACCGCCCATCCCAGGACAGTCAGCCAGCGGCGGACCGGGTTGCCCCCCGGGACCCGCCGAGCAAGGAGTCTCCGTGAACGAGGGTACTGCCTCCGGCCACGGCCCCGCAGCCCCGAGCACCATCCCGTCGGCCAGCACCTGGCCGCCCGTCGCGCAGCCGGGCGGCGGCCATCGGCCATCCCACCCCGACGCCGTACCCCCGCCCCCTCCCCCCGCGCAGGGGCCCGCGCCGGACGAGCCCACCTGTCCGCCGGAGATACCCGACGCGCCGTCGACCGAGGGCGACGAGCTGCTGGCGCGGCTGCGGGGGCTGATCGCCCGGTTCGTGGTCCTGCCCTCGGACGAGGCCCTGGACGCGACCACACTGTGGGTCGCCGCGTCCCACCTGCAGGCCGCGTGGCAGCACGCCCCGCGCCTGGCGGTGGTGGGACCTGCGAAGCGGTGCGGGAAGTCCCGGCTGCTGGACGTGCTCGCCGAGACCGTCCACAGCCCCGTCCTCACCGTCAACTCCACCCCGGCAGCGGTCTTCCGGTCCATCACCGAGGAGCCGCCCACCCTGCTCGTGGACGAGGCCGACACGATCTTCGGCAGCCCGAAGATGGCCGAGAAGAACGAGGAGATGCGGGGCCTGCTCAACGCCGGGCACCAGCGGGACCGCTATGTGCTGCGGGTGGTGGGCAGTGACCACACCCCGCACCGGTTCCACACCTTCGCCATGGCAGCCATCGCAGGCATCGGCGACCTCCCCGACACGATCATGGACCGCTCCATCGTGATCCGGATGCGACGCCGTGCCGAGGGCGAGCGCGTCTCGCCGTACCGCACCAAGCGCGACAGCCCCGCCCTGCGCGCGATGCGCACGGAACTGGCCCGCTGGATCAAGCCCCTGACCGACCGGGCCCTGCACCTCGAACCGCAGATGCCGGTCGAGGACCGCGCTGCGGACACCTGGGAGCCGCTGGTCATCGTCGCCGACCTCGCGGGCGGCTCCTGGCCCCGGCGGGCACGGCAGGCGTGCGCCGGCCTCGTCGCGTCCGAGGCTGAGTCGGAGGAGGTTCAGCCCAGCGGCGCGCGCATCCTCGCTGACATCCGCCGCATCTTTCACGCCGGCGGTGATCCCGACAGCATCGCCACCGACCAGCTCCTGTTCGCCCTCAACGGCGACCCGGAAGCACCCTGGGGCGAATGGGGCCGCAGCGGCCTGACGCCGCGCGGCCTCGCCGGGATGCTGCGCGAGTTCGGCATCTGTTCCGGCAACGTCCGCATGGGCGACGGCACCCAGCGCAAGGGCTACATGCGCAACAAGTTCGCCGACGCCTGGCGACGCTACTGCCCCACCGTCCACCCCACCGCCCCGAGAGAGGGCACCCCGCGCTGACCCGCCCGCCCCAGGTCGCGTACCAGCCGTCCCTGCCGTAAACCCGCAGGCCACAGCAACGGCCGCCCGGGACGCGGCCGGGGCCCAAGACGCCACGACACCCCGAACGGACACCGGCCCGCCGCCCCGTACACGCCCCGTACGGGCGGCAGGCCGCCCCGGGACGGCAGCCACCTCCGTCTCATGCCGTCCCAACCGTCCCTGCCGCATAACCGCAGGCCAAAGGGCCTACCGGCAAGACGGGTCACCGTCCCAAGACGGAAGCGGGCACGGCGCGTGCAGCCCGCGCATCCATGCCGTACCCGCCCTGACCTGCGATGCAACGGCCGAGACGGACAAGACGCATCTTCAGCAAGACCCTCTCCCGGTAAAGGAATCTCTGCCGCATGCCCTCCACCCCGCCGGACGCCCGCCCTGTCGCCACGGGCGCGTTCGCCCGTACGACGATCACGGTCGTGATGGCGGTCATCGCCGCGCTCGCCTTCGTGTTCAGCTTCGGCAACGTCTGGGCCCTCGCCCTCCGGCTCGGCGTCCCCCGCCCGATCGCCCCGCTGATCGCGCCGATGGTCGACCTGTCCGTCGTCGGCCTGCTCGTCGCCCTCCACCACCTGGCCGCCCACGGCACCGACCCCACCCACCTGCGCTCAGCCACCCGCCTGATGCACCTGTGCGGCCTGCTCACCGTCGCCCTCAACACCGCCGAGCCCCTGCTCGCCCGCCACTACGGCCGCGCCGCCCTCGACACCGTCGCCCCCGCACTCCTTCTCGGCTGGGGAGCCGTCGGACCCACCCTCCTACGCCACCTCCACACCCCCACCCCACCCTCGGAGGAACACCAGCCACCGGCGTCGACCAGCGCAGTGCCCGCCTCGCGAGTCCGGCCTCGGGCGACCATTCCCGCCCGCACCCCGGCGCCGGCACGGGCCGAGCCCGCGAGCGCCAAGCTGCCCACGTCGGGTAAGCGCTCCGGGCGCCCACCCGCGGCGACCATGGACGAGCTGCTCGCCATAGCCCGCCCGGCCGTCGCCCAGCACGGCCTCAGCATCGCCGTGGTCAAACAGGCACTGCAAGACGCACACACCCCCTGCGGCAGCGCCCGCCTCACCGAACTGATGCAGCACCTCAGGCACGAGGAAGCCCACGCCACAGTTCCCCCGCAGCAGGAGCCCGCGCGGGCCCACCCCTCGGACGCCTGATCCGGATGTGCGGAAGTCCGCACCGCCACGGACTTCCGCACATCCGGGCACCGCCCCTTACACCGCAAACGCGGCCCGGCCAAACCGCACCTAGCCCGAACCATGACCCGTGCAACGAGAGGACCTGATCCCGTCATCCGCCACATCGAGAACCCCCCGCTGGAGAGCATCGTGAAACCCCACCCGAAGACCGGCCGGGACGCCGAGCAGGGCGGCGAGGACGCTGCCGTGCGTCGTAAGCTGTCCGGCCTGTGGCGGCGGGCGTTCGGTAACACGGCTCCTGGCGGAGCCAGTTGTACCCAGTCTCCGACTGTCGGCCGGAGTCTGGGGTCCTCCGCCCCGGGGGTGGCGGAGGAGGCCCGGCGCGAGGGCGCGCCGGGCGGGGAGGCCGGCGCCGCGAGCGGCTCCGACCCGGACGAACTCGACGCCGTCCAGCGTGCCGTCCTTGCCGCCGCCCACCACGACACACCCTGCGACGACCGCCACGACGGCCCGCGCAGCGCCGTCACAGCCCAGCCGCACGTGGCAAGCGCCGCCTTCACCCACACGGGCGTTCCCGCGCTCGACGTGCCCCAGCTCGCCACTCCTGCCGGCACACAGCCGGTGCCGAAGGGCAAGATCCGCCGCTTCAACGGCAAGCGCCGAACCCTGCGGGTCGGCCCGGTGGGCTTCACCGAGTCCGAGCACGCCGAGCTGCTGTCGGCCGCCGAGCGGCACGGCTACGGGAAGACCCTGTCGGGTTACTTGGCGGATGTCGCGCTGGCGTTCATCCGGGGCGCGTTCAGCGTCGACCTTCCGCTGCACACCGAGAAGCAAGAGGTGCAGGAGTTCCGCGCGAAGATCCGGTACGAGATCAACCGGATCGGCGTGAACATCAACCAGATGGTCTACGTGCTGCACCGCGACAACCGGATCGAGCCGGACATCCGCGAACGGCTGGAGCGCCTGGACCGCCTCCTCACCCACATCGCCCGCGCCCTCCTGCTGCCCACCGAACCCACCGCGACCAGCGACCGGGAGGACGCGTGATCCCCTCGGTGAAGAACCCCGGCAGCAACACCCGCGGACTGCTGGCCTACCTCTACGGGCCCGGCCGGCACGACGAGCACCGCGACCCGCACGTCGTCGCCTCCTTCAGCCCCCTCGGCCTGCCCGACCCCGGCCGCGACCAGGACGCCACCCTCACCCAGCTCCGCGACGTCCTCGACGCCCCCGTCGCCTTGCGCAACGAAGGCTTCGGAAGGAAGGTCACCGACCACGTCTGGCACTGCCCCGTCCGCACCGCCCCCGGCGACCGGTACCTGTCCGACGCCGAGTGGGGCGAGATCGCCCGCCGCATCGTCCACGTCGCGGGCATCGCCCCCGACGGCGACCCGCTCGCCTGCCGGTGGATCGCCGTGCGGCACGCCGACGACCACATCCACATCGTGGCCACCACTGTCCGCGAAGACGGCCGCCGCCCCAAGATCCACAACTGCGGCATGCGCGCCCAGGCCGAAGCCCGCCTCATCGAGAAGGAACTGGGCCTGCACCAGGTGGCCCCCGGCGACCGGACCGGCGACCGCCTCCCGACCCAGGCCGAGATGCACAAGGCCGACCGCCTGGGCTGGGAGCAGACCAGCCGCGAATGGCTCCAACAGCGCATCCGCGCCGCCATCCCGCACGCCGCCGGCGTGGACGAGCTGCTCGACTACCTCCAGGCCGACGGAGTAGAGGTGAAGATCAGCCGCTACCCCTCCGGCGACCTGCGCGGCTACGCCGTCGGCCGCCCCGGAGACCTGAAAGCCGACGGACAGCAGGTCTACATCTCCGGCAGCAAGATCGCCCCCGACCTGTCCCTGCCCAAACTCCAGGACCGGCTGGCCACCGGAACCCCCGAGGACCACCCGACCGCCCGCCGCAACCGCCCCGGCGACCCGTGGCAGCACGCCACCGACGCCCTCGACACCCTCCACGACCACCTCACCGGCACCGCCAGCCCGGCCGTCGCGCAGGGCCAGATCACCGCCCTCGGCGAGATCATCGACGCCACCGCCCACACCGCACCCACCGCGCTGCGGGCCGAACTGCGTGCCGCCGGCATCGCGTTCGCCCGCGCGCAGCGATCGAGCATCCGGGCCGACCACCACGCCGCCGCCGGCCTCCGGCACGCCGCCCGCGACATCGCCCACGCCGCCACCAGCCCCGACGGCGCAGCCCTCGACGTCCTGCTCACCACCCTGGTCTGGTCCGTCGTGCTGGCCGCCCGCTGGCACCAGGCCCAAGGCCACCGCCAACAGGCCGAAGCCGCCCGCGCCAGCGCGGCCCACCTGCAAACCGCCTACGACCACGCAGTCGCCGACCACCTCACCGCCCTCAGCGAGCGCCAACCCACCCTGGAGATCACCAACACCCTCGCCGGAGAAGTCCGCACCGCCATCCCCGACCACGCCGACCGCATCCTCACCGACCCCAACTGGCCCGCCCTGGCCACCGTCCTCGCCGACGCCCACGCCGCCGGCCACCAACCCCGCACCCTCCTCACCGAAGCAGCCGCCCGCCGCGAACTCCACACCGCCCGCCTCCCCGCCCAAGTCCTCCTCGGCCGCATCCAACACACCAGCCGCAACCCCGCCCCCAACCCCCGAGCCGAAGCCGCCCGCCTCCGCTCCCACACCGCAGGCAACATCCCCCGCAGTAACGGTCAACCACCCGCCGAAGTAAGCCGACCCACGGCTGAACCCCGACAGCACCGCGGACGCTGAAGCAGCTGCTGTCCCGAAGCACTTCGGGCCAGCACCGGTGCGCGGACACGGGTAGCGGTAGATTGCCGCCACCGGCACTGACTACGCAATTGAGGCAGAGGTGTGAGGGTGGGCCGCATCAGGCGAAGCTACCGAAGGGTAAATGAAGACCGGGCAATTCTAGCCGCATTGATTGCGGCTATCGGAACTGCAATCGTGGCTTCAACGCTCCCCGACTTTCTTAGCATGATTCCCGGCGGCAGGACAACTGAAGTAAGCATCTCCCTTGCAGGGTTTCTTGTCCTCGCCGTCAGCTGGATTAGCCTTCACGGGCGTTCCGGAGTCGGAGTCGCGGTATTCCTACAACCAGAGCCAACTTCCGGGTGGTCTGATGCAAGGCTGGTCGAGTACGCGACAGAAGCCCGTGGCCGACACATTAGCTTTTTCTATGTGAATGCAGATGATCTATATTCGGGGCCAGGAGTAGACCGAAGACAGCTAACACAGAAGGTAATTGAGGCTCGACTCAGGGAGGAAAACCCAAAAAGATCGAGCCAGATTTCCTTTTACCTTACCTGCGGTCTCGTAAATTCATACCACCTTGGACGGGAGGTGTTCAATAGCACCAGCGGAGCCTCTTTGAGGATTCACGACTTCCAGGACATTGCGGTGCATCAGGTTTCAAACTCGGGCTCAGTAGGGGCACTTCCCCCGCTTCAACTTGTCGGAACTCCGGCGGGGCCACGCACATCGGATACCTTCTACCAGCTTCCCAATTCGGTGCAAATTCAGATCGAGACGTTGAATCCTGGAAACGCGAACAGACATGCACTCATCGTTTGCATCTCACCCAATGCTGCCGGTCACGCCAATGAGGCGCGGGGGGCCGCCAGCACGGGCGTTCACGCTCACTACCAGGTCACAGCTGGCGACATCTGTAGCACAGCACTCGTAGTAGAGTGCTCAAATTTCCCCAACGATCACCGCGCATACAATGAACTACTGCGGCAGATCCTGCACTACTGGCTAGGCCACCTCTCGTCGATGCATGCATCGAATGGTTCCAGTCCCGATGGGCGACTATTCATTTCAGCCCCGACATCGCTCGCCTTCGCGCTCGGCGCCCTAATGCCATCCATCTCGAGGACCCAAATAATCGAGTACGTATAATTGGCAGCCGCCGAACACTGGAGCCGAATTGCCTTATTTGATTATCGACGGAGACGACATCGGGAGCAAGATCGAGGCGCATCTCCTTGCGAATGACATCGACGCATTCGTGACGTCGTCCAAGGAGGTCTCCGTAGCCGTCGACGAGTTGGCCGAGGCGCTAACCAAAGCCCCGGGCATTTATGTCGTGTCAACAGGGGGTGACAGCATTTTGGCCCGAGTAGAGGAATCCTGTGTTGATTCGCTTGGCAATCTACTTTCGAGCCTTCAACGCCCAGGTCGGTTTACATTTTCGGCTGGAATCGGTGACACCCTCCGTGAAACCTTCATCGCCCTGAGGATGGCTAAAGCCACAGGGAAGCATCGCGTAGTAGTCTATTCGCACGATTGACGGCGTTATGGTTTTGTCGCAATGCGCCATTGTCGATCCCTGGCCTTGGATGCGACCTCCATCTCAACCAAGGCCTCCCCCTTTGACGTCACTCCTGTATCGCGGCCGTGAGTCAAACCATGGCGAGCCCACCGCATCCGTTCCGCCATCGCGGCAGAGCAGCGGTCCCGCCCTCCTCAACCTTCGGCCCGTCGCTGGTGGACGGATTACGCCCGGATCTCGTCCATGAGCATGCGGAGCGTCAGGCTGTGCTTCTCGGGCGGGAGCGCGTTCATGGCCGTGGTGGCGTAGCGCAGGCCGCCCGCCTTGTCGCCAGCGCGGGCCATCATCAGCCCGCGGTGGAGTTCGAGGTGGGTGGCGAAGCGGGGAAGGGACGCTGGGAGTTCCCGGCGGGCGGCGTCCTGCGCTTCGACCGCGCCCTTCTCGTCGCCCAGGCGTGCGAGGAGCAGCGAGAGGAAGACATTCATGCGCCACCACGGCACGGCGTAGTCGGACGTCTGCGTGTACGAGCCGGAGACGTCGTGGATGCGCCGCCCTTCGTCGGCGAGCGCGAGTGCGGCGGCCCGGTCGCCCCGGATCGCCGCGGCGTGGGCCTTGCCCATCACGGCGTTGAGCAGCCCGAGAGACGGTTGGCCGTCGCCGATGGCCATTGCCTGTCCGGCGAAGACGTCGGCCATGCCGAGCGATGCGCCCTCGTACCCGAGGGCGATGGCCGCCCTGCCTCTGACCCACACCCGGGTCGCCGTGTCGCCTGATTCGTCGGCGGCCTCGGCCGCCATGCGGTACCAGTTGACGGCCTTGGAGCCGTCGCTGCCGGGGAAGGTCTTGGCGTAGAGGGTCATCAGCCGTGCGGCGACGGCCCACAGCTGTGGCCGGTCGAGCTGCTGCTGGATCACGACCAGTTCGCCGGCCACCCGCCGCTGGATGTCGGCGGCGCCCATGCTCATGTAGTCGGTGCCGTAGGTGGTCAGCCGGTCTTCCCAGGCATCGGCGGAAGGGCCGCCCTGGAGCCGTGCGGAAAAGCCCGACATCAGCAAGTCGCCCGCGACGACCGGTGCTATCGCGGTGGCGGCGACGTCGGAGATGAAAGTCCTTCGTTTCACTTCATCCTCTAAGACGGAGAGCGGGACATCGAGGACAGCGGACAGGCAACGGAGGTAGTAACCACTCGGCGTGGACTTGCAGCTCTCCCACTGCCGGGAGATGTATTCCCGGGTGAGCGACGTGCCGAACTGCTGGTTGATCTCAGTGGCCAGCCGTCCCTGGCTCCATCCTCGCGCCATCCGCAGGTCTTTGATCAACCGTCCGATGCTCATACGGCCAGGATGCCACTACGAATGCCACTACTGAGCCCTTCCCCGGTGCTCGATGGTTGGTACGTGCCCGCAAGCGAGCGGACACGGAGCGCAACCGCCGAAGCCGCCGGACGAGATGGGGAGGGTGGTCATGATCAGCGGTGAATCGCCGTTACACAGTCGCCTGGATCTGGCGTCGTCGCCGTCCGCCGTGCGCCAGGGGCGCGCGCACGTCAAGGCGGTGCTCACGAAGTGGGGGCTGCCCGACGACGACTCGGCGAACGCCGTCCTTGTTGCTTCGGAGCTGCTGACCAACGCCATCATGCACACGGCACAGCCCGACGCCCAGGGCCCCGAGGAGGAACTGCCGGACGAAGAGTTCTCGAATGGGCTGCCCGACGACGAGCCCGCGGACGAGGCGCCGCCGGGCAAGGTGTGCAACCTGCTGCTCTGGTACACCGAGCGGGGCCTGACCGTCGGCGTCTACGACTCCGATCCGCGTCCGCCCGTCCCCGTCGACGCCTCCGAGGACGCCGAGGGCGGCCGGGGATTGCTGCTGATCAGCACTCTCGCCGCGAAGTGGGGGTACACGCCGCCGTCGCCCACCTCAGGCAAGCTGGTGTGGGCGCGTCTGACTGTGCAGGCGGACTTACAGGCCCAAGGGTTGGCGGTCGGAGCATGACGAGTCTCCTCGGCCTCCGCCCCGGCCCGCCCCCGCCCGAAAGGCTCTCGGTCGTCGCGCGTACGGACGACGGCAACCGTTGGCAGACAGGACGGTGCTGGCTCTCTGGTGCGGCCGGACGTCCGCGCGGGTCCTCTGGGTCGGGCCGGCCACCGTGGGCGGCACCACCGCGCACCTGTACGCCTGCGAGTCGTGCATGGTCCAGCTCGCGGACCAGATCATCAACGACCGCCTCGGCAGCAACATGTCCGAAGGGCTGGACGGTAAGGCCGTCCGCTGGAGCCACGGCCCGCAACGAGGCAGGCACAGACGCCGCCCCTGACCGTCGCCAGAACACCCCCGCAGACCCCGCCCCGGACATCACCGAAGAGGGCGGGTCCTCCTCCCGGCTGTCCCTGCGGCCAGGAGGGGGCGGTCCGGCTCCGCCCTCATGCCCGGCGGAGCCGGACCATCTACCCCTTGTAGCTCAGCCCGGCAGAGCGCCGGACAAGCGAGTCGTGCCGCAGCGTTCGGAAGTCCCTGGTTCGAATCCAGGCAAGGGGACCGCGGCTGTCTGCCCGGCAGCCGCGACCCGACCACCAGAGAGGTACTTCAGCATGTCGAAGAAGGGTTCCAGCGGCGGCGCGGCACCCATCGGGGATGCCATGCACAGCCCGAAGGTGAAGCAGGTCGTGATCAAGGCGGACCCCCAGGGCAACCGCGCCGAGCGCCGGGAAGCTGCCCGGCAGGAGCGCCGGAAGAAGTGAGCGGCAAGGGAAGGCCAGGACCTCCGCCGACGCCGGATCCCATCCCGCGCACGCCGCCCCACCGGCCCCAGTCGGGCTGAACGCCTGGCCTTGCTGAAACCCCAGGTGCCCGGCGCGGCCGACCACCCCTCCTTCTCGCCAGAACGCAGGGCAGCGGCCACGCCGGGACCGCGATCGAAGCACACTCCAATCACCTAGGAGCGTATATGGCACCGACTGCTCAGCGCCGATTCGATGCACAACGAGACAGAGTCGGCGTCCTCTACGGAGGACAGTCCCCGGAACGTGCGGGCTCCGTCGCCTCAGCCGAGGCGGCCTTCAAGTCTCTGGAATCGCAGGGAGTCCAGGTCCTGTTGATGGACGTCGGAGACATCAGATGGGGCGAGCTGGCCTCCCGAATCGACGTGGCTCTGCTGGCGACCCACGGTCTGGGCGGCGAGGACGGGAAGGTCCAGGGGTTACTGGACACCGTCGGCATCCCGTACTCGGGTGCCGGCGTCCTGGCCTGCGCCGTGGGAATGCACAAGCCGACGTTCAAGAAGATCGTCGCGAACGACCGGATCGACACACCGCGATGGATCGAGGTGCGGCGGGACTGGTCGGTGGCCACCGCCTCGACCACGATCCGCTACACCCTGCCCGGTCCCTGGTTCGTC
Source organism: Streptomyces sp. NPDC021224 (assembly GCF_044332905.1). Taxonomy (NCBI): domain Bacteria; kingdom Bacillati; phylum Actinomycetota; class Actinomycetes; order Kitasatosporales; family Streptomycetaceae; genus Streptomyces; species Streptomyces sp. NPDC021224. The sequence goes on along the minus strand of NZ_JBIRPW010000001.1, from coordinate 814,383 downwards.
AAGCCGGTCTCGGGCGGCGGCAGCCTGGAGGCGAGCGTCGCCGAGGACGACACGCAACTGCTCGGCGCCCTGGAGAAGTGCAGCACGGGCGAGTACGAGGAGTTCTTCGTCGAGGAACTCGTCTCGGGCCACCCGTGCAGCGTCGGCCTGCTGGAAATCGACGGCACGTTGATCACGCTGCCCGTCCACCAGGTGCAGACCGACCGGCAGTTCTACGACTACGAGGCCAAGCACGACCCCGGCCTCCGCCGTGAGACGTGCCCGTCCGCCCTTCCCGGCACCATGGTCCGGCAGATGGAGGTGGCCGCTCGGCGTGCGCACCACCTGGTCGGCGCGCACGGGCTGAGCCGGGTCGACTTCATGGCGGCCCCCTCGGGGCGGACGGCCATGCTGGAGATCAACACCGTCCCGGGCCTGTCCCCGCACGGCAACCTCGCCACCATGGCGAAGGCAGCGGGCATCTCGTACGACGACCTGATCCGACACGTCGTCGCGACCGCGTTCACCAAGCCGTCCTACGTTCCGTAGGCAAGACTATGGAGCTATGACAAGCTCCACGACAAAACCGCTCATTCCGTACTACTCGCAGTGGGAATCCGTCGACCTGGTACCCGAGTTCGTCACGGGCACCAGGTCGGCGGCCGACGATCCGCTGTGGCAGAAGTCCGGCGCCGACTCGGTGGAGGAGTACGCGTTCTGGGCACGGCGCATGTGCGGGGTCGCGTGCCTGCGGATGGCGCTGGACCACTGGGGCCTGGACGTGCCGCCGTCCGTGCCGCTCGTGCGGGAGCTGGAGGCCGCGGGGGCGTACGTGCGCAACGGCGAGCAGGTGAAGGGGCTGATCTACCGGCCCTTCGCGGACTACGTCGCCCACCGGTGGGGCTTCCACACGGAGGTCGCTCCGGAGCTGACCTTCGCCGAAATCCGCGAGGAGATCGCCGCCAGCCGACTGGTGATGATCTCCGTCCACCCCGGCGTCCGCACCCCCGAGGCCGAACCCCCGAGCAAGGGCGGCCACCTGGTCCTGGTCGTCAACGCCGACGCCGAAGGGGTGGAGCTCAACAACCCGTCCGGCCTCCCCGGGCTGTCGCAGCAGCATGCGCGCGTGTCGTGGGCGACGCTGGAACGGTTCTACGCCGGCCGCGGAGTCGTGCTCGGGAACCGGACGGAAGGCGCACAGTGATCCCTCTGACCCTCGCCGACATCGCGGCTGCCACCGGCGGCACCCTCGACCACGCCGACCCCGACACCCTCGTGACCGCACCCCTGCTCTTCGACTCCAGAAACGTCACCGCCGGGGGCCTTTTCGCCTGCCTGCCCGGCCGCACCGCCGACGGCCACGACTACGCGCGGCAGGCCGTCGCCGACGGCGCCGTCGCCGTGCTGGCGGCACGCCCGGTCGGCGTCCCGGCCGTGATCGTCGCCGACGTGTTGACCGCGATGGCCGACACCGCCCGCGCGGTCGCCGCCCGCTACCCCGGCACCGTCATCGGGATCACCGGTTCGGCGGGCAAGACCACCACGAAGGACCTGCTCAGCGGCATCCTCGCGCTCGACGGGCCGACCGTCGCCACCCCGCGCTCGTTCAACAACGAGATCGGCTTCCCCGTCACCGTCACTCAGGCCACCGCGGACACGCAGTACCTCGTCCTGGAGATGGGCGCCCGCGGACGCGGCCACATCGCAGCCCTGTGCGAGATCGCCCCACCGACGATCGCCGCAGTCCTCGGCATCGGGTCGGCGCACGCGGGCGAGTTCGGCAGCCGCGAGGCCACCGCCGACGCCAAGGCCGAGATCGTACGGGGCCTGCCCCCGCACGGCGTCGCCGTCCTCAACGCCGACGACCCGCTGGTGGTCCCCATGGCGCGGCAGACGCAGGCCCGCGTCATGTTCTTCGGCACCGGCGACGCCGACGTCCGGGCCGAAGACGTACGCACCGGCGACGACGGCCGCCCGCACTTCATTCTCCGCCACGGCGCCGACCGCGCCCCGGTGCAGCTCGCCGTCCACGGCCGCCACAACGTCACCAACGCCCTCGCCGCCGCCACGATCGCCCTCGCCGCAGGCGTCCCCTTCACGCGCGTCGTCGAGGGCCTGACCCGCACCGAGCTGACGTCCGGCGGTCGCATGGAAGTCACGACCCGCCCCGACGGTGTCACCGTCATCAACGACGCCTTCAACGCCAGCCCCGAATCCGTCCTCGCCGCGCTCCAGGCCATGCAGGACATCGCCGCCGGCCGCCGCACCATCGCCGTCCTCGGCGAGATGGCCGAACTCGGCGACGAAGCACCCGCGTGGCACGACCACGTCGGCGAGGCCGCGGCCAAGAGCGGCATCACCCACCTCGTCCTCGTCGGCGGCGAACACGCCGAGGCATTGGGCGAGATGCCCCGCACGGTCGGCATGAAAGTTCACCGCGCCTCCGCCGGCCGCCCCCTCGCCCCCTTCGTGAATGCACTCCTCGAACCGGACGACGTCATCCTGATCAAGGGTGCCAACGCCCTCGGTCTGGAAGCCGTGGCTCGCGAACTGGCGACCCTCACCTGCGTCGGCAATAAGCACGCCTGACGTGGTCGGGCGACGAGGAGTGCTCTCCATGATCCAATGCGGTTGTCCGCGTTCGGCCGTGGTCGTGTCGTAGCCGCTGCTCAGGCCGCGCCGCTGCCTGAGCGGATCGCTGCGGCAGATCCGCCTGCATTGCTGGGGTTGCGTCGGGGAAAGGCCTCGCCGACAGGCCAAAACTCCGGCAGACCAAGAACAGCATGGACTGAGGAAGCCGCTGGCCGGCGTGCGACGTGGACGTCGACCAGTTGTGCAGTTGCCCAGCTAGGGAGGATGGGGGCTGGAAGCGAGCTGGGGTCTGGGCTTTGCCAGAGGACGGGTGGATTCTTCGTCCAAGTCCAGGGCGCTGGGTTGTGGACGGTGAGTACGCCGCTGACCCGGCCATGGCCGTGGGCGGAGGCTGCAGTCCAGTAGCCGTCGCGCTTTCGGCCGAAGGTCGGTGTCCCAGCGTGGGCGTACTCAACGGAGGTTCCGTACAGCGCCGTTTCGGTGTCCTCATCTTCAGGGAAGAAGGCCGCGTGGCCAACTGCCACGATAAATGGAAGCGCCACGTCGCCGTACTTCCCGCCCTTCCTCCTGACTGCGTCAAGCACCCGCCCCGGCTGGTCGTCGAGCCCGTCCGACACGGGATGGATGCCAATCGTCCTGCTTGTTGGGTTACCTCGCGCGCCGGGATCGCGGGGGAAGGCCTGGAACGTGACGCTCCAGTCACCGTCCTGCCAGGTGTGTTTCGGCAGTGGAACCTTGCGCTCGTGTTCGGCAAGGACTTGGTCGGGATCCAGGCTTGCGAGCCACCGCGTCAGCTCGGCCTTCAGCCGCTTCTGCGGCGGCGTTGCCGATCCGGCTCTATCAAGCTCGTAGGACACGAAGAAGTTGGGGCTTGGCACGCAATCAATGGCGTCGGCCAATTGAGGCGGGAGGGGGTGGGACGCGGAGTCGCTAAGGCGCTGGGCCGTCCAGATCGCCTCGACGACAAACTGCTCGCCGTCGCGGGTGACCAGGAAGTCGGGGTTCTTGCCGCGGGTGCCTATGTCGGGCTCGATCTCCACAGTGCATCCGGAACCGAGCAGCATCTCGTGCAGGTACAGCTCCCACAGCGCGGAGAAGACGTTCTTGTCGGAGTTCCGGTCCAGCAGCCGACTACGGATGCCGGGCTGAGCGTGCTCTGGGAGGTGCGACCACCACTCATTGATCACATCCCGCACCTGGTCCCAGAAAGGACCGGCGATCCTCCCGAAGAACTCGGCGTCCGTCTCTGCGGCTCGCTTCGGCGACGCATCCGTCCGGTCCTGGCTCGTGTATACCACCATGACCAACGATCGTAGACCGCGCCGCCGACAACCCCCGCTGATTTTCTGCGATGTAGTAGGTCACCGGGCGTCGAGGGGGCGGAGTTGGTTCGTCGACCAGACGGATTCGAAGGCTACTAGCCTGAACTCTGCCGACTCGGCCTACGGCATCGGCCAGGCAGCCGCCGCTCAAGTGCCAACCCAGCGTGATCTTCCCGGGACGGCACCACCCGCGGATCAGCGGCGCTGAGATATCACTTTCGCTCAATCAATGGCCAGTGCCACAGGTGGCGACTCGGTGTTTCGCAGGTCTAGCACGACGGATAAGCGGTGCTCGAGCATTCTGAGGGAAAAGCCAAAGGTTACTTCTTGCGTCGGACCTTCTTGCGGCTCTTCTGTCGGTGAGGAGCGCGTTTCCGCGAGTGAGACGGAGGTAGAATTTCCGCCCAGGGAACGATGGCGGACGCGATTTGCCCCTGAGCGCAGCCTAGCCGGAAAGCCGACGCAGCAGCCTGCGGAATGGCCAGGAGTTGTCCACTGCTATACACACCGGCTAGGTTGAAAGCGAATCCGTACATCACCCATACGGTGCCCCGGCGTCGCGCGGCATCGCGCCAGGCGCCAGTCAGCAGCGCGCTGGCACGGGCCAGCACAGTTCCCTCACTGTCTTCGAGGACCACTGTTGGCCCGTCGGGGAGTAAGCTCAACTCCGAGGCAACGGGAACAACAGAGTGCGGTCCCCGAAGAAGACGAAATCCCCGCCCGCACACCCTGTGGAGGTGCGCCTCAATCGTCTCGTCCTGGGGAGTGTTGACGAGAAGCATTGTCTCTGGTTCGAGGAGTAGAATCGCTCGCGGTCCCATGAGGGCAGGGATCTTTGGGGCGAGGAAGTCGACATTGCTGGTCATTCCCCCCGCGAAAGCGGGGTCGGTGGATAGCGCGAGGTGCGCCATCGCCCGCTCGTCGCGAACTGCTTCCTGTAGATCGAATGCCATACTGGCAGGCAGCGCGTCAATCGCTGCCTGCCCTTGTGCTTGGCTCGCTTCATGAGCCTTCTGAGTGAGATGAGCACCGATACGTACGGGGAGACCGAGGAGAATAACATCCCACGCGGACTGCTGCTCGGGGTTGGCCGAAAACTCTTGGCCCTCCAATTTCTCCATCAAGTGTAGGAAATCGTTCGCCCCGTCTGCCGCAAGGGAATCGTCTTGGAGCACGCGTGCAGCGCTGTGGACCGCGTGCAGCAGCGTGAACCGAGTCCTCTCGAATTCGTCATCGGCGAGCTGGTCCAGGTAGGGGCTAACGTCGTCGATGATGCGGTGCAGCAGTTCGGCTGCCGCCGCATTGTCAACGAGCACCCACTGCGTTGCACACGCAAGTCCGACGTTGTGCACCAGATGGTTGACCGAGAACCGGTATAGGCTCTGCGGTCCCAAGTAGACCCGGAATAAGGTGTACTGCGAGTTGGCCTCAGTCCATTTGTCCTGGACGGCCAGCGCCTCGATCAAAAATCGTCGTGCGTCAGCCGCCGTATTCGACCATAGATGATCTTCCAGGTGAGTGAGCGTGTCGGTGGCGACCTGCTCAGCTTCGGGAGCCTGACCCTCCGCAAGAAGTTCACCGACCTCATGGGTCTGGTAGTGCGTGCGCAGATATGGACTGAGCGGCAGACGGCTTGCCAGGGCCCGAAACTGCTCCAGCAGATTGTCGATTCCGCTATGCCCGGGGGAGCGACTGGAACGGACCTGGAGGATGAGCACACTGTCGGTGACGTGCCGTGCCGCACCTCCTGGATCTTCGCTTGCGTAGCTCTCCAGGTAGGGCAGGACCGGGGCCAAGTGGCGAACGATGTGCTCGCAGACTTCCGTGGGGGCCGTGGCATTGATCAGGGAAGCAAGTTGAATTCTGCATTGGGCCGTAATCAAGGGGTTAGCGGACGGAGATTTGACTTGCCAGCGGAGCTCCTGCTCCAGCAGGTCACGAGCTATACCGTGCTGGCCGTGCCGGCTATGAAAGCCGGCGAGGTTGCCCAGCAAGGCAGCGGTAGCAGTGCTGATGAGTTCCAGTTCCTGAACGTGTTCCGCCAGGGCCGTAGCGTGCTGAGACAGCTCCCAGGCCCATTCGCTCAAGCCGTGGTCTAGCGCGTGGAGCAGCCAGCTGTTGGTGTGAGCGCCGGCGCACACGAGTGCCTGGTCGGGGGCAGAGCGCTGGGCGAACATGCGGCGCAGAATCAGCTGCAGAACCGTATTAATAGACAGGCTGTCCCTGATGCCAGGGATCCGCGCCAACCGGTCGTCGGTAGGCAACGGTAGCGGGGCGTCTGGTCGAACGAATGAGATGTCGAACAGCTCCCGCAGCATCTCCCGCAGCGGGCTCGAAGTTTCATCAAGAGCCAGGACACTCCCCCCCGGCGGGATGTGCTCGACGGGGATGAAGACGCAGGCAGCAGATAGGTGAAGAGGGATGCGCTGGGGCGCGAGATAGCACATGACCCGCAGCAGGGCCACAGATCCCCCTGCCACCTCGGGGTGGCCCTCCGCACGGGTATATAGCCGATCCAGGCTCAGCCGGACCGCACCCACCAGCGTCTTGGGATACCCGGGCGGCAGCGACCGGTCGTCATCCAGTGCAGCCGACAGGAGTCGGGATCGATAAGAATCCAGGTGAGCTGGGTCGATACCGCATGTCAGCAGATAGCCGGCCGCCAGCTCAATCGCCAGCGGCCAGCGGCCCAGTGCCTCCGCCAAGTCGCTCAAAGCGTGCAGATGCCTCTGCGCTGATTGCCCGTCAAGCTCCAATCTCAGCTCCAGCAGTTCCAGCGCCCGCTCCGGTGGAAGCGGCTCCACCTCAACGCGCCCTTGGACCTTGCGCCAGGATCGCGCCAGCGAGGTCACCAGCACATGGCCCCGCCCCTGCCGGGGCAACCAAGCATCCGCCTGTGCCGGGCTCGCATCGTCGAACACCAGCAGCCACGGCCCCGGCAAGCTCTGGAGCCGAGTGTGGACGCGCTCACGCACGAGAATCGGGTCAGTCAGCACCTCGTCACCACCGCCAAGGTGCGCCAGCAGCCGCTGGAACGAGCCCGCCAGCGACTCTGGCGTGGACGCGTCCAACCAGAAGGCTAGGTCGTAACGGTAGGCATGCTGGGCAACGTACGACGCAGCCAAGCTGGACTTCCCGATCCCCGACAGGCCACTGACTACGCACACCGGCACTGCAGGCGTCGTTCCACTGAAAGCCGCCGCCACCTGGTCCACCAACTCCGGCCGCTCGATCTCGGGCACGGGGGGAAACGGGCCCACGACAACGCCGAAGTCCTGACGGCCTAAAGCCGTGCACAGCACATCCTCGTCGACCAGAAGGCACTGGTTGAAGTCCGTCAGCGACCAGGACGCGGCTCCCGGATCAGCGGCTCGGCGAAGCACCTCGGCTACCAGGAATCCGAGCACCAAACCGCCTGAGCGAGAGGACAGCCCACGCCCGGTGCGTCCCCGCAAAAAGCGCAGCCGAAGGTTCAGCTCCTCGCGCAGTTGGGCGTCGTCGCGGCCGTCGAAGTCGATCCGCGTCTGGGTTAGCCTCGCCCACTGGTCCGGGGACAGGGCTCTCATCCTAGCAAGCATCGCTGGCGCCTTTGCGAACAGCGCCTCCAGTTCGTCTCGCAGTGCCTGCGGTTGCCCCCGGAACTCGGACAAGACAGCCGCCAGGCGCTCGCACCGCACGTCCGGGGCGGCATTGGTTACCAATTCGTAGCGTCGCGACGAGAACTTGGAGACTAGGTCCAGCAGGATCTCCAGCGCTCGGGGAGCGCGCATCTCCCGGCCCGCAGCGGCGCTCTTGACCTGAACCGCCACCACCGAGTTGCCCTCGGCATCCACCAGGTCGAAGTCGACTGCGTCAACGTTGTCCAGCGCGGTGACTGCTTGCACCGGGCCCTCAATCCTGCAGGCCACCACCGATCCCTCACCCGAGGAGGCGAGCAGCGCTTCCAGCGTCCGCAGGTACTGGTACTGAAACCCCCGGGCCGCTATCCGCCCGCCGTCGGTGCCCATGGGCCCCCCTTTCGCACAGACTCATCAATGTAGATGCCAGCACTGACAAGTCAGCTCAAGATCAAATGTGGTGCACCGCATGCCGATCTCATACCGCAAGCGAGCGGCAGCGAGCGCGGGTTAGTGCCACGTAGAGCTTGCGGTGATCCTCATTGTCCCGATCCAGCCCGCTGTACAGGGCTCTTGTATCGCTGACCTCGAGTCGCACGGCAACGGAGTCCCACTCTCGCCCTTTGGCCTGATGGGTGGTCAGGCCGAGTACGAGATCATCAAAGGGGTGGAGGAGGCGGGTACGCAACTGTCCCAGGCGCTCGATGTGTAGCGGGTGTTTGCCAGGGATTTTGACTGACGACTCGGTGGCGATGGCGGCCGTGAGAGCCGCGAGAGTGCCTGCCAGGCCCTCGTCGTCTGCGAGTTGCGCAAGAGTCGCGTCCAGGCGGGGCTCCAGGCGAGCACGGGCCTCCTCGTCCAACCGCAGGGTCGCGGCAGCATCGGCCGCATAGGTGGCGTGCTCACCGAAAGCACTGCGGGTGAGCTGGTTGAGCAGCAGCGTGGAGGCCGCTTCTTGCGTGTTGCCGCTGGCGGAGCGAAACGCGAGGGGTAGTACGCGGGGGTGCGTATTCCACAGGGGCCTCCACTCGCGGGCCAAAACAACGTCGACGCCGTCCAGCGCGGCGCTGGGTACCGTAGTGGATTCGCTTCGCCGCAGGGCTGCGGCCAAGAGTCTTTGGCTAGGAGTGCGCCAACGGAAGGATGCCGTCAGCTGAAGAGTGACCATCCCGGCGCGGTCAATGAGGTCGGGTACGAGGTCGGGGCGAGCACCTCGGAAACCATAAAGGGCCTGCCAGGGGTCACCGACGACGGTGACATGCAGTCCGGCTCGGGCAGCGAGTTCGACTACGGCCAGGTCGAGGCTGTTGGCGTCAAATATCTCGTCGACGATCAGAGCGCGCGTAGTGGTGGCGAAGTAGTCGAGCAGACAGTCATATATCTCCGGTTCGGCCAGGGCCTGTTCGAGGATCGCGCGAACGTTGTCGTGGGTGCATCGACCATCTCTCACGGCAGCGTCGAAGTCGGGCTGGGCAAGGTGGTTGCCCTTGGTGTGACGGTAGGTGTGAGCAGTAACGATCTGGCGGTCTTTGAGTTCGACGACGGGTTCCCTGGCCGTGTAACGGGTCGCGTAGTGGGCCTTCCATGTATCCAGGACCTCAAGGTCGGTGTGACCGCCAGGCCATTGAAGGGTCTTGGTGTGAAGGAGATGGGCCAACAGGTCGTAGATGACTGTGTCGAGGGTGACGATGCGGTGTGGCGGGTTGATCGCGGCACGGCCCCAGGTCGCACGCACGCGCGCGCGTAGTTCCGCAGTGGCGGAGCGAGTGAAGCTGACGGCGACCACCGCGCGCGGGTCGCTGGCTAGAGCAAAGCGCTGCGCGCCGAAGCGGTATGCGGAAACTGTGGTCTTTCCGGAACCGGGAGCGGCTTCGATGTAGAGACGGTGAAGGTCTGTCCCGGCGGCAATGAGCTGTTCGCGAGTCAGTCTGTCCAGGACAGCTTCAGCCACTGGGCTTGACCCCACCAGTGACGTCAGGTGTCGGACTGAACCAGGGGCTAGCCGCCGGAGGGAAGAGGTCACCTGAGTCGTCAAAGGCATCCAGAAGATCCCTGTCGTACTCGTCCGGCTGAGGTTGGACATCCGGCTCGATGGCGGCAGCTGGTGCCGGGTACAGGAAGCCGAACATCGCCTCCAGGTGCTCTGGTACGACTGGGTGGTTCAATGCTTCGTTGGCATTGGCGAGTTGCTGGGCGAGTGCAAGCGCGAACTCAGCCTTGCGTTTTGCCCCCGTCCCGGCGACCGTGGCGGGTTTGCCGTCCGTGGCCTTGCGGGCGCTGCGAAACAGAACGTGGACTGACTCGGGATTCAGTGGGTTGGGCACCGACAGGGACAAGTCGTCCAGAGCGTGAGCGATTAGCTTCTCGTTGCCTGCGGTGATGGCTGGCTCGAGAGTGGGATGGCTGATGAAAGCCTGGGCGACGTCGGGGTTGTGTTCTGTGATCCAGGTCGGATCGGCAGGGACAGCGCCGAAGTCCAGGTCGCTGTCGCGGAGGACGGCGATCTTGGTGCACAGTTCAGCATCTTTGGTCGCCAGCAGCCGCACCGCCCAAGCCCCGACCTTCGTTCCCATGGGCACGATGCTCAGGGCTTCGACGAAGGCTTGCTTGTCCGCGTCCTGGGCGGCCCACGCGCGGGCGAACTCCCGCAGTACGGCCACCTCGGTCACGCCTTCCACTAGTACCAGACGTTCAGCGAACAGGGCGGCAGAGCGGCTGGTGTCCAGATGGAGCCGCGTCATGCGCAGCGTTTCGTCACGCTTAGCCATCGGTATTGTGGCGATGGGACGGCAGACCCGGCGGCCGTCGGCAGTCCGGCGCAAAACCACGATCTCCTCTGGACGACAGGAGGTGATGACGTCGGTGGCGTGGCTGGACAGGACGATCTGCAGTTCTGGTCGCCGAGCGGATACGCCGCGCAGGTAGCGGACCAGGGCGTGCTGAAGCTGCGGGTGTAGGTGGGCCTCGGGCTCCTCGATGACAACCGTGGCGTGAAAGGGGTCTGGCGGGAAGAACGAGTCCTCTGCGGACTCGGCCTCGGCCTGTGCCTGCAGGAGCTGCTCGCGGGCCTGGCGGGCAGCCTCCTCTACGTCATCGGAATCGGGCGCCGGCCCGGTACCGGGGTCGGGCGTGCCTGTGGCGCGCGTGGCTGGGTCAGGGATTGCGGCCAGCGTGACGGCGATGTGGAGGAGGTTGACGTATCCCAGGCCGGAGACCTCCAATGGGCGTGCCTGGCCCCGGCCCTCGATCACCGCGAGCATCAGCTCCAGAACACGGGCCAGGTAAGCGTCGTCGATGACCTGCCCTCGTACATAGGGCCACCGCCGACTCACACCCGCCGACATCGCCGACAGGTGCGCGCCGATACGCTCCTCAACGGCTTCGATGATGCTGTTCTTGGCCAGGTCCTCCAAGAACTGGGATGCCCGCGCCCGCAGCGATACCAAACTCCGGCGTCCGTCCAAGCGTTCCTGCTGAGCGCGCAGCAACTCGATCAGGATGCGGACCTCACGCCGGGCGAGCTCATCTAGAGGATGACGCCACGCAGGCAGATACAGGAGTTTGAAGGGATCGAGCGTGTCGAGTGGCCCCTGTCGCTGACCCGCCTGCGCTTGGACAGTGCCCAAGCTTCGGGTCAAGGTCGTGCTCCAGCGCTGCGCAACGGTGCCAGGTGGATTGTGATGGATGGCATGGAGCTGATGGCCCAAGGCCCCTTCAGCGCGCGGGTCGGCATCCAGGGTGTACTGGACCGAAATGCTGCGCTCGCCTCCGCCCAGTACAGCCGCACTCGGGCGCGGCAGGCTGGGGAACCGGCTGGGATGGGCCAGGTAGAGGGCATCGGTGACGGTGGTCTTCCCGACCCCATTCGCACCGATCAGGACGCTGAACCGGCCGGGAAGATCGCAGACAATCTCCGCCTCGGCGCTCGCGCGCAGCCCTTTGACTTCCACCCGGCTCAGATGCACGCGCGCCGCCCCCACTCGCAGACCAACAGCCCTGTCCTATCATCACCCCGCACACGAACGCGGTGCATCTCCCAAGATTGCTCCGTTGAACACCATGCAACTGGGCTCCTTGCGGGGGAACATGGCCAACGTGCGCCCAAGCTTTGCGACGGGGCAACGTCCCCAGAGCCGTTGAGCAGGTCCTCCTACATACCTGGCCTAACGGCAGCAGGTTGTGATCAAGTTATGGCCAACTGATCAGTGTCGAGGGCTGCAGTTTGGGTTGCATTCAACCCCGTTCAGGGATGTCCGGAAGGCCCGCTAGCCGGTGCGTCATCGCAGCTCAGAAAGGTGACGAACCCGCCCGAACACCCGGCCCAACAGTTGGAAAGCGTGTTGGGGGCAACCCCTCACGAGTTCGAATCTCGTATCCTCCGCCAGTGCCTCACCGGGCACGACGTCGAAGGGCCCCATCGCTCGCGGTGGGGCCCTTCGACGTTTGGAGCGGCGTCAGCGGCACGACTGTGTTCGGGCGGACGTCGGTCCGCTTCGCAGGCGGTCCGTCTGCCCGTACGGTGCAGAGGTGATCGTTCCCCGGGCGCGGCCCATCCTTTTTCTTGACGTGGACGGACCGCTCATCCCCTTCGGGGCGACTCGGGAGCAGTACCCGGGCGGTTACCCGACGTACGTGCCGCAGGAGGCCGACGCCAATCCACTACTGGCCAGGGTCGATCCGGCGCTCGGCCCCAAGCTGCTGGCGCTGCCCTGCGACCTGGTGTGGGCCACCACATGGGAGTCCGAGGCCAACGAGTGCCTCGCGCCGCTCCTGGGACTGCCGCAGCTCCCGGTGGTGACCTGGCCGGAGCCGTCCGGGGAGCCCGAGCCAGCCGGCCTGCACTGGAAGACCCGCACGCTACTCGACTGGGCAGCCGGACGACCCTTCGTCTGGCTCGACGACGAGATCACCGACGCTGACCGCACCTGGGCCGAAGTTCACCACCCCGCCCGCGCCTTCCTGCGTCGCGTCGACCACCGTCACGGACTCACCGCGGCGGACTTCGCCGCCCTCGACGCGTGGCTGCAAGCGGAGTAGTCGTCCTTCGGAGCCCTTCATGTGCAAGCCGATGCGGCGGATGGGCCTGAGCCCGCTCGTCTCCGTCGCTCGGAGCATGTCGCCGGACGGCGTCCGGTCGATGTCCGTTGACGTATTGGCCGGCTGCATCCCTGCTCGCCCATACATTTGGCTATCTATATAGCCAGCTAGATGAGCGATGGTTGGGAGATCGAGGTCGAACCGGAAGTCCGGCGCTGGCTGGACACCCTGTCCGATCGCGGCTGTCTCGTAGCCGAGCACGCGGCTGAACGTCTGCTCGACGCGCCCACCACCCTCTCCGAGCCCTACGCCCGATACCTCGGCGACGGGTTACGGGAACTGCGATTCAGCCTCGGCCACGACGGCAACGCCGTCCGTCTGACCTACTGGCTCGTCCCCGATCGCCGGATCGTGCTGCTGACCGTTTTCCGCAAGACGCGAATGCGGGAGGACGCGGAAGTGGACCGGGCCAAGCAGGCCAGAAAGGCATGCGAGGCCGAGCGCCACACCGCCCACGACGAGTTCACCCGCGATGTGACGAAAGGAGAAGGCCCGTGAACCACGCCCAGTGGAAGCTCGCCCGCGAGCGGAAGGTCGCGGAAGGCTACGCTGAACCTCCCGATGTGGAAGCGACGCGTACGGAGATCCGTATGGCCTTCGACCTCGGGCAAGCGGTGTACGACCGCCGGATCGAACTGGGAATCTCGCAGACCGAACTCGTCCGACGAGCTCGCATGACGCAGCCCCAGGTGTCCAAGCTCGAACTCGGTGGCACCATCCCCACCCTTCCCCTTCTCGCCCGTCTCGCCGGCGCACTCGACGCGTCGCTCAACATCGCCCTCGACGGGGACACCTCCTCTGTCGCCTTCATCCCCCACGCGGCGTGAAGGCCACTGGTCTCAGTTCTGGTCTCATTCAGCCCCGTCCGACGGCCTCACCGGGCACGACGTCGAAGGGCCCCACCGCTCGCGGTGGGGCCCTTCGTTTTTGCCTCAGCACAGGACGCGCGGTGGCGGTCAGCCGATGAAGAGGTTCATGCCGACGTAGTCGAAGGTGACGGCGAACGGCTTGAAGAACTCGTGGGTGAAGTTGCCGATGAGGTCGAACCCGGTCTGGCCCTCCCACGGTGTCGGTCCGACGGAGCCGGGAAGGTGCCGACCGACCGCGTCTCCGATGCTTATCCGGTCCGGGGCGATCGGATAGATCGTGGTCGTACCGCCGTTGACCAGAATCGGGTGGTCCCAGTCGATCGTGATGCCGGCCCGCTCGGCGTTCGCCGCGGTCGTGTTGAGGCCGTTGGAAATGCTGCCGGTGTCCATGACGACCATCTGCGGGCCGTATTCGTTGAGCTTCCCCAGCGTGCAGGGGAGGTGGTCGCCGGCCAGCCACAGCGGCTGCGGGCGGAGGGCGGCGCGGGCGGCCTCGGCGCGGAACGCCCGTTGCTGTGCACTCGTCTTCCGCCGCAGGACGAGTGCCCGGCCCTGGTAATCGATCGTGGTCAGGAAGTGGTAGAAGAGCGCGGTTCCGATGGTGCCGGCCGCGACGACGCCGTTCGGAAAGGCCATGATCGACCCGTCCGTCCAGCTGACGGGCACGTTGCGCAGTTCGATCTCCCCGAGCCGCAGCGACGGTGCGACACCGAGGAAGGTCGTGACGGCCCTGCCGTTGATGTTCGCCGTCATCGAGGAGACGGCGCTGAGCCCTGCCTCCTCCGCCGCATCGGTGGTGAGGGTCAGGCCCATGGCTCCGGTGTCGAGGACGAACGTCCCTGGTGCCCGCCCGTTCACGGAAGCCTTCACCTGGGGCAGCGGGTCGATGTCGAGGAAGGGCACCCGGGTGGCCTGCGCGCCGTGCAACTCGTAGGGCCGACCGTCCATTTCTGCGAACTGCGCGGCCTGGGCAGCTGGGGCGGGCGGCAGCAGCGGTACGGCGCGAGCGAACATGTCCTGGCGCACGAAGCAGTCCGCGAGCCGCCGCTTGATGTTCGTGTCGTCGGGGGCCAAGCCGTGCGCCTGGCTGAGGTAGTGCTCGGCGCGGGCGAACCGGTTGGACAGCAGGGCGATGTACCCCAGTTGCCCTGCGGCGTGCGCATTGCCAGGATCGTCGCGCAGCAGTCGTGCGTAGCCCCGCCCGGCGGCGGCGAACTCGCCCGACCGGAACAACTGGTCGGGGTCATTGCCCGGGGCCGCCGGGTGGGCCGCGGAACCGGCGGCTGACGCCAACGGGTAGCCCGCGGCTCCCAGTAGCGGCAGGACCGCGCTCGCACCGGCAACCAGCCCCGCCCGTCGTAGAAGAGCGCGTCGGCTGAGGCCGTCGCGGACGTCGTCGTTCTCCCTCGTGTGGTTCATGCCACGACCTTGCCGCGCGCCGGCCGCCCCACGCGTCTGCCCGCGGCCCGACAGCCGCGTCTGTCGCGGGATGTACGACGGCGCTTCCGCATCCTCCGTACGACAGATGCGGCGGCACAGGGACCGCCCGTAGGCTCATCCGATCATGAACGCTCCTGCGGCTCTCACCCTCCGCGCCTGGGTCGGCCGGCCGGTGCTTCCGGACGCTGCACTGGCTTGCGTGCTTTTCGTGGTCTGCCTGCTGATGAACGATGCGTTCGACTTGGTACGGACCCAGGCCGACCGACCTGGCGGCGGTGGGTGGAGCGGGCCGGGCGTGTTGTGGGTGTGGTGGGTCGCCACAGTGCTCACCATGGTCGGCGTCACTCTGCGGCGGCACCAGCCGGTGGCGATGCTCATCCTGTGCGCACTGTCCGCGGGAGCGCGCGCGGCCGTAGGCGTTCTTCCCACGGTCATGGATCTGGCGGTGCCGATCCTCCTCTACACGGTCGCGTCCCGGTGCTCGCGGCCCGCTTCGCTCTCGACCCTGGGCGGGCTGCTGCTGGGTGCGGCCTGGCTGATCGGTGGCTCGCCCGTCGATCAGCCGCTGCGGATGCCGGCCTTTCAGGTGTGCAGTCGTCATGTCGTCCCGTCCGGGCCGGCCGGGACCGAGGTCGGGGCCGGGGCCGGGGCCGACGGCATGGAAGGGGCCTGTCACGGCAGCGGGTCCAGTCCGTGGCGCGGCCTGCCCGTGCTGGGATCGGGGCTGATCGCCGTGTGGGCGGTCGGGTACGGGAGCCGCAACCGGCGCGCGTACCTCGAACAGCTTCACGCGCGCGCCCAGGGACTGGAGCGGGAACGGGACCATCAGGCCGCACTCGCGGTGGCCGCCGAGCGCGGACGGATCAGCCGCGAGGTCCACGACGTGGTCGCCCATGGCCTGTCACTGATCGTCGTTCAGGCACAGGGCGCCGAGGCGGCGTTGGACAACCGCCCCGGCGACACCCGCGCCGCCCTGCAGACGATCGTCGCCACCGGCCGCGACGCCCTGGCCGATATGCGCCGGGTACTCGCCGCGCTCGGCGAGATGGAGGACGCCTGGCATTCGCCGCCCGGGCTCACCCGACTGCCCAGCCTGCTCACCCGGGTACGGCACGCAGGCACGCCGGTGCGTCTGCGTATCGACGGGACCCCTGCGGCCCTGCCGTCGCCTGTCGACCTGTCGGCCTACCGCATCGTGCAGGAGGCACTGACCAACGTCATCAAACACGCCGGTGCCGGCGCGACCGCGGATGTCGTCGTCTCATACGGCCACGCCGAGGTCGCCATTGAGGTCAGCGACGATGGCCTGGGCATCAGCGGCGACGACCGGGGTACGGCCGGCGGCGGCAACGGGCTGCCGGGCATGCATCGGCGGGTGAAGCTTCTCGGCGGCCACCTCAGCGCCGCGCCCGGCGACCGGGGCGGGTTCGTCGTCCGGGCCGGTCTTCCCATCGACGGTCAGGACGCGTGATCCGCGTGCAGGACGCGATCCGCGTGCTCCTCGTGGATGATCAAGCTCTGGTCCGTACCGGCTTCCGCATGATCGTGGAGAACGCCCCGGACATGGAGGTGGTCGGTGAGGCGGGCGACGGTGCCGAAGCGGCGGCCCTGGCTGTCGAACTCCGGCCCGACATCGTCCTGATGGATATTCGCATGCCCGACGTGGACGGTGTCGAGGCGACCCGCCGCATCAGCGCCGCCGCGGGACACGTCCGGGTACTGGTACTGACCACCTTCGATCTCGACGAATACGTCTATGCCGCCCTCCACGCAGGCGCCAGCGGCTTCCTGCTCAAGGACACCCTGGCCGCCGACCTGCTGTCGGCTGTCCGCGTGGTGGTCCGCGGCGACGCGGTGGTGGCGCCCAGCGTGACCCGCCGGCTCATCAACCGCTACGTCGGCACGCGGTCACTGCACCTCACCGCTGCCACCGACCTGGAAGCGCTGACCGAACGCGAACGCGAGGTACTGGTACTCATGGCCCGGGGCCTGTCCAACGCCGAGATCGGCGCGTGCATCCACGTCACCGAGGGAACCGTGAAAACCCATGTCAGCCGCATACTTGCCAAACTCCACCTGCGCGATCGAGTACAAGCCGTGGTCTACGTCTACGAATCCGGACTCGTGCGGCCCAACGACCCATCCGACGCCTGAGGCCGCGAACCCCACACCGGCCATCGACGAGTTGGTGCGGTGCACCTGGACCAGGGAGCCGGCAGACAGGAAGTGAGCGCGCCGACTGCAGTTCGGGTGACGACGAGCTGCTGGCCGATGTAGCCCAGGCACTGGGCACGAGCACGAAGAAGGACACGGTCAACACGGCTCTCCGCGAGGTGCTGGACAACCGGCGGCGCGCCCTGGCGCTCAACCGGCTGCGCTCAGCCGCGGACGAGGGCAGCTTTGACCTGGATCTCTGCGAGGACAAGAGGAACTACCGTCGATGAGTTCGGCGCAGTTCCTGATCGACACCAGCGCCCTCGCCCGCTTCCTGCGGGGGGACGCCGGGCAGTACGGCTGGGATCGGGCAGCAGCAGCGGGACTCATCGCGACCTGCCCCGTGACCGAGCTGGAGTTCTTCTCCAGCGCGCGCTCTGCTGAGGACCGGGCACGCAGCATCGAGGACATGCGCCTGCTCTTCGGCTGGGTGCCCGTGGATGACCGGGCCTACGATCGCGCCTGGCGGGTCCAGGAGCTGCTGACCCGCAAAGGTCAGCACCGGAGTGCGGGCGCGGTAGACCTGGTAGTTGCGGCGACCGCAGAGCTCCAGGGACTGACCCTGCTCCATCGTGACCGGAATTTCGACTGCATCGCCGCCGTCACCGGTCAACCTCTCCAGTGGTACGGCCCCGATACCGGGAAATAGCCTGACAACACGAGAACCTCGCCACCATGACCAAGGCCGCGGGCATCTCCTACGACAGCCTGATCGGACACGTCGTCGCGACCGGGTCCACCACGCCGTCCTACGTTCCGTAGGCAAGACTGTGGAGCTATGACTGGCTCCACGACAAAACGGCTCGTTCCGTACCACTCGCAGTGGGAATCCGCCGAGCTGGTGCCCGAGTTCGTCACGGGTACCAGGTCGGCGGCCTACGATCCGCTGTGGCAGAAGTCCGGCGCCGACTCGGTCGAGGAGTACGCCTTCTGGGCACGCCGCATGTGCGGGGTCGCGTGCCTGCGGATGGCGCTGGACCACTGGGGTCTGGACGTGCCCCCGTCCGTACCGCTGGTGCGGGAACTGGAGGCCGCGGGCGCGTACGTCCGCGACGGCGAGCAGGTGAAGGGGCTGATCTACCGGCCGTTCGCCGGCCACGTCGCCCGCCGGTGGGGCCTTTACGTGAGGGTCGCCCCGGAACTGACCTTCGCCGGGATCCGGGAGGAGATCGCCGCCGGCCGGCTGGTGATGGTCTCCGTCCACCCGGGCATCCGCACCCCCGAGACCGAACCGCCGGGCAAGGGCGGCCACCTGGTCCTGGTCGTCAACGCGAACACCGAAGGGGTGGAGCTCAACAACCCCTCCGGCTTCCCCGGACTGTCGCAGCAGCACGCCCGCGTCCCGTGGGCGGCGCTGGAACGGTTCTACGCCGGCCGCGGGATCGTACTCGGGGGCCGGACGGAAGGCGCACAGTGATCCCCTGACCCTCGACAACATCCTTCTCGCGGGATACACCGTGCCTGCGGCGGGCAGAAAGGGCACATCCGCCCGTAATTCTTAGTTCACCCCGCTGGCGGCGACGATCTTGGCTACGGTGAATGTTCGACGTTCTGGTTCTCGGGCGCCGGTTCCTGTGGGGGGATGTCATGGGGAAACGTCGCGGCTTCTTCGCCGAGCTCAACTACCAGGCGCAGCAGGCGGAAAAGCGTCGGCGCCAGCAGGAGGCGGCTGCCCATCGGGCTCATCTCGCGGCGCAGCGGCAGGCGGAACGAGCGGCGAAGGCGTTCGAGCGCGCGCAGGTGGCGGCGGCGCGCGCCTCGGCCGCGGAGAAGAAGGCCGCCGAGCGTGAGGCCGCGCGGCTCCACGTGGAGTCACGGCTCGCCGAGGTCGAGTCGATGAACGCGAGCCTGGCCGGAGATCTCGCCGACATCGACGGAGTGCTCGCGTGGGCCCTGGAGATGGACGACTACGTCGACCTCGAATCCCTGAAGATCTCGGAGGTCGAGCATCCTCCGTTCGAGCCCGGCCGACTGGCTGTTCCGGCTCCTGCGGTCCCGAAGCCGGACTACCCGCTTGAGCCCGTGTACGAGGAGCCGCCCGTGCCCGGCGGGCTCTCCGCCATGTTCGGCGGCAAGAAGCGGCACCAACAGGCTGTCGAGAACGCCCGAACGGCCTTTGCGGACGCGCACCACCACTGGGAGCGCGCCACGGAGGCCGCCCGCGGCAGGTTTGTCGAGAAGGCGGCGCAGCGGGATAAGTCCGAGGCCAAGCGCCTCGCGGAGCTGTCGGCGGCCGAGGAGAAGTACAGGCAGGAGTGCGGGAGGCGCGAGGCCGAGGCGTCGGCCCACAACGCCGAGGTCGCCCAGCTGGTCAACGACCTTGCCTTCGACGTCGAATCCGCCATCGAGGAGTACGTCGGCCTCGTGCTGTCGAACTCGCTCTACCCTGAGGTCTTCCCGGTCGAGCACGACCACGCGTTCAGCCTCGGGTCCCGCGAACTCTCGCTCAACGTCAGCGTTCCGGAGCCTTCGTCCATGCCTTCGGTGAAGGCGTACCGGTACGTGAAGGCGAAGGACGAGATCACGTCGACCAACCTGCCCGTTCGCGAGAAGAAGGAGCGGTACGCGAAGGCGGTCTGGCAGGTCGCGGTCCGCTGTCTGCACGAGGTCTTCGAGGCCGACCGTGCGGGCAAGGTCCACTCGATCGCGCTGGCGGTCGGCGTCGACACGGTCGACACGGCGACCGGCCGCCCGACCACCGTGCCACTGGTTGTCGTGGCGGCGGACCGTGAGACGTTCAACAGCTTCGATCTGACCAAAGCGATCCCGCAGGACACGTTGGGGTACCTCGGTGCCGCTCTGTCGAAGTCGCCGTTCGACCTGGCCCCGGCGGACACCAGCCGCGGCGTCCGTGTTCGGGGACAATGAGGATGCGCTTCAACCCACCGCCGGGGTGGCCCACGCCGCCCGAGGGCTGGACACCCCCGCCGGGGTGGAACCCTGATCCGGCCTGGCCGGCTCCGCCGCCCGGCTGGCGCCTCTTCCTGCCCGACGCCGGGGACGGGCGGGACGTCGATGCAGGCAAGCCCGAGACCGGTCGGGGGGCTGGGACGCCCGCCGAATCGGAGCAGAGGACGCCGAGCGGACCGGCCCCCTCCCCGGCGGACCCACCGACTCCGCCACTGCCAAGCGGCGTCGACCCCGCCCCGCTGCTGGCCCGCATCGCCGCCCTCGAAACAGCGCTCGGAGCCGCACAAGGGGGCGCCGACCTCGTCGATCTCGACGACCAGCGTGCACTGCAGGATGTCGGCATCTACCGCTACCACCATCCCTTGGAGAACGCCGCGGCCTACAAGGACCGGTTGCGCAGCCTCGAAGACAGGATCGGCGAAGCCGTCAAAGGGAGCCGCGCGATCCTCGCAGCCGACATGTTCACCTTCGACGGTTCCCTGGCCCGAGGACGGAGGCTGGTCGGTGATCTGTCCCGGCTGATGCTGCGCGCCTACAACGCCGAGGCCGACAACTGCGTTCGCTCGCTCAAGTCGGGAAACGTGCGCACCGCCCTGAAACGGCTGGAGTCGGCGGTCACCGCCATCGAAAGACTGGGGGCGATCATGGAGATGCGGATCAACCCCGAATACCACGCGCTGCGCGTCGCCGAGCTCGAACTGACCGCCGACTTCCAGATGAAAGTGCAGGAAGAGCGCGAGCACGCCCGTCAGGAGCGTCAGCTCCTGCGTGAACAACGCCGGGCGGAGCAGGAGCTGGCCGCCGAGAGGGAACGACTCGAGAAGGAACGAGCGCATTACGTCGGCGCGTTGGCTTCCCTCCGTGCCAAGGGCGACAACGACGCCGTGACGGAACTCTCGGGCCGCCTGGCTGCCATCGAGGAGGCCATCGCCGCCAACGACTACCGCATCGCGAACATCCGGGCCGGTTACGTGTACGTCATCTCCAACATCGGCGCGTTCGGCCCGAACATCGTCAAGATCGGCATGACCCGCCGCCTCGATCCCATGGACCGCGTTCGGGAACTCGGCGACGCTTCCGTGCCGTTCCGGTACGACGTCCACGCCATGTTCTTCTCCAACGACGCGGTGGCCCTGGAAACCCGGCTCCACAGGGCCTTCGCCGGCCGACGGGTCAACTTCGTCAACCAACGGCGCGAATTCTTCTTCGCCACACCGGCTGAGGTCCGCGCACTCCTGGCGGACGAGGTGGGCGGCCTGCTCGAGTTCACGGAGGAACCCGCGGCGCCCGAGTACTTCCAGAGCCGCGGTCGGTGGCCGCAGCAGAGCTGAACGCGCTTGCTGTTCGCTGTGAGCAGGCCCGATGAGAGGGCGGTCGGACGACGACCGAAGGGGTGCAGTTCGGGCTGCATTCGCCCCTGTTCACGGAGGTCCGAACGGCACGTCGGCCCGTGCTGAGCCCCAGCTCAGAACGGTGACGAACTCCGGCGTACGACGGGACAGAGATTTGGAAAGCGTGTTGGGGGCAACCCCTCACGAGTTCGAATCTCGTATCCTCCGCCAGTGCCTCACCGGGCACGACGTTGATGGCCCCCGCTGCTCGCAGCGGGGGCCATCAACGTGTCCGGCCAGGACGGCTCCTGGCGGAGCCCTCTCGTTCCGGTCGGGGCAGCTACACGGAAACGAGACGTACTCGGTCGCCGCAGAGCTTTGCCATGTCGTCGGTGTCGGAGGTCAGCAGGACGACAGGGCGCTGCTGGCGTAGGGCCGCTTCTGCGACGACGGCGTCGATGGCGTACTTGTGGCCGTGCAGGCCGGCATCGAGCAGGAGGGCGGAGGCGGCTTTGGCTTCCTCGTCTCCGACGGGGACTATGCGGAGGCCGGAGAGGACCCAGGCCAGTCTGGCCTTGTCCATTTTGCTGTGGGTGGCTTCGATGATGGTCAGAGCGCTGATGACCACTTCCATGCCGCGTTTGCGAGCTTCGCTGATGAGGGCGACGACGGGTTCGTGGTCGCTGACGAACTTTGAGAGCCCTTCGCAGTCGAGGACGAGGGTGCCCTCGTGGTTCAGCTTGCGGCGGGCCACTGACTCTCCTCGGCGAACACCTCGTCGAAGACCTGCCGAGCGCGCTCCTGCTCCTCCGCGGAGACGGGGCCTTTCCGGCGCTCGTACTCGGCTAGGTACTCGTCCAGGATCTGGCCGCGGAGCTCGCGCTCGACCGCCGCGGTGATGAACGCCGAGAACTCACGCCGCCCCACGCGCTGGCGGATCGCCTCCGCCGTCCCCTCGGGGAGAGACAGGCTGACCCGCGTCGCCGGCCCCTCGCCGATGCTGTATCCGGGTTCGTCAGTCACCGGGCTAGATTATCAAACGAGTAGGAAATCGTGCAGTCTCAGCCCCTGCCTCGTTGCAGTTCTGGTTGCGTTCCCTGCTGTCCACCTCCGTCCGGCACTTACGGCGACGAGGACTTCATTGCAGGCCAGGATGCTTCTACCCCGTCCGGGACGCAGTGGCGGACAGTTGGAAAGCGTGTTGGGGGCAACCCCTCACGAGTTCGAATCTCGTATCCTCCGCCAGTGCCTCACCGGGCACGACTCGAAGGGCCCCACCGCTCGCGGTGGGGCCCTTCGACGTTGAGGGTTGCAGTTGCCGTGATCAGTCGGCGGGGGCTGCCGTCCGGGCGCGTTCAGAGCTGTTCGCCGATCTCGGCGGCGTGTCATGGAGGACGCGGTCGGTCAGGTGCTGGTGGCGGCGGCGCATGCGGGCAGAGATCGCGTCGACGACGGTGCCTGCG
This sequence comes from Streptomyces sp. NPDC021224, assembly GCF_044332905.1. Lineage (NCBI taxonomy): Bacteria > Bacillati > Actinomycetota > Actinomycetes > Kitasatosporales > Streptomycetaceae > Streptomyces > Streptomyces sp. NPDC021224. The sequence continues at coordinate 791,549 of NZ_JBIRPW010000001.1, read as the reverse complement.
GTGTGACGGGCGTCATGCAGCCGGCCGTCCCGCGGGTCGGCAGCCTCGTGCAGTTCCTTCCACTTGTGGGACGCCGACGGGCCGACGCCTGGCACGGGACTCGGCGAGACGTCGGTCTGGCCGCCCGGCCGCACACCGCTGAGTATGCGTACTCATGCTGCTGCCAGGCCCCTCGCGGGACCATGACGGCTCAACCACCAAGTCGACCGGAGGCAGCCGCCATGCGGAAGAGAACCACCCCGTTCACGACGCGCGGCTCGCGCGGAACGGCTGCCGTCGCCGCTGGCCTTACCGTCTTAGCCCTGAACGCCTGCGGCGGAGGCGACCCCGGCGTCGCGGCCGCCGACTGGCGGCACTCCCACAGCGATGTCGACCGCACCCTCTTGCGAGCGGTCAACTGGCCCGGGACCAGAGTGAGCAGGGTCGAAGGAGACGTACACGGCTTCCGCATCGTGATGAAGTTCCCTGGCGACGACACGGACATGGGTGCCATCGCACTCGTGGCACCGGGTGGCACCGACCCCTGCGCAGCGGTTCCCTTCCTGATCGCGGATACCGGTGGATACCGCCCGGACCCCGACACCTACGGCGCCACCGACTTCTCGCCGGGCTCGTGCACTCCTGTTGGCACGGGAGCGTGGAAACTCGTCTCCCACCCGAACCAGGGCGACCCCTGGACGGGGTACGCCGAGCGCCGGGACGGAATCATGGTGATCCTGACGACCTACGACGACTGGACAGACCCGGACTTCGAAACCATAGCTGCGACCCTGCACTTCCTCGACGATCGCCAGCTCGGCACCATGCTGTGAGCCCCCTGCCGATCTCGCCGGCCGAGCCGCCTGCCCGGCGGTCGGCAGCGCTCCGCTCCGGTGGACGGGCAGGTCGTCCGAACCGGAGGACGGCGAGTGCGCCCGCGGGCCGACGAGCACGGAAGCTCCGCTGTCGGGTTGCCGCAGCTCGCAGAACTCCGGAGCGGCGCCTTGCGTTCAGCGGTGCCAGTACGTCCCCGAGGCGGGCAAGTGCGGCCGTCCGGCTCGCCCATCGCGATGCGGGCTGCTTCGAGGCTAGACACGGTAATTCCCCCATCCCTGACACCACTGGACACGGCTGCGCGCTCGCGAGCGGCAACCCGCGGGAGCTGACCGTCAGGCTGCAAGCCGCCCCGTAGGCCCGGCCCGAGCCGGACCCGGACAGCAGCCCCGTCCATCTCCGATACCGAGGAGATCATTGCCGGGCACGCGAGCATGTCGTCTTTCACCGACGTTCGCCAACTCGTCCATGCCGTCGCCGTCGGCGAGGCGATCACCATCGAATACGTAGCCGCCTTGGCCGGCCACACTGGCGAAGACGAGCGCGTCTTCACGCTTTCCCGTATCCGCAGCCTCAGGCCCGCGCCGCCCCGGTAACCGCCGGTCAAGGACCCGCTGTCGTGATCACCGACCATTCCGCACGCACCGAGATGGCAGGCTCTGAGCACGGGGAGTATGGTTGTTTGTATGGCGAGTAAGAAGGTAACGGTGACGATTCCCGAGGATCTCCTGGACGAGATCCGAGCGGAGGCGGCCGAGCGTGGCCTTTCCGCGTACGTCGCCGAGGCGCTGCGGGCCAAGCGCGATCGGGACCGGCTGGTGGAACTCGTCGACTGGTTGGAGGAAGAGCATGGGCCCGTCACCGAGGATGAGCGCTCTGCCGCACTCGATGAATTGAGCCGTCTCGATGCCGAGCACGCGCACCGTCGGCCGGGCAGTGCCGGAGAGGCCGCATGAAGAAGCGAAGCGGTGAGCACGGGCCACCGCTCCGGGTCTTCGTCCTCGACTGCGAAGCCTTGTCCCTGGCTGTGCGAGGTGACCGGAAGATGATCGCCTGGCTGGACCTCGCGGCGCGGGGCGAGGCCGAGGTGGTGACGTCTCCTATGACGCTGGTCGAGGCGTACGACGGCAGGACCACCGAGCAGCGGTGGGACTGGGTGCTCTCTCGGCTCAAGGTCGCCGACATCGGAAAGGACGAGGCCCGACAGGCCCGTCGGCTTCTGGCCGACACCAAGTTGCACGGGCACAAGTACGCGATCGACGCAGTGCTCGCCGTGGTGGCACGACAGCAGAAGGGGCAGGTCACGGTCTTCACCTCGGACGTCGATGACCTGGAGAAACTGGTCCCGGACACGATCGTCGTCAAGGGGGTATGACGCGGTCCTCCGGTCTCAGTTCTGGTCTCGTTCGGCCACGTCCGGGGCCGTCCGCTACGCACCCAGACGCCTGTTCCGCCGCAGGTCAGAATGCCCCTGCTCCCCGGTGAACGCCGACGTGACCGGTTGGAAAGCGTGTTGGGGGGCAACCGCTCATGAGCGCGAATCTCGTATCCTCCGCCAGTGCCTCACCGGGCACGGTGTCGAAGGGCTCCGCTGCTTGCAGCGGAGCCCTTCGACGTCGACGGATGCAGTCTTGGGAACGCGCGGTCAGCTCGACCACAGCCATCTGACCTCCTCGCTCGACGCACGATGCGGCAGCACCTCTCAAAGATCGCGGCGCCTGGGTCAGAAGAGACATGAAGCCTGCGTGGTCGGACCATCCGGGAGGGGGCCGGATACTTGCATGGGCCCCTCGTGCGCACTTGATTGCGCTCCCCTGCGGTGTCCTACCGTCCTTCGGCTCACGCCATCCGAGAGCGACGGAAGGACTGCCGGTGAACAGGGACGAATTCAACGCCGTCAGCGAGATCCTCGACGAGCTGAGCAACACCTCACACGTCCAGGTTCGCTCGTCCACAGAGCTGGCCGCCCACGTCTCCACGGCCGCGGAGAATGAGGACGAGAAACGGACCGACAACAGGCCGAGCGCAGGGGAAGTCTGCGATACAGCCAGGCGCTGGAGAGCAATCAAGGCGGTTTCCTGGGACTGTCGTCCGAGGGACGTGATCTCCTGCGCTTCTACAGGGCCACCCGGTCCGGGGAGATCGGCACCGGCCTCGACCGAGGTCACGCGGCTTCCCTGACGCGCTTGCGATGCGTACGCACGGCGCCCTCCCGGAGGTTCATGGCGTGCATGGGTCTCATGCGGGGTCGAGCTTTACCTCGGCCCCGGCCTGGCGGGTGCCCCAGCCGGTCTTCCAGCAGGTGAGGGCGCCGTACCAGCGGGTCGGGCGGAGCACCATCCAGGACCAGAGCACCGCCAGCGGGGTCAGTGCCCACGTCGCGAGCTGGGAGGCGAGGGTCTGGTCGGAGCGGCGCAGGACCAGGTAGCGCAGCGTCTGGCCGCAGGTCAGCAGCAGCGGGACGGCCAGCAGCAGAGCGGAGGGCTGCGCACCGGGGCGCAGGTGCAGTGCGACCAGCCACAGCAGGGCCGCGGTCGAGGCGAGCTGCTGGAACCACCGCAGGATCTGGGCGAGCAGCGCCGGGTGGTGGACGGGCAGGTAGCGCACCCGCCACAGGGCGCGCAGGCTGGAGCCGCGCATCCAGCGCAGGTACTGCCGCAGGTGGTGGCCGACCTTTTCGGGCATCGCGGTGAAGACCACCGCCGTCGGCTGCTGGACGACCCGGCCGCGGGCCAGCGCGTACAGGGTGAGCAGGGAGTCGTCGGAGAACGTCACGGGGCGGCCGAAGAACGTCTCCGACAGGTACCCGTCAGCGTGGTCGGTGAGCAGCTCCGCGCGGTAGGCGGCCAGCGACCCCGAGGCGACCATGACCCCGCCCAACGGCGACAGGGACGCCCGCTCGACCATCTGCGAGGTCACGTACCACAGGTCCGTCACCCGGCTCAGCAGGCCGCTGCGGTTGTTGCGGGCCAGCACCAGGCCCGCCACCGCCTGGACCCGGTCGTCCGCAAGCGGTTGAAGCACCTCGTGCAGCGCGTCGGGCGCGAGCTGTGCGTCGGAGTCCACGGTGACGAAAACGTCGGCCTGCGGGCAGTGGCGGGCCGCGAGCACCTGCGCCTGCCGCTTGCCGCGGTTGGGGGTACGGTGCCACGAGGTGCGCACCCCGTGCTCCCTGGCGGCGCGCATCCACCAGCGGCGCACGGCCCGGTGGGAGAGCTCGGAACCGTCGTCCACGACGTGCACCGAGTCCGGCAGCCGCGTCTGCGCCAGCAAGGAGGCCAGAGCCGCCCGCAGGTAGCCGTTGTCCTCGTTGAAGACCGGCATCAGCACGGTGACGTCCAGTGCGTCAAGCCGCTCCTGCCCCTGCCGATCTGCTCGGGTGGGCCGTTCGCACAGGTAGAGGGCGGTCTGCGCGAGCAGCAGCCCGGCCAGCGGCGTCCAGGCCCAGAACGCCGGGCCCGAGGCGGTACCGCGAGCGGTCAGCCAAGCCCGCAGCGCATACGCCGACAGGGTCACGGCGATGATGCCCGCCGCCGCAGCACCCGCCAGCACCGCCGCACGCCGCCGCCGGGTCACGGCCACGCACACCGGCTGCCGCCCGGCGCCGGGCGGCCCGCTACAGACCCGTGCCGCGCCGGAAGCCATACCGCACGCACACCGCACCGAGCACCACGAGCACCAGCGCCGCGGCGACCATCCACCAGCCGGCCAGAGTCAGACCGCCGATCACTATGACGCCGGTCCCGGTGTGCGCCAGCTGGTTGTGGTACATGCGTCCTCCTGCATCCGTAGGGTGCGCCGCGCGGCGCACCGGCCTGACGCCACGCTGGCACGACCGGAGCGGCGGGGCCCGCACACGGAGACCGACCAGGTGACGAGCGCTCCCACGATGACCCGCACGAGTGAAGGCTCGTCAGTTCGGCGAGCCGGCCGCAGGGAACCCGGCACAGGCACATTGCGGTGCGGCAGGCGACGCGGACGCATGGCTGAGCACCCGGGGCGGTAACGGGTCAGGTGACCGTCCCCGCCCGCACGCCGACGTGGCAGGTGGCCGAGCCGACGAGCAGGGACAGGAGGCGGCGCATGACGACGGGCACGACCGGCGGAGTGCCGTTCCGCCACGGCTACCCGGAGGCGCACGCGGTCCCGCGTATCCATGCCGACGTGGACCACCCGCGCGCGGTGGAGGCCTACCGGTTCTTCTACCCGACGCTGTCCATGGAGGTGATCCTTCGCGGCACCCGCCCGGGCCGGAGCGGTCGACAACCGCTCCGCCCCGCTGCTGGTCGCCAGGCCCCACCACGTGGGCTTCACCCTCAACTCCGACCCCCCTGCCTGGGCAGCGGCCTCGACCTGCGCGCGAGCGGCCCGCTGGTCGTCAACCTGCCGCCCGGCCACGGCGGCCACGGGCCCCTCGGGGGCTACGAGGCCGTTCGCAGCGACACCTGGCACGTCCTCTGCGCCCTGCGCGCACTGCCGTTCGACGGCGACCTCGCAGCGGCCCGGAGGTTGCTGGCCTCGGTGCGCTTCCACCCCTGCGACCGGCGGGAGGACCCGCCCGTCTTCACCACGCTGCCATGCGACGACCTGCCGATGGACACCACACCGCTGGCCTGGGAGGACGGCCTGGAGTTCTGGCGGGTCCTGCACCACGTCATCGACACCGAACCCGCCGTGGACGAGATGCGGCCGGCCCTGGGAACGCTCGCCGAACTCGGTATCCAGGCGGGCCGCCCCTTCGACCCCGACGAGTCGGCCGCCCTGCTGACCGCCGACGCGCGCCAGGGACGCGACGAGATGCTGGTCGCCGCCTTCGCCTTCCCCCGACCCGACCGGACCGTCTGGGACGACCGTGCCCGGGAATGGGCCGGCCTGCGCGACACCGCAGGCGCCGACCACGTGGACCTGCGCTTCGGCTCCGACGAGCCCCCAGGCACCACCGGCCGCTGTATCCAGACCGTCCCCGGCCGCGGCTGGTTCGCCTACTTCCGTATCTACGGCCCCGAGCGCGCCGCCTTCGACGGCACATGGCGCCCGGCGGACTTCGAAAAGCTGGACCGCCCACCAGGCACACGTGATCGGACGTGCGCTCGGGCAGTTGCAGAAGCAGTGGCATTCGTGGCCGTTCAGCCCGGTCCAGCCCGCGCCTGTCCAGCTCACTCGCCACAGGTCAGGACGTCGATGGATCCGCCTGAACCCTGCGGCGAAGAGTTGGAAAGCGTGTTGGGGGCAACCCCTCACGAGTTCGGTTCTCGTAGCCTCCGCCAGTGCCTCACCGGGCACGACGTCGAAGGGCCCCACCGTCCGCGCTGGGGCCCTTCGTCCGTTCGGAGTTCGGACGGGTTCCAGCCGGAGGCTCCCCGTCGCAGTCGCTGCGACTGCGCGGAGACCAGGCGCACTCGGTTGCCGCAGAGCATTGCCATGTCGCCGGTGTCGTTGGTGTCGGAGGTCAGCGGGGCGGCAGGGCGCTGCTGGCGTAGGGGCGCCTCTGCGACCGCGGCGTCGACGGCGTGGTCGCGGCCGCGCAGGTCGCCGTCCCCCTCTGTCCGTCGCTTCAGCCCGGTACGGGGTCGTTCCCTCTCTCTGAGCTGCACAATACGGTGGTTCGACACTGAAGAAAATCTGTAGCGGCTGAGGTAGACATTGACGCCGAGGAGGGTTAGTGTCTTCGACGTAGCCTGAAAGTCAGTGAGGCGCGGCAGGGACGAACTGCCGCGCGAGCAGTTCAACGCGGTAGCGGCCCGGCGGCGGAGTGGCGGAGCCAGGTACAGGAGGGTTCCTTCGCTGGCTGCCGGGCTGAGCGACCCAGTGGTCGCACAGCGGTAGCGTTGTCGGCAAGTGCACGTAGATCGAAGAGGTAAGGAGCAGAACGCCATCAGGATCGCCCGGGGTCGGGACGACGTCCGCCCGGGTACCGCAGGCCCCGGATTGGAAGGTGGTCCCCGGTCACGCAACCGCGATCCTCGCGGATACACCCATGTGGGTGGATCTGTGGAAGAAGAAAGCCGGTGCAGTCAGCCGGTAGATGGTGTTGAAAGCTCGGGGCCCGAGCGCCGGTCGGCGCTCGGGCCCCTCGACGCGTCCCTGGAAGAAGAGGTCTGTGCCCCCTAGCAGTGCCCGCGCCACCGACAAGTTCGACGACGACGACTATCCCGCCTACACCATGGGCCGGGCCGCCGAGATGCTCGGCGTGACGCCGGCCTTCCTGCGCGCGTTGGGTGAACACCGCTTGATCACCCCGCTGCGGTCCGAAGGCGGTCACCGCCGCTACTCCCGTTACCAGTTGCGTATCGCCGGCCGGGCTCGCGAACTCGTCGATGCCGGAACGCCCATAGAGTCGGCCTGCCGCATCATCATCCTTGAGGATCAGCTTGAGGATGCCCAGCGGATCAACGAAGAACTCCGAGGTCGGGGCCCATCGGAGCCGTCGGCCTGATCCTCGCTCGGCTCCCGGGCGAGCCGGAGCGCCCCAGGCGGCGCAGGCGCGTGCCGGCCCGAGTACCGTCCGTCCGGCGGCGATTCACCGGGCGGCGCCACGCCCCGGGCCCGGCGGCGTAACGGCCATGACGGCGGTGACGGCCGTGACGGCCGTGACGGCGGCTCGACCGCCCGCCGGGCTCACGCGTGATCGTAGGTGAGAGGGACGGGCTGCTGACTGCCGAGCATGGCGGAAGCCTGCTGGTAGGAGTCAGCCACGGGAGCGGGACCGGCGGCAGGGCGCGGGCGGCAGCTGAAGCCGAGGCGGGTCATGGCCCTCAGGACTTCGGCGGCGCTGAAATCACGGCGGTCCTGGCGGGTGATCACCTGGCCGACCTGTTTGGCGGGGTAGTGGTGCCGTCCGATGACGACGAGGTCGAGGTCGTCGGTGGCCGGCTCGGGCTTGACGCCCTTCATGGATTCCAGCACGCCCTTCTTGGTCAGGTCGAACGGGAAGCGGGCAATGACACAGCGCATGATGCCTCACAGGGAAGGAGCGGGCGGGGCGAGCGGTGAGGGGCTTCCTGCTCCCCTGGTCAATGACGGTTCCAGGTCGCCGCGCCGGATGCGGCCGGTCGGGCGGGCGTACGCCCGGCGGCCGGGGCGGGGCGGCGTCGGCCGCGCGAGGCGGCGGCGCGCTTGCGTCGGGGTTCCGCCGTCGGCGCGGTGATGACGACGGGGACGCCGGAGGGGGCTTGTGCGCCGGTGATGCGGTGCAGGGCCTCTTCGCCGGCACGGACCTGTGTGGTGTGCGGAACGATGCCGGCCTCTGCCATCAAGCGGGCCATGCTGCGGCGCTGGCCGGGCGTGACCAGGGTGACGACGCTGCCGGACGCGCCGGCCCGGGCCGTGCGTCCGCCGCGGTGGAGGTAGTCCTTGTGGTCGGTCGGCGGATCGACGTTGACGACGAGGTCGAGGTCGTCGACGTGGAGTCCGCGTGCGGCGACGTTGGTCGCCACCAGCACGCTGACATGACCCGTTTTGAAGTGCGCCAGCGTACGGGTGCGCTGGGGCTGCGACTTCCCGCCGTGCAGGGACGCGGCCCGCACCCCGCTGTTCAGAAGGCGCTCGGTCAGGCGGTCGACGGCGTGCTTGGTGTCGAGGAAGAGGATCACGCGGCCGTCGCGTGCGGCGATCTCGGTGGTGGCCGCGTCCTTGTCGGCGCTGTGGACGTGGAGCACATGGTGCTCCATGGTCGTGACCGCGCCGGCCGAGGGGTCGACGGAGTGCACCACGGGGTCGTGCAGGTAGCGGCGCACGAGCAGGTCGACGTTGCGGTCCAGGGTGGCCGAGAACAGCATGCGCTGCCCGCCGGATCGCACCTGGTCGAGCAAGGCGGTGACCTGCGGCATGAACCCCATGTCCGTCATCTGGTCGGCCTCGTCGAGGACCGTGACGGTCACCTCGTCGAGTCGGCACTGGCCGCGGTCGATCAGGTCCTTCAGGCGCCCGGGCGTCGCGACGACGACCTCCGCGCCATGACGCAGGGCGGCCGTCTGCCGACCGATCGGCATCCCGCCCACGACCGTGGCCAGCCGCAGGTGCACGGCGCGGGCGTAGGGCGCGAGCGCGTCGGTGACCTGCTGCGCCAGCTCGCGGGTCGGTACGAGGACCAGCGCGAGCGGCTGACCGGCCTCGGCGCGCCGCCCGGCGGTACGGGCCAGCAGGGCCAGGCCGAAGGCGAGCGTCTTTCCCGAGCCGGTGCGTCCCCGGCCCAGGACATCGCGGCCGACGAGGGAGTTCGGAAGCGTCGCCGCCTGGATCGGGAACGGCACGGTCAGGCCGTGAGCGTCGAGTGCGGCCACGAGCGCCCCGGGCATGTCGAGGTCCGCGAACCTCTCCACCGCGGGGAGCGCGGGGCTGATCGTCCGAGGGAGGGCGAACTCGCCCTGCGTCCGGGCGGGTCGCACGAATCCGCGGCCACCCGAACGGGCCGGACCGCCAGGACGGCCCCCGCCCGTCGAGCCAAAGCGAATACCCTTCCCCGTGTCGGCGTTGCGGTCACGGGTGCGGGATGAGCGGCTGTTCGTACGTGTGCGGTTCATGGGGAACCTTCCTTGATACGGCACACGTCAAGGAATTTCCGCAGCGATGAGCGGCACGGAGAATCGCAAGAGTTGGCCGGATGGAACGCGAAAGAGGAACGTGACCCCGTACGGCCTGCGCAGACGTCTGCGAAAAGGCGGCCATGAGGGTGACGCGACGCCGCATGAACGCAGCTGGGGCCCGCACCCCGAAGGATGCGGGCCCCAGCTGCGAGTGTGTCAGGCGCGTCAGGCGTATCAGACGCGTCAGGCAGGAACAATGTTCTCGGCCGTCGGGCCCTTCTGGCCCTGCGCGATGTCGAAGGTCACCTTCTGGCCTTCGAGCAGCTCACGGAAGCCCTGGGCGGCGATGTTCGAGTAGTGGGCGAACACGTCAGCGCCGCCACCGTCCTGCTCGATGAAGCCGAAGCCCTTTTCCGAATTGAACCACTTCACGGTACCTGAACTCATGTCATTCTCCTTCGGGGCAGTACACCGGGATCCGCACGGTACGAATGCCGTGTCGCCGCGATGATTACCCCGACCGGAGAATACCGGAATTACCAGGCCTTTTTCGGCCAGTGCGCACACCGGCCGAAAAACCCGAAGCACTGGGAACCACAACTGCAACGGGGACGACACTAGCACGCCGAAGCGGCCGGAGCAGGTCGAATAATTCCATTACAGCCGCCACGAAAGTAAATCTGCGCGCGCCTCCGGCCAAATTCTGGATCGGCCGGAACAGGTTTTGAGGCGGCCGGAGCACAGAAGTTCGGGAAAGATGACGTCGCGCTCAGCCTCGTCACGCCGGCAGGCGTCGACCGCGGTCAGTCGGGACCCGTCCGGGCGCTCCTGTACAAGATGCAGGGAGGCGAATACTCTCGGTGAACCACCCCCAGTGGTTCGGCCTGTGTGAGGGATCCTTGAGCCGTTCATCCGCCGGGCCGCCGGCCTCCTCAAACCCGCGGGCAGAACTCCGGCGCCTCGTGGACGAGCTGGCCCGTGCGACCGTAAGCGGTCGCGGCGCGGTCAACGCGGAGATCAACCGCCGGCTCGGTATCCGCAGTCATGCCGGGGCCGACCTGGACCTGGTCCGCAGGGCGGCGGACGTCGCAACTGCCTGGCTTGCCGAACTCACCGAGCGGGCTGCGCCGTCGGACACGGCTGCTCCGCACGGTGCCGGCAGGGCAGCGCCGACGGACCGGACGGGGGCGGCGGTTCGTCGGCCGACACCGGAACAGGAAGTCGCCGTGGCGGTGTTCCGGTCGGGGAAGCACCTCGCGCTGCAGGCGGGCGCCGGGACCGGGAAGACCACGACGCTGACGATGCTCGCGCGTGCCGATCGTCGCCACGGCCGCTACATCGCCTTCAACAAGTCCATCGCCGCCGACGCCGCGGCGAAGTTCCCGCCGAACGTGTCCTGCCGCACCGCCCATTCCCTCGCCTACGCGGAGGTCGGCCGCCGCTTCGAATCGCGCCTGCGATCCCCGCGCAAACCCGCCTGGCGGAGCGCGGCCGAGCTGGGCATCTCACCGAGGACCCAGCTGCGGATCGGCGACCGGACGGTCACCAACAAGGGCCTGGCCTACGCCTTGGTCCGCACGGTCCGCAGGTTCTGCTTCTCCGCCGACGCCACTCCTCGGCTGCACCACGTGCCGAGACTCCGGGGACTGCACGAAGAGGAACTCCACCACCAGCTGGCGCAGTTCATCCTCCCCTACGCCCACAGGGCCTGGGAGGACCTGCAGAACCCGGTGGGCGGCGCGATGCGCTTCGAGCACGACCACTACCTGAAGATGTGGGCCCTCACCGAACCGACCATCCACGGCGACTACCTGCTGCTGGACGAGGCCCAGGACACCAACCCGGTCCTGGAGGAGATCTTCACCAACCAGCGCGCGCACGCCCAGCTCGTCATGGTCGGTGACTCCGCCCAGGCGATCTACTCCTGGCGCGGCGCCCGCGACGTCATGACCGGCTTCGACGGCGAACAGCTCGCGCTCTCCCGGTCCTTCCGCTTCGGGCCCGCCCTCGCCCAGGAGGCCAACCGCTGGCTGACCCTCGTGGAATCGCCCATCAGGCTCACTGGCACCCCCGCGATCACCACGACCATCGGACCGGCCGACTCACCGGACGCGATCTTGTGCCGGACGAACGTCGGCGCGATGCTGGCGGTGATGCAGCTCCTCGCGGACAACCGCCGCGTCGCCCTGGTCGGTGGCGGGGGAGCCCTGGAGGAACTCGCGATCGCCGCGGGCCAGCTGAAGTCCGGCCGGCGCGCCTCCCACCCCGAACTCGTACTGTTCAGCACCTGGGGCGAGTTGCAGGAGTACGCCGAGTTCGACCCGTCCGGCCAGGACCTGCTGCCGCTCGTGGACATCGTCGACGAACACGGTGTCGAGGTCATCCTGGCCGCCGTACGCAAACTGTCGGAGGAGCACGACGCGGAGATCGTCGTCTCCACCGCCCACAAGGCCAAGGGCCGCGAATGGCCCTGCGTGCGGATCGGCCCCGACTTCGAGCCCGCCCCCGACGAGGAGACGGACGCCCAGGGCCGGCCACTGCCGATGCCGATCCCTCCGGAAGAGGCACGGCTGGCCTACGTCGCCATCACCCGCGCCCGCCTGCACCTCGACCCCGCCGGTCTGACCTGGTTCGACAGCCACCCCGACGCCCCCGCTCGCACCGCGCCCGCCCAGCGCGCCCTTCCGGACCACGGGCCCGCTACGGCCACCCGCCTCGCCGCAGCCGACGGAGCAGCTTCGCCCTGGGACACGCTGGGTCCGCCGCCCGCCGACTAGCCGAAGACTCCCGTCACGACCTGGGCCGAGAGCACCTCGCAGGAAGACAGGCGAACACCGGCATCAACGGCATCCACCCCCGTCCGGAGTGCCGACGCTCCGCCGTGGCAGAAGTCCGGCGCCGATTCCGTCGAGGAGTACGCGTTCTGGGCGCGGCGCATGTGCGGGGTCGCGTGCCTGCGGATGGCGCTGGACCACTGGGGGCTCGACGTGCCCCCGTCCGTACCGCTCGTGCGGGAGCTGGAGGCCGCGGGCGCGTACGTGCGCGACGGGGAGCGGGTGCAGGGGCTGATCTACCGGCCGTTCGCCGACCATGTCACCCGGAAGGGCAGGACCTCCGCGGGGCCGCGGGCCAGCATCACGACCGGCAGGGCGCGAGCACCTGGACCGGCCACCGGTCGGCGCCCGCGAGGATCGACCCGCCGCCGTAGCGGTCCACGGATTCCCGGTAGTCGGAGGGGAACGCGAAGCTACACGCCGCCTTCGACCGCTCCCACGGCGGAGCCGCCACGCGCTCCTGGATTCCTCATGGCTGCGGTGGGCCGGGGATCAGTAGAGGTCGGAGTAGATGTTCCAGCCGCTTCCGACGCGGACGCGGGTCTGCGGGGCGCCCGCGGCGGTGAAGTCGTAGCGCCACAGCACGCCCTGGGCGTCGCGGGCCAGGAAGGAGTTCAGGCCGTGGCCGTTGACGTCGCCGGCGGCGACCAGGGCGGTGTAGATCTGGTAGCCCGTGCCGATCTTCGCCCGGGCCGCGAAGTTGCCCTTGCCGTTGCCCGGGTAGCGCCAGAGGCCGCCGGTGCTGTCGACGGTGATCAGGTCGCCGTTGCCGTCGCCGTTCACATCGCCGACGCCGACGATCCTGGTGTACGTGTTCCAGCCCTTGCCGAGCAGGACCCGGGCGGTGAAGCCGCCCTTGCCCGTGCCCGGGTACAGCCACAGTTGTCCGGCGGTGTCGCGGGCGAGGAGGTCGTCGTGCCCGTCGCGGTTCAGGTCGCCGGCCGAGACGAGGCGGTTGTAGATGTTCCAGCCCTTGCCGATCACCTTCGGGGTGCCCGTGTTGAAGCCGTCGCCGGCCGGGCCGTTCGGGTAGTACTCCAGCAGGCCGGAGCCGGTCCGGACGGCGAAGTCGTTGAAGCCGTCGCCGTTCATGTCGCCGAAGGGCACGACCGCGTTGATCTGGCCGGAGCCGCTGCCGATGTTCCAGTAGCTCGACACGTAAGGGCTGGAATAGCCGCCCCTGCCGTTGCCCGTGTACTCCGCGCCGTACCCGGGGTTGTACCCGAGGGCATTCTGCTTCAGCACTCCGAGCACGGTGGAGTGGCCGTTCTCACCGTAGGAGTGGAAGGGCATCCGGCCGTAGAGGACGGACATCGTGCCGGTTGCCACCTGCGCCGGTGCGGCGGTGGGAGTGTCCGCGGGGACTGCCAGCAGCTGCCAGTCGTAGTCGCCGTCGAAGGCGTTGCCGCCGCTCTGCAGGATGCCGTTCCAGGACGTCGAGCCCCTGGCCGCGACCGGGCCACCGGTGTAGCTGTGGACGATCTCCCCGGTGGTCGCGCGGCGGAGCACGAGCTGCCAGCTCGCCAGCGGACGGCTTACGGAGAAGACGAAGTCCCAGTTCTCCCCGGGAGTGGTGGAGTTGTTCCAGGCACCCCCCTGAGCGGTGACCGCGGACGCGGGTACGCCGGTGGTCAGCACGTGGACGACGTTGTCGGCGCCCGTGTACGCGACGTCACCGCTGCTGCGGTCCACGGTCCAGTCGATGCCCCGGTCGTCGTCCACCCCGTCCCGCCGCGGCAGGGTGGCCAGGACGGAGGTCGCGCCGACCGCGTCCGTGTGCAGGTCGGTCAGCAGCAGTTCGCCGGAGGCGTCGTGGCGGACGAGGTAGCCGTCGCCGAGGGTGGCGGCACCCGTGTCGACGGCGAACTCCTTGTCGGTGGCGAGATCGTAGACGCCCGCCGGCCCGGCGCTGCCGCAGCTCCAGTAGAGCCAGTGCTGCGCCACCTGCACCTCGCTGGGCGTGCAGGACGCCCCGGTGCTGATGGTCCGCTGGACGGCGGGCGCGGTGCCCAGTCCGTTCTGGGGTGTGGCGGCCTGGATCCGGCCCGGCGCGGTGGCCCGCCAGAGCGTGCCCATCCACAGGGCCGCGCCGCCCGCGGCGCCCAGGGAGATCCTCTGCCCCTGGCCGGGCTGCCACAGGTACTGCGTGCCGGCGGAGTTGATGACCACGTAGTCGGAGTCGGCGTCCACCACGCGGGTGTCCGCCGAGGAGAAGTTCTCCCGGGTCGAGACGCCGGGGATGAACACCTGGGCGGAGGTCGCCGTGGTGGTGGTGTACACCGGCCCGTAGGTGTCTCCGTCCGTCAGGCGCACGCAGGTGGCGTCCACCGCGCAGGGACCCGGCTGGAGCTCTTGGTTCCCGGCGCTCATATAGCCCGTGCTGGGCTGGGCGGAGCCGTTGAGGGTGCCCGCCAGCGGCGTCGTGGCCATCGCGAAGCGCGTGGGCGCGTCGAACTGCGGCACGGTCAGCACCTGACGCACCTGGCCGTGCACCATCGACAGCGTGGCGGTGGTCTCGGCCGGGGGCGGCAGGGGGCGCAGGGAAGTGACGATCAGGCTGCCGTCCCCGGCGGCGGTGAACCGCTGGACCGCCTGCTCGGACGCTGTGCCGCCGACCGCGAGGACCCCGCCCGCACCCCGGGTGAGCACGTACGGCTTCGCGCCGCTCAACGAGTCGATGCGGACCGCGGGCCCGCCGTCCAGCGGGAGGGAGTAGATCTCCGGCGACGTCACCGGCACGGGCATGGTCAGCAGGACGATCTGCCGGCCGACCACCGCCCAGTCGATGGGGGAGGTTGCGGCAGGGACGCTCACCGTCAGCGGCGCCCCCGCCGTCCCGGCGATGACGTCGTCCGCGCTGAGGGCGTTGATGCCGCTCTTCGACCACACCAGGTAGCCGCCCGAGATGCGGACGGGCCACGTGGCCGGCACGGTGGCGGGGACCGGATGGACGGTGGCCGTGTCCAGCCGCAGCAGGACGAGCCGGGTGGTGAACGAGCTGCCGGAGGTCGGCGACAGGCGCACCAGGGCGATGTCGTCCGGGCCCTGGACGCTGATCGCCACGGAGGTGTGGTCGGACCCGGCGGGCAGGCCGGTGACGGGCACGTCCGTCACGGTTCCGTCGGCGTTCAGGTCGAGCAGGTGCAGCCCGTCGCCCTCGTGGACGACGGCCCGCGTTCCGTTCATGCCGACGCCGCTGACGACAGTGGCCAGGGTGCCGGTTTGGGGCAGCGGGTAGTCGGCCCACGAGCCGGTGGCCGGGTTGCCGACCGTCAGCGTGGTACCGCTCTGGTAGGCGAGGACGTCGCCGCCCGCCGACAGGAAGCTCGTGTCGGCCAACGGCAGACTCGCCAAACGGGTCTGCACCGAGTCCGCGCCCGAGGCGTAGTCCGTCCAGATGTAGCCGGACAGGTCCTGCTCCTGGTGCAGGAAACCGGTCGTCCCGGCGACGAGCGGAACGTCCTGCCGGTACGCGGCGAGCTGCGGCGCGGGCAGCGTCGTCACCTCGGCCGGCGCGTTCGCGGCCGCGGAGGCGCTCCCGGGAACCGTACCGATCACCGCCGCGGCGACGACGAGTGCCGCCAGCCCCGCGGTGAAAGCCCGTCGAACAGCCACGCCACACTCCGTCTGCGGTGGTTCAGATGACTTGGCCACTCCGGACGCGGCGCCTTCGGCAAGCCGCGGTCGACAGAGCGGATGGTGAGATTAACAGCGCTGGTAGGGCGGGTGACCGGCGAAAAGTCGGCCCCTGCAGGGAAGTGATCTTCTTCATGTGGTTTGCACCGCTTCGCTCCGGAAAGCTTTACCCATTGCTTACCGTGTGGTGGTCTGCTGGGCGCCCGTGGCGCTGCCGGTGAGCCAGGCGGACCAGGTGAGGGTGAAGGCGGCATAGCCGTTGTCACCGGGGACGAGGCCGCGGGGGGTGCCGGTGACGGTGACGGGGTCGCCCTGGTGGGCGTGGGCGTAGAACCACTTGGCGTCGGCCAGGGACAGGTGGATGCAGCCGTGGGAGCCGGACTGGCCGGGGTTGGGGTGGCTGTCGGAGAAGTGGACGTAGGTGCCGCTGGTGGTGAGCTGGACGTCCCAGGGCAGCGTGACGTCGTAGTAGTTGGGCGTGCCCGGGGTGCAGCTGATGTGCACGCTGCACGAGGTCATGTGCACCGACGGGGCCTTGCCCATCTCGGCCATGGTGCCGTCCCAGGTGGGGAATTCGGCGCTGCCCGCGTCGATCGGGAAGTGCTTCTGGCGGACCTTGTCGAGGTAGACGTCCATGGTGTGGGCGGCGGCGTCGACCTTGGTCTCCCAGGCCGGGCCGATGGTGAAGGCGTGGTGGTAGTCGTGGATGCCGTAGCGGCCGTTGCCGTCGGCGACATCGGTGAGGCGGGCGTCGATGTCCACGTGGGTGCCCGAGGGCCAGTAGTCCTTCGGCCGCCAGTCCGCGCGGGTGCTGCTGAACCAGTGCCAGGCGCCGGTGACCGGGGTGGACGTGGTGACCTTCAGCGCCCGCTCGACCGTCGCGCGGGCGCTGCGGGCGACGGGGGAGGTGAACTTCACGGATATCGGCATCGCCACGCCGACCTTCGCGCCGTCCGTCGGGGTGATCGTCTCCAGCAGCATGGGCGGCCCCGCGGGATGCGTCGGGGCGGCGCTCGTGGTGGTGGGGCTCGCGGTGCCGGTGCGGGTGCCGGTGCCGGTTCCGGTGGACGTCGTGGCGCCGGACGACGGGGCCTGCGCCGACGACGTGCCCGGCCCGGCGGACTTGGCGGTGCCGCCCTGGCACGCGGCCGTGCCCAGCAGGACCGTGGCGGCGAGCAGCGCCGCGCCGATGTGCCTGGCGGGCCCGCGTCCGCCGCGCCGACCGCGCCCCGGTGCCGTTCGTGCGTTCCGTGCCATGTTCTCCACGCTCCCCTTGAATCCCCTGTGCGTCATGGGAACGCGACCGCTGTCGCGCCCTCGTGCACTGGGGAGATGCCGGCGGCAGCGGAAATGTTTGACACCCGGGGAGGCTGTTCCAGAGTGGTGACAAACCACGTCCGCGGGGCGGGGAGCCGCGGTTCAGCGCAGCAGCCAGCTCAGCAGGGTGGCCGCCGTGAACACCGCGCCCGACGCCAGCGCGACCGCGCGCGGGGTCAGCCGCCCGGCACGTTCCGGCGGCCCGGAATGCGGCCCGGAAGGCGAGCCGGACTGCGGCTCGGACCGCGACTCGGACCGCGACTCGGATCGCGGCTCGGACCGCGGGCCGGACTGCTGCGGGGACTGCGGCCGGCGCTTCGGGACCGGCGCCAGCAGCGCGTCCGCGAAGGCCTGTGCGGTCTGCGGGCGTTCCGCGGGCTCGACGGACATCGCGGTCCGCAGCAGCAGGGCCACGCCCGGCGGCAGCTCCTGGCCGGCCGGCAGCGCGGGCAGCGTCGACGCGGCCGGCTGGTCCGTCATGAGGGCCGTGGCGCGTCCCCCGGGGCCGAACGGTTTCTGCCCCGTCAGCAGCTCGTAGGTGACGACGGCCAGCGCGTACACGTCCGCCCGCCCGTCGAACCCGCCGGTCTGGAAGGCCTGCTCCGGCGCCATGTACGCGGGCGTGCCCGTGGTCACCGTCAGCCCGGACGCGTCGGCCAGCTGCTTCGCGCTGCCCAGGTCCGCCACCAGCACGGCGGCGGGCGTCACGTCGGTGGAGAGCAGCAGGTTGGACGGCTTGACGTCGCGGTGCACCACGCCCGCCTCGTGCAGGACCTGGACCGCGTAGCCCGCCTCCGCGGCCAGCCTTAGCGCCTCCTGCGCGCCGCACCGCCCGACCTGGTCGGCCAGGGTGCCGCCGCGCACGTAGTCCATGACGAAGTAGGGCCGGTCGTCCTGCACCCCGACGTCGTGCACCCGGACCACCCGCGGGCTGGCGATCCGGCGCAGGAGCCGCGCCTCGGCCAGGAACCGGTCGCGCACATCGGCGTTGGCCGCCCAGTTCTCGGCCAGCACCTTTACCGCGACCTCGGTGTCCAGCTCCGGGTCGTAGGCCTTCCAGACCGTCGCGAAGGAGCCTGCCCCGAGCCGGTCCAGGAGGAGGTAACGGCCGAGCTTGCGCATGTGGCAGCATTCTGCCGGAATCGTCGGGAGTGGGAAACTCCGTTCGACGTGTGGGACAGGACGGGGGCTCGGGGTGTTCGAGGAAGGCGAGCTGGAAAAGCTCGTGGCGGCGGCTCAGTCGGGGGACCCGGGGGCGACGGACTACCTGCTGGCCAAGCTCCGGCCGGTGGTGCTGCGCCGCTGCTCCCGCTTCCTGCCGCACCACGCCGACGCCGAGGAGGCCGCGCAGGACGCGCTGCTGTCCATCAGCACGCACCTGGGCGAGTACGGGGGCCACGGCTCCTTCCTGGGCTGGGTGACGGTGATCGCGTCCAACGCCGCCCGGTCCACCTACCGCTCGATGCGCCGGCGCGCCGAGGACAGCCACGCCGACCTGCCCGAGTCCGTGGACCCGCGGAGCACCAGCGTCATCGCCGGCACCCGGCTCGACCTGATGGAGGCGCTCACCGCGCTGGAGCAGCAGCACCCGGCGCTGGTGGAGTCCTTCGTGCTGCGCGACCTCGGCGACCTGACGTACGTCCAGGTGGCGGAGGAGCTGGACGTCCCGCTGGGCACCGTCAAGGACCGCATCCACCAGGCGCGGCGCTTCATGCGCGAGCAGTTGGCGGGCGGCCGGTGAGCGGCGGCCCCGCGGCGGCGGGAGGCGGACGTACCGCCGTCCGGCCCCGTACCGCCGTCGCCGCGCTGGTGGCGGCCGCCGCGTGCGGCCTGGTGGCCGGCCGTTACGTGCTGCCGCCGCCGTCCGGCACCGCGCACCCCGCGGCGGAGGACGGCGCGCCCCACCGCACTTCCGCTCCCGCGACGGCCGGCGCCTCCACCCCGCCGCCCACGCCCGCGGCCTCCGCCACCGTCCCGCCGAAGGCCGCCACCGGGCCGCTGACGACCGCAGACCTGGTCGGCCCCGCGGCGTTCGCCGCGGTCGGTGTCACGGGGAAGATCTACGCCCGGGACCGCTTCGGCGACGGCTCGTACGCCAACGCGGCCTGCACCGGGGAGAAGACGCTCACCGAGACGCTGGGCGGGCCCGGCGCCCACTTCCGCGGGCTGACGACCAGCAGCCGCGTCAACCCGGACGACCCCACCCTGGCCGCGGAGGGCGCCGAGCAGATCGCCCGCGAGGTCGCCGCCGAGGCCCACAGCCCGTCCCTGGCGCAGAACTTCGCCGAGCGCCTGCTGCTGGAGGAGGTGCCCTGCCAGGAGGAGGTTCCCGGCCACTGGGTCTACGGCAGCACCACGACGGTGGACCTCGCCCCCGACGTCAGCGCGAGCTGGATGGGCACCTACCCGGGATCCCGCAACACCACCGGCAAGGCGCCCGAGGGCGAGGAGCCCTGCGGCGGCATCGCCGTGCTCCGCAGCGGCACCCACTACGGGGTGCTGGAGGTCGACGCCTGCCTGGGCACGGACGCGATGTCCCACGTCGTCAGGACCGCTCTGTCACAGCTGTGAAACAGCGGGTCAGCGCTCCAACTTTCCCTCCGCCCGCGTCATCTCCCCCGGTTGTACGAGGACGCAGCAGGCGTCCCGACCAGCAGGGGGAGACCCAGATGTCCAAGAACCAGGCCGTCCAGCGCACGTCCGTCCGCCGCAACCGTCTCGCCGCCGCGGCCTGCTTCGCCGCCGCGTTGGTCACGGCCGGCGTCGTGGGCATCCAGTCGGCCGCCGCCGACGGGTCCGCGCGCAGCGTCGCGCCCCGCACCGCCGCGGCTGCCGCGCCCGCACTCGGCTCCGCCGCCCTCGTGCAGAGCGAGGACTTCTTCCAGCAGGGCCTCGGTCCGGTCGGCGCGACCGTGTCGCTGGACGGGCGCCAGGCGCTCTCGGCGTGCTCGGGCGAGGAGACCCTGCGTGACCTGACGAAGGGCAAGGCCACCGCCTACGCGTCCGTGACCTGGACCTTCGACTCCGAGGGCCTGCTGACCGAGTCGGCCGCGAACGCCGCCACCAGCAGCTCGGCGAGCGCGTACGAGAAGCAGCTGAACGCGCTCGTGCAGGACTGCCAGGACGAGCCGGCCGGCCACTGGCACTACGGCGCGGCCCACGCCCTCACCACCGGCGGCGGCACCGGCCACTGGTACCCGTCCTACAACGGTGACGGCACCGCCACCGGCGGCGTCGCGGTCCTCCGCAGCGGCACCAGGGTCGCCGTCGTCGAACTCACCGGCCAGCCCACGGACGCCCCGTCCTACGTCAAGGGCATCACGACCGCGGCCCTGAACCGCCTCGCCTCCTGACCCACCTCCGCCTCCGCCCCGCCCCGCCGTCCGCCGTGGAATCCCGGCGGTCGAAGGGCCGGGGCGGGAACAGGGGGGACGGCCCGAGCGGTTGGACGGGGTGCGGGGTCGGCGGCGCGCGGGCGGGGGACACGGAGACCGGCGGGTCGCCTCGCCCGCCGGCACCGGGGACCCTGCATCGTGGGACGACCGGCCCGCGCTCCGGATCACGCCGTATCTCCGCAGGAGGACTGACTCATGACCGACCGGCCCTTGACGCTCATGGCGGTGCACGCCCACCCCGACGACGAGGCCACCAGCACCGGGGGGATCCTCGCGCGGTACGCGGCCGAGGGCATCCGCACGGTGCTCGTGACCTGTACCGACGGCGGCTGCGGTGACGGCCCGGAGGGCGTCAAGCCCGGGGACGCCGGGCACGACCCCGCCGCGGTCGCCGTGATGCGCCGGCACGAACTGGAGGCGAGCTGCGGGGTCCTGAAGATCAGCGACCTGGAGATGCTCGACTACGCCGACTCCGGGATGATGGGCTGGGCGACCAACGACGCCCCGGGGTCCTTCTGGAAGACCCCCGTCGCGGACGGCGCGGCCCGGCTCGCGGACCTCATGCGGCACTACCGGCCCGACGTCGTCGTCACCTACGACGAGAACGGCTTCTACGGCCACCCGGACCACATCCAGGCCCACCGCATCACGATGGCGGCGCTGGAGCTGACGACGCTGACACCGAAGGTGTACTGGACGACGGTGCCCCGCTCGATGATGCAGCGGTTCGGCGAGACCATGCGCGAGTTCGGCGCGGACATGCCCGAGCCGGATCCCGCCGAGACCGCCGCGATGGCCGAGATCGGCCTGCCCGACGACGAGATCACCACATGGGTGGACACCACCGCCTACAGCGGCCAGAAGTTCGACTCGCTGGCCGCGCACGCCAGTCAGGGCGAGAACATCTTCTTCCTCAAGATGGGCAAGGAGCGCTTCGGCGAACTGATGGGCGTGGAGACCTTCGTCCGCGTCCGGGACACCACGGGCGCGGCCGTCCCCGAGAACGACCTCTTCGCCGGACTGCGCTGACCCGCCCGCCCGGGGCCGCACTCCCCCGGCCCGCCCGCGGGGGCCGGGGGGAGGAGCCCGTGGCGGGGGTCAGGCGGGGCCGATCAGCTGGAGGTCGACGTAGCCGGGGGTGAAGTCGGAGGAGCCGGTGTCCGCGGCCATGGCGCCCTGGTCGACCGTCGCGATCTTCCACAGCCGGCCCGCGATCTCGACCGTGTCGCCCTGCGTCACGTCCACGTAGCTCGCGGCCGCCCTGCCGCCGGCCACGACGTTGATCGAGGTGCGCGGCGGGCCGTCGAGGATGCTGGTGACCACCGCGCTGTTCTGGCCCGGCCCGCTGTCGGGGAGGTGCCACAGCAGCCGCCACCGGCCGTCGTGCGTCGTCGGCCATCGCGATGTCATGGTGCCTCCCTGGTCGGCGGGGGATGTGAGCCCGGGTCCGGTGAGGACCACACGGTAGGTGCAGATCTGGGCGACGGTGTACGCGTGGCCGCCGACCGTGATCCGCTGCGCGGGGCGTACGGTCTGCGGCGTACCCGACCCGCTGCCGGTGCCCGCCGCGGTGCTGAGGTCGGCGGTACGGTGCGTGCCGTCGGCGTGGGCGGCGGCGTAGTGCACGGTGGCTCCGCCGGGCAGTGCGGCGTCGGCGTTGATCAGGACGTGCAGCGCGGGCAGGCCGTGCGCGGGCGCCGTGCCCTCGCACCGCGGGCCCTTGTCGGCGGCCGGTGCCGGGGCGCCCGTGGCGGGGGCGGTGGGGTCCGTGGCCGGGGAGGTGGGGTGCGTGGCGGGGCCGGAAGGGTCCGTGGCCGGATCGCCGCCCGCGCCGCAGGCGGTCGTCATGAGCAGCAGGGCGCCGAGGCCGAGGGCGGCGCGGGTGGCCGTGCGCGCGGCGCTCATCCGCCCACCTGGAGTTCCTGCGGGCTGTCGAAGTAGTCGTGGTACTGCTGCTCGGTGATGTGGATGTCCCCTCCCGGCCCCCAGGGGTTGCCGAGGATCATCTTGCCGTCCGCGTCGAAGCCCTTCACGTAGAAGACGTGCCGTGTCACGTAGTGCGGGTCGAACTGCGGGTTGAGGTGGTCCTTCTTCAGGTCGTCGTCGGACCGGGTGGCGACGATGACCGGGTGGTGCGACTCGAAGGAGTTCTTGACGCTGCCGAAGTCGTTGTCGATGGACTTCGACTTGTGGCCGGTGACGTAGGACGGCGCCTTGTCGGTGAAGTCCCATTCGATGGCGCCGTAGTCGCCCTGCTCCTTGCGGTCGTAGCGCGGGTCGTTCTCGTGGCCGTCGGGGGCGCCGCCCTTGTCGCCGCCGTACATGAGGGCGAACGCCTTCTCGTAGTAGGCGGGCCACACCTCGCCGTTGCCGTTGGCGCTCATGAGGTTGCCGTTCTCGTCCATCGGCAGGTCGGGGGTGACGGTGACCCAGTGCACGTTGCCGTCCTTGTCCCAGATCCGCACGTCGACCGTGCCGTTGGGATTCTGCTTGATCCCCTCCTGGATGAACTTCGGGTTGGCGTGCGCGGTGGCGGTCAGCGAGGAGATGTACCAGCAGTCGCCGAACCGGCCCTGCGCGATGCCGTCCACGTCGATCTGGCCCGGGGTGGCGAAGAGCGGTTCGCCCGGGATGCCGTAGTGCATGCCCTTGGCGCCCTGGCCGGACTGCGGGTTGTACCCCTCGATCCAGGCGTCGGTGGTGTCGAAGCCCGGCTGCACGCTCGGGAAGGCCGCCTCCAGGGCCGGCCAGTGGGAGGGGCCGGCCTTCTTCACCAGGGAGCTGACGAAGTCGCGGAACTCCCCGTCGGGCAGGCCGTTGTGGTCCCACCACTTCCAGCCGCTGCCGTCGTTGTCGTCCGCGGCGAGGTCGTTGAGCCGCTTGAGGTCGGCGGCGGGCACCTTGGAGAGCAGGGCGTCCAGCTCGGCCGGGGTCAGCTGGCCGAACTGGTCGCGGAGCTTGCGCAGATCGTCCCGGTTGCCGTTGCTCCCGAAGTCCTTGCCGTCGAGCGCGCTCACCGCGGAGAGCAGGTCGGTGATCTTCTTCTCGTCGGGCGCCTTCTCGTCGCCGAAGTAGAGCGCCGGATCGATGGCGTAGCCCTCGTCCGTGAGGTGCTGGACACCGTCGAGCTGGTCGCAGCGGCGCAGCATCGAGCCCTGGGTGTCGTGCAGTTCGGGGGCGAGGGTGCCGGGCAGGCCGGCGCGGCCGCCGACCGGGTAGCCGACCAGCGGCTGGAGCAGCGGGCTGGTGGTGGCCGACTTGCCGGCCATCAGCCCGTCCGCGCGGGTGAGCACGCCCGCCACGTCCCGGTGCAGGGCGGTGGCGCCCTGGCTCAGCGTCTCCAGGTCGCCGGCCAGGCTGCGGATCTTGGCGGTGTCGAAACCGTGGAAGCTCATCAGCCGCCCCCGGCCTTCTGCTTGGCG
Source organism: Streptomyces sp. NPDC021224 (assembly GCF_044332905.1). Classification (NCBI taxonomy): domain Bacteria; kingdom Bacillati; phylum Actinomycetota; class Actinomycetes; order Kitasatosporales; family Streptomycetaceae; genus Streptomyces; species Streptomyces sp. NPDC021224. The sequence goes on along the minus strand of NZ_JBIRPW010000001.1, from coordinate 767,607 downwards.
TCGGCCTTCGCGGCCCGGTCGTCCAGGTCGTGCGCCTCGGTCTCCCAGCGCCCCGCGTCCTGCGTCAGATCGGCCGCCATCCGGTGCAGCGTCGACTTGCGGGAGCCGAGCATCCCGCTGGTCGAGGTGGCGTAGGGACCGGTCCAGATCGCCGGTGTCGCCTGCGCGACCGCCTTGTCCAGATACGGTCCGAGGTTGCCCGCGATCTTGCGGGCGGTCCGCGCGCACTCGCGCAGATCGTCCGCGCGCTGCCGCATCTGCTGCGGCGTCTCCGCCGTACCGTCAGGTTCCGGCCGAACCATGGGCCACTCCCCCGTAGAGTCCCCCGGGCACACGCTTCGTGCGCCGTCCGGCCCAACGTAATGGCGCGTTCCGCACGGTGACGAGCCGACCGGTGGGGACTGTTACGCAACCGCTACGACGTCACGGCCATGTCCCCGACCACGCACGGGGGCGGTTCGTCCGGGCCTTCCCGCGGGCGCCGGGACGCGGTGGGCCCCGGCGTTTTTCCGTCACGGCCGGACGGCCACGGCAGGGGACTGGTACGGCCACGCGCCCGCCGCCTGTGACGGGCGTCACGGGAACCCGGGGCGAGCGGACGGACAGCTGGAGGGTATGGAGAGGGATGACCGGGTCCGCCTGCGGGCCGGCGACGCCGCCGCGTTCGGGCGGCTCTACGACGAGCACGCCGGGTCCGTCTACAACCACGCCTTCCGGCTGACCGGCAACTGGTCGACCGCCGAGGACGTCATGGCGCTCACGTACCTGGAGGCGTGGCGTCTGCGCGGCAGGATCGACGTCGAAGGCGGCTCGCTGCGGCCGTGGCTGCTGGGCATCGCGACCAACGCGGCGCGCAACACCACCCGGACCGGGCGCCGTTACGCGGCGGCGATGGCGCGGCTGCCGGCCCAGGAGGCGTCGGCGGACTTCGCCGAGGAGCTGGTGTGCCGGATCGACGACACCGTACGGCTGGCCGCGGTGCGGGACGCGCTGGGGAAGCTGCGGCGGCCCGAGCGCGAGGTCTTCGCGCTGTGCGTGTGGTCGGGGCTGAACTACCGCGAGGCGGCGCAGGCGCTGGGGGTGCCGGTCGGCACCGTGCGGTCCCGGCTGGCGCGGGCGCGGAAGAAGCTGCAGAAACTCGTGGACGCGCAGATTTCAGCGGAAAGCAGGGCGAAAACCAAGGAACCGCAGCGCTCCCGCGGACAGGTCAAAGGCAGCCGCATCCACGCGGCCCGGCCCGCTCAGGAGGAAGCCCGATGAGCCGCAAGCCCTCGGGGCCCACGCCGCTCGCGCCCGAACCCACCGGTCCCGCACCGGCCGAACGCCAGGAGATGGCGCGGCTGTTGCGGATCCCGGCGGAACGGGACGTCCCGGCGGGCCGGCAGCGCCTATTCAAGGACTGCCTGATGAACGAGATCGATCGAATGAACGGCGACGCCCCGGACGCCTCCCGGTCACGCCGCCGCCGGTTCGCCCTGGTGGCCGTCCCGCTGGCCGTCGCCGCGACGGCCGTCACCGTCCTGGCCGTCGGGGGGATCGGCGGCGGCTCGGCCGCGCAGCCCGCGCACGGCACGACGGGATCGGCGCCCACCCCCTCCCGCCAGGGGCTCGCGATCATCGCCTACAACGTGCGCAAGGACGCGGGCGGCGTGGTCACCCTGACCTTCATGGACAGGTCCCGCCCGACGGCGGCGCGGTTGCAGGAGGACCTGCGGACGATGGGCGTCCCGGTCAACGTCACGTCGGTCCCCACCGCCCACGGGGGGACGGTCTCGTTGCTTCCGGCTTCCGGCGTGTGGACGCCGGGGGACCCCCATGCCCCCTTCGAAATGGCGGCCACTCCCCAGTCCGTGCTCCGCGGGGAAAGGACGTACCGCTTCTACCCCGCGCGAATCCCGCACGGGAGTGTGCTGAAGCTGATCCTGGCCCTCCCCAGGCCGCTCCCGACACAGACCCCCACCTCCGCCACCTGACGCCCCGGAGGCCGCCGCGGAGGGGGCGGCGGCCTCCGCCGGGTCACCGGCGAGGAGGGCGGGCACGCGTCAGGCGAAGTGGTACGGGGTCAGGTACTCCGGGAGGACGACGCGGGAGGCGGGGGAGGTCTCGCGTATCTGCTGGAGGAAGGCGGGCCAGTTCACCGACGGGTCGCGCCGGGGCGGCTGGGACAGCGGGGTCTCGAAGTCGTCCCAGTGGACGGGGACGACGGTGCGGGGGTTGCCCAGGGCGGTCAGCAGGCGGGGGACGTAGCGGTGGGTCGAGGTGCTGGTCGGCGGGGCGATCATCGCGACGTCGGGGCGCAGGCCGGTGGTGTCGCGTTCGCTGAAGTCGCTGGCTCCCATGAAGAAGGCCGAGGGGCCGCCGTCGAAGGTCACGTGGAAGGCGAGGGTGTCGCCCTCGGGGAGGTCACCGATCGTCGCGGGGCGGGGCGGGATCGCGGGGCCGTGGAGGGTGCCGGGGGAGAAGTAGCCGCGGGCGGCGTTGCGGCTGTGGCGGCCGGCGACGACCTCGACCGTGTAGCCGTCGAAGTCGAGGACCTCGCCGCCCTTGACGACGACGATCCGGGCCGCCTCGACGCCGTACGCCCTGAGCAGGTGGTACGTCGTCTCCGTGCCGACGATCCGCGCGGTGGCCGTCGTGGTGGCGATGAAGGGCACGTCGGTGAAGTGGTCCCAGTGGCTGTGGGTGACCAGGACCGTCTCGGGGTGGCCGGTGTGCTCCGCGACCAGGGCCTCGTCGGTGGTCAGTTCGGTGCGCGGGTCGAAGGTGCCGCTGAACAGGCCGGTCGGGAAGCGGGTCAGGTACGGGTCGACCAGGACGGTGCGGGTGCCCGTGTCGATGCGCCAGCCGCTGGTCCCGAACCACTGGAAGGTGACGTCGCCCGCGGCCGCGCCCCCGGTCCGGGCTGCCGACGCCGACGCCGACGCGGGCGTGGGCGCGGAAGCGGCCACCGCCCCGACCGCTCCCGCCGCCGCCCCCTGGAGCAGCCGCCGCCGGTGGAATCCTGTACGTGTCGTCTCGCTCATGGGACGAGCACAGCACCGGCCGCGGCGCGGTGTCCAAGACCGATCACCGTCCGCGGTGATATGCGCGCACGTATCGGACCAGGTCAGACGGGGTCGGGCAGCGGTGCGGCGCGCAGGTGCTCCACCGCGAGGCGCGCCGCGCGGCCGATCGCCCGGTCGACCGCGGGCTGCGCGGGCGCGAGGTCGGGCGTCTCGGCGAAGACCGCCACCGCGTACTGCCCGCCGTCCGGATACCGCACGACGCCCGCCTCGATGTGCCGGCCGGGCAGCGTCCCGGTCTTGGCCGCGACCCGCACGTCGGCGGGGAAGCCGGACGCGAGGCGGTGCCGGAAGGCCTGCCGGGCCATCAGCTCGCGCACCCAGGCGCACGCCTGCGCCGGTCCCGCCCGGTCCTGCCAGATCAGCCGCAGCAGCGAGGTGACGTCACGGGCCGTGGCGGACGTCGTACGCGCCGGGTCCAGCGCCGCGAAACCGCGTACCTGGCGCGGCTCCAGGTCCGGGTAGCGGGCGGCGAACTCCGCGGCGTCCCGCGCCCCGGCGTCCTCGAACATCGACCGCAGCAGGTCGCGCGGGCCGCCCACCACCCGGGTGCGGTCCAGGCCGAGTTCGGCGGCGAGCAGCCGTACCGTGTCGAGGCCGACGCGGCGGATCAGCGCGTCCGCCGCCGTGTTGTCGCTCACCGACAGGGTGAAGTAGGCCAGGTCGCGCAGCGACATCGTCACGTCGTCGACGCATCCGGCGACGCCCCAGCCGCCGAACCGGTCGGCCGCGGTCAGCACGACCCGTTCGGCCGGGTCGATCTGCCCGGCGGCGGCCTGCCGGGCGAACTCCAGCACCAGCAGGATCTTGAACACCGAGGCCAGGACGACCTGTTCGTCGGCGGCCACGCCGACCTCCCGCCCGCCGCGCAGATCGACGGCATGCAGCCGGACCGTCGCTCCCGTCGCGCCGAGCAGCGCGGTGACCCGCTCCCCGACCGTCCCGGTCTCCGGCATCCCCGCTCCCCGCTCCCCGCTCCCCGCTCCCGTGTCCGGCTCCCACCCTCACATAGGCTCGCAGGATGGACCTCCTCCGGCACCTGCGGCTGTTCGTCGTCGTCGCCGAGGAACTGCACTTCAGCCGCGCCGCCGACATCATCGGCATGGCCCAGCCGCCGCTCAGCCAGTCCATCCGCCGACTGGAGGCGCACCTCGGCACGGACCTGTTCGACCGCTCCCGCCGGAACGTGCGCCTCACGCCCGCGGGGGTGCTCCTGCTGGCCGAGGCCCGCCGGCTCCTCGCCGCCGAGCAGCACTTGCGTGCCGTCATGGCCGGTGCCCAGGAGCCGGACACCCTGCGGGTGGGCGTCCTCCCGCAGACGTCGGCGGCCGCGCTGCACGCCCTCCTGGCCGCCGGTGCGCGGGAGTTGCCCGGCCTGCGCATCGAACCGCGGGAGGCGGAGGAGGCGGAGCAGCTGCGGCTGCTGCGCGCGGGCGAACTCGACACCGGCCTGCTGCACCACCCGCTGGGCACCGCGGACGACCTGGTGGCGGGCCCGGCAGCCGAGAGCGACTGGGGCGTCGTCCTGCACCGCGCCTCCGCGCCCGCCCGGCGCCCGGAGGTCGCGCTCGCGGAGCTGTCCGGCCACGACCTCGTCCTCTTCCCCCGGTCGGCGGCCCCCGGCTGGTACGACGAGATCCTCGCCACCTGCCGCGCCGCCGGGTTCGTCCCCGGGGCGGTACGGCACGCGGGCACGGCCGAGTTCCGGCTCGGCCTGGTCGCGTCGGGGCACGGGGTCGCCTTCGACGACGGGCGCACCGCGGCCAGGGAGCCGCGTACGGCGTGGCGTCCGCTGGCGGGCCGCCCGCTGCGCCCGCGGCTGTCCGCCGTGTGGCCGCGCGGCGCGGCGCACCCGGCGGTCCGCGCCTTCGCCCGCACCGCCGCCCGCGCCCTCGCCGGCGGGGCGCCGTCCGGGCAGCCCGCACCGGAATCCCCCGACCGCCCGCGCCCCTGGTCGGTGGTCTTCGACGGCAACGGCCCGGCCGCGCCCGAGCGATGAGGAGCCCGGGCCGCGCGACGCCGGTCGCAGCCGGTGACGGCGTGGACGGCGAGGGCGGCGAGGGCGGCGTACCGGCCCGGCGACGGCGGGCTGGGCGCGGCCCGCGTCCTCAGGCCGTGGGCCGGTGGCCGCCGTAGGAGGCGGTCAGGGCTTCCGCGACGAGGGCCGCGTCCGCGGCGGCGGTGTCCTCGGGGTATTCGGGCAGCAGGTCGTCCCAGACGACCATCCACGAGCCGTAGAGCTGGGCCTGGCCCTCGGGGCGGGCGAAGAACCAGACGTGCAGGTGGGCGCCGCCGTCGCCGATGCGGTAGACGTGCGCGCGGGCGATGTGCGGCAGGGCCTGGACGTGGCGGGCGATGTGCGCGGTGAGCACGCCGAGTTCCGCCGCCAGGTCGTCGGGGAGGTCGTCGAGGTCGTGGTGGTCGCGCGGGTGCAGCATCAGCACCAGGGGGACGCCGACCTTCTCGATGCGGGTGAGCCGCCAGCGGTCGTCGCGCCAGATGCCCTCGTCGCGCGCGCGGCACGAGGAGCAGTCCGCGGGGTCCTCGCCGTGCCGGGGCGGTTCGGGCAGCACGGGCGGGCGCAGCGGCGCGACCCGCAGGCCCTCCGGCTCGAACGGGCTGATCTCCCACCCCGTCATCCGGGACAACGGGAGCCGGGCCTCGGCGTCGGCTGCGCCCAGGGCGTGGGCGTGGAAGTCGTCGGGTCGCAGTGCCATGGCCCGGAGCCTACGGGTGCGCGCGGGGCACCGTGACACCCGCCCTGCGACCGGGTGCAGGAGCGTAGGGGCCCGTGGGCGGGCGGGCCCCTACGGCGGCGTCCGCGGCACGCTGCGGGACGGCCGGACGGCAGGGCACCGCTACTTGCTCATCGCGAAGCGCATCAGCGCCTGCTCGTCGCCCTGCTTGATCTTGCCCGTCTCGTTGATCACCTGGAGCTTCCAGACGGTGCCCTCGCGGACCGCCTTGGCCACCGCGCACCCGTTGTCGGTGGTGAGCAGGCTCGGCCAGATGTCGGCGACCTGCTGGGCGCTGCCGCCCGTCGCGTCGTAGACCTTGAAGCTGACGTTGCGGGCGTTCTGGAAGGCGCTGCGCTTCTTGTAGGCGGCGGCGACGAAGACGATGGACGTGATGGCGTCCGGCACCTTGTCGAGCACGACGGTCACCGTCTCGTCGTCGCCGTCGCCGCGTCCGGTCTGGTTGTCGCCGCTGTGCACCAGCGCGCCGTTGCCGAAGGGGTCCAGGGAGTCGAGCCCGGCCAGCCGGACCGGCTCGGCGCCCGCCATCGCTATCGCGATCAGGTCGAGGTCGGTGCCGCTTTTCTGCCGGATCTTCCCCATCAGGCCGCCGCTGCTCCCGGTGCTCGGGTCCCAGGACACCCCGATGGAGAGGTGGGTGACCCCGCCCAGGTCCGCGGGCTCGTCGTCCTTCTTCAGCGTGATCATGCTCGGTCCCCTTGTCGGTTGGCACTGCGCCATGTGAAGTGTGCCGTGTGATCACCGTCTTGTCCTCCACCTGCCCGGACGGCGACGCGGACGGTGGGCGGGGGCGCCGTACGGGCCCGTTCCCGTGGCGGGCGCGTGCCGGATGATGGAGGGGACGGCAGGGCGGCGGCGAGGGGCGGGGCAGTGGCGGAGAGCGGATCCATCAGGGCGGCGGAGCCCGGGCGTACGGACGCGGTGGCGGAGCCCGCCGCGGACGCGGGCGGTGGACGGCGGTCGCGGCGACGGGGGCTGGGGCTGGTGGTGGTCCTGCTCGTGGTGGCGCTGCTGTTCGCGCTGCCGTGGGCGACGCTGTTCGCCTTCGGCACGGGCTGGCCGCTCCCGGTCTTCGCCGCGGGCACGGCCGTCTTCGCCGCCGTGCTGGTCGCCTTCCCGTTCCTGATGGCCGCGGGCCACGGGCCACGGCGCAACGACCGGGCCTCGCGCGTCGCGGACACCACACTCGGGGTGGTGTGGGTGCTCTTCTCGTGGTCGGTGCTGGGCGGGGTGGCGCACCTCGTGCTGATCGCGCTGGGTGCCGGGGGCGCCCACCGGGCGCGGGTGGTCGCGCTGGGAGTCGTCGCGGTCGCGGCGGTGCTGCTGGCGTGGGGGCACTACGAGGCCATGCGGGTGCCGCGGGTGCGGCGGGTGGACGTCGCGCTGCCGCGGCTGGGCGGCGGGCTGGACGGGACCCGGGTCGTGGTCCTGGCCGACACGCACTACGGGCCCATCGACCGGGCGGCCTGGTCGGCGCGGGTCATCGAGGTGGTCAACACGCTCGACGCGGACGTCGTCGTGCACGCGGGGGACATCGCCGACGGCACGCCCGAGCAGCGCCGCGCGCAGTCCGCGCCGCTGGGGACCGTACGGGCGCGACTCGCGAAGGTCTACGTCACGGGCAACCACGAGTACTTCGGCGAGGCCCAGGGCTGGCTGGACCGCATGGCGGAGCTGGGCTGGGAGCCGCTGCACAACCGCCATGTCGTGGTCGAGCGCGGCGGGGACGCCCTCGTGCTCGCGGGGGTGGACGACGTGACCGCGGAGTCCTCGGGCCTGGCCGGGCACCGGGCGAACCTGGACGGCGCGCTGGAGGGGGCGAATCCGGAACGGCCGGTGCTGCTCGTCGCCCACCAGCCCAAGTACGTGGCGCAGGCCGCGGCCGCGGGCATCGACCTGCAGATCTCCGGGCACACCCACGGCGGCCAGATCTGGCCCTTCCGCTTCCTGGTCCGCATCGACCAGCCGGTGGTGCAGGGCCTGAGCCGGCACGGCGAGCGCACCCGGCTCTACACCAGCCGCGGCACCGGCTTCTGGGGGCCGCCCTTCCGGGTGTTCGCGCCGAGCGAGATCACGGTGCTGACGCTGCGCGCGGGCGGCACCGCCTGACGTCGGACCCCGCCGTTCAACTCCGTCGCGTCCGGGGTGCGGTGAGCATGATCGGCCGCCCGATCGAAAGTTTCGACCTCCCCACCGAGGGGCGAAACAGGGGCAATTAACTCCGGTGCGACACCGCGGAAACATCTCATTTGGTCCGACGGCTACCCTGGCGCCGTGACGATCGTGGAGCGGCTCGTGCCGGACGCGCTGTGGGAGGCCTTCCGGCGCGTGGCACCGGCCGTTCCCGTACGGCCGCAGGGCGGCGGACGGCGGCGGCACGGCGACCGGGAGGTGCTGGCCGCGATCGTGTTCGTGGCCACCTCCGGCTGCGCCTGGCGCCAACTGCCGCCGGGCCTCGGGCCGTCCGGACCCACCGCGCACCGCCGCTTCGCCGAGTGGAGCGGCGCGCGGGTCTGGGACGCGCTGCGGGCCGCCTTGTCCGAGGCGCCCGGCTCCGGCGCCGAACTCGCCTGGTCCCGCGCGGCGGTGGACGCGGTGGCCGCGCGCGCCGCGGCACGCCAGGACTGACCGGAGACCCGCCCCGCGCGCACAGCCGCGGATATGCCTGGCTGTGCCCGGGTTCGACCAGGCCCCCACCTCGCCATACGAGACGGCGAATTCGTCGAATCTGGGCCGTGCAGCGTCATTGACTCCGCCAGAACGCCGGAGCTAGCTTTCAGCTCCGATCGAACATCGGTCCGAAACTTTCGAGACCATTCACTCCCCGGGAGTCTGCCGTGAAGCTCCGACGCAGATCCGCAGTCGTCGCCGCCGGTGCCGTCGCCGTCGCCATGCTCGTCCCGGCCGCGGTCGCCGTCGCCCACGGGAACGGCAAGCCGGACGACACCTCCCTGCGGGCGCTGGCCTCGAAGCAGGGGCTGCGGTTCGGCACCGCTGTGGACGCCGCCAAGCTGGGCAGCGACAAGACCTACACCGGCCTCGTCGCCGGGCAGTTCTCCGCCGTCACCGCGGAGAACGCCATGAAGTGGGACGCCGTCGAGCCCACCCGGGGCGTCTACAACTGGAAGGCCGCCGACGACCTGGTCACGTTCGCCCAGAAGAACGGCCAGGAGGTCCGCGGCCACACCCTGATGTGGCACAACCAGCTGCCGGGCTGGCTGACCACCGGCGTCGACAACGGCACCATCAGCGACGCGCAGCTGCGCGACATCCTGCACAAGCACGTCACCGACGAGGTCACGCACTTCAAGGGCAAGGTGTGGCAGTGGGACGTGGCCAACGAGGTCTTCGCCAACTCCTGGGAGACTCCGCAGGCCGACGGCCTGAACGCCGATGACTTCTGGGTCAAGCACCTCGGCTCGGGCGTGCTCGCCGACGTCTTCCGCTGGGCGCACCAGGCGGACCCGAAGGCGCTGCTGATGTACAACGACTACAACATCACCGGCGAGGACGGCACGAACGTCAAGTTCCAGGCCGTCTACGACTTCGTCAAGAAGCTCCGCGCGCAGGGCGTCCCGATCGACGGCATCGGCGAGCAGGGCCACCTCGACACGCAGTACGGCTTCGACGCCCAGCGCTACCAGGGCGACCTGCAGGCCTTCGGCGACCTCGGCCTGAAGGTCGCCATCACCGAGGCCGACGTGCGCACCTTCGTCGACGACGCCGCCACCCAGGTGCCCACCGACGCGCTCGCGCAGTTCGCGCAGCCGTACGAGTTCTCCGAGCTGCTCAAGGGCTGCGAACTCGTCAGCCAGTGCATCTCCTTCACCGCGTGGGGCGTCTACGACGGCGGCTCGTGGATCCCGGGCACGTTCAGCGGGGAGGGCTACGGCCTGCTCTACGACGTGAACATGCAGCCCAAGCCGGTGTACTCCACGCTCCAGCAGGACCTCCAGGCCGCGGCCGGAACGAAGAAGCACGGCCCCGTGGGCGGCGGCAGGTAACCGTCACCCCCTTCCGAACCCGAGGGCCCCGGTCACCCTTGCGACCGGGGCCCTCGCCGTACACCCGCGGACCGAAAAGGGCTCAGTGCGGCGGGGGAAGGGTGCGGAAGGCGGACTGGACGCCCGCCTGGAAACGGGTCGAGGCACCGAGCGAGGCCAGCAGGGCGGCGACACGGCGCTGCACCGTGCGCTGGCTGACGCCGAGCTGGCGGGCGCTCGCGGCATCGGTGAGGCCCGCGAGGAGCAGGCCGAGCAGCCGGGCGTCCGGGTCGGCGGGGCGGTCGCCCGGGTGGTCGGCCGCGCGGACCGCGGGGCGCTCGGCGAGGCGGGCGTCCTGGCCGGGGCGGGGGGCGGCGCGGTCCCACAGGCTCTCGAAGAGCAGGGCCAGGGCGTCGAGCAGCGCGGAGGGGTGCACCACCACGACCTCGTCCGGTTCGCCGCCGCCCTCCGCCGGGGCCAGCACCGCGCAGCGGTCGTCCACCAGGCAGAGCCGCACCGGGAGTTCGGGCAGCGTCCTGACCTGCTGCCCCGCCGCGGCCGCCTCGCTCCCGGCCGCCCGGCCCGGGGCGTACAGGGCGCGGTGGGCGGCGCCCACCGACGGCAGCCGCGGGTCGGGGAGCGGGCCGAGGCTGCGCACCTCGCGGCGGGCGGCGAGCCGGATCCGCGCCAGCCGCCGCCCCACCGCGGCCCGGCCGGTGACGGCCTCGGCCACGGACCGGGACTCGTCGCCGTCCCCGCGCCGGGCGTCCTGGTAGGCGGCCGCCAGCTCCGCGACCTGGTGGCGGGCCCGTGTCAGACGGTGCTCCTCCTCGGCCAGCAGCCGGTCGAGTACGGCGCCGGGCGGCGCGGCGGCGTGCCGCGGCGGGTCGCCCGGCAGCCGCTCGGCCAGCCCCCGCCCGCGCAGTGCGGCCAGCACCGGGCACAGCGCCTCCTTGCGCCGCCACCGCCCGGCGAGCACGGCGAGCGGTACGGGCCCGGTCTCGACGAGCAGCGCGTACGCGGCCTCCTCCGCCGCCCCGAGTCCCAGCACCCGCAACGCGGCCCGCCCCGAAGCCACCCCGCCCCCGGACCGGTGCGCGCTCCGGGGCCGTCGGTCCGCCGTGGCACCCGACGCGTCCGCGCCCTGCGCCCGTTGGTCTGCCCCGCGGCCCGCCCGCCGGGCGCCCGCTCCGCCGTCCCGTTCAGCCGCCATCGGTGCGGGCCTCCTCCCGGTCCGCCGTGCGTTCGAGCCAGCCGCGGCGCACCGCCTCGTAGCCCGCCTGGAAGCGGGACGTGGCGTCCAGGCGGCTCATCAGGGCGCGCAGCCTGCGGTGGACGGTCTGCTCGTGCAGGCCCAGGTGGCCGGCGATGGTGCTCTCGGTGTGGCCCGCGGTCAGCAGGGCGAGCAGCGCGCGCTCGTCGGGTGTCGGGCGCTCCCGTGGCGGCGTCCTGTGCGCGGCCGCGCCGCCCTCGGCCGTCAGCCGCAGCGGCACCGCGCGCTCCCAGTAGCTCTCGAACAGCGCGGCCAGCGCCTGGTGCAGCAGCCCGCCGTGCACGATCAGCCAGGAGCCGACCTCTCCCGTGCGCAGCGGCAGCATGGCCAGCGGGGCGTCGCTGACGACGAGTTTCATCGGTACGTCGGCGACGCGGGACTCCTCGCCCGCCGCCGAGGACTGCTCGATGTCGGCGACCCGGCCGGGGACGCTGACGGCCCTGCGGTCGTAGACCACCCGGTAGCGGACGCCCTGGGAGAGCCGGTCCAGTTCCAGGTGGTTCTCGCGGTAGTCGGAGAGGTAGGGCGGGCCGTCGAAGAAGCAGATCTGGCGGCGGGCGTCGCGCTGGAGGCGCACGTACCAGGCGAGCGCGGCCTCGGGTCCGTGGCAGATCTCGACCAGGCCGCCGGACCCGGCGTCCGCGTCGCCGTCCCCCTCGGCGCCCGGGTCGTTGGCGCGGTGGGCGGCGGCGAGGCGGGCGACCCGGCGGCGGGCCGCGGCGAGCCGGCGTTCGCGGGTGGCGAGCGCTCCGGCGAGGGCCTCGTCGGGCGGCAGCGGCCGGTAGCGGCCGGGCTCGTCCGGATCGGCGGCGACGAGGCCGAGCCGGGCCAGCCGCCGCAGCGCGGGGGCGGCCGTCCCGGGGTGGCCGCAGGCGGCGGCGAGAAGGTCGGCCTCCTCGGCGGTGACCGCCGGGCGGATCGCGAGCTGTGCGTAGAGCTCCTGGTCAGCGGGGGTGAGGCCGAGGATGTCGAGCACAGGGCCATGCTCCGGCGAACCCATGAGTAGTACAAGGACTTTACGACACTGTCGCATGATCGCCTTGACCGTGTTCGGCCACCGATTCCACGATCGTGCCTTCCCCGACTCCCCGACCCCCGTTTCCCGGGCGTCCTCCTGACGCCCGGAACCCGACTCCCGGGCTCCCTCCGACGCCCGGGTCCTGACGACAGGCGTCACCTGCCCCGCCCGGCCGGTGGCGCCTGTCCTCGCAGAGATTGGTGGCATCGTGCGACATCCCGTACCTCCACCGCGCGTTCGCGGGGCCCGCGGGCTCCTCGGCGCGGTCACGGCCGCGGCACTGGGGCTGACCGCCCTGTCCGCGCTGTCCGTGCAGCCCGCGGCGGCCGCCGCCCCGGCCCCCGCCGACACGGCCACGACCCCGGCCACGGCCCCGGCCGCCGCCGCACCCCACGGCACCCCCGTCACGAGCGGCACCGTCACGGACTCCTGCGCCGCGCCCGCCTCCCCGGGCATGGCACGCTGCTTCGCCCGGCGCGTGGAGTCCACCGAGCGGCAGGGCCCGGGGCTGCGCTCGCGCGCGGCGGCCGCACCCGCCGGTTACGCCCCGGCCGACCTGCTCGGCGCCTACGACCTCCCGGCGGACGGCGGCACAGGGGCCACCATCGCGATCGTGGACGCCTACGACGACCCGAACGCCGCCTCCGATCTCGCCGTCTACCGGGCGCAGTTCGGCCTCCCGGCGCTGGAGCCGGGGCAGTTCCGCGTGGTCAACCAGCGCGGTGTGCAGGGCGACTACCCCCAGGGCGACACCGGCTGGGCCACCGAGACCTCGCTCGACCTGGACATGGTCTCGGCGATCGCCCCGCACGCGGACATCATCCTGGTCGAGGCGGACACCTCCAGCTCCGACGACCTCGGCGCCTCGGTGGACACGGCGGTCGCGCTCGGCGCGACATACGTCTCCAACAGCTACGGCATCTCCGACGCCCTGGCGGGCACCAGCGACGACGCCTTCTACGACCACCCCGGCGTCGCGATCGTCGCGAGCAGCGGCGACGACTCGTACGGCGTGCAGTTCCCCGCGTCCTCGCCCAACGTGACGTCGGTGGGCGGCACTTCGCTGAAGCACGACGCGGGCACCGCGCGCGGGTGGAGCGAGACGGTCTGGGACAGCAAGGGCGGCGGCCCCGGCTCCGGGTGCTCGCCCCTCCACGACAAGCCCTCCTACCAGCACGACACCGGCTGCGACGGCCGCACCGTCGCCGACGTCTCCGCGGTGGCCGACCCGTACACCGGTGTCGCCGTCTACGACACGTACGGCGGCCAGGGCAGCGGCTGGGCGCAGTACGGCGGTACGAGCGTCGCGGCCCCGATCATCGCCGCGGCCTACGCGCTGGCCGGGCCGATACCCGCCGGGGACCGCCCGAGCAGCTACCCGTACGAGCACACCGCGAGCCTGCACGACGTGACGTCCGGCTCCAACGGCACCTGCACGCCCGCGTACCTGTGCACCGCCGGGCCCGGCTACGACGGCCCGACCGGTCTCGGCACGCCGGACAGCACGCTGGCGCTCAGCAGCGACGTGCCCTCCAGCTCCGTCACCGGCACCGTGACCGACGCCGGCGGCAAGCCGCTGGCGGGCGTCCAGGTCGCCGCGTCCGGCCCCGCGGGCGCAGCGTCGACCACGACCGGCACCGACGGGACGTACCGACTCCCGCTCCCCGAGGGGGACTACACCCTTCACGCGACCCTCTTCGACTACACGGCGCCGGACGCCCGGCAGATCCACCTGGCGGCCGGGGAGATCACCACGGCCGACCTGACGCTGACCAAGGTGCCGACGGTGACCGTCAGCGGACGCGTCACCGACGGCTCCGGCCACGGCTGGCCGGTGTACACCGCGCTCCAGATCGACAACGGGGTGCCCGGCGGGCCCTTCTACGCCGACCCCTTCACCGGCCGCTACTCCATCGAGCTGCCGGAGAAGGGCAGTTACACCCTGCACGCGCTGCCGCAGTACGCCGGGTACCAGCCGCGCGACCTCACCGTCACGACCGGCACCAAGGCCGTCACGCAGGACATCGCGCTGGACGCCGACCTCTTCGCGTCCGACGGATCCGCGCTCGGCTACCGGCAGTCGGTCAGCGGCAGCACCGAGGGCTTCGGCACCGCGGCGCTCCCCGCGCACTGGTCGACGCAGCAGGCCGCGGGCCCGGACTGGACGTTCCGGGCGGACAACAACCCCACGGGGGGTGACGGCGGTTACGCGGTCGTCCCGCTGCAGACGCTGCCGACCGTCGCCGACACCTCGCTCGTCGCGGCGCCGCTGGCGCTGACGGCCGACGAGACGCCTGTCGTCTCCTTCGACGTCCACCAGCGGGACGGCCGGCTGGAGGTCGGCTGGTCCGACGACGGCGGCGCCACCTGGACCAGCGCCTGGAGCAGCAACCAACCGGTGACCTCCCACGAGGAGGTACGGATGCCGGCGACCGGCACCCCGCGCACCCTCCTGGTGCGCTTCCGCTTCCTGCTGACCACCGGCGGCGCGACCGCGACCGGCGGGGTGTCGCTCGACAACGTCCACGTCGGCGGCGCCTCGCTGACGGTGCTCCCGGGCGCGCTGCTCACCGGCACCGTCACCGCCGGGCTGACCGGCGACCCGCTGGACGGCGTCGCCGTCGCCGCGGGCGCGGCGCCGCACCCCGTCGCGGGCGACCCCTTCGCCCCCGGTTCCGTCTCGGCCCCGCTGCCGGGCGCCGCCGGGCTCACCGACGGCTTCTTCTACGTCTTCTCACCCGGCACCCACCCCTCCCGGACGGTCGGCGGCACCCTCTACCCGTACGACGAGGGCACGCTGAAGGTGCACGCGGCGGCCGACACCGTGGGCAGGGCCCGCCTCGTCATGCCCGCCGGGCGGGTCACCGCGACCGCCGAGGTGGACGCCTCCGCGCCCTGGAACGGCACGGCCACCCGCACCCTGACCCTCACCAACTCCGGCGACGGCCCGGCCACCGTCACCCTCACCCCGCGCACCACGTCCCCGGCGACCGCCCCGGCAGCCACGGCGAAGGGCGCGGCGCCGCAGACCGTACGCGTCGGGCCCGGCGACGTGCTCGACTACCCGGCCGCGCTCGCCCGTGCGCACCGGGACGGCACGGCTCCCGCCGCGGCGGCGCCCGCCCAAGCCGCACCGGCCGCGCCCGGCACCCCCGCCGCCGACGGCACCGGCTGGACGGGCCTGACGGACCTGCCCTCCGGCTTCTACAGCGGGGTCGCCGCGAACCTCGGCGGCACCCTCTACGCCGGTCTCGGCGGCAACGGCCCGACCACCTTCTTCAACACCTTCTCCGCCTACGACGCCGCCACCGGCAGCTGGCAGCGCAAGGCCGACGCCCCCTACCCGGTGGCCGCGGCCGCCACCGCCACCGTGGACGGCAAGCTCTACGCGTCCGGCGGTGCCGGGCTCGTCGACGGCCGGCTCGCCGTCGTGCCCTCCACCCAGGTCTACGACCCGGCGACCGACTCCTGGTCGCTGACGGCGGGCAACCCCGTCAGCTTCGGCGGCGCGGGCGCGTCCGCCGGCGGCAAGCTGTACACGGTGGGCGGCTACGACCTGTCCACCTTCGGCACCTCCGCCGACGTCGCCGTCTACGACCCCGCCACGGACACCTGGTCCAGGGCGGCCGACTACCCGGTGGCGGTGGAGACCCCCCAGTGCGGCGGGATCGGCGGCAAGGTGTACTGCGCGGGCGGCACCTCCGCGCCCGTCGGCGGCACCTCGGGGAAGATGCTGACCGACGCCTACGTGTACGACCCGGCCAAGAACACCTGGCACAAGATCGCCTCGCTGCCGATCCAGCTCGGCAGCTCGGCCGTCGCCGTCGCGGACGGGCAACTGCTGCTCTCCACCGGCTACACCGACGACTCCACGGCGATGACCAACCGGGGCTTCGCGTACGACCCGGCGGCGGACCGCTGGACGCCGCTGCCCAACGCCGCCACGCCCAGGGTGATGGCGGCCGGAGCAACCGGGTTCTACAGCGTGGGCGGCGCGTCCTCCGACGCCGTCCTCACAGACGTCACCCTGCTGCCCGGCTACGGCCAGGAGGGCAAGGTCGCGGTGCCGTGGCTGAGCACCGACCGCACCAGCGTCACGATCCCGGCCGGACACCACGCCAAGGTCACCCTGCGCTTCGACCCGGGCGCGGCCGGGCTCGCCGAACCGTCCGTCCAGCAGGCGGTGCTGGGCCTGTCCGCCCCGACCCCGGAGCAGATCGCCCTGGTCACGGTACGGCTGACGGTCCGCCCGCCCGCCGGGTGGAGCCGGGTGACCGGCACGATCACCGGCAAGGGCGGCACGCCCCTGCCCGGCGCCACGGTCGTCGTCACCGGACACGGCGGACGGCACGTGCTGGCCGCCGACGCCGACGGCCGGTACGCCCTGTGGCTGGACGCCCGCGGCAAGCCCGTCACGGTGACCGCGTCCGCCCCCGGCCACCGCTCCGCCAGCCGCACCGTCCGCCTCCCGCAAGGCGGCGGCACGGTGACGGCCGACCTGGAGCTGCGCACCGGCTGACCTCCCGGTCACCACCGGTCCGGAGGGCCCCCGCATCCGCTGCGGGGGCCCTCCTGCCCTGTCCGGGCCGTGCCGCCCCGCAGGCGCGGCCGCTCAAGACGGCCTGCGGGGAGGGCGGTCGCCGTCAGCCCTCAGCGGGCGGCGGACTCCTGGGCGGACCAGACGTCGATCACGACCTGCTGGTGGCCGGCCCGCAGCGCCGCGCCGGCGCCCGCGTAGTTGCGGTCGGCCTCCGCCGCCTCGGCGGCGTCCGGCAGCGCGTTGGTGCACGCCGTGCCGGGGCCGTGCCCGGACATCAGCTCCGAGCACGGCCCGCTGTAGTCGTCGAGGAGCCCGAGGATGTGCCCGGTCTCGTGCGCGGCGATCCGCGTCATGTCGTAGCCCTCGTCCACCGCCTCCTGGCCCAGCTGCACCTGCCCGCGGCCGTGGCCCGGCAGGATCGGTCCCAGCGTCGTCTGCGGCCAGCCGGAGGTGGCCTTGTAGACGAAGTTGGCCGAGGTGGACGAACTCACCTGCTGGAAGCGCACGTTGTGCAGCGCGGCGTTCCAGTTCTGCACGCCCTGGGCGATCGCGGCGGACCACTGTCCCGCCTGGCTGACGGAGTAGGTCAGCGTGACCACCGATGTCGTCGCCCGCGGCGCGGCCTGCGCCGTCCCGGTGCCGGTGGTGACGGCCAGCACGGCCGTGATCAGCGCCGCCGCGGCGGCTGTTCGCTTGATCATGAGCCTCGTACGCCTCCTCAGGTCTCGTCACCCCCCGTGGACCACAAGCGCACCACGTAAGACGCGTCCATGACAAGAACCCCGCACGATCCCCCGCACGATCCCCACGGGTTCGGCCGGATCCCGCCGCCGCCCGCCCCCCGGCGCCACGCGGCCGCGCTCCTGCGCCCTTTGACCGCTGAACAGCGCTGCCGCGCCATAGAGTTGACGCGCCGCGTACGACGGCGGCGGGGCGGGAGGGGCAACCGGTGGCCTACAAGGCGCTGCTGATCGGGGCGAGCGAGTACGACGACCCGGCGATCTCCGCACTGCCCTTCGTCCGCGACGACCTGACGCTGCTGCAGACCGTTCTGTCCGAGCGCGGCTTCGCCTCCGCCGAGATCCTCGAATCGGCCCGCGGCATCACCCGCACCGCGGTGAACGCCCGGGTCAGCCGCTTCCTGCGGGAGGCCGACCGCGGCGACTGCCTGCTCGTCCTGCTCAGCGGGCACGGCCAGCACTTCGAGGGCGCCGACTACCTGATCCCGGAGGACGCCAGCTTCGCCATCGAGCCCTTCGCCGACTGCTGCGTGCAGATCGACTGGCGCAGGGAGCTGGAGAACTCGCCCGCCGCCCAGGTCGTCTTCCTGATCGACGCCTGCCGGGAGGGCTTCGAACGGGACACCAAGTCCCCCGCGGGCGTACGCGGATGGAGCACCCCGAAGATCGCCGCCGCGCTGCGCCGCAAGGCCGCCCACGTCTACGCGTGCTCCCCCGCCGAAGTGGCCCGCTACGTGCGGACGTCGGACCGGGCGGCGGACCACGCGGCGGCGGGCCGTACGGGCGACTCCTTCAGCCTGTTCTCGCGGGCGGTCGCCGACGTCGTCGCCGGATCCGAACACGCCATGGACCTGGCGGAGTTCGCCCTGCGCGTCCAGTCGCGGATCGACGACCTGCACGTCGCGTACGGCAAACCCCGTACCCCGCAGCGGATCCGGGTCGCCTCCGACACCGACCGGGCTGCCTTCGCGCTCCTGCCCGGCCCCGCCCGGCAGCCGCGCGCGCACCCCTGGCTCGGCCTGGTCGCCGGCCACTCGGCGTGGGAGCGCACGGCCCCCGGCCCGGCCAGGGAAGCGGTCAAGGCCGCGTGCGCCGCACTCGCGGCGCAACTGGCCCGCAGCTTCGAGGACGCCTCCAGCGCACTGGCCGAGGACCCCTGGCACGACGCGGAGTTCGCCCTGCGCACGCAGAAGCGCATGCACTTCCTCATCGGCCGGATGGAGCGCACCAGCACCTTCTCCCCGACCGAGGCCGCGCTCGCCGTCCTGCTGCCGCTCGTCGCCGAGGCGTTCCGGGTGACGGAGACCGCGGCCCGCGCGCATCTGCTCGCCGAGGGCGCGACCGGCCCCGAACGCGTCCGCTTCGAGGACTTCGTGCGCACCCACCCCCGCCTCGTCCGGCGGCTGCGCACACTGGACCGGACGCACGAGCGCGCGGCCGACGCCGCCGGCATCCGCTGGTGGCTCTTCCACCGCTGGCTCGCCCTGCAACCCGACGTCTACGGCGCCCAGTCCCTCAAGATGCTCCTCGCACCGCCGCGGACGCCGGAGGACCCCGACCGCCCCGACTGGATCGACGGCGCCCTGTCCGCCGACCGCTTCGCCCGCTTCCTCCAGGCCCGGCTCACCGCGCCCTTCGCCGTCGTCCCGGAGGGCGCCCAGGAGCCGCGCGACGTGATCGCGGCGAGCACGGGCGACGAGCACGAGGTGCGCCACGACCTCGTCCTCGCGCTCGCCAAGGCCGCGCACGCGCTGGCCGTCTCCCCCGCCGACCTGCCCGAGATCGTCGTCGAGCACCTCGGCATCTCCGACAACGTCGGCCTGCCCGACCTCCTCGCCACGCTGCGCGCCTGCGAGTGGCACGCGTCGGGCGTCGGCCGCTCCCTCAACGCCGCCTGCCACCACCCCGCCGTGCAGATCGCCCTGCGCGAGCACGCCCACCGCACCGACGCCCTGCTCCGCGACATCAACCGCGCCCCCGCCCTCGTCCCGCTGCGCGCCCTGCCGCCCTTCGCCGACGCCGACCTCGTCCGGCTGACCGGCAACACCCCCGCGCACCTGTCCGACGGCATCCGCTTCCAGCTCGCCGAGGACCGCGTCCAGGAACTGCTGATGGGCGAATCCCTGTACGGCAACCGCAAGCTCGCCGTCCGCGAGCTGTACCAGAACGCCCTGGACGCGGTCCGCTACCGCGACGCCCGCACCCAGTACCTGACGCGTACCAACTCCGGCCGCCGCCTGCCCCCCTGGACCGGCGAGATCACCTTCCGGCAGGGCGTGGACGACGCGGGCCGCCCCTACCTCGAATGCCGGGACAACGGCATCGGCATGGGCGTCCACGAACTGAGCCGCACCTTCGCCCAGGGCGGCGCCCGCTTCGTCGACCTCCCCGAATACGTCGAGGAGCAGGCCGCCTGGTCCGCCCTCGACCCGAAGATCGAGCTGTTCCCCAACAGCCGTTTCGGCATCGGCGTGCTGAGCTACTTCATGCTCGCCGACGAGATCGTCGTCCACACCTGCCGGATGAGCCGCGACGGCCGCCCCGGCCGCCGCCTGAAGGTCACGATCGCGGGCCCCGGCAACCTCTTCCGCATCGAGGACGTCGGCGAGGGCGACGAGACCGGCACGTCGGTGCGGCTGCTGCTGTCCCGCGCGGCGGGCCAGGTCTCGTGCGTGGACACGCTGGAGGAGGTGCTGTGGGTCGCGCAGTACCGCACGACCGCCGTGCACGCCTCCCGCCGCCTGGAGTGGGAACCGGGCGAGCTGTCGGAGCGGGCGGTGGAACGGCACTGGTACGAGAACCCGGACTTCCGCGACCCGGGCGGCGGCGTCTTCCGCTCCGCCGACCCGGACCTGTGGTGGATCGGCGGACGGGGTGTGGCGCTGTCGGACGGCCTGTTCGCGGACGCCTCCCGCGGACCCGAGCCGATGCCGCACGGCATCGTCGTCAATCTCCACGGGCGGCACCGTCCGCAACTCAGCGTCGACCGCGCGACGTTCCAGAACTTCCGGCGGCGGCCCCTGGAGATACGCGCGGTGGCGGTGGCGCGGAGCCTCGTCGACGGTGGCGGCCTCGCCCTGCTGAACCCCTCCTGGCTGGGACGGGTCGGGTCGGTGTCACTGCCGCTGGCCGACGCGATCGTCGCCGCCGCCCGCGGCAGGGACCTCCCCTGGCCGGTGAACGGCCGCAGGGCCCCGCTCGACGACGTCGGCGTCTTCCCCCCGGACGGCCTGCTGCTGCCCGCGCTCACCCCCGAACGGCGCCCCGCCGACCAGCGCCGCTACGCGGCCGCCTACGCACGGCAGATCCCGGAGCCGATCCTGCGCTGGCGCCTCGCCACGCTGCTCGGCGCCGTCCCGGCCGACGACAGGGAGCACGCACCCCGCCCCGGCGGTGCCTCTCCCGCCCGGCCGTCGGACCTGAACCTGCTGGTCACCAACTGGCAGCACGCGGCCTTCTGGCAGCACAACCTGGACCAGTGGCTGCGCGGTCCGCAGGGCAACGACTACCAGGACGCCCGCCCGTCGCCGTATCTGCGCGGCACCGGGATCCTCGGCCTCCCCCACCTCCCGCACTGGCTGCGGCCCCACGACCCCGTACCGGCGCGCACGATGCTGCTGAACGTATGGACCACCGGGATGCGCGCCGGAGACGTCGCCCGGCGCATGGGGGAGCTGGGCTACCGCACCGCGCCGCTGGCCGGGGCCGAGGACGCCGGGACGGACGACTTCCACCTGCTCCACACGCTGAACCCGGCCAACCCCGGGGAGCGGCCCGGCTCCGCGGTGTCCGCCGCGCAGATCAGCCTCAGCGCCCTCAACGCCGACGTCCCGTCCGAGGCCGCGGCCAAGCGCCTGCGCGAGCTGGGATTCGACGTCACCGACGACTTCGAGCGGTGCTCCGGCTGGTCGGCCGAGGACCGGGCCGTCCTCATCTACCTCTGGGAGGGGCAGGGCGACCACCCCGGGCAGTCCGCCCCCGACACCGTGTCGGTGCCGCAATTGCTCAACACGGCCGCGCTCACCGGACTTCCCGTACCCGCCCTCGCCCGCCGGCTGCGCACCTGGGGCTTCGTCCTGCCCCCGGCCGGCACCTACCCGGACGACCTGGACGACGACGACCGCGCGCTCCTCGTCCGCGAGAACCGGGTGCCCGGTCCGGACACACCGGTGCCCGCCCCCCACGTGTTCGCCGCCGCCCAGGGAACCGGCCGCTCAACGGCCTGGGCCGCGCAGCGCCTCGCCGAACTCGGCTTCCGGATCGACCCGGAGAGCGCCGTCACCTCGTGCGAGCGCTGCGCGGAGGACCACGCACTCCTCCTGCGCGCGGGCATGTACCCGCAGAGATGGGCCCCGCACGGGAAGAAGATCTCCGCGATCAGCCTCGCCGAGGCGGCACTGCGCACCGACTGCTCGGCGGCCGACATCGCGGTCTGTGTGACCCGGGTCGGGAAGCCCGTCGCCGTCGGCCCCGCCGCCCTCGCCCAGCTGACGACGGACGACCTGACCGTCCTCACCGACTACCGCACCCCCGACCCCGACACCTACGACACGATCACCCCGCCGCAGATCTACGCCGTGGCCGCCCACACCGGCCGCTCCCGCTCCGAGATCACCCGCGTCCTCGCGGACCTGGGCTACGACGTCGCGCCGCCCGACGAGGACTTCGAGCGGGACGTCCGGGCGGAACGGAAGCTCGACGCCTGGCTGCGCAAGGCCGGTCACGGGCAAGGACCGGTACCCCCCGCCCTCGCCCCCCTGCCCGGCGCGGCCGAACCGCCCCCTCCCGAGGAGATCTCCCTCTCCGCTCTCGTGGCCGTGGCCCTGCGACTGGGCATGCAGCTGCGCGAGACGGCGAACCTGGCCCGCGCCCTGGGCCTCGCCAACGAGGCCGCGGACTGGTTCACGCCGAACGGGTGACCGGCCCCCGCCGGTACGGTGGCCGGGGAAGGGCAGGTCACGGGGACAGGGGGCGGAGCCGATGGAGCTGCGGCAGTTGAGGAGCTTCGAGGCCGTCGTGCGGGCCGGGAGTGTGACCGAGGCGGCCGTGCTGCTGGGGATGGCGCCCTCGTCGGTGTCGCAGGCCGTGCGGACGCTGGAGGGGGACCTCGGGGTGCGGCTCTTCGAGCGGGGGGCGCGAGGGATGCGGACCACCGCGGCGGGGGCCGAGCTCGCGGGGTGGGCCCGGCGGCTGCTGGAGCAGGCGGAACGGGCCCGGCACGAGGTCGTCGCCGCGGACGCCGCCGCCCGGCAGGCCGCGGTCGTCCGGCTGGGGGCGCTGGAGTCCATCGCCGCCGAGCTGGTGCCCGGGATCCTGGAGCGGCTCGCCGCCCGCCGTCCCGGCCTCGCCGTGGAGGTGCGCGCCGAGGCCTCGCGGGACGCGCTGCTCGCCGCCGTACGCACCGGGGAGCTGGACGCCGCGCTGCTGCTCGACACCGGGCAGGCCCTCGGCGACCTCGGCTTCGCGGTGCCGCCCGGCCCCGAGCTGGACTTCCTGGACCTCGACCCCGTCCCGCTGGTCCTGGTCGCCGCCCCCGGCCACCCGCTGGCCACCGCGCCGGGCCTCGCACCGGCCGACCTCGACGGCGGGCGGCTCCTGGTCAACAACGCCTCCACCTGCTCCTTCGCCCTCGCCGGGGCCCGCATCTTCGGGCCCGCCGTCGAGCGCGTGCAGGCCGGGAGCGTCGCCGTCATGCGGGCCTGGGCCCGGCAGGGGGTCGGCGTCGCGCTGCTGCCCGCCTTCGCGGTCACCGCCGACCTGGCCGCGGGCACCCTCACCGCCCTCCCGCTGCCGCTCCCCGCGCTGCGGCTCCGCCTCGTCTGGCCGCCGTCCGCCGACACCCGTCCGGCGACCCGCGCGCTGCTGTACGCCGCGACGGCCTAACGCCCGCCCGAGATGTGCACCCCAGGGCTTGACACAGGGCAGGAAGCCCAGGGTGCTGCGCCCGCACAAGCCGGACCGGTAGGCTTTCCGTGTGATCTTCAAGCGCATCGGAAGCTCTCGGCCGTACCCGGACCACGGCCGGGTGAGTACGCGTGACTGGGCGGACGTCGCACCCCGACCTGTGCGGCTGGACCAGTTGGTGACGACCAAGGGCCAGCTCGACCTGGAGACGCTCCTCGCCGAGGACTCCACCTTCTATGGCGACCTGTTCGCACATGTCGTCAAATGGCAGGGTGATCTCTATCTCGAAGACGGCCTCCACCGAGCCGTACGCGCCGCTCTCCAGCAGCGTCAAGTGCTGCATGCCCGGGTCCTGGAGATGGACTGACAATCCGCTTACGCTGCGCTCATGAGCATGCTGACGCCCTCCGGGATGGGCGGTAAATACCGAATCACCGGGGACCAGTATCCGCGGATGCGGCGGCCCAAGCGGCGCGGCCGCCTCGTGGCCGTGGTCATCGCGTCGGTCGTCGTGCTGGGCCTGCTCGGCTACGGCGCGCTCCAGCTCTTCGACGTCTTCAAGGGCGACGACGGCGACACCAAGGCGAACGCGGCCCCGCAGAGCCACCCGTGCACCGCGAGCCCCGCGCCCGTGCTCAAGCCCATGGTGCTGCCGCAGCCGGCCGCCGTGACGATGAACGTCTACAACGCCACCACGCGGGGCGGCCTGGCCAAGACCACCGCCGACGAGTTCGCCAAGCGCGGCTTCAAGGTCAAGTCGTTCGGGAACGCCTCGGCGCCGTACGACAAGAAGGTCACCCAGACGGCGCTCATCGTCGCCGGTCCGGCGGCGGAGGCGGCGGCCCGCGAGGCGGGCACGCAGATCGCCGGCTCGTCCGTGAAGATCGATCCGGCGCGCAAGGACAAGAACATCGACGTCATGATCGGCAACGCGTACACCGCGATGGCGAGCCCGGCGGATGCGGCCAAGGCCCGCGTGGTGGCGGCGAACCCCCCGCCGCCGGGCACCGCGTGCGGTGCTTCCGCCTCGGCCTCTCCCGCGCCGAAGCGGTCGGCCGGCGCCGGGCACTAAGCCTCCCGCGCTGCCGCGCGGGGTGAGCGCCCTTGGTCCCGGCTGCGCTGCCGGGCACGCGTTTTTAGGGCACAGCTGCGCTGCGGGGCGAGCGTTTTTAGGGGCGCGGGGAACTGCGCGACAAGCCCCCACCGGGGCGCGGGTCGGATACCGACCCAAAAAGTCTCTTCGGTCCGATCCGGACCACCGGCCGGTGGTGGGTTGCTCGCGCAGTTCCCCGCGCCCCTGAAAAACGGGTGCCCGGCGCAGCACGCGCGGCCTGAAAAACGGGAACCCCGCAGCCCAGCCGCAGGCTGAGAAACGGGTGCCCCGCGGGGCACGTGCGGCCCCTGAAAGCCCCAGCGGCTAGCTGACCGCGCCGTAGAGGCGGTCACCCGCATCGCCGAGGCCCGGAACGATGAAGCCCTGGTCGTTGAGGTGGTCGTCGACCGCGGCGGTCACCACCGTGACGGGCTTGCCCGCAAGCGCGGCCTCCATCGTCTCGACGCCCTCGGGGGCGGCCAGCAGGCACAGCGCGGTGACGTCGTCGGCGCCCATCTCGATGAGCAGGTTGATCGCGGCGACGAGGGTGCCGCCCGTGGCGAGCATGGGGTCCACGACGTAGACCTGACGGCCGGAGAGGGATTCGGGCATGCGGGTGGCGTAGGTCTTGGCCTCCAGCGTGTGCTCGTCGCGCACCATGCCGAGGAAGCCGACCTCGGCGGTCGGCAGCAGCCGCATCATGCCGTCGAGCATGCCGAGCCCGGCGCGCAGGATGGGCACGACCATGGGGCGCGGGTGGGACAGCCGCACCCCGGTGGTGGCGGCGACGGGCGTACGGATGTCGACCTGCTCGGTCCGGACGTCACGGGTCGCCTCGTAGGCGAGCAGGGTGACCAGCTCGTCGGCGAGCCGCCGGAAGGTCGGGGAGTCGGTGCGCTCGTCGCGCAGGGTGGTGAGCTTGTGCGCGACCAGCGGGTGGTCGACAACGTGGAGACGCATGAGGACGACTGTAACCGCAGCTCCCCGGGGTCCTGCCAGCCCCGCTTCACCCCCGGCTCCTGCGCCGCCGGTGGGGTAAACCGCCCGAACGGGGGAAAGTGGGTCTGTACGCCCGGGCGCGTCACCCGGGTGAAGCGACCCAGGGACGGTGGCGCCATGGCGGACCGGAACGGCGACGGGACCGGGAGCGAGGCCGGGGGCGAGCAGGAGCGGCGCCGCAAGCGCGCCTCCTTCCTGCGGGAACTGGACGAGGCGCGCGAGCTGCGGGACCGGGTGCAGCCGCGCCGGGCGCGGGCGGCACGGCTGCGGCAGCAGATGCGGATGCGCACGTTCCGGTGGTGAGGGCCCGGGAGGGGTCCGCGGGTGTCCGCGGACGATCGCGGCGCGCGCGGAGTGTGACCGCTTGGTGGCGCTCGGGTGACCGCCGGACCCCCGCAATGGCGGTACGCGGCCCGGGAATCCCGCAGAAGTGACGAAGACCTGGCACGTCGCAGTGCCGAAGACCCTTCGCAACGCCCCGGTTTCTGCCACGATGCCGATGGGCGGGACCGTGGAATGCCGAGAGATGTCGGCGGCGGCCCCACCCGGTCCGGACGGCCTGAGACCTGTGGGAGAGTCACGGTGTACTTCGCCGCACTGCTCGCGCGCACCGAGGACGGTTGGCAAGCGAGCGAACCCGATCTCGACAATGTGGAAACCCTCGCCGACCTGAGCGATCTGGCCCGCGCGGCCGGCGACGAGGACGAAACGGTTCTGGTCTTCATCGAGCAGGAGGACGCCTGGTTCGGCGTCGTCCGCGTGGACGGTGAGGACGACCCGAGGATCTACGTGTCCGACGCGGCGGCAGCCGCCCGCAGCTCGTACGGGGAGATCCTGCTCACCGACGAGGTGCTGGGCCGCGACCCGGAGGACCTCGACGGGCTCGTCGACCTCGACGGCACCGAGGACGGCGACGGGGACGAGGACGAGGAGGGGTCCGTCGCGGGCCTCTCCGAGGACCACGTGCCCGCCGGCCCGCTCGGCGAGACCGATCTGCTGGCGGACCTCGGGATGAGCCGCAAGGAGCTGCTGGCACTCAGCGGCGACGGCGCGCTCACCGGCGAGGCGCTGGGTGAGATCGCCGAGGCCCTGGGCTGCGGCGAGGTTCTGGAGGCGGTCCGCTGACAGCACACCCACCGCACCCACCCGCACCCTCCTCCCCTCCACCGGGACAGCCACCCGGACAGCCATCGGGCCAGCCACCCGGTCGGCCGCCGGGGGACGCCGCGGGGCCGCACGACGGCGTGCGCGACCCCGTACGCGACCCCTGGGCGGCCGCCATGCGGCTGGCCCTGGCGGAGGCGGAGCTGGCCCCGCTCACCGGCGACGTCCCGGTGGGCGCGGTCGTGCTGGCCGCGGACGGTACGACGGTGCTGGCGCGCGCCCGCAACGAGCGCGAGGCGACCGGTGACCCGACCGCGCACGCGGAGGTGCTGGCCGTGCGCCGGGCCGCCGCCGCGGTGGGCGAGTGGCGGCTGACCGGCTGCACGCTGCTGGTCACGCTGGAGCCGTGCGCGATGTGCGCGGGGGCCCTGGTGCAGTCCCGCGTCGACCGGGTCGTCTACGCGGCCACCGACGCCAAGGCGGGCGCGGCGGGCTCGCTGTGGGACCTGCTGCGCGACCGGCGCCTCAACCACCGCCCCGAGGTGATCGCCGGCGTCCTGCCCGAGCCCGCCGCGGCCCTGCTGACCGCCTTCTTCCGCTCCGGCCGCCCGCTGGACCGCTAACGGATTTCTGCGCACGCCCGCCGTGGGCTAAGCTCTCTCTCGGTAGCGTGTCCGAGCGGCCTAAGGAGCACGCCTCGAAAGCGTGTGAGGGGGCAACTCCTCCGTGGGTTCAAATCCCACCGCTACCGCTTCCCGCGCGAACAGCGTGCAGCGATCGCCCGCAGACTCCCCGTGAGTCGGCGGGCGTTCGGCGTTTCCGGGGCCGGATCACCGGGCATGGCGTTCATCGGATCAAAGGTCCGGCGGACGCCTTCTTGCGCCATCTGACGGATAGACTCTGCGGATTGCACACTTGTGACCGTTGGTGCGGGGCTGCGGCTGGGGAGGGCAAGGCGCATGGCGCAGGCGAGGAAGATCGCCACGTACGTGCTGGTGATCTTCGTGCTCTACACGATCATCAACCAGCCCGCCCGGGCGGCCGACCTGGTCCAAGTAGGCTTCGTCGGAATATCGAACGCGGCCAAGAGCATCGGGAAGTTCATGCACGACTTGGCCAACTGACGAGTCGAGCGAGGGTGGCATGATCCGGCATCTGGTCCTGTTCAAGCTCAACGAGGGCGTCTCGCGGGACGAGCCGCGGGTGGTGGCGGGCGCGCGGGCGTTCGCCGAGCTGGGCGCGCTGGTGCCCGAGGTCGCGTCGTGGGAGACCGGGTGGAACGTCTCCGACCGGCCCATCGCGTACGACTTCGCGATCAACTCCTCGGTCGCGGACACCGATGCGCTGCGCCGCTACATCGAACACCCGGCGCACCAGGCCGCGGTCGCGCCCTGGACGGAATTCGCCACCTGGGTGATTGCCGACTACGAGTTCTGACCCGCCGCCCCGCGGCCGCCCCGGCCGCGGCGCGGAGCGGTCCCCGAGCCCCCTGCCGTCACGGCGGGGGGCTCCGCCGTGTCCGGCGGGCGGGGGCGGGGCCCCGGTCGTACAACACGGCACTATGCGGTGCTTGAACCCCCACACATGAATTGTGATGCTATGACCGCTTTTGCCGGATGAGTGACCGAAGAACCGAAGAGGGGTGTGGGACGTGCCGGTGCCGGCCCGTACGGCGTCGACTGCGGCGACCGCGTCGACCTCCTATCCCCGCGGCAGGACACGCACCCCCAGCGCCGGCGCGGCGGACGCACGGGCCCTCACACAGGTGTTGTTCGAACAGATCCGCACACTTGAACCGGGCACGTCCGAACACGCCCGGGTGCGCGCGGCGCTCATCGAGGTCAACCTGCCGCTCGTGCGGTACGCGGCCGCGCGCTTCCGCAGCCGCAACGAGCCGATGGAGGACGTCGTCCAGGTCGGCACCATTGGGCTCATCAACGCGATCGACCGCTTCGACCCGGACCGCGGGGTGCAGTTCCCGACCTTCGCGATGCCGACCGTGGTGGGGGAGATCAAACGTTACTTCCGTGACAACGTGCGGACCGTGCACGTACCGCGCCGGCTGCACGAGCTGTGGGTGCAGGTCAGCGGTGCGATCGAGGATCTGACCGTGCTGCACGGCAGGTCGCCCACCACCGCCGAGATCGCCGAGCGGCTGGGGCTGTCGGAGGAGGAGGTGCTCGCGTGTCTGGAGGCCGGCCGGGCGTACCACGCGACGTCCCTGGAGGCCGCCCAGGAGGGCGACGGCGCCCCCGGACTGCTGGACCGGCTCGGCTACGAGGACCCGGCCCTGTCGGGCGTCGAGCACCGCGATCTGGTGCGGCATCTGCTGGTGCAGCTCCCCGAGCGCGAGCGGCGGATCCTGCTGCTGCGCTACTTCGGCAACCTGACGCAGTCGCAGATCAGCGCTGAGCTGGGGGTTTCCCAGATGCACGTGTCCCGGCTGCTGTCGCGCAGCTTCGCGCGGCTGCGGTCCGCAAACCAGCTCGAACCCTAACCGAAGAGGATTAAGTCACCTGCACAGATATGTCGACATGGCGCTACAGCGTGTTGCCGACATGTGACATTCTGCGGATACCGCGTTTGTCGCGCGCGCTCAGCCGGTATTCCAGTGGAGGAACAACCGGAAGACGTCGCTCGCGACACCCGTCCGCGACCTCAAGGGGGTGGCATGTCCGTACAGGTGGGCAGTCCCAAGGTGCTCGAATCCGACGCAGCACCGCACGATGCTCTTCATCACGGCGAGGCCATCGACACCCGTACGCTGTCCCGCTCGCTCTTCCTGCGCCTCGCAGAAGTGCCGCAGGACAGCCCGGAACGCACCTACGTACGCGACACGCTCATCGAGCTGAACCTCCCGCTCGTGCGGTACGCGGCGGCGCGCTTCCGCAGCCGCAACGAGCCCATGGAGGACATCGTCCAGGTCGGCACCATCGGCCTGATCAAAGCCATCGACCGCTTCGACTGCGAGCGCGGGGTCGAGTTCCCGACCTTCGCGATGCCGACGATCGTCGGCGAGGTCAAGCGCTTCTTCCGCGACACCTCGTGGTCGGTACGGGTGCCGCGGCGGCTCCAGGAACTGCGCCTGGCGCTCACCAAGGCGAGCGACGAGCTCTCCCAGCGGCTGGACCGCTCCCCGACCGTGAGCGAGCTGGCGGCCTGCCTCGGCGTGTCCGAGGAGGACGTGGTGGACGGCCTCGCCGTCGGCAACGCCTACACGGCCAGCTCGCTGGACTCCCCGCCGCCCGAGGACGACGGCAGTGAGGGCTCGCTCGCCGACCGGCTCGGCTACGAGGACGCGGCACTCGAAGGCGTCGAGTACCGCGAGTCGCTCAAGCCGCTGCTGGCGCAACTGCCGCCGCGCGAGCGGCAGATCATCATGCTGCGGTTCTTCGCGAACATGACGCAGTCGCAGATCGGCGAGGAGGTGGGCATCTCGCAGATGCACGTCTCCCGACTGCTGACGAGGACGCTGGCGCAGCTGCGCGAGGGCCTCACGGCCGAGGCGTGACGGGACGGAGTGGTCGGGCCCCTCTGCTGGAGCGCCGAGGCGACCGAGGACCGCGGGCTACTTCAGGGCGAGTACGACCACTCCGACGATGACGACCACCGCGACGACGATGCCGACGATCAGACCGACCCGGGGACGGGCCTGCGCCCGCTGCACCTCGACGGCCTGCGGCTGCTCGTCCACGAAGGCCCGGAACATCTGCGTGGAGCCGGCCGGGTCGTAGTTGTTCTCAGGGCTTTGCTGGCTACTCGACATGCCGCCTGACCCTAGCGTGTCGGCTCCGGCCGCCGCACCCCCGCAGGCCCCCCCATCTGCGCAATACGCGCACGTGGCGTGCGCCACAGCTCCCCCACAGCGTTTGTCCAATACAACCATTTCGTCGTATGGTTGCTTCAGGCAATTAAGTGGAGGCCTGATGGCGACCCCGTCGACACGGAGCAACAAGCAGCTCCCCGACAACTCCGGTACGACCGGATCCTCAGCTCACACCGCCCCGCCGGGCTCCCCGGACGGGGCGGCCATGTCCCACCGGCAGATCATGGAGGCGCTCTCCGGCCTGCTGCTGGGGCTCTTCGTGGCGATCCTGTCGTCCACCATCGTCTCCAACGCGCTGCCGCGCATCCTCTCCGACATCGGCGGCGGCCAGAGCGCGTACACCTGGGTCGTCACCGCCTCACTGCTCGCCGTCACCGCCACGACGCCGATCTGGGGCAAGCTCTCCGACCTCTTCAGCAAGAAGCTGCTCATCCAGCTCTCGCTGGTGATCTACGTGCTCGGCTCGGTCGTGGCCGGCTTCTCCACCAGCCCCGGCATGCTCATCGGCTGCCGCCTCGTCCAGGGCGTCGGCGCCGGCGGTCTGTCCGCGCTGACCCAGGTGATCCTCGCCGCGATGATCTCGCCGCGCGAGCGCGGCCGCTACAGCGGCTACCTCGGCGCGACCTTCGCCGTCGCCACCGTCGGCGGCCCGCTCATCGGCGGTGTCATCGTCGACTCGGCGCTCGGCTGGCGCTGGTGCTTCTACGTCGGGGTGCCCTTCGCGATCATCGCGCTGATCGTGCTGCAGAAGACGCTGCACCTGCCCGTCGTCAAGCGCCAGGTGAAGATCGACTGGACCGGCGCCTTCTTCATCACCGCGGCCGTGTCGCTGCTGATGATCTGGGTGTCGCTGGCCGGCCAGAACTACGCCTGGATGTCCTGGCAGACCTTCGTGATGGTGCCTGTCGCGATCCTGCTCGGCGCGCTCTTCGTCCACACCGAGTCGCGCGCCGCCGAGCCCATCGTGCCGCTGCGGCTCTTCCGCAACGCCACGATCACCCTCACCTCGCTGGCCAGCCTCTTCGTGGGCGTCGCGATGTTCGCCGGCACGGTCTTCCTGAGCCAGTACTTCCAGCTGGCCCGCGGTGAGACCCCGACCATGTCCGGCATCATGACCATCCCGCTGATCGCCGGCCTGTTCATCTCCTCCACGGTGACCGGCCAGATCATCACCCGCACCGGACGCTGGAAGATCTTCCTCGTCTCCGGCGGCCTGCTGCTCACCGCGGGCTCCGGCATGCTCGGCCTGATCCGCTACGACACCCCCTACTGGGAGGTCGGCGTCTACATGGCGCTGCTGGGCCTCGGCGTCGGCATGATGATGCAGAACCTGGTCCTCGCCGTGCAGAACCAGGTCACCACCGCGGACCTCGGCGCCGCCAGCTCCCTGGTGACCTTCTTCCGCTCCCTCGGCGGCGCCATCGGCGTCAGCGCGCTCGGCGCCGTCCTCGGCAACCGCGTCACGCACTTCGTGAGCGACGGCCTCGCCGCCATCCACGCCAAGCCCAGCTCCGGCGACAGCGGCGGCATCCCCGACGTCGCCCTGCTCCCCAAGCCGGTCCGCGGCGTCGTGGAGAGCGCCTACGGGCACGGCATCGGCGACGTCTTCCTCTACGCGGCGCCCTTCGCCCTGCTGTCCTTCCTGCTCGTCATCTTCGTCAAGGAGGTCGCGCTCAAGACCCGCAGCGGCCTGCAGAGCGCCGACGACTGAGCACCCTGGGCGCTCCGCGCCCGACCGATGAACCCCCGTCCACCCGTCCTGAGCCCGCAGCGGAGAGGTCCAGGCCACGGAGGTACGGGTGACGGGTCCCGGCGGCGGCCGAGGCAGGGGACGGCCGACGCCGCCCGCCGGGATCCCCTGCTCCCACGCCCGGCGGGCGTGGGAGCAGCGACGTAAGGTGCTGGGCATGGCCCCCAACATCGCCACCAACACCGCGGTCTCGCGGGAAGAGCTCCTCGACTTCGTACGCCCCCGGCACCGGGCGATCCTCCTCACCACCCGCGCGGACGGCCGCCCCCAGGGCTCCCCCCTCACGGCCGGCGTCGACGACTCCGGCCGCATCGTCGTCTCGACCTACCCCGAACGCGCCAAGACCCGCAACGTCCGGCGCGACCCCCGGGTGAGCGTCATCATCCTGTCCGACGAGTGGAACGGCCCCTGGGTCCAGGTGGACGGCACCGCCGAGGTCCTGGACGTGCCCGACTCCGTCGAGCCGCTCGTCGAGTACTTCCGCAACATCAGCGGGGAGCACCCCGACTGGGCGGAGTATCGCGAAGCGATGGTCCGCCAGGGCAAGTCCCTGATCCGCGTCACCCCGGAACGGTGGTCCCCCGTGGCCACGGGGGGCTTCCCGGCGCGGCTCGCGTAACACTCGCGCGCCGGGTACGCCCCCTGCGGGCGGGGCGCGCTACGACGTGAGGTCGTACACCGTCGTCGAGCCCACCGTCTTCGCGGTGAACGTGGACGCGACCCACGAAGCGATGTCGGACGCGGCGGCGGAGCCGCCCATGCTCCCGCCGCCCGTACCGCCCCCACCGATGAAGTAGTGGATGCGGCCCTCGGCGACGTACTTCTTGAACTGGGCCGGCGTCGGAGACGGATCGCTGCCGTTGAAGCCGCCGATGGACATCACGGGCTCGCCGGTCGCGAGCTGGTAGCTCGCCTGGTTCTGCGAGCCGACCGCGGCGGCGACCCACGTGTAGTGGCCCGCGTTCGCCTTGAGCAGGGACGTCATCGCGGCGCTGACCTGCGCGCCGTTGAGCAGGCCGCCCATGCCGCCGCCCCCGGCTCCGCCCCCGCCGCCGCCGGGGAAGCCGCCCTCGCCCGCGCCCTGCGGGAGTCCGCCCTGGCCGCCGGGGAAGCCGTTCTGGCCGCCCGGGAACCCCTGGCCCTGCTGACCCTGCTGGCCGCCCGGGAAGCCCTGGCCACCGTTCTGGCCGGTCTGGCCGGTCTGGCCGCCGGGGAAGCCCTGCCCGCCGGGTCCACCCGGCATGCCGCCGCGGCCGCCACCGCCACCGCCCGGGAAGCCGCCGGAGGCGACCGCGGGGCCGGCGGTCACGATGGAGCCCTCGTGCGGGGTCGCCACCGTGTCGAGCGTGTACGCCACGGGTCCGCCGAGCACGGCGACGAGGCCGAGGACGGCCGCGGCGGCGGCCACGCCCGCGCTCTGTACGTACGGCAGCGCGACGAGCGCGACCGCGGCGAGGACGCCCGCGCCCAGGACCGCGGCGCGCAGCCACGGGTGCCAGTCCGGGGAGCGGTCGAGCAGCACGTACGCGACCGCGCCCGTACCGGCGACGACCGCGCCGAGGCCCGCCGCGGCGGGAAGCGCGTCGCGGCGCCGCCACAGCAGCGTGCCGCCCATCGCGCACACCGCGGCGATGTAGGGGGCCAGCGCGATGTTGTAGTACTGGTGGAAGATCCCGGACATGAAGCTGAACGTCACGAACGTGACGAGCAGCGAGCCGCCCCACAGCGTCAGGTCCGTGCGGATCAGGTCGGTGCGGCGGGCGCGCCGGGTGAGCCACAGGCCCGCGAGCAGCAGCGCGAAGGCCGCGGGGAGCAGCCAGGCGATCTGGCCGCCCATGTCGGAGCTGAAGAGCCGCCCGATACCGGTCTGGCCCCACATGCCGCCGCCCCCGCCGCCGGGTCCGCGGCCTCCGCCGCCCCCGCCGACGCTGCCGGTCTCGTTGCCGGTGATGCGGCCGAAGCCGTTGTAGCCGAAGGTCAGCGACAGGAAGCTGTTGTCCTGCGAGCCGCCGATGTAGGGGCGGGAGGACGCGGGCCACAGTTCGACGATCGCGACCCACCAGCCGCCCGCGACGACCATCGCGGCGCCCGCGGCGAGCAGTTGCAGCAGCCTGCGCGGCAGCCGCGCGGGCGCGCACACGGCGTAGACGAGGGTGAGCGCGGGCACGATCAGCCAGGCCTGGAGGGTCTTGGTGAGGAAGGCGAGCCCGAGCAGTCCGCCCGCGGCCAGCAGCCACCGGGTGCTGGCGTGCTCCAGCGCGCGCTGCACGCAGTAGATCGTGGCGACCATGAGCAGCGCGAGCAGCGCGTCGGGGTTGTTGAAGCGGAACATCAGCGCGGCGACCGGGGTGAGCGCCAGCAGCGCCCCGGCCAGCAGGCCCGCGCCCGCGCCGAACCGGCGGCGTACGGCGGCGTTCAGCAGCGCCACGGTGCCGACGCCCATGAGGGCCTCGGGCACCAGGATCTGCCACGAGCCGAGGCCGAAGAGCCGTACGGACAGCGCCATCGGCCACAGCGCGGCGGGCGGCTTGTCGACGGTGATGGCGTTCGCCGCGTCGGAGGAGCCGAAGAAGAAGGCCTTCCAGCTCTGGCTGCCGGCCTGGACGGCTGCGGAGTAGAAGGAGTTGGCGTAGCCGGAGGCGCCCAGGTCGTACAGGTAGAGCACGAGGGTGCCGAGCAGGAGCGCGAGCAGCGCGGGGCGGGCCCACGCCGGGTCGGCGCCCCGGCCGCGCCACATCCGGCGGGCCAGGCGCGCCGCGCGGTCCTGCACCGTGGACGGTCGGGCGGCGGTCGGCGCGTGGGGGAAGCCGGTCGTCGCGGTCATCGCGGACTCCTGTCGGAGGGGTTCGGGGCCCCGCGGTCCGGCGCGTGAACGCCGTCCGCGATGCCGTAGGAGGTGGTGTCGGGCGCGGGGTCGTACGGGTGCGGTGCGGGTGTCGCGTCGTACGGGGTGGGTGCGGCGGCGGCCGCGGGGGCTGCCGGGTCGGGGAAGACCCAGGCGCGGAAGAGGAGGAAGCGCAGCACCGTCGCCGCGAGGTTGGCCGCGACGAGGACGGCGAGTTCGCTGCCGTGCGAGGGCGCGTCCGTCGCCGTGTGCAGCGCGGCGAGCGAACCGCTGGTCAGCGCGAGGCCGATCGCGAAGACGACGAGCCCCTGCGCCTGGTGCCGCATCGCGCGGTCGCGGCCGCGTACGCCGAAGGTGAGGCGGCGGTTGGCGGCGGTGTTGCCGAGCGCGGACAGCAGCAGGGCGAGCGCGTTGGCGCCCTGCGAGCCCGTGCCGAGCCGGAAGAGGGAGAAGAGCGCCAGGTAGACCAGGGTGCTGAGGACGCCGACGACGCAGAAGCCGACGAGCTGGCGGGCGAGTCCGACGGGCACGCCGGACAGGTCGCGGTCGCGCGGGTCGTCGCCGAAGGGGCGGCGCAGCCGGTCCAGGGCGAGGTGGCCGGTGGCCAGCGCGCGGCCGACGCGCCAGACACCGCGCAGGTCGTCGAGCGCGGTGCGGACGATGTCCACGCTGCTGTCGGGGTCGTCGACCCAGTCGACGGGCACCTCGTGGATGCGCAGGCCCGCGCGCTCGGCGAGGACGAGCATCTCGGTGTCGAAGAACCAGCCGGTGTCCTCGACCATCGGCAGCAGCCGCTGCGCGACGTCGCCGCGGATCGCCTTGAAGCCGCACTGGGCGTCGGAGAAGCGGGCGGCGAGCGAGCCGCGCAGGATCATGTTGTAGGCGCGGGAGATGAACTCCCGCTTGGCGCCGCGCACGACACGCGAGGAGCGGGCGAGGCGGGAGCCGATCGCGAGGTCGGAGTGCCCGGAGATGAGCGGGGCGACGAGCGGCAGCAGCGCGTTGAGGTCGGTGGACAGATCGACGTCCATGTACGCCAGCACGGGCGCGTCGGACGCGGTCCAGACGGTGCGCAGGGCGCGCCCGCGGCCCTTCTGCTCCAGCCGGAAGGACGTGACCTCGGGCAGCTGCGCGGCGAGTTCCGCGGCGACCAGCGGGGTCAGGTCGCTGCTGGCGTTGTCCGCGACGGTGATGCGGAAGGGGTACGGGAAGGTCTCCGACAGGTGGGCGTGCAGGCGGCGCACGCAGGGACCGAGGTCGTTCTCCTCGTTGTAGACCGGGATCACGACGTCCAGCACCGGGACGGCGGCCGCTCCGCTCACGCCCTCGGCGGGCGCCGCGTCCGCGACCGGCAGGTGCTGCCGGGGAGGCAGGTTGCCGAGTGTGGTTCGCATACCCCGAGGCTCGGCTCGGGCCCTGTCACGACGTTGTGCTGAGGCTGGGGGCGACCTGTGAGTGCGAAGAGGGCAGTGTGACGCTGAAGACGGTCCGTCCGGGCACGCTCGCGAGGTCCACGCTGCCGCCGTGCGCGGCCACCACGGACTGCACGATCGCCAGGCCCAGGCCCGTACTGCCGCCGCTGCGCGGAGTGCGGGTGCGGGAGGCGTCACCGCGGGCGAAGCGCTCGAAGACGACCGGCTGGAGCTCGGCCGGGACACCGGGCCCGTCGTCCTCGACCTGGAGGCGTACCCCGCCGCCGGGCAGCGGGGTGACGCGGGCGGTCACGGTGGTGCCCGGCGGGGTATGGGTGCGGGCGTTGGCCAGCAGGTTGGTGAGCACCTGGTGCAGCCGCTGCGGGTCGCCGTCGACCACGGCCGGGTCGTCGGGCAGGTCGAGCCGCCACAGATGCTCGCCGCCGGCCGCGCGGGCGTCGCTCACGGCGTCCACGACCAGCGGGGACAGGTCCGTCGGCACGGGGTCCAGCGGGCGCCCGGCGTCCAGCCGCGCGAGCAGCAGCAGATCCTCGACCAGGGTCGTCATCCGGGACGCCTCGGACTCGATACGGCCCAGCGCGTGCCGGGTGTCCGGGCCCACCGGCTCCCGGCCGCGCCGGGTCAGCTCCGCGTAGCCGCGGATCGAGGCGAGCGGGGTGCGCAGCTCGTGGCTGGCGTCGGCGACGAAGCGCCGCACACGGGTCTCGCTCGCCTGCCGCGCGCGCAGCGCGGACGCGACGTGCCCGAGCATGCGGTTGAGCGCCGCGCCGACCTGGCCGACCTCGGTACGCGAGTCGGTGTCGGACTCCGGGACCCGCTCGTGCAGGGCGACCTCACCGCGGTCCAGCGGCAGCTCCGACACCCTTGTCGCGGTCGCGGCGACCCGGCGCAGCGGATGCAGGGCGATCCGCATCAGCGCCGCGCCCGCCAGGCCCGCGGCGACCAGACCGGCCGCCGACACCGAGACCTCGACCCACATCAGGGTCGACAAGGTGTCCTCGGTGCCCTTGGTGGACAGCCCCACCAGCACCGTGCTGCCGTCCGTGCCGGGCTGCGCGGACTCCACCCGGTAGCCGCCGAGGCCGGGGACGTCGAGGGTGTGCGGGTCGCCGTCGCGCGGCACGTCGGCGAAGACCGCGGCCTGCGCGGACGTCAGCGGGGCGGCGACCAGGGCGCCGCCGGACGAGCCGGAGGTGTCCTCGGCGTCCGTCACGCCCACCTGGGCCTGCGCGACCGCGCCGGACGAGGTCACGACCGCGCCGACCGTCTCGCGCGGCTGGCCGCCGCCGATGAGGAAGCCGAGCCGTACGGTGTCTGCGGCGCCGCCGGGGGTGCGGTCCCCGCGCGGGGCGCTACCGGTGTCGGCGCCGTTTCCGCTGTTCGCGCCGTTCGCGCCCGGGAGGGGGCCGCCGGGGCCGCCGTGCGGGCCGGACGCCCGGACGGCCAGGTCGTGCACCTTGCCGTCGAGCTGGCCGTACAGGAAGTCGTGCAGCGCGAAGATCGTGACCGCGCCGATCACCGTGCACACGACGGCGACGAGCGCCACGCACGACGCGACCAGCCGCCGCCGCAGCGACCACCGCGGACGCGGACGCGAGCGCGTCCAGATCCGCGGGCGTGGCTGCGGATGCGGCTGCGCCTGGGCTTGGGCTTGTGCCCGGGCCTGGGCTTGGGCCTGTGCCCGGGCCTGGGCCGTACGGGTGCCGAACCTGCCGGGACGCGGCAGGGTCACGCGGGCTCCCCGGGCTTGATCAGATAGCCCGCGCCACGCCGGGTGTGGATCATCGGCGCACGCCCGACGTCGATCTTGCGCCGCAGGTAGGAGATGTAGAGCTCGACGACGTTCGCCTGCCCGCCGAAGTCGTACGACCACACGCGGTCGAGGATCTGCGCCTTGCTCAGCACCCGGCGCGGGTTGCGCATCAGGTAACGCAGCAACTCGAACTCCGTCGCCGTGAGGTGGATGTTGGCGCCGCCCCGGCTGACCTCGTGGCTGTCCTCGTTGAGGACCAGGTCACCGACGGTCAGCAGCGACTCGTTGCGGACGGCCGCGGCGCCCGAACGGCGCAGCAGGCCGCGCAGCCGCGCGACGACCTCCTCCAGGCTGAACGGCTTCGTGACGTAGTCGTCGCCGCCCGCCGTCAGGCCCGCGATCCGGTCCTCGACGGCGTCCTTCGCCGTCAGGAAGAGCACCGGCACGTCGGGTGTCTCGCGGCGCAGCCGGGCGAGCACCTGCAAGCCGTCCATGTCCGGCAGCATCACGTCGAGCACGACCGCGTCGGGCCGGTCCTCGCGCGCGGCGCGCAGCGCACTCGCGCCGTCGCACTCCGTGCGCACCTTCCAGCCCTCGTAGCGCAGGGCCATCGACAGCAGGTCGGCCAGCGGGGCCTCGTCGTCCACGACCAGGACCCGGACGGGAGAGCCGTCCGGTCGCGCGAGATCCGCGGCCGCGGAGGGGCCGGCGGTGGTGGTGGCCGCGCTGTGGCTCACGGAGCTCTTGGCGGCGCGCAGCGCGCCACCACCGGCCGCGGCGCCGTGCGCGGCGGGAGCGGGGGGTGTCGTCGTCATGCGTTCAGCCTGTGGGGCGCCTATGAAAGCTGCCTTGGTCGAATCTGTGAATCCTCTGAGAATTCGCTGCGCTCTGTTGTGTGGGGGGCGCTCCGGGGGTGCTTGTTGCGGTTCGCCGCGCGACCTTCCCTTTGCGGGGGCTGGTCGCGCCGTTCTCCCCCAGAGCTTCGCCTGGGAGGTGCCCCCACGCGCCCCTTACGCGGCGCGCCGGTGGGCGGGGCGGGGGCCGCCACGGGGCACCTCCTCGGAATGCGCCTTCACCCCCGTACCTGGTCGGTGAGCCACCGACAGCGCATTCCTGCGGGGGCACCCCGCACCGTCCCCCTCCAGGCCGGTTCAGCGGCTGCCAGCCGGTGGGGGGCGCGGGGACCTGCGCGCTCAGCCCCCACCGGGGCGGCGCCTAGTGGGACTGGAGGTCGGTGCGCCAGTCGTTGCAGGTCATCCATGTGCCCTTGGGGTATTCGAAGGAGACCTCTTCGAGGAGTTCGAAACCGGCTTTGCGGCACACGCCGTTCGACGCGGGGTGGTCGACGCTCGGGAAGGCGTGGAGGTAGCGGTTGCCGTCGGTGTCGCGGGCGGTGCGGATGATCTCCCGGGCGGCCGCTGCGGCTATGCCGCGTCCCTGGAATTCGGGGAGGACGCTCCAGCCGGTCTCCCAGACGGGGCCGCCGCGCCATTCGCGTTCCCAGAAGCCGATCGAGCCGGCCGTCTCGCCGTCGGCCGTCACGATCCGGAACATGCCGCCCTTGGCCAGGTCGAGGTAGCGGCGGTGACGGGCGGCCAGGGCGTCCGGGGTCTCGGGGCCGCCGAGGTGGTCCGTCATCTCCGGGGCGTTCGTCCGCTCCAGCAGCTGGAAGTCGTCCTCGGACCAGGCCGCGAGGGTCACGTTCTCACTCATGTTGATCACGATAGGGGGAGGGTCCGACAACGGCCCCGGGCGCGAGGACGGCGTGGCCACCGACGTGGACGTGGCGGTGGTCGGGTTCGGCGGTGGCGGTGATCGTGGCGGGGGCGCCGAGGGTGTCGCCCATGTCGGCGGCGACGCGGGGGACGCCGTGGCCCGCGAGGTGGGCGGCGAGGCAGGCGGTGCTGTTGGCGTTCGCGATGTCCTCGGGCACGCCGATGGAGGGCGCGAACATGCGCGCGGTGAGCCGCCCGGCCGTGTCGGGCGGGGTGTGAGCGTAGACGCCGAGCAGGCCGAGCCGGTCGCAGGCGGCGCGCAGCCGTGCGGGGTCGGGGCCGAGGGCGTGCAGTTCGGTGCGGCCGGGCACGGGGAGCAGCATGCGGGCGCGGCCGAGTGCGGCGATGACGGCGGCGGTGGGGTGGCCGGTCCCGAGGGCGTCCCGTACGGCGGCTGCCTCGTCCGGCGTGGCCGCGCGCAGGTCGATCCGGCGGGTGCGGAAGGCGGCGCGGTAGCCGGTCCCGTCGCGTGCTGCCCGGCCGGTGAAGGCCGTGCCGCCTGCCCGGAGCTGCCCGGTGAAGCGGCCGTCGGCGTGTGCGGCGAGATATGCCAGGGCGGCCACCGTGCCGTGGCCGCAGGCGGGCAGTTCACCCTCGGCGGTGAAGAAGCGCAGGTGGGCGCCGTCGGGGGTGGGGTCGACGAAAACGGTGTGGGAGACGCCTGTGGCGGGGGCGACGGCGGCGCGGTCCGCGTCGCTCGCCCCCGCGACGTCGCGTTCGGCCACGACGGCGGTGGGGCTGCCGCCGGTCTGACCCGGCCCGCCCCGTACACAGGCCCGTACCACCGTCACACCCCGTCGGCTGTTCACAGGGGCATGCTGCCACCCGGTGCGGCGAGGAGGCGGGCCACCTGCGCGGGGGTCCAGTGGCCTGCGGCGCCGGGGCGGGCGGCGAGGTAGCGGGCGACGGCCTCGGGGGTGTGGCCGGTCTCGCGCAGTCCGGCGGCGATGGCGCGCAGGTAGGGGGCGGAGGGCGGGACGGGCGGGACGTCGTCGAGGTGCCAGGGCGCGGTGAAGGTGAGCAGCGGGTGGCCGTCGAGTGTGCCGGGGCTGACGAGGGTCTCGTAGCGGCCGGGGCCGAGGGTGTGGCGGCCGGTGGTGAGGACGGGTACGAGGTCGAGGTCGCGGCCGGGCGGCGTGTACATCTCCTGGGCGGCGATGTCGGAGAGCTGGGCGGCGGTGAGCAGATGGGCGCGAGCCCATGCCGTACCGGGGGCGTCGGGGTCGTAGAAGGCGCGGCCGCCGTGCCAGACGGGGGAGTGCGTGGCGAAGTAGAGGGCGCCCGGGAGTTCCACGGGGCGCGAGCGTGCGGGCATGCGCGGGTCGCGCGCGCCCGGGTAGGTGCGGGAGGCGCCGGGCGGGCGGCCGCCCGCGAGGTAGTGGCGCAGCCGCGCGGCGCACATGTTGGAGCCGTACGCCACATACCAGACCAGGTCCCCCGTCGCCTCGGTCACGCCCGCGTCCCTTCGCCGTCGGTGGCCGTGGGGCCCCCGGACTTCCACCCGTACCAGGCGGACGTGCCGGGCGGCGGGCGCGACGCGGACGTCAGCGGGTGATCAGCGTGCCCGCCACCGTCATCGGGCCGAGCAGCAGGAGGCAGGTGCGCGCAATGGACAGCGTCGAGCGCAGCCCGGACAGCACGAGCGGTAGCGGCCGCACGTTCAGGTCGGCGAGCGCGAGCCGGGTCACGCGTGCGGCGGGGCCGTCGCCGCCTCCTTCGCGCGCGGGGCGCTCGATCGCGTACCGGCGGACGAGGCGCACACTGCCCGGCCGGGTGTCGCTGAAGCTCAGCCGGATCCCGGCAGTGTCGGTGAGGACGAGGTACGTCTCGCTGCCGCCGCGGCCGACCTCCTTCCACGTCCGCACGCTGCGCAATTCGCGCAGGTCGAGGGTGCGGGTGCCGGTCCAGGTGCGGGCGGTGAGGTAGCGGAGGTCGGGGCCGTGCCGCCGCAGGGTGCCGCGGGCCACGCACAGGTGCGGCAGCAGGACGAGGCAGAACCCGGCGGCCAGGCCCGCGGTGAACATCGCCGGGGCGGGGTCGGAGTGCGGCACGACCACCAGGACCGGGATCACCGTGAGCGCGGTGGACACGGCGGCGACGACCGCGGCGATCCGCCTGCTGCGGCGCCGCTGCCGGAAGCGGGCCACCGGGACGTCGGCGGGCGCGGCAGGCACGGGATCGGCGTCGGGCATGACGGCAGTAGGCGGCCGGGCGGCTCGGGGTGTCAAGCCTGCCGCGACGGTACGTCCGAGCTCCGCGGGCGGCGACGGGCGGCCCGCGCTTCTGCCGGTGCAGCTCGCGGTGCCGATGCCGGGGACGCCCCGAGGAGGACGACGTTGCGGCAGTAGCCGTCGTACTCCCCGTCCCGGGCCGCGACGCCCAGGCGGTCATGTGCCCGTCCCGGCCTCCACCGCACTCGCAGGGTTGACGGCTCCCCCGGGACCGGCCCTCACCCCCCGGACGCCCCTGGTGGCCCCGGCCTTCCCGGCCCATCGGGCCCCGCGGGCACGGTCGCCGCCGCCACGACCGCGGTGACGAGGCGGCGCACGGCCGCCGGATCCGGCCCGTCCGTACCGTCCGGGCCCGCGCCCGCCGCCCGCTCGCGGTCGGCGAAGATCAGGTGGCCGCCGCCGACGAGGGAGAGCGTCAGCGCGTCCACGTCCGCACCCGGGGCGATCCGGCCGAGGTCGCGCTCGGCGGCCAGATACGCGCCGACCGCCTCCGTGGCCTGGCCCAGGATCGCGATCCCACCGCCCGGCGTGGCCTCCCGCAGCCGCGCCCGCAAGGCGTCCCGGAACGTGATGAGCGGGATGATCGCCACCGGCACGGGCCCGAACAGCGCTGTCAGCGCCCCCGTGAGGTTGTCGACGACGCTGCCCTCCCCGGCCGACGCGCGCAGCGCCCGCGCCTGCTCCTCCAGCCCCGCCGCCCGGTCGAGCACCAGCTCGGCCAGGAAGGCGTCGAAGTCGGCGAAGTGCCGGTGGAGCACGCCCTTGGCACAGCCCGCCTCGTCGGTGACGGCCCTGCTGGTCAGCCCGTTGGGCCCGGACCGCAGCAGGATGCGCTCGGCGGCGTCGAAGAGCTGCTGCCGCGCGTCGCGCAGATGCACACCGGTCGGCACGTGCCGCTCCCTCTCTCGTCTCCGGTCCGCGAACGGTCCGCCGTGGTCCCGGTCCCGCTCCTGGTCCTGGCCGTGGCCGTCGGACGTCGCCGTCGGACGTCGCCGTCGGACATCACCCAACGGCCGATTGTTGCCGAGTGGGCATGCGCCCACTAATGTGGGCGCATGCCCACTCTACCGGCGCAGCCCCCCGAACAGGCCCCGCCCGCCACGGACTCCCCCCGCCCCACCCCGGCCGCAGCACCGGACCAGGGCCCCGCCACGGCCCCGGGCGCGGCCCCGAGCGCGACCCCGGGTGCGGCCCCGGGTGCGGCCCCGGAGGCGAGCCCCGCCCCGGGCGGGAGCGCGGACCCCACCGCAGCCCCCGCTCCCGCCGCAGGCACGGCTCCCGCCGCCGAGCCCCCGCCCGGCCCGCCCCCGGCCACCGGCGCCGGGCCCCGTAGCTCGCCGGTCGCCGGGGGCGGCGCGGCGCCCCACACAGCTCGCCGTATGGCCGAGTCCTTCGGCGAGAACGCGGGGCAGTACGACGCGGCCCGGCCCGGCTACCCCGACGAGCTGATCGCCCGGATCGCCGCCGGTGCGCCGGCGCCCGACGGCGGTCACGCCCGGCCCGACGTCCTGGACGTGGGCTGCGGTACCGGTATCGCAGCCCGGCAGTTCCAGGCCGCCGGATGCACCGTGCTCGGTGTGGAGCCCGACCCGCGCATGGCCGGCTTCGCCCGGTCGCGCGGGCTGCGCGTCGAGGTCTCGACGTTCGAGGCGTGGGAGCCCGCGGGCCGCACCTTCGACGCCGTCGTCGCCGCCCAGTCCTGGCACTGGGTGGACCCCGCCGCAGGTGCTGCCCGCGCCGCCCGGGCGCTGCGACCGGGGGGCCGGCTCGCCGTCTTCGGGCACGTCTACGAGCCGCCCCCCGAAGTCGCCGAGCCCTTCGCCGCAGCCCTCCGCCGTGCCGTCCCCGACTCCCCGTTGAGCGCCCAGCCCGCGCGCCGGCCGCTCGACGCCTACCAGGCCCTCTACGCGACGTTCGGCGACGCGATCCGCGACACCGGCGCCTTCGACGCCCCCGAGCACTGGCGCTACGACTGGCAGCGGTCGTACACCCGTGACGAATGGCTCGCTCTGCTCCCCACGACCGGTGGTCTCACCCGGCTCACCTCCTCCCAGCTGTCCGTGATCCTCTCCGACGTCGGCACGGCGATCGACGCCCTCGGCGGCGCCTTCACGATGCCGTTCACCACTTTGGCAACGACCGCGGTCCTGCGGTCCTGACACCTGTCAGGACCGCCCGGCGGCTCCCCCCGGTAGAGGCCCGCCGCGCCCGTCCGGTAATTCGCTGGCGGCCCCCGCACCGCGCCGCCCACCCTGGGCCCATGCACGAGCCCACCGTCCGTCCGCACGCCCCCGAGCCCGACGCCGACCCCGACCCCGACCCCAGGCCCGAGCCCACCCACCGCGTCCGCGCCCTCGCCACCGCCTCGACCGTCACCGTCTACCAGGCGTACCGGCCGGAGATCGGCCTGGCGGCGGCGCGCGAGGGCCGCTTCCCCGCGGTGTGGAAGCGGGACCGGAT
The DNA here is from genome assembly GCF_044332905.1 of Streptomyces sp. NPDC021224. Taxonomy (NCBI): domain Bacteria; kingdom Bacillati; phylum Actinomycetota; class Actinomycetes; order Kitasatosporales; family Streptomycetaceae; genus Streptomyces; species Streptomyces sp. NPDC021224. The sequence goes on along the minus strand of NZ_JBIRPW010000001.1, from coordinate 723,062 downwards.
GACGTGGATCAAGCCGTCGTTCCTGTGGATGATGTACCGCTGCGGATGGGGCACGAAGGAGGGCCAGGAGACCGTCCTGGCCGTCGAGATCACCCGCGAGGGCTTCGCGTGGGCACTCGCGCACGCGTGCCTGTCGCACTACGACGCCGGGCTGCACACCGACCGGGCCGCCTGGAAGCGGGAGTTGAGGCGCTCGCCCGCCCGGGTCCAGTGGGACCCCGAACGCGACCTCCACCTGCGCCCGTTGCCGTACCGCTCACTGCAACTGGGGCTGTCCGGGGAGGCCGTGCGCCGCTACGCCGACGAGTGGACCGTCGGCATCACCGACGTCACCCCGCTCGCCCGTACCGTCCACGCCCACGTCCGCGCGGGCGAACTCGACGCGGCCCGCGCTCTTCTCCCACGCGAGAGCCCCTACCCCGCGGACGTGGCGCACCTGCACCGCTGAGCCCGCGCCGCCTTCCCGGCGCGCCGCGGGCGGCCAGGATGGGCGCACCAGGGCCGGACGCCCCGCCACCGGCCGGGGAGGGGGACGGAATGAGCCGCACACCCGCCGCGGCCGCGCGCCCGTGCGGGCTGCGGTCACGGGTGTCACCCATGGCACCGGACGCGGGCTGAACACGCCGTGCAGACCGGCTTCGTCATCTCGGTCGCGGTCCTCGCGCTGTGCACCTTCGCGGCGCTCCGCCCCCCGCTGCCGCGCCGGTCGAGCCCGTCCGACCTGTGGTTCTGGCTCGGCTGGTTCGTCAACGAGCAGCCCTTCGTGGGGCTGGCGGTGCTCGCCCTCAACACGTACACGACGCTCGCCGCCGACGTCGGCACCCCGATGTGGTGGCTCGCCGCAGCCCTCACCGCCGCGGTCGCCTGCGGCATAACAGCGCTCGCGGTACGGACCAGATCGGCGCGGGAAGTCCTGGAGGCGGCTCTCGCCGAGGTGCCGGGCCTGCGCGTTCCCCGCACCAGGCTCCCGCTGCTCCGCGTGCTGCTGCCCTTCCTCGTGCCGCGCCGCGGTGTCCGCAGACTGCGCAACCGCCGCTACGGGACGGCGCGTGCGCAGCGCCTCGACGTCTATATCCCGCGCGAACGGCCGCACGGCGCACCCGTCCTGCTCTACCTGCACGGCGGCGGCTTCACGGCCGGCAGCAAACTCCTCGGCGGACTCCCCCTCCTCTACCGCCTCGCGGCGGACGGCTGGGTGTGCGCGAGCGCCGACTACCGGCAGCGCACGCCCTATCCGAACTCCCTCGCCGACGCCCGCGCGGCCGTCGAGTGGCTGCGCGCCCATGCCGACGAACTGGGCGCCGACCCCGAACTTCTGGTCCTCGCGGGCGGATCGGCGGGCGCGCACCTCGCCGCGACCGTCGCGCTCACCGACGGCGCGGTGTCCGCGGCGATCGGCTTCTACGGCTACTACGGGGAGGTCGGCGGCAGCCGGTCCGGCGGCCCGGCCACCCCGCACGCCCATGTCCATCCCGACGCGCCGCCGTTCCTGATCGTGCACGGCGCCCTCGACACCCTGGTGCTGGCCACGGATGCCCGCGCCTTCGCCGCCGACCTCGCCCGTACCTCCACCGCGCCCGTCGTCCATGCCGAACTCCCCGGCACCCAGCACAACTTCGACTTCCTCCCCTCCCTGCGCCTGCATGCCGTCTGCGACGCCGTCGAGGCCTTCGCCCGCTGGGCGACCGGGCGCTGACCGCGACCGCCGCTGCGCCCGGGACGTCAGCTCGCGGCGGCGTGCGTCTGCGCCGGGGCGTGCGTCTGTGCTGAAGCGTGCGTCTGTGTCGAGGCGTGCGTCTGTGTCGAAGCGCACGTCTGTGCCGAGGCGTTCAACAGGAGTTCGCGCAGCGCCACGGCCGCGGGGGTGGGCTCGGCGGGGGTGAGGACGACCTGGTCGGCGGTCGTCGACGGGCCGGTCAGCGGGATGACGCGCAGGCCGGGCGGGGTGTGGTCGAGGGCCGAGGCGACGGTGATGCCGATGCCCGCCCCGGCCGCGACGTGCGCGGCGATGGCGTGCACGCTGTCGGCGGTGCGGATGATGCGCAGATCGGCGCCGCCGATGTGGAAGGCGGCCAGCAGCCGGTCGCACAGACCGCTGTTGATCTGGTGCGGCCAGGTGAGCAGCCCGGTCGCGGACAGTTCGGCCGCGCTCAACTCCGCCTGTCCGGCGAGCGGATGCCCCACCGGTACGAGCGCCATGAACCGCTCCGCGGAGAGCACCCGGGCCCGTACGCCGGTGAAGCCGTCCGTCGCCCAGCCGATGCCGAGGCCGATCGTGCCCGTCCGCAGGGCGCCGAGCTGGGCTGTCGTCGGCATCGGCTCGGGCACGATCGCGACGTCGGGGAAGCCGTCGTGCAGCTGCGGCAGGCAGTGCAGCAGCAGTTGGTGGCCGGTGTACTCGGCGTGCCCCACGACGAGCGTGGTGCGGCTGCGGTCACCGGCGGCGAGGGCGCGGCCGCGCTGCTGGAAGTGGCGCAGCTGGGCCAGCGCGGCGTGCGCGTCGGGCAGCATCGCGGCGCCCAGCTCGGTGAGGGCGACGCGTCGGCTGGTGCGGTGGAACAGCCGTCCGCCCAGGGTGGCTTCGAGCCGCCGCACGGCGTCACTGACGGTCGGCTGGCCGCGGTGCAGGCGCGCGGCGGCCCGGCCGAAGTGGAGTTCCTCGGCGACGGCGACGAACGCTTCCAGCTCCATCCTGTCCACCCCGCAAGGCTAGCGCCGATCGATCGGTGCGACCGATCGCTGCCTGCCGAAGTACGGCGTTGATGGTGCGGCGCGGGCGGGTTGTGATGGCAGGGCAAGCAGCGCCCGCCTCCCGCCGTGACCGGAGGCGGGGCGCCCACCCCGCCCCCAGGAAGCGTGAACAGACATGACCGGCAACGCAGTCGCCCCCGTCCCCGTCCCCGGCGTATCCCCCACCGTCACCGTGACGGTGGTCGTCCACTCGGTGCACGGCCGCACCCGGCTGCTGGCCGAGCACCTCGCGGCCGGCGCCCGTACCGTCCCCGGCGCGCAGGTCCACCTCGTCGACCTGCGGCCCGAGGACGTTGTCGCGGGCCGCTGGCACGACGCGGAGGCGGAGGCGCTGCTCGCCCGCTCCGACGCGATCGTGTTCGGCTGCCCGACACTGATGGGCAGCGTGTCCGCGGTGTTCAAGGCCTTCATGGAGGCGGCGTTCACGCCCTTCACGACGCAGGGCTGGAAGGACAAGCTGGCGGGCGGCTTCACCATGTCCGCGTCGCAGAGCGGCGACAAGCTCACCGTCCTCCAGCAACTGGCCGTCTTCGGCGCCCAGATGGGCATGCAGTGGATCGGCGTGGCCGACATGCCCGGCAACAACTGGAGCGGCGGCTCCCGCGACGACCTCAACCGTCTCGGCTCCTGGCTCGGCCTGATGGGCCAGAGCCACACCGACCTCGGCCCGGAGGACGGCTGCTCCCCCGGCGACCTGATCACCGCCGAGCGCTACGGCGAGCGCGTCGCCGCGCTGACCCAGCGCTGGGTCAACGCCGTCCCGTACACCACGACCCGGATGACCGAGCACGAGGCCCGCGCCCTCTCCGCGTCCCTCCGGGAGCGCGCGGCGGCCCCCGTGGCCTGACCCCGGCGGGCGGGCGGCTCCCGGGTCCGGCGCAGGACCTCGGATCCGGGAGCCGCCGCCGTCCACGGCCGGTTCGGCGCCCGTGGTGAAGGCCGCGTCGAAGGCGAGGAAGGCGACCGCCCCGGCGACCTCGTCGGGCGCGCCGCCGACGCGCCCCATGTCGCCCGGCCCGCCCTAGGGTGAGCCGGTGATCTTCAAGAGGAAGCAGAAGGCCCAGGGCCTCGCCACCGCCGTGTCCGAGCTGGAGGCCGCGGTCGCGGCGCGTGACGGCGACCGCACCGAACACGCCTTCACCACCATGATCCAGAGCGTGCAGTCCGCACCGGACGACGCCCGCGCCGCGGCCGGACCCCGGCTCGCCGCGCTCCTACCCGCCTTCCCGCCCACCGGCCCGCGGCCGATGCTGGCCATGGCCGCCGGTTTCTGCGTCGAGACCGGCGCGGACCCCCTGGCCTGCGCCGGGCCGATCCTCGACGGCGTGCACCGCGACCTGCGCGACGCCCTGGAGTTCGCCCGCCGCTGGACGGCCACCGGCGGGGCCGCGGAGGAGCTTCCCGAGCCGGACGAGAAGATCATCGACGACGCCCTGATCAGCCGCCTCGGCGGCGACCCGCACGAAGCCACCCGGCTGGCCCTGGCCTGGTGCGCGGTCCAGGAGTGGCAGCCGCCCGCGCTGGCCGTGCTGTGCCGCAGCGCAGACGTACGCCGCCTGCACGCGGCCGCCCTGATCCCCGCCTGCCGCGAGCTGGCCGCCCTCGACCGGCACGACCTCAAGTGCCTCGCCTACGCGCTCGCGGTGCTGGACGACGAGCCCGTGATCGTCCTGCACCGGCCCACCGGAACAGGCTTCGAGATACGCATCGGCGGCATCGGCGACAACTTCCAGCTGCACACCCTGCTGGCACACGTCCTGATCGGCGGCGGCCACATACCCGGCACCCCGCCCTCCGCCGAGAGCGTCCGGCTGGCCGCCGACCCGGAGCCCGCCCGCGGCCGCAGCGACTGCGTCGCGACGGGCGCCTTCGAACTCCTCGCCCCGGACGGCACCCGCATCTGGAACGAGGGACTGCCCGACGACATCCCGGTGGTCGCGGGCCGCCGCCTCCTCGTCCTCGACACGCCGTCCTACCAGCGCAGTTGGAACGCCGACCGCTTCTTCCCGCACCTGCCCGGCACGGCCGCCCTGACCCGCGTCCTCCCCCCGGACGAGACCGCGGCCTGGTCCGCCCACACCTCCCCGTCCCCCTCCTGACCCTCCCGCCGGACTGCCGGCCGCCCCCGCGCGCCGGTCGGGGGGGCGGCCGCCACCGCGCGCCGGTCGGGGGGCGGCCGCCACCGCCACGCGGGCAACGCAAAAGGCCCCCGGACGATCCCGGGGGCCTCTCACCTGTGTGCACTCGGCAGGATTCGAACCTGCAACCTTCTGATCCGTAGTCAGATGCTCTATCCGTTGAGCTACGAGTGCGGGTCTGCTTCGCGGCTTTTCGGCCGGTCGGCGTTGCGGGAACAACATTACATGAGGTGGGGCGGGACGTGAAATCGATAAGGGGGAGGGGGGCTGAGCTGCGAGGGAGGCCCGGAGAGGGGGTGGTGGGGCGGGGTGGGGAGGAGGGGGTGGAAAACGGCGGAACCCCGCTGTCCGGGAGGGACGAGCGGGGTTCCGGGGAGATGGCGGAGGCGGAGGGATTTGAACCCTCGATGGACGGTAAAGCCCAAACCGCATTAGCAGTGCGGCGCCATAGACCGGACTAGGCGACGCCTCCAACGCGCGACCCGCGTGAGCGGGTGCGTGTGCAGATGATGACACAGCCCTGCGGGCTGCGACCAATCGCAGACTACGGTACAAGGCCGCCGGTCGGCAGGGCAAAGGGGTTGGGCGGTCGGGGCGGGGGAACCACGTGGATCGCGCGCCGCGGATCGCCCACGAACGGGTGAATAGTGACACTCCGGGGGTATCGGGGCGGTAAAGGATGGGTATGGCTCTTGTCAGTGCTCGTGCCGCGCACCGCCGCGCAGGCTCTCGCGTCCGCCGTCCCCGTCCCGCCCGGGGGCGTCACCGTGCCGGGGTGCTCGGCGCGCTCGGCCTCGCCTTCGCCGTCGCCGGGGGTGTGCTGGTCGGCGGGCCGGCCGCCGCCCTCGGCCTGCCCTGGTCCGCGCTCGCCGGAGGTGCCGACCGGCTCTCGGTGGCGTACGACGACGGCAGCGGGCAGGTCAGGACGCACACCCTGAGCTGCGGCGGCGCGGTCAGGGGTGAGCAGCTCGCCGCGTGCCGGCAGCTCGACGCACTGGGCGGCCCGCTCGCCCCCGTGCCCGCCGGGCAGATGTGCTCGATGATCTACGGCGGCCCGCAGACCGCGCACGTCACGGGCATGTGGCGGGGCGAGCCGGTGGACGAGACGTACCGCCGTACGAACGGCTGCGAGGTCGCACGCTGGAAGCGCATGGTCCCCGCGATCCCCCAGCCCACCGCGGGCGGGCCCCGCACCCTCGCGGCCTGAGCGGCCTGAGCGGGCCGAGCAGCCGAGCGGGCCGAGCGCGCCCGGGGGCCCCGACGGCGAGTCGCCTGCGCCGCCCGATCCGGCATGCGCGCCGGGTCAGCCGCGCGGCCCGGCGGCGGGGCGCGCCTCACGCCCCGCCGCGCCCTCCGCGCCCCGTTGCGCCCCACCCCGCCCGGCCCCGAAACCACGCGCCCCCACCGCGCCCCCGCGCACGCCGTGACCGACGCCACACAAACCCCGCACACATCCGAACCCCTATACGCACAGCCCCACATGGGCATCCGCCGCCCCGCTCCCGTGGCCGACACGTACACTCGCTCTAGTGACATGACCCGGGGGTGGCGGCAAGATGGGCCGCCCGGAAATCGGCCAAGGACAGCCGACGTCGCCGGCCGGTGCGGCCGGGTGGCGGACCGGCCGTGTGCGGTGCCGGCACCCGGGGCGAGAGCAGTGCGGTGACCAGAGAGGACGCGTCTCGTGAGCAGCAGGCCATCCCGAGGCTCTGCTCGCCTCGCCTCCATACTCGACGCCCTCCCGGACGCCCTGCTCCTGGTCGACGTCAACGGCACCGTGGTGAACGCCAACGCCATAGCGCTGGAGACTTTCGAGTCGCCGGGCACCGCGCTCGTCGGCCGCGGCCTGCTCGACCTGCTGCCGGGATTCGACTCGAAACGCATCCCCGGCTCCATGCGCAGCCCGCGCGAGGCCGCCGAGGACACCCGCACCAAGCCGACCCGGATGGTCGCGCGGCGCACCGACGGCACGGAGTTCCCCGTCGAGGTGACCAGCGCGAATCTGGAGGACGGCCGCACCCCGTACGCCGAGTACGGCGACGGCGTGCCGCACTACACCGGTGACGAGCTGCTCATGCTCGTCGTCCGCGACCTGACCGGCACCGTCGACACCGAGGCCGAACTCGCCCGCCAGCAGCGGCAGACGGAGATGATCCTGCGCGCCGCCGCCGAGGGTGTGGTGGGCGTGGACACCGCGGGCAAGGTCGTGCTCGTCAACCCGTCGGCGGCGCAGATCCTCGGCCACCGCGCCACCGACCTGGGCGGCAAGGAGCTGCACCCGCTGGTGCACCACTCGCGTCCGGACGGCAGCCCGCTGGCGTACGAGGAGACCCCGCTCGCCGACACGCTGCGCAGCGGCCGCAAGCACCGGGTGCGCGGCCAGGTGCTGTGGCGCAAGGACGGCACCGCGGTCCCGGTGGACCTGACGACGGCGCCGGTACGGGACGGGGACCAGCTGGTCGGCGCGGTCATGACCTTCACCGACCGCACGTCCTTCGACGCGCTCGCCGCCCGTACGGCGCAACTGCGCGCGCTGCTCGACACGTCGCTGCGCGGCCCGCTCGCGGAGCTGCGCGGCGAACTGGTGGGCCTGGCGGCCGATCCGGCGGGGCAGTTGTGGCCCGAGGCCAACCAGATACTGCACCACCTCGCGGCGGGCTACGCGCGCATCACCACGCTCATCGACAACGTGCTGGCCTTCCAGCGGCTGGACCGCGGCGAGGAGAAGCTGCGCCGCGCGGACGTCGGCCTGGACCAGGTCATCACGGCGGCCGTCGAGGGTGCGACCGAGCTGATCGGCCCCGGACGCGCGCAGTTCGCGGTGCACGCGCCGCCCATCCGGGCCGCGGTGGACGGCGAGCGCATGGCGCAGGCGCTGGCCCACCTGATCGCGGACGTCGCAGGCATCGACTCGGCCGGCAACGCGCAGGCCTTCGCGGGCGACTCGACGATCGTGGTGGCCGCGGCCCCGCGCGGCGAGGTCATCCGCATCGACGTGCGCGGCCCGCACCCCGGCGGCGACCCGGTCCACCTCCCGCTGGCCCGCGGCATCGTCGAGCGGCACGGCGGCGTCCTCCAGACCCACGAGGTCCCCGGCGCGGGCAGCGCCTACGTCCTGGAGGTGCCCGCGGGCAAGGGCGGCCCGGCGGACGGCACGGACGACGCCGACGACGCGGACGGCGACGGTACGAAGGCGGCCCCGGCCGCCACGGAGCAGGCGCACGCCGGCGCGGACGCCACCCCCCGGGGCACCCGGCGCGCGGGCGGCAGCGCACCCGGCGACGGGAGCGCCCCCCACGAGTCGGAGACGACCGTGATGCCGGTCTCGACGGAGCCGGTCCGCGGCACGCACGGCCCGGGCGGCGACGGTACGGGCAAGCCGGGCGGCGACGCGGCGGCCTGGTCCGCGCAGGGCCAGGCGCACGTCCAGGCACAGGTCCAGGCGCAGGCCGCCGCCCAGGCACAGGCCCAGGCCGCTCTGGCACAGGGCCTGAACCCGATGAGCCCGGTGAACCCGGTGAACGGGCAGGGCCCGCACTCCCCCGAGCAGGACGCCGCCCCCACCGGGCGCCGGCGCGCGCTTCGCCGTCCGGAGGGCCGACCCGAGCCCGCGCCCGCCGCGACGGAGCCCCAGCAGCCCCAGCAGCTTCCCCAGCTCCCGCAGTCCCAGCCGACCGGCCGCCGCCGGGCCCGCGCCGAGGAGCCGCAGGCCCCGGCGCCCGAACGTGCCGAGCTGCCGCCCGTCCCGATCCCCAACGCCCTCCCGGCCGCGGCCCAGGACGCCCCGGGCGCGCAGCCCCAGCTCGACGCGCCGGGCGCGCCGGGCGGTCCGCACGTCGGCCCGCACGGCAGCCCGCACATCGGTCAGGACCCGGTCGGCGGCTCCGGCGCACAGACGGGCGCGAACGGCCAGAGCGCGCGCCCCGGCGGACGCCGCGCCTCCCACCGCGCCCCCGAGGGCCCCGCGCCCGCGTCCGCCGACGCGCGGCCCCCCGTCCCGGCCCCTGGTTCCGGCCTCGCCCCGGCTCCCGGAACGGGCCTGGCCCAGAGCCCCGGCACAGGCCTCGCCCCGGCTCCCGGTTCGGGCCTCGCCCCCGTACCCCCGCAGCCCCAGCCCCCGGTGCCCGCGCCCGCGCAGCAGGCCGTGCCCGTACAGCAGCCGGTCCCCCAGTCGTGGCCGGACGCCGGGCAGGCCGTGCCGTCCTCCCCGCAGGCCTGGCCCAGCGCGGCCGGTCAGCCTGCCGCCCCGGCCCCGACGCCCCCGGGGGGACCCGCGGCTCCGGCGGCCGGGACGCCCGCGCTGCCGCCGCCCACCGAGTGGCCCGCGGCGCCCGGCAACCGCCCGGCGCTCGCCTCGCCCCCGCCGCAGCTCCCGGGCCCGCCCGCGGGCCAGCCGCAGGATCCGACGCACAGCACGTACGGGCGGGCCATAAGCGTGCGCACCCTCGGCCAGGGCGTGTTCGCCCCGGGCCCGAACGGCCAGACGGATCCGCAGGGCCTGCCCGCCGAGGTCGCCGCGGGCGGTTCCGGGCGGCGCCGCCGGCTGAGCCCCGACCGGGCCGCCGACGACGCGCCCTCGACCCGCAGCCTCATCCAGCAGGTACCGAGCCAGCCGCACGGTCCGGGCGGTGAGGGCCAGGCCCGCCAGCACCCGCAGGCGGACCCGGACAGCGGGCAGTTGCCCGTACGCCGCCCCGACGCCCAGCCCGGCCAGCCTGTCCACCCCGCCCAGCCGCAGCAGGCCCCGCAGGCCGCGCCCGAGCCCTCACCGGAGGAGGAGACGGCGCTGCTGCGACCCGTTCCGGCGGCGCCCGCGGCCGTCGCCGTGCCGCCCGTGATGCCGCCGGGCCGGTCGTACGCGATAGGCGCGCCCGCGGCCGGTGCCGCGGAGGGGCCGGAGCCGCTGGACGGCCCGAACGGCGCGGTCGACGTCACCGACATGACCGAGGCAGCCGACGACCGGCTCGAAGAGCCGCTGGACGAGCCGCGCCGGCTGCTGGTGTGGCCCGAGCCCGACGTCTCGACGCGCCAGGCGCTCACCGACCGGGGCTACCGTCCGGTGATCGTACGGTCGCGCGAAGAGGTGGACGCGCAGGTCGCCGAGCCGCCCGCCGCGCTCTTCGTCGACCCGCTGACCGGGCCGATCACCCGTACCGCGCTCCAGGCGCTGCGCCAGGCCGCGGCCGCCGCCGACGTCCCCGTGCTGGTCACGGCGGGTCTCGGGCAGGCGACCCGGGAGGCCGCGTACGGCGCCGACCCGGCCGTGCTGCTCAAGGCGCTCGCCCCGCGCGACAGCGAGCAGCACCCGCCGCGGGTGCTGCTCGTCGAGGGCCACGAGCCGATCGCGCAGGCCTTCGCCGCCACGCTGGAGCGGCGCGGCATGCAGGTCGCGCACGCCGGCTCGGAGGCCGAGGCGATGACGAAGGCCGCGCAGGTCCACCCCAACCTGGTGGTGATGGACCTGATGCTGATCCGCCGCCGTCGGCAGGGCATCGTCGACTGGCTGCGCGGCCACCAGCGGCTCAACACCACACCGCTGGTCGTCTACACCTCCGCCGACATAGACCCGGCCGAGCTGCCGCGGCTGGCGTCCGGCGAGACGGTCCTCTTCCTCGCCGAACGCTCCACCAGCACGGACGTGCAGTCCCGGATCGTCGATCTGCTGGGCAAGATCGGGACGTGAGGCCGCCCCGCCCCGGCGGCCTCACAGCGGCGCTCAACTCCGGGCGGCCACCCGCACGTCGGTGCCCGCGCGGCGCCCGCTGGTGATCGCGATGCGGTTCCAGGTGTTGATGGAGATGATCTTCGCCAGCAGGTGCGCCAGCTCCGTCTCGTCGAAATGCGCCGCCGCCTCGTCGTAGACGTCGTCGGGCACGCCGCCCTGCGAGACCAGCGTGACCGCCTCGGTGAAGGCCAGTGCCGCCTGCTCCTTGGGCGTGTAGAAGTGCCGGGCCTCGCGCCAGGCCGCGAGCAGGTAGAGCCGCTCCTCGCTCTCGCCGTGCTTGCGCGCGTCCTTGGTGTGCAGGTGCAGGCAGTAGGCGCAGCCGTTGAGCTGCGAGGCGCGGATCTCGACCAGCTCGGCGATCGTCGGGTCGAGCCCGGCGCGGGCGGCGGCGTCGAAGGCGATCTGGGCCTTGAAGGCGGCGGGGGCGTGCTGGGCCAGCTCCAGCAGCCGGTTGTGCCCGGGGGCCGCTTCGGTGGTGGTGGCGGTGGTGGCAGTGCTGGTGGCGGTGGGCTGCTGCGTCGTTGTCGTCGTCATGCATATGAGCTTAGGAAGCATAGTGACCTGCCGTAGAGTGCAATTCCATGACGGATTCGCGGGTCAATTCGCTGCCGGACGGCGTGGGCGCGGGCGCGGATACGGGCGCTGGCGACGCTGACGGGTCCGGCTGGGCGGAGGCGGCCGGCGGCCTCGGGCGCGACCTGCACCTGGAGCTGTCCGCATCCGGCGGGGGCCGGACCGGCGGCAAGCGGGCCGCGCTGACGGCGGCGCTGCGGGAGGCCGTACGCGGCGGGCGCCTCCCGCCGGGCACCCGGCTGCCGCCGTACCGCTCGCTGGCCGCCGACCTCGGCATGTCCCGCAACACGGTCGCGGACGCGTACGCCGAACTCGTCGCCGAGGGCTGGCTGTCCGCCCGCCAGGGCTCGGGCACGCGGGTCGCCGACCGGGCCGCGCCGCCCATCGCACCGAGCGGTCCGCCCCCCTCGCCCGCCGCACCGCCACCCGGCTCCCGCCCCGTGCACGACCTGCGCGAGGGCATCCCGTACACCGCGTCCTTCCCGCGCACCGCATGGCTCGCGGCGACCCGGCGGGCGCTCGCCGACGCGCCCAACGACGCCTTCGGGCCCGGCGATCCGCGCGGCCGCGTCGAGCTGCGGCGCGCCCTCGCGGACTACCTCGCGCGGGCCCGGGGCGTACGCACGTCGCCCGAGCGCATCGTGGTGTGCTCGGGCACGGCGGGCGCGCTGCGACTGCTCGCGTCGCTGCCGCAGCTGCGGTCGGCGCCGCTCGCGGTCGAGGCGTACGGGCTGACCTTCCACCGCCGCCTGCTCACGGGCGCGGGTCTGCGGACCACACCGCTCCCGGTGGACGCCCACGGTGCCGACCCGGCGGGGCTCACGGCGTCCGGCGCGGGGGCCGTACTCCTCACGCCCGCGCACCAGTTCCCGACCGGCGGGGCCCTGCACCCGGACCGCCGGGCGGCGGCGGTGGGCTGGGCACGTGCGGCGGACGGGCTGGTGCTGGAGGACGACTACGACGGCGAGTTCCGTTACGACCGGCAGCCGGTGGGGGCGGTGCAGGGCCTGGACCCCGAACGGGTCGTCTACCTGGGCTCGGTGAGCAAGAGCCTCACGCCCGCGCTGCGGCTGGGCTGGATGGCGCTGCCCGCGCACCTGGTGCCGGAGGTGGTGGCGGCGAAGGGCGAACGGGAGCAATGGGCCAGCGCCCTGGATCAGTTGACGCTCGCGGCCTTCATCGAGTCGGGCGGCTACGACCGGCATCTGCGCGGCATGCGGCAGCGCTACCGCCGCCGCCGCGACCAACTCGCCGCCGTGCTCGCGGAGAAGGCCCCGCACATCCGGGTGACAGGGGTCGCGGCGGGCCTGCACGCGGTGCTGCGCCTCCCGCCGGGCACGGAGGCGGCGGTGGCTCGGGCGGCCGCCTTCCAGGGCGTGGCGCTGGGGGCGCTCGGGGACTACCTGCATCCCGATGTGCCGCCGGGGACAGGGGATTCGGCCACCGGTTCGGACGTCCCTGCGGACGGCCTGGTCGTCGGGTACGCGGCCCCTCCGGACCACTCCTTCACGGCCGCACTGACCGCGCTGTGCGGGGTGTTGCCGTCTCCCTGAGCACAATTCGACTTGCTGACGGGTGGGTTGACGAACTCCCTTTGCCACGGCGGCGGTGGGGGTCCCGGCCATGTCAACGCCTCTGCGGACCGGGCGATTCGGGCGGCTCGACGCGCGTGATGGTGTGCGGGCCAACCCAGTTGGCCGTAGTGCCGGACGAACTCTGCCCCGCCCCGGGGGAGTTACGTGGACGCTCCCGGGCGAGCGGCGGTCCGGCGCCGCCCCCGCCCGGGGCTCCCGGAGAAGGACCTCAGAGCTGTGTGACGTCCAGCTCGCCGTCCGCGTAGGACTTGCGGATCACCTTCTTGTCGAATTTCCCGACGCTGGTCTTCGGCACGGCCGGGACGACCGCCCAGCGCTCGGGAACCTGCCAGTGCGCGATCCGCTCGGCGAGGAAGTCCCGCAGCTCCTGGTAACCGATGCCCGAGCCCTCGACCAGCACCACCGTGGCGAGCGGGCGCTCCCCCCAGCGCTCGTCGGGCACGGCCACGACGGCGGCCTCGGCCACGTCCGGGTGGGCCATCAGCACGTTCTCCAGCTCGACCGACGAGATCCACTCGCCACCCGACTTGATGACGTCCTTGGCCCGGTCGGTGAGGGTGAGGAAGCCGTCCGGCGAGATGACGCCGACGTCCCCCGTGCGCAGCCACCCGTCGGGGCTGAACTTGTCCTCGGGCTGCAGCGGCTCCGCGCCCGCGCCCCCGTAGTACGCCCCCGCGATCCAGGGCCCGCGCACCTCCAGCTCACCGGCCGACTCGCCGTCCCACGGCATCACGGAGCCGTCCGGGCCGATGAGCCGCGGCTCGACGGAGGCCGGGAAGCGCCCCTGCGTGATGCGGTACGCCCACTCGTCCGCCTCGCTGTCCAGGCCGCCCGGCGGCAGCGCGACGGTGCCGAGCGGCGACGTCTCCGTCATGCCCCAGGCGTGGCAGAGCCGTACGCCCAGCTGCTCGTCGAAGGCCTTCATGAGCGAGGGCGGGCAGGCCGAGCCGCCGATGGTCACCCGGCTGAGCGAGCTGACGTCCCGCGGCTTGGCCGTCAGCTCGGCGAGCAGGCCCTGCCAGATGGTGGGCACGGCGGCGGCGTGCGTGGGCCGCTCGCTCTCGATCATCTCGGCCAGCGGCGCGGGCTGCAGGAAGCGGTCCGGCATGAGCAGGTTGACCCCGCTCATGAAGGCCGCGTGCGGCAGCCCCCACGCGTTCACGTGGAACATCGGCACGACCGGCAGGCTCGTGTCGTGGTCGGTCAGCCCCATCGACTCCGCGCTGCCGACCTGCATGGAGTGCAGGTAGACGGAGCGGTGCGAGTAGACGACGCCCTTGGGGTCGCCCGTGGTGCCGGAGGTGTAGCACATGGCGGCGGCGGTGCGTTCGTCCAGCTCGGGCCAGTCGTAGCGGGTCGGGCGGTCGGCGAGCAGCTCCTCGTAGTCGTGCACGGCCGGACGGCAGCCGTCGAGCAGCGTACGGTCGCCGGGCCCGACGACCACGATGTGCTCCAGCGGCTCCAGGCGCGGCAGCAGCGGGGCGAGCAGCGGCAGCAGCGAACCGTTGACCAGCAGCACCCGGTCGGCGGCGTGGTTGACGATCCAGGTGAGCTGGTCGGCGGGCAGCCGCAGGTTGAGCGTGTGGAGCACCGCGCCCATGGAGGGAATCGCCAGGTATGCCTCCATATGCTCGCAGTTGTTCCACATGAGGGTCGCGACGCGGTCGCCCTCCACCACGCCGAGACCGTCCCGCAGGCCGTTCGCGAGCTGCACCGCCCGCGTCCCGACCTCCCGGAAGGTCCTGCGCTGCGGTTCGCCCTCGCCCGTCCACGTCGTCACCCGCGACCGGCCGTGCACCAGCGTCCCGTGCACGAGGATGCGGGTCACGGTCAGCGGTACGTCCTGCATGGTGCTCAGCACAACGGGCCTCCGGCGGGCTCACGGGATCGGCGAGGGTGTCCCGATTGTGCTGGCATACCGGGTGGTATGTCACTACCCCCTGCGGGGGCCACGGCGGCCGTGACTCAGGGGCGCGGCGGCCTCAGGCCACGCAGAGCTCCAGTTCCGGATCGTCCCTGAGCTTGCCGAGAGCGCGGGAGACGGCGCTCTTGACCGTGCCGACGGAGACGCCCATCGCCTCGGCCGTCTGGGCCTCGCTCATGTCCTCGTAGTAGCGGAGCACCACCATGGCGCGCTGGCGCGGAGGAAGGCGGGATATCGCGCGCAGCAGCGCATCCCGCTGGGCCTGCTGCTCGGTGAGGTCGGGCGTGCCCGCCGTCGGGGGCTCGGGCAACTCGTCCGTGCTGAACTCGTCGACCTTGCGCTTGCGCCACTGCGAGGTCCGCGTGTTGACCAGCGTGCGCCGCACGTAGCCGTCGAGGGCCCGGTGGTCGTCGATCCGGTCCCAGGCCAGGTAGGTCTTGGTCAGTGCCGTCTGGAGCAGATCCTCCGCGTCGGCAGGGTTGGGGGTCAGGGAGCGCGCGGTGCGCAGCAGCGTCGGGCCCTTGGTCCGGACGTAGGCCGTGAACTGCGTTGTGCCGGCGCGGGTGCACACGGGCGTGGTCATGGCTCCACGCTAGGCGCCGGGGTGGCCCGCGCGGATCGGCCGCAGGTGCCGAAAGGAGATCACCCTCAGGTCGTAGGCCGGGGGATTGCCCCACCCCCCGAGGGGGGAGCCGGGCCTCAGGGTCGGACTCGGGATACACCCTCAGTCGTACGGGACCCCGCTCCACCGGCCCGGATCCGCGGCGCCCGCGCGGGGCCTCCCGGGGCCGCCTCCCCGCCACCCGAGCCGCACAGGTCCCGGCAGGTTCCGCGCAGGTCAGCGCAGGTCCACGCCGTCGGCACCGGCCGTAGTCCGCTCGACCGACGTCCGCCGCGGCCGAAGCCCGCCCAGCCGAGGCCCGCTCAGTCGAGGCCCGCTCAGTCGACGATCGCGACCGGCGCGTCGATCAGGTCGCGGTCGACGGTGAGCGTCTTGCCGCCGTGGGTCTCGGTCACACTGCCGGTGTACTGGTGGATCCGGGCGTGCGACGCCCACGCGTCGGCGGCAAGGACGGGCTCGTCGGTGAGCGTCGCGTCCACGCCCCAGCGGGCGTACCAGACGACGTCGGGCAGGTCGCCGACGCCCGCACGGCGGGCCGTCTCGATGTGCCGGATGCCGGAGTCGGCGCTGCTGTAGAAACCGGCGAGGTAGCCCGCGGCCTGGACCGCGCGGTCCCAGCCGCGCACGAAGGTGAGGGTCGCGGCGGCGCAGTCCGCGTCCTGCGTGTCGTAGGCCTCCATGTCGAGGTAGAGCGGGCTGCCCCTGCCCAGGCCCAGCGCCTTGGCCGCGGCGACCGCGTCCTCGCCCTCCGTGCCGCCCTGCGCCGAGGCGCTGAGCGGGTCGATCCGGTAGGGGTTCTTGTTGGAACCGTTGACGCACGGGCTCTGCGAGCCGACGTAGATGGGCAACAGGCTCCAGCCGTCCGCCGTGGTCTGCCGCACCCAGTCGGTCGTGAGGTGGAGCTGGCTCTTGCAGGCGCGGGCGCGCCCGCCGAAGTAGATCCCGACCGCGCGGTAGTCGGAGGAGGCGCGCCAGGCGCGCATCGTCTCCAGATCGGGCGCCTGGCACGTGTCGAAGCCGCGCCCCTGGAAGAGCCGGGGCGCGGTGTCGCCGCGGTTCGCCCCTGAGGCGTCCGACGCGGCGGCGGCGCTCATCGCGGGGAGAAGCAGGCCGGTCACCGTCAGGGTGCCGACCAGGAGGTGGCGTACATAACGGATGAAACTACTTCTGTCGCTCATTTCAGCGAGTCAACGCGGGGAAGGCCCGCGGCACACGCAGACACGCCGCCGCACACCCGTCTGCGGCGGATTCCGCCCCCACCACCCCTTAAGCACCCTCCTCTCCCTCGGGCCTCACCGTTCCCTCCCGGCGCCGCCGTCCACAGCCTGTGGACACCTGCCTCGACGGCCACGCCCCAATGGGCGCGCGACGGCACGGGGAGACCGTCGCGCGCCCGGACCCGACTCAGCCGGTCGGCGAGCAGCTCGCACACCGGGGACGGGTCGATCGGAGGGTCACCCGAACCAGAGCGGCGAGAAGTGCACGTCCACGGTGTTCTGGTCGACGGAGGTGAACGGGGAACCGGCCACGCTCGCCTGGTTGTTCCGGTTCGAGGCACCGGGGCCGGTGGCCACCTGCTGGGTCGTCGTCACGTTGCCGAAGTTGTCCCCGACGACGTTCCCCCCGGAGTTGCTCACTACCGTCGCGGCCGACTGACCACCTGCGAAAGCGCCGTCGTCCGCCGCGGCGGTGCCGGCCGCGAACAGCACCGCCGCGACGGGCAGTGCCGCCACCGCGGCCAGGACACGGACGGTACGGATGCTTGCCATGGTGTTCCCTCCCAGGAAACAGAATTCCGAAATCGGACCTGCTGTCTGCGGCGAAACGGCCGGCCGACCGCTCCTCCCGCCCCTCCGGCGGCGTCGCCAAGATCAGATTGCCCACCACGCTCCGCCCGATGCGCCCGCGTACTCCTTTTCCCTCCCAAGCGTGACGATCCGTCCGCAAACACCCCTGATGCGTTTTTTCGGGTCGCCGGCCCGCCGCGGGGCGCCCGCCGCGCACGCCTCCCCCACGTCCGTCGAAATCGCAGGTCAGAGCTGGTTCTGAAGCCAGTCGCGGTAGTGCGTGGGGGCGAGCCGGACGTCCGCGCCGCCGGTCAGGACGTCGCCGTCGACCGCCGCGAACATCCCCGCCGTGTCGTCGGTGACGACCTCGCGGCTGTCGCCCTTCAGCTCCAGCGTGAGCCGGCCGAGGTCGTCGAGCGTGAAGACGTCCGGCCCCGCGACGTTCCGGATGCCGTCCAGCGGTGTCCCTGTCGCGACCTCCAGGACGGCGGCCGCGACGTCCGCGGCCGCGATCGGCCGGACCGGCGTCGCGGGCAGCCGCACCGTCCGCTCGTCCGAGGTCCACGACAGCACCGCGTCCACGAACTCGAAGAACTGCGTGGCCCGCACGATCGAGTACGGCGTCGGCCCCTGCCGCAGCAGCTCCTCCTGCAACGCCTTGGCCCGGTAGTAGTCGAGCCCCGGCACCTGGTCGACGCCCACGATCGACAGCACCACCTGGTGTCCCACCCCGGCCCGCTCGCCCGCCGCGAGCAGGTTGTCCGACGATGCGCGGAAGAATTCGAGGGACTTGTCGTCGAAGGTCGGCGAGTTCAGCAGGCTGACCACCGTCCCGGCGCCCTCCAGGGCCTTGTCGAGGCCGTCGCCGGTGATGACGTCGACACCGGTGGACGGCGACGCTGCCACGGCCTCGTGCCCCGCCTCCCGCAGCCCGGCGACCACCTGCGACCCGATCAGACCCGTACCACCGATGACGGTGAACTTCATGGCTGCCACCTCTCGCGTGCTCCACGCTTCAACTCGGACAATCCTTGTCCGAAATGATAGTCGGATAGTCTTTGTCCGAGTCAACGAGGGCAGCGGGTCTCTCCGCGAAAAGAAAGAAACCGACGTGAAGATCTCCGGCGGTGTCGAGTGGGCGCTGCACTGCTGCGTCGTCCTGACGACCGCGAGCGAGCCGGTCCCGGCCGCGCGGCTCGCCGAGCTGCACGACGTCTCCCCGAGCTACCTGGCCAAGCAGCTCCAGGCCCTCTCCCGGGCCGGCCTCGTGCAATCCGCACAGGGCAAGGCGGGCGGCTACGCGCTGACCCGGCCACCCGCGCAGATCACCGTGCTGGACGTCGTCACCGCCGTGGACGGCGCACAGCCCGCCTTCACCTGCACCGAGATCCGCCGCCGCGGCCCCCTCGCCGCACCCCCCGAGGCCTGCACCCGCCCCTGCGCCATCACCCGCGCGATGTCGACCGCGGACGCGGCATGGCGCACGGCACTACGCGGCATATCCGTCGCCGACCTCGCCGCCGACGTGACCGGCGACTACGGCCCCGAGACACTCCCCACGATCGGCGCCTGGCTCAACACGCCCCAGTGACACCGACCGCCATCCCCGCACCGCCCAGGAGCGCCCCCGAGCTCGGCCCTGCGGTCGCCCACAGGAAATAGCCGCCCTGGTGGGACGTGCCCCAAGGCAGCAGGCCCCCCGGCACGGGGCAGGCGTACAGACCGGACGACCAGCACCAGCCAACCGCCGACGGCACAGCCCGCCGAAACCGCGCCCACCCCGGCACGGCGCGCTCACACGCACACAGAGCGGGTGCCCCGAACTCCGGGGCACCCGCTCTTGTCTGCTCGTACCGCTAGCTGTGCGGAGGCTGTGGGATTTGAACCCACGGTGACATCGCTGCCACGACGGTTTTCAAGCCCGCCTGCTGCGCGTGGGCGCGCTGGGCCTGTGAGCAGGCGCTACGGCCGCCCGCAGGTCGCCCGAGCCCCCGACCGGGCCGCAGGTTGACCACGGCACAAGCTGGGGTAGGAGTGCACCGCCGACCGGACCCGCACGGGATTCGCGACCAGGCCGATTGTCAGGGCCCGGACCGGATCGGCGAGGCTACCGATCGCTCATCCTGGGTAACAAGTCGGCGGACACTGTCACAACCGTCGCAGTCAGCGGGCGCACCCGGCAGAGTGTCAGACCTATGGAACACACTCGGGTCACTAGAAGCCATCAAGGGGGCAGGCGATGACTGTGACTATCAACGAGCAGCGGCCCAGCGATGACGAGGTAGTAGTCGAGCTGACGCCAGAAGAGTACGAAGCAGCCAAACAACGCGCACTGGCCCGGATCGGTCTCACCTACGAAGAGCTCGCCGAGCAGGCAAGGCGCCACGACTTCGACTCCTCCCGCGCCCACTCCGTCTGGACAGTGATCGGTAACCCACTTGATCAGTGATGCGCTACGGAACAAAGCCCACGCGTTTGCCGAGGACATCCAGTCCGTTCTCACTCAGACGGTGTGCAGCCACGCCATGATCAGAGCTTCGGTGCTCCCCGGTCCCGGCCCAGGGCGGACCTTCATCGTCGGGCATCGCGTCTCGAAGACGGAGGTGATCCCGGCACGCCTACAACTGCGCGCTGGGACGAAGACACCGAAGCTCTGGTTAGACGTGAGCTTCAAGCTCCAGATGGACCAGTGGGACCAGTACCTGACGGTCCGAAGCTCCTTCGTGGGCGTCTTCCCCTCCGAGGATGGCAAGGACGCGCTCTTTCACTACGACTACGAACGGGACAAGCGCGACGGATACCCGGACGCGCATCTTCAGGTCGCCGGGCAGGACGAGGCAATGGCTGCCTTGCTACCGGGCAAGCCAACCGTGAAGCTGCACTTCCCTGTGGGTGGCAAGCGGTTCCGGCCGTGCCTCGAAGACGTGATCGAGTTCCTGATCCGCGAAGGCCTGACCGCGGGCAAGGACGGCTACAAGGCCGTCCTCGATCGTGAGCGGGAAAAGTTCCGCATCAATCAACTGCGCGCCGCGATGCGGCGCAGCCCTGAGGTTGTAGCCGCCTTCATAGACGACCACCCGGATGTCTTGAAGGGGTAAGTGGCTACGCTCCTGGCAATTCGTCTTGCTCAACGTCGAACCTGCCCGATCGGCCAACGGTCACGCCGCCACCCAGCTTGTGCCGGCAGCCCTCACCGAGGCCGTAAAGTCGGGCCTCCCGGGAGACGAGCGGTCGCTTACACATCCCGCAGAGGACAACATGCCGTCCAGCCGCTTGGAGTTCCTCGTCGGTGGCGAGGCCGGGCAGCAGCGCGTGACCGGCGGGCATCATAGCTACCGCGCTGTGGAACCGAAGCTGACAGCAGCGTAGGCGTTGGCACAACGCTCAACGGCCGCAAGACGGACCTCGACCGACTGCGCGTCTTCCGTGGACTTGAGTACTTGCTGAATCGCCTCGTAGAGCATCGTGGCGGCCTCATTGCGGGCATCTTCTTGGCGTACTGTCAGGGTCTCTCCTATATGGGGGTTGACGCTGCAGCGAAGTTATCCCACGGGTCTGACACTGGCCGGAACTGCAGCACCACGGCGACTGGCATAGATCAGGCCGTCGGTTCACCCCTCCAACGGGCTGCATGGTCGTCCCGGATTCCCGCACATCACCCATGGCGGTTCACCCTCGCGGATGGGGCCTCGACGACCGACCGAGCGGTGCCCGACCTCAGTCGCCTCCACCCCTCCGGGCTGGCGGGAGCAGGAGGTCGCGGTCGGGGTGTGTGTCCCCTGTAACCGACCCGCTGACCCCCAGGTCGGTGCGGGCGGATTCGTGGAAGGCGTTGATCGCCGCGAAGACCTCGCGGTTGCGGTCGCGCCAGTCGGTGAGGGTGCCGGGCTGTTTGCCCGTGGCCTGCCAGTCGACCGCGCGGGAGGCCGCGTTGAGGTCGTGGGCGGCCTCGATGACCTCGTCGCCGGCCAGGAGCATGATGCGTTCGAAGGCGCGGCCTTGTAGGCGGATGGCGTCGGCGAGTTGGGCGCGGAGCTGGGGCTCGGGGTCGTCGCTCTCGCGGATGCCCTCGCGGTGCTCGTACAGCTCGACCGCGAGGAAGACGGCGGCGCGGACGCGGTCGACGTAGTTCTCGTAGGCGTCGAGCTTGCGGTCGTCCCAGCGGGTCAGCAGCTCGCGGCGGATCTTCTGGCGTTCGGACCAGTAGTTGGTGAGGTACGTGGTCATGGCGCCGAGGAGGACGGCGGCGATCGTTAAGAGCTGTTCGGACGTGCCCATGGCGTTCCCCCGCCCCCGAGTCATCAAGACGTCTTGAGGATTTTAGGGGGCGCGGCGGGGCACGGTGTTACGGTGCGGCGAAGACGGCGTTGGAGAGGCGAGCGGATGAGCAACCCCACATCAGAGGCCCTGGTCACGCTCGGGCGGTGGTACGTCCGCAGTGCGCCGGGCACGGTCGGGAAGGGACTGCTCGCCGGGCGCTACCTCAATCCGCGGCTGAAGGACGATCCGCGAAGGCGCGTCACCGCGACGGCGGTTGGCGCGAGCTTCGCTGTGGACACCCAGGACCTCATCCAGCGCTACCTCTACCTCTTCGGGGTGTGGGAGCCGCGCATGACGCAGTGGCTGCGCAACCGCCTCCAGCCCGGGGACACCTTCGTCGATGTCGGCGCCAACATCGGTTACTTCAGCGTGCTGGCCTCCCAACTCGTCGGCCCGCAGGGGCGAGTGGTCGCGATAGAAGCCTCGCGCGACTTCACCACACAGCTTGCGCTGAACGCCCGGCTGAACGGCTGCGCCAACATCCGTGTCGCCCAGACCGCCGTCTCCGACAAGCAGCAGACGCTGACCTTCATCCTCGCCAGCTCCGCCAACATGGGCGCCAACAGCATCGTGCCGTGGGACGGGCCGGTGGAGTCGCAGTTCGACATCGAGGCCTTCCCACTGCCCGACGTCCTCGACGCCGACGAGATCGCCAAGGCCCGCGTCATCAAGGTGGACGTCGAAGGCGCCGAAGGCAGCGTCGTACGCGGAATGGCCCCGCTGCTGGAACGCCTGCGGCCCGACGCCGAGATCACCGTCGAGGTCACGCCGGACCGTATGGCCCAGCTCGGCGACTCCGTCGAGGAGTTGCTCGCCACCATGCGCGAACACGGCTTCCACGTCTACCGGCTCGCCAACGAGTACGCCGCCGCCACGTACCCGACCGCCCTCCACGGGCCGGCCGCCGTACCCGTCCGCTGGCGCCGCCCGGTCACCGACGAGAGCGACCTCATCTTCTCGCGGGTCGACGCCGAGACGCTGCCGTAGGCGTAGCCAGGGGCTGAACGCACTGCACCCTCCGTCGCCGCGACGAGCCCGCGGCGGGCGGAGGGAGCAGTACGTTCAGACGTGCTGGCAGGTGCGGGACCTGGGACGTATGCCCAGGTATGCCGGAGCCCCGGGGCGTGAGGTGGCGTCCGCGGACGTACAGAGATCCAGGGGAGGACCGAGTACCTGCTCGTCCGGCGGTTCCTGGGGCGTCACGCGGTCGCCTGCCACGCCGTTTCGTCCGACGTCACGTCGGCCCACACCCGCTTGCCCACTCCCTTTCTTCGGGGCCCGACGCCCCACTCCCCGCCGGTCAGCGCGTGGACGAGGGCGAGCCCGCGGCCCGACTCGGCCTCCGCCGAGAGGGGCTGCACACGCGGCTTCGCGTCGTCCACGTCGTGGACCTCAATACGGATGCCCTTCGGCAACCGCTCGTACCGCGTCTCGACCTCACCGTCCGGCGGAGTATCTGCGTGCTGGAGGGCGTTCGACAGCAACTCGGAGAGGACGAGTTCAGCACGGTCGGCGAGGTCGCCCAACTCCCAGGCCGCCAGCACCCGGCGGAGGTCGTGCCGCGCCGTACCGACGCACCGCTTGCCTGACCAGCCGCCGTATCTCCGCGTCGCCGACCTGCTACGCGCCCGTGTCGCGAGCAACGAGTGGACGCCCGGCGACCGCCTGCCCCCCGCGCGCCGAGCTGGGCCAGGAGTACGGGGTCGGCGAGAACGTCATACGGCGCGCGCAGGAGATGCTGATCTCCATGGGCGTCCTGGAGGGCCGCGCCGGCTCCGGCACGTACGTGGCCGAGCCGCGCGAACGGCTGCGCATCGTGCGCTCCCTCTACCGCGAGCAGGCGGGCGGCTCGCCCTTCGCCGCGGACATGGCGGCGCTCGGCCGCCGCGGGACGTGGGAGAGCCGTACCGACGCCAAGGTGCCCGCCCCGGCCGACATCGCCGCCCGACTCGGCATCGCCGAGGGCGAGTTGTGCGTGCGCACGGCGTACGAATTCCTGGCGGACGGCAAGTCGGTGCAGCTCTCGACGAGCTGGGAGCCGTACGCCCTGACGGCGGGCACGCTCGTCGTCCTCCCGGAGGCCGGCCCGCACGCGGGAATCGGCGTCGTCCGCCGCATGGCGGAGATCGGCATCACCGTGACCCGGGCCGTGGAGCGACCGGAGCCGCGGACGGTGACGCCGGAGGAGGCCACGCTCCTGGGCGTCCAGCGCAGCACACTGGCCACGCACATCCAGCGGACGTACTACGCCGAGGACGGGCAGGCGGTGGAGACCGCGGATGTGGTGGTGCCGTCAACAGTGTGCGAGATCGTCTACGAGGTGCCCGTCACCTCCCCATGAGCCAGGCCCCGTTCCGTACTCATCCGGGCTGGTTGAGCTCGCTGCAAATCCCGACCGACCCCCTGGACGCGACCGCCAGGGAGGCGGGTCAGCGTGGGCCAACGCCCTCAGCGGCGAGAGCGCGACAACCACCCCGCCCACGACTGACCGTCAGCACCGAGCGCTAAGCTCTCTTACCCCGCACGCTCGTGCAGGCGAAAGATGTTCCTGGGGGGATCATCCATGCGGACCTCGATCCGTACTGCTCTGATAGCAACCGCCGCCATTTTCGGCCTGGCCGCCGGCGGTGTAAGCCCGGCGTACGCGGCAACCGGCTACGACCGGTGCCCAAAGGGAAAATTCTGCGTCTTCGACGGAGCGGAGGGGCAAGGCGCCATGACCTCATATTCCGCTCCTCAACCCAACCTAGGCTCGTGGTCGACCAGGGTCTCTTCCGTCTATAACCATACCGGCTATCAGTACGCATGCCTGTACAACCAGGAAAATTACCAGTACGAGTACACGAACACAAAAGACATTCAGGTCATCCTCAGCGGCGCCAGCAGCAAAATGACCCTTTCCTACGCCACGACGGACGGACGGTTGAACAACAGCCTCCGTTCGTTCCGCTGGGCACACACCGGCAGGAAATGCGTTGGCCAACCCGAACCCTTCCTGTGGTCGGCCCCCTACGGGATTCCTTCGGGAGTGGCGGCCCAGACTTTCGGCGACCTCGATGGTGACGGCACCTCCGACCTGCTCAACCGCACCTACTCCGGCAGGCTCTGGTTTCTGCGTGGCGATGAGAAGGGTCGGCTGATCGGTAGCGGCTGGAACGCCATGACCGTTCTCACTCGCCACGGCGACCTCAACGGCGACAACACGGAGGACCTGCTCGCGCGGGATACCTCAGGGAAGTTGTGGATGTACCCCGGCAACGGCAAGGGAGCCTTCAACACCCGGAAGCTCATCGGCGGCGGATGGAACACCATGACCCGAATTCAGGCCATGGGCGACCTGAACGGCGACGGCAAGGGCGACTTGGTCAGTCGGGACACCTCAGGGAAATTGTGGATGTACCCCGGCAACGGCAAGGGAGCCTTCAACACCCGGAAGCTCATCGGCGGCGGATGGAACACCATGCAAGCCTTCGCCGCCCCGGGTGACTTCAACGGCGATACCCACAGCGACCTTATCGTCAGCGACACCGCAGGACGGCTGTGGCTGTACCCGGGTAACGGAAAGAGCGCCTTCGGTAGCCGCACCATGATCGGAACGCGCGGCTGGACCCCCTACACCACCCTGCTCGGTGTCGGAAACTTCCCGACGACCCCCTATCCGGACCTTCTTGCAGCTCAGGACGTCACAGCCGAGGACATAGAGGGCACCGTGCGCATCTACGACGGCTTGAGCGGCGGCCGTCTCGGCAGTGGTTCAGCCGAAGGGTATCTGGATTACGGGGATGGGCTCTTCTAGAGCACCCGAGGTCGACTGATCGGCATTGGAGTCAGCCCTCTGGGCCATTGCCGACCGAGACCTGAACAGAGCAGAACAAAAAGCCCATGCCGCCAAATCCACCCCGCCCATGCCAGTGCTCGCCTATGCTCTCCCGCCATGGGAGGCACACCAGACCAGGCAAATGGCTGCACTTACAAATGGCGGGACCTGTTGCAGCGATGGAGTGACGAGTGGCTCGACCCTGTCCTGCACGAGCAGGAACTGGCCGAGCCCTTCCCGGAGGAGGTGCGGAGGGCCCGATGGCTGGGCGCCACCGGCGCCACCAACGAGGAACTTGAGACGCTCGAACAGCGCCTCGGGTGCGCCCTGCCGCCGAGTTATCGACAGTTTCTCCTGACCAGCAACGGCTGGCTCAGAACAACGCACGGCATCGACCGTGTTCTGCCGGTTCAGGAGGTGGGGTGGACTCGGGACCTGGACCCGGCACTCGTCTCCGCTTGGACGGACGACGAGGCAGGCGTGGGTGACATCCGGGCCAGCGACGAGGAATATTTTCTCTACGGCGATTCCCAGGACTCGACATCACTGCGTCCCGAATACCTGCCGCAGACACTGAAGATCAGTCATACACCGAACGCCACTGATGTGTACCTCCTCAACACGTGCGTCGTCACCCCGGAAGGCGAATGGGAGGCCTGGTATCTCGCCCACTGGCTGCCGGGGGCCGTCCGCTACCGCTCCTTCTGGGACCTGATGAACGATGAGTACCGAGACTTCCGCGACAATTCCTGACTGCTACGGGGCGGCGGGGGGAGAGATCCAGCCGCATTGAAGGTCGCGGCATCCGCGATCAGGCTCGGTCACTGCCGACGTGCGCGGCATACGCCCACGCGGAGTCCGCCAAAGTCCTGGTTCGGGCCTCGACGACTGCCATGCGGGCCTCACGCTCGGCTGTGTCGGTGTGGCTGGCCTGGGCTGTGGCCTGGCCAGCCCACTTGCGGTAGAGGAGGCCGTACTCGCGGGTGAAGTGGCCGGGGGACACCGCGTTGAGGGCCAGGAGGAGGCCAGTGTCCTCGGAGGCGGGGAGGGCCATCCAGCCGCCCAGGGCGAGGAGGAGGTCGCGGCGGGTGCAGAGGGTCGCCGGGTGGACCTGGGCGCGGTAACCGTTGGCCTTCCAGTAGTCGAAGACCACGCCGCGGGCGAGGGGGCCGTCGTCCGGGTCGCCGTCGAAGCCGGCCGTCGAGCCGTCGGGGAGCAGGTCCAGGACGCGGGAGGTCGTCCAGCCGAGGGCGGGGTCGGCTTCGAGGAGGGCCAGGTCGCGGGCCAGGGCGCCGGGGGTCAACTGGTCGTCGGCGTCGAGCACCTTCACGTACGGGCCGGACGTGTACGCCAGCGCCATCGTGCGGGCCACGCCGGGACCACCGGGGCGGCCCTGGTGGAAGGTGACGCGCGGGTCGTCCGGGACGTGGGGGCGTACGGCGTCGCCGAAGCCGTCCTCCTGGACGATCCAGTGCCATTCCCAGCCCTCGGGCAGTTCCTGCGCGCACAGCGACTTGTACGCGTCCGCGAGGTAGGGCGCCGAGGGGGCGTGCACGGCCGTGATGACGTCTATGCGGCGCTCCCGGCGATCCGCCACCGCGGTCACCACCTTTCCAGCGGGGTGACGAAGGTCAGTTCCGTGCGGTCGGCCGGCATGCGGACGAAGGAGTGCTCCACGACGCGGCCGGTCGTGTCGTACGACGTCTTGCCGAGGACGAGCAGCGCCGAGCCCGGGGGAAGTCCCAGCTCGAACGCCTCATCGGGGGACGGCGGGCGGGCGAGGACGCGCTCCTCTATCCGGTCCAGCTCGATGCCGATGGTGTGCAGCTGGTTCTGCGTGCCGCCGGGCCAGGGCTCGTTCGAAGCGTCGAGGAGAGCGGGGTTGGCGGCGACCACGTCCCGTACGAGGTAGGACTCGACCAGGCTGAAGGGGTGCTCCTCGGCCCGGTAGCGGGTGCGGTAGGTGCGCTCGACCATGACCGTGCCGACCGGGACGTCGAAGATCTCGGCCAGCTCCTCGCCCGCCTCGACCTCGTCGTATTCGGCGTGGAAAACCAGATCGTCCATGTCGAGGCCGGTGTCGTGCTCGGTCGCGCCGGTCTGTTTGCGCTCGTCCTCGGGTACGAGGGCGCGGTCCTTCTCCCACTGGTGGCGGAGGTTGGTGCGCAGCACAGGGGTGCGGAGCTTGCGGACGAAGTTGCCGCGGCCGTGCTGCTTCTCGATCAGGCCCTCGGCCTGGAGCAGCCCGAGCGCTTGGCGCAAGGTCGGCAGGGAGTTGCCGTAGTGCTCGGCCATCGCCGTCTCCGACGGGAGGCGGTCGCCCTGACCCAGCTCACCTGCGCGGATGCGCTCTCGGAGATCGTCTGCGATCCGTTCGTACGCCTTCGCCACCGGCTCACCGTCCTGATCATCGGGCGGGCCACAGCATAGCAAGTCCTCAAGAGCTCTTGACGAGTTGAGGTATGCGGGTTCGGGCTGAGCGCGCGGCAGTGTTCGCAGCCGCCGAGCTGGCGCTCTTCGCGACCGCGCTCATGGCGCGGCAGAACCTCAACGGCCCGAACGGCGCGCCCGGCGCCCCGGGCCCGACCTGGGCGATTGCGGGGGTGCAGGTCATCCCGGCGTACGCCGAGTCAGGGCCGGTCGGCGGAACGGTGCGGGCGGTGATCGGGCCGGTCATGGCCGCCGTTCTCTGGCACCTGGCCATGGGCATCGAGCTGCGGCACCACCGGCCGGAGGCGTAGTCCAACGGCTTCGGCTCGCTCGTCGCCCGCGAGGTGCGCAAGCGGCTGCTCGCGCGGCTGGGTGTCGCCGAGCGGCGCCGGGACGCCGCCCAGATCACCTGCGACCGTGCCACCGCTCGGGCGATAGCGAACAGCGAAGCGTAACGGTCGGCCGCCCGCCGAAAACCTGACCACAGGTTGACCACACGCACTGGTCGCGAGCGGGAATCAGCGGGACACGGGCGGGACGGTACAACAGGTGAGGGCGGGTCTCGGAAGTCCGAGACCCGCCCTCACCTGCGCTTTCACCGTCAGTGCGGAGGCTGTGGGATTTGAACCCACGGTGACATCGCTGCCACGACGGTTTTCAAGACCGTTCCCTTCGGCCGCTCGGGCAAGCCTCCCCGCGGTGCCCCGGGTCCCCGGTGGGGGGGTGGGGCGCTGCGGGGGTCAGCCTACTGCGGGGAGTCGCCGACGCGGGAGCCGAGGGTGACGGTGGTGGTGTGGGCGGAGCCGTCGCGGGTGTAGGTGACGGTGACCTTCTCGTTGGGCTGGTGCTGCCAGATCTCGCCGATCAGGGTCTCGTCGCTGTCGACGATCGTGTGGTCGAACTCGGTGATGACGTCGCCGGGCTTGAGGCCCGCCTTGTCGCCGGGGCCGCCCGCGGTGACGCCGTCGGAGCCGCTGGCGATCTTCGCGCCGTCGCCCTGGTACTGGCTGTCGACCTGGACCTCCATGACCGGGTAGACGGGCTTGCCGGTCTTGATGAGTTCGTCGGCGACGCGCTTGGCCTGGTTGATCGGGATGGCGAAGCCGAGGCCGACGCTGCCGCCCTGGCTGCCGGGCTGGGTGTTGCCGCCGGGCTGGATCGCGGAGTTGATGCCGATCACGGCACCGTTGGCGTTGAGGAGGGGGCCGCCGGAGTTGCCGGGGTTGATGGAGGCGTCCGTCTGGATCGCGCTCATGTAGGACGCCTGCGAGCCCTGGCCGTCGCTGGACGCGACCGGGCGGTGGACGGCGCTGACGATGCCGGTGGTCACCGTGCCGGACAGGCCGAAGGGGGCGCCGATCGCGATCGTGGCGTCGCCCACCGCCGCGTTGTCGGAGTTGCCGAGCGGGAGCGGCGAGAGCTTGACGCCCGAGGCGTTCTTGAGCTTGACCACGGCCACGTCGTAGCCCTGGGCGCGGCCGATGACCTCCGCGTCGTACGTCTTGCCGTCGGAGAAGGTGACGGTGAGCTTGCCGCCGTCGGCGGCGGGGGCGACGACGTGGTTGTTGGTGAGGATGTGGCCCTGGGTGTCGTAGACGAAGCCGGTGCCCGTGCCGCTCTCCTGGCTGCCGCTCGCCTTGATCGTCACGACGCGGGGGAGCGCGCTGTTGGCGATGCCGGCGACGGAGGTGGGGGCGCGGTTGAGGGCCTTCTGGCTGCCGCCGTCGGCGACGGTGGTGGAGCTGCTCGTGTCGTTCTTGTCGTTGTGCTCCGCCGCCCAGTAGCCGATGCCGCCGCCGACTCCGCCGGCGACCAGCGCGGCCACCAGGACCGCGGCGACCAGGCCGCCGAAGCCGCGGCGCTTGCGTCCGCCGTCCGGGGGAACGGGCGCGGGCTGGCCCCACACCGGGCCCTCGGGGCCGCCGGGGGCGCCGTAGCCGGGCTGGGTCTGCGGGGGCTGGCCGCCGGTGGCGTACGAGGGGGTGGCCGGCACGGCGTACGGGTCCTGCGGCGGCTGCGGGCTCTGCGGCGGCTGCGGGGCCTGGTGCGGCGGCTCCGCGCCGAACGCGGCGTGCTGCCCGTAGCCCTGCGGCTGGGCCGGCACCACCGGCGGCTGGGCGTCGGCGGCGGGCGCCTGGGGCTGAGACTGAGGCTGCGCGGGTACGGGCGCGGCCGCGGGGGCGTCGTACGCGGGCGGCTTGGCGTCGTACGCGGGAGCGGCGGGGGCCGTGGGCTCGTACGCGGGGGTGGCGGGCGCGGCAGGCGCCGTCGGCTCGTACGCCGGGGCGGCCTGCGGCTGCTGGTGGGCGAGCGCGGCCGGCGGCGGGCCGTACGGCGACGGCGGTCCCACCGGCGGAGGCGCCTGCGCCGGCAGCACCTCGGTGCGCGCGGCGTCGTCCGTGGGCGCCGGCGGGGCCGCCGGAGGAGTGGGAGCCTGTGCCGCCGAGGCACCGTCGTACGCCGCACCGCCGGGTGCGGCCGCCGCCGACTCCGCAGCCGGGACGGAACCGGCTTCGTTTTCGGTGCTCACAGCGTTTCTCCTCGGTTCAGGACAGCTTCAGGACAAAGTGGTGGGCCGAACACAGCATTTCCCACGGCGTGTCGGACCGCCGTAAGCGGGAGCTGTGCATGTCAGGGACGCGTGCGCCGGGAGCCGGTTCGCGTGACGCCCGCCGAGGCGGTGGCACCATGAACCGGTGACACATGTGCGCGCGGTCCCGGAGGCGTACCCGCAGGGGCGACCTGTCCAGGTCGTCGCCCATCGGGGTGCTTCCGAAGATGTACCAGAACATACGCTCGCCGCGTACCGGAAAGCCATCGAGGACGGCGCCGACGCCCTGGAGTGCGACATCCGGCTGACGGCGGACGGCGAGCTGGTGTGCGTGCACGACTGGCGCGTCAACCGTACGTCCAACGGGCGCGGAGCGGTCTCCTCGCTGGAGCTGGCCGACCTCGCGGCGCTGGACTTCGGATCCTGGAAAGGGCGGCAGGCCGACCCGGAGGCGCCGGAACGGGACCCGCTGGGGGATCCCGGCGACCCCGAGGAACGCAGCCGTGTGCTGACCCTGCGGCGGCTGCTGGAGCTGGTGGCCGACACCGACCGCCGGGTGGAGCTGGCCATCGAGACCAAGCACCCGACGCGCTGGGCCGGACAGGTGGAGGAGCGGCTGATCGAGCTGCTGCGCGACTTCGGGCTGGACCGGCCCGCGACGGCGGGCGCGCCCTCCCAGGTGCGGGTGATGAGCTTCTCGTCACGCTCGCTGCGCCGGGTGCGGCTCGCGGCGCCCGCGCTGCCGACGGTCTACCTCATGCAGTACGTGTCGCCGCGGCACCGCGACGGCCGGATCCCGGCGGGGGTGCGGATCGCCGGGCCCAGCATGCGCATCGTGCGGGCGAATCCGGGGTATGTGGCGCGGCTGCACCGCGCCGGGAACCGCGTCCACGTCTGGACGGTCGACGACCCGGCAGACGTGGAGCTGTGCGCCCGGCTCGGCGTCGACGCCGTCATCACCAACCGGCCTCGGCAGGTGGGTGCCCAGCTCGCGGCCATGGGCGGCGCGGGCGGGCTCGACGGCACCGGCGGGCTCCGGCGCTGAACCGGCGCGGGGGAAGCGCGGGCGGAGCACGGAAGGGGCGCGCGGCCGGGTCCGTCCCGGTGCACGGGCCGTACCGCGTACGCGGCGCGGGCCACCGGGGGCGGGTGGCGGGATATCCACCTTGCATATGGCGTCGGCACGGCAATACGCCGTGGGACCGCGACCGGACGGGAACCCGTCACCCGGGTCGCGGCGGTCCGCGGAGCCGGCAGCGGTACATCGTCTGAGCTGGAGGGCGTACGCGGGCGGGCGCCGGATGCGGTGCGGGCGCGGGGCGCGCGGGAAGGCAGGGTTTTCCCTACATATGGCGCAGGGGCTTTTGCCGGGACGTAAGGAGTGCGTCAATAGATCGCGGTTGGCCTGTTTCCGGTCCAGTCCCAGAGGGCATCCATCCCGTGGCGTGGGGTGAAGGAGGTCACGGGGGTGTCGTTGATGGTCGCACAGGAGGTGCCGACGTCCACGACCATGGCCCTGCCCCATGGTCCCGGCGGCGTCGCGGAGGCACGTCGGCGTATGCGCCGGGATCTGTACGCGCAGAGCGTGCCGGAGCCGGTCGTGGACGACGCGGTGCTCATCCTTTCCGAACTGCTCAGCAATTCGTGCCGGCACGCCCGCCCGCTGGGCGACGCGGCGGAGACCGCGATGCCGGGCGTCATGGGCCCGGGCACAGGAGCGGGCTCGGGCGCGGGCACGACTGCCGGTCAGGCCGGTCCGGAGGACGCGGACGGCGGGATAAGGGCCGGGTGGGCGGTCGGGGACGACGGACTGCTCAAGATCGAGGTCACGGACGGCGGCGGGCCCACCAGGCCGCGCCCCTCCAGCCCCTCCCTGACGGCCCACGGCGGCCGCGGCCTGGGCATCGTCGGCAGTCTCGCGCTCCGCTGGGGCGTGGGCGACTACGCGCCCGGCGAGGTCACCGTCTGGGCCCTCCTGCCGGTACGCGGTCGGCACGCCCGCCGCGACGACCTGGCCCCGGGCGGTACGGGCATCGGCCTGCCTCGCGGGGTTCCCCTCGGCCTCCCGCTGGACCTGGCCGAGTCCCTGGACGACCGCATCTGAGCCCAGTCCCGCGGGGCGGCCGTGAAGGCCCGCGCGGGCTCGTACGCAGGCCTGGACGCGGACGCAGGCCCGCGGGCACCGGCCAAGGGCGCGCACCCCACCGAACCCGCACGCGTGGCAACAGCCCCTCCCGTACCGCCCGTCGTGGTCGGGCGGGGGGCCGCCGGGCGCTAGGCTCGCGGCCGGGAACAACGCCGCACCGGGAGAGACCGAGCCATGGCCAAGAAGCGCGCGACCGCCACCAGGAGCAAGGGGGCCGCACCGGCGGCCGGGACCGCGAAGGGCGCGGCAGTGCCGGTGGTCGGCGCGCGCGAGCCCTGCCCGTGCGGATCGGGCCGCCGCTACAAGGCCTGCCACGGCCGGGAGGCGGCGCACGCGGTGACGGAGCTGGTCAAGCGCCCCTTCGAGGGCCTGCCCGGCGAGTGCGACTGGGTGGCGCTGCGCGAGCTCGTGCCCGCGGCGACCGCCCCGCTCACCCTCAAGGCCACGCTGCCCGACGGCGTGCCCTCCGTCACGCTCGGCACCGTGCTGCCGATGGCCTGGCCCGGGCTGCGCCGCGACACCGGCGCCGTACTGCTCGGCCTGCAGAGCGACACCCCGTCCGGCGACATCAGCCGCGACCTCGCCGACACCCTGTCCCGCGCGCTCACCGCCGAGCCCGGCAACCCGGTGGAGGGCCGCAGGACGGCCCCGGACGGGCCGCGGCTGCAGGACCTGCTGGACCTGGACGCGCCGTTCGTGCCGGAGGTGCACACGGGCTTCGAGTTCTGGCTGGAGGACGCGGAGACGGCGACCGGCGAGGTGGCCGCGTCGCTGGAGCGCGCGAACGAGGCCGTGATCCCGACCGTGCGGCTGAACGGCGTCGAGGCGGCGTACTGGTGCGAGACACCGGAGAAGAACCACCTGCGGTGGGTCATGCCGCACCCCGAGGAGGCGCTCCTCGACGCGATGGCCCGGCTGCACGTCGCGGGCGCGTCCTCGCTCGGCGAGGGCACCCGGCTCGTCGGCTCCTTCCGCGCGCACGGCCTGACCGTGCCGGTGTGGGACCTGCCGGTGGGCATGGTCGCTGAGGAGGTCGAGAAGCCCGCGGCCGCCTTCGGCGAGCGCCTGGCGGAGACCCTGGCCCGCACCGAGCCGCTGACCGCGGAGGAGCGGCGGGCCCGCAGCGGCTTCATGAACCGCCAGATCACCCTGAGCTGACGCCCGCCGGGGCCGGTGTCCGGGCGGACACCGGCGCCGCGGGTTCGTGACAGCGTGCGCGCCGGCGCACACGCGGTCGCGGTCAGGCCGTCGCGGTCAGGCCGTCGCGGTCACGCGGAATCGCGCCGCCGCACACCGTGTCCGACTGAGCGGTTGGTCAGTGATTCCGGTCACAACTCCCGCAGAATCCGCAGGAATCGGCGGTGCCTCCGCTTGTGGGGAATTTGCGATCGGACGAAGTCTTGTTACCGTTTAGTCAGCCCGGTCGCTGATGCATCCCCCGTCGTCAGCGACCGGGTTTTCCATGTCCTGACCCAGGTCAGCGGCCCGCGGACGGCGTCCCGTGCGGCACCCGCGCCCACCCCGGAGCGGCCGCGGACGAGGCGCGCCAGGCACCGCGGGACCTTCCGGATCGTCCCGAGCACAGCGTCCCGGCGCACCGCCCGCCGCCAGCGGTCAGTCGCCGTCCGCCGGGCCGCCCCTCCGGCCCGCGTCCGGCGCGTCGTGCGGAGTGCTGTGGCCCGCCTGGCGGCGCGGGGCGCCGTCGTGGTGGTCGGCGGTCACCGCGGCCAGGGGCAGGACGACGGCGAGCGCGACGGCGCTCGCGGCCGCGATGAGCCGCAGCCGGTCGCCGGGGTCCTGTGCCGACGGGCGGTGTGCTGCCATTCGCCGCTCCCCTCCTCCTCATGCCGGATCGCCGCCCGACGTGCACGACGCAATGTGCCACGAAAGAGAACATAGCGGTCAGGTGGCGGACCCTCCCGCCCATCCGCCGCCACGGGCCAGGTCACCCGGGGTCGGCCGCTGCCCGAACGAGTGACACCAGGACGCGCGTTCACCCGTACGAGGGATTCCGGCGGGCCGCGCACGCCCCGGCCGTACGCCGTCGCGTGCCCGCCGCCACCTGCGCATCGCCGTCGTCCCCGTCACGGTCCTACGACGGACCGTACGCCACACCGCGTGCGGAGCGCGTAAGGACGTACGACAGCGCGCGCGAACCTGCGCGGACACGCGGGAACACGCGGGAACGGGCAAAGCGGCTGCGGCAGCGGCCTGTTGCCGCCGACGCGACCGGTGTGTCATGGCGCCGCCACCGTCCCGTGGCGCGCGCGGAGCCGTACGCCGCGGCAATATGCCGGGGCATACGGCTCGAACGGCTCCGTCCGGCACCGTCCCACGGGCACCGGTGTGCTCCGAGTGCCTGTCAGCCCTGCCCGGCGTGCAGCCGGGGCGTCAGGGTGTCCAGGCGTCAGTAGGTCAGCCGGTCGCTGCCCGGCATGCTGCGTCCCGCCCGCACCAGGGCGTCGATCAGGGTGCCGATCTGCGGCAGCCACGGCTGCCCGCCCGTGCGCTCGTCGGGCTGCGGCGGGCGCACCCACCGCAGTTGGCCGGCACTGCTGCTCGACGGCGGGAGTCCCACGTAGCCGCCGTCGCCGTGGTAACGCAGGGACGTGGGGACCCATTCATGACTGTCGAGGATCTCGCCGAGGTCGGCGAGCGAGTAGGGGGCGACCAGCAGCTGATACCGCGTCGGGGTGGCAACGACGGGCCCCAGCCGTACGCCCATGGCCTCCAGCGCCTCCAGGGCGCGCGCACCGGCCACGGCGGGCAGGCTCGCCGCCGAGACGCGGTCGCCGGTGGCGACGACGACGGGTGCGTCGGGCCTGCTGGTCCACCAGTAGCGCACCATGCGCGGGTCGCGGGTCGCGGCCAGGAGTCCGGGGTCGAGCGGATGGGCCCCGGGTACGGGGCAGTTGGGGCGGGCACAGGCGCACGGCTGCGCACCTGCCGCGCGCCAGCTTCCGCGCCGGTCGTACCCGACGCCGGGCACGACTCGCCATTGCCACTGTTCGGCGTAAGTGAGCGCCGCGTTGAGCAACGCGGTCCGCTCCTTCCGCTGCAGTGAGAGCTTGCGTCGCCTTCCGAGGATCTCGCGCATCAGCGCTCGTTCCTTTCCGTTAACGCCCAGGGATCTGCCCATTACACAACGTAACTTGTCGAGCACACCGCTTGCGAGGCAGCGCAACACGCCGCCGCCAGCCGAGCGTGGAACGTGGCGGAGGTTAGCGCGATTACGGCGCTTGGCACTTCGCGGTGCCCTGATCGTGACCCACTCGTTCGTGGCTCACTTCGGGCCCAGCACCCCTGCCACTCGGGTTGGGTCGGCCGTCAACTGATTACGTACTTACGACGCTTGAGCCAGACTTCGGGTTCCTACCCATCGCCCGCAATATGACGCGCTGTTGGCTTGGATCAGTCGACAGCGCGCATACGGCGGGGGTGGTTCTTTTCGGCCAACGTATGCCGTCGGGCACGGCGGACGCAAGGGACCCGACACCATTCCCGGTATCGGGACAATCCTGGACATGCCCACGATCGCCCGTGTAGAAGTGGGGTCCTCGGCAGCGGCGCAGCACACATGGGGGTTTGCGATGCTAATCATGCGAGTGCTCCGCCTTGCGCGGGCAAAAAGCTCGGATTGCCCCACCCTCCGTTCTCTGCCCGGAAGTCGCGGGCGGTGAACCCCTCCCGGGTCAGAAAAGTGGCCGGAAGCGAGCCACGGCGACCCGCCGCGGCGCATACTCCCAACACGCCTGTCACCACCGCGGCTTCGCCCGCCGGCGTGGCGACCGCGCCTGTCACGGCGTCCTCCGCGGTGCCCGCGGTCCCGGCCGCGGCGTCCGCGCCCGCCGCGGAATCCGCCCCCGGCCTGCCGGGACGCAACGCTTCCGGAGGCGCTCCCGCCCTTCAGGACGGGCTGGCGTCCTGGGCCTGCGACCTGTCGCTGCTCCATGAACTGACCGGAAGACTCGCCCGAACGGCCCTGCTGGACGACGCGCTGCGCGAGGTCGTGCTGGCCGGGGACGCCCTGGTCGGCGCCCGGCGCGGCCTCGTCACCCTGGCGCCCGCCGACGGCCTGGGCCCGGACACCACCGTCGGCCACGGCCTCGGGCACGCCGACCTGGGCGCCCTGGAGACCGTCGGCTTCGGCGCGGTGCCCCCCGGCGCCGACGAGGCCGCGCACCCCGACCTGCGGCCGGGCACGGGCGCGCACGGGCGGCACCACGAGGTGGCGGCGCAGCTCGGCGTGGCAGCCGCCTACGGGCTCGCGCTGGCCGCGGACCGCCTCGCCGCGGGGCCGGAGGACGGCACCGTATCCACACCTGATTCAGCCACTTCCTCCACAAACGGCGTCACCTGTTCCGCCGCCGACCGGGAGCCCGTCACGTCTGCGCCCGGCTCCGGCCCCTTCCCGGGCGACCGCGCCGCCGAGGACTTCCCCGACTTCTCCACAACCGGGCCCGCTCCGTCCGCGGGCGGCGCCGTCCTCTCCCCCGCGATGCCGCCCCGGCGGCGCCTCGGCGCGGTCGTGTGGTTCTACGACGAGCCCGCCGCGCCGACCGTGCGGCAGCGCCGGCTGGCGGGCATGTATCTGCGCTACGCCGCCGAGCACCTCGCCCGCGGTCTGGACCTGGAGCGCGCCCGGCGGGACGCCGCCGCCCTGTCCGCCGAGATGCTGCCGGCCCGGCTGCCGCGCGTCCCCGGCGTGCGCATGGCCGTACGGCACCAGTGCGGGCCGCGCGGCGGCGGCGACTGGTACGACGCCCTGCCGCTGCCCGAGGGCGCGCTGGGGCTGGCGGTGGGCGGCGTCACGGGTGCGGGTCCCGGCGCGGTGGCGGCGCGCGACCGGCTGCGGGCGTCGCTGCGGGCGTACGCGGTGATGGAGGGCGAGGACCCGGTCGCGGTGCTCTCCGACCTGGAGCTGCTGCTGCGACTGACCGAACCGGCCCGTTCGGCGACCGCGCTCTTCGGCCACGTGGGAGCCCCGCAGTCCGCGGGGAGCCGCCGGGTGACGCTGGCGGGCGCCGGGCACTGCCCGCCGCTGCTGGTCGGCGACCACCGCTGCGAATTCGTCGAGACGTCGCTGTCGGCGCCGCTGAACATGCTCAGCTGCTGGGAGGCGCCCAGTGTCGAGCTGCGGGTGCGGCCCGGCGAGAGCCTGGTGCTCTTCACCGACGGGCTGCTGCACCGCACCGGCGACAGCGCCGACCGGGCCGTCGCCCGCGTCCACGCGGCCGCCCGCAGCGCGACCGACGCCGTACGGGAGGATCCCGGGCGGCTGGCCGACCACCTGCTGCGGGCCGTGCTGCCCGGCGGCCTGGACCGCACCGCGGGCACCGAGGACCTGGTGCTGATGGTGGCCCGTTTCGACTGACACACCCCCCGCCTACGATGGACGAAAGGTTCATCTTGAGGAGGCAGGGACGTGACGGAGGCCGACGGGCAGCGGGGCACGAACGGGGAAGAGCAGGAGATCGCCGGGGCGCAGGAGCCCGAGGCGGCCGCGGACAAGCCGGTCAAGCAGCGCAAGAACGGGCTGTATCCGGCGGTGTCGGACGAGCTGGCGGCCGTCATGAAGTCCGGCTGGGCGGACACCGAGCGGCGCGGCCTGGAGCCGATCCCGCAGGCCCGGCAGACCGCCGCGCGGCGCGCCGCGCTGTCGGCACGCTTCCCCGGCGAGCGCATCGTGGTGCCGGCCGGCAATCTGCGCCGCCGCTCCAACGACACGGACTACCCCTTCCGCGCCGCGACCGAGTACGCCCACCTCACCGGCGACCAGACGGAGGACGCCGTCCTGGTGCTGGAGCCGCTGGCGGAGGGCGGCCACGAGGCCACCGCGTATCTGCTGCCGCGCTCCGACCGGGAGAACGGCGAGTTCTGGCTGCACGGCCAGGGCGAGCTGTGGGTCGGCCGCCGCAACAGCCTGGCCGAGGGCGAGCAGCTGCTCGGCCTGCCCTGCCGTGACGTGCGCACCGTCGCCGACGTGCTGCGCGAGGCCACCGGTCCGGTCCGGGTCGTGCGCGGCCACGACGCGGGCGTCGAGGCCGCGCTGGCCGACAAGGTCACCGCCGAGCGGGACACCGAGCTGACCGTCTTCCTGTCCGAGCTGCGCCTGGTCAAGGACGACTTCGAGATCGCCGAGCTGGAGCAGGCCTGCGCCTCGACCGCGCGCGGCTTCGAGGACGTCGTCAAGGTGCTCGACAAGGCCGAGGCGACGTCGGAGCGCTGGATCGAGGGCACCTTCTTCCTGCGCGCCCGCGTCGAGGGCAACGACGTGGGATACGGCTCCATCTGCGCCTCCGGCCCGCACGCCACCACGCTGCACTGGGTGCGCAACGACGGCCCGGTGCGCTCCGGCGACCTGCTGCTGCTGGACGCCGGCGTCGAGACCCGCCACCTCTACACCGCGGACGTGACCCGTACGCTCCCGGTCAACGGCAGCTTCACGCCGCTCCAGCGGAAGATCTACGACGCGGTGTACGAGGCGCAGGAGGCGGGCATCGCGGCCGTCAAGCCGGGTGCCGCCTACCGCGACTTCCACGACGCCGCCCAGCGCGTGCTCGCCGAGCACCTGGTCGCGTGGGGCCTGCTGGAGGGCACCGTCGAGCGGGTGCTCGAACTGGGCCTGCAGCGCCGCTGGACGCTGCACGGCACCGGCCACATGCTCGGCATCGACGTCCACGACTGCGCGCACGCGCGCACCGAGGCGTACGTCGACTGCACGCTGGAGCCCGGCATGGTGCTCACCGTGGAGCCCGGCCTGTACTTCCAGGCGGACGACCTGAGCGTGCCGGAGGAGTACCGCGGCATCGGCGTACGCATCGAGGACGACATCCTGGTCACCGCGGAGGGCAACCGCAATCTGTCCGCGGCCCTGCCCCGCGCCTCGGCCGAGGTCGAGTCCTGGATGGCCGCACTGCGCGGCTAGCGGGCCGTGCGGGGCTCCGCCGCGGAGCCCCGCCGGACACGTCCCACGGTCGCCCTCCTCAGCGTGTCAGGACGCCCTGAGGAGGGCGTCGTCGCGCCATTTGAGGATCTTGTCGAAGGACACGGCCGTGCCCACCCCGGGCCGGTCGTGGAAGCGCACATGGTCGACCAGGGCCTCGATCAGGATGAGCCCGCGCCCGTGCTCGGCGTACTGCCCGCGGTGCGGCAGCGTGCGGGTGGGGTGCAGGATCCAGTCGGGTTTTCGGTCGAGGTCGGGTGAGTGCTCGAAAACGGTAGTGCGGTCGCGGGAGGTCGTGGGCCCGGAGTCGGCGACTTCGATCCGGCAGCAGTCACCGTCGATGTGGGCGGTGACGCAGTAGCCGGTCGCCTCTCCGGCATGCTCAACGGCGTTCGCGCACGCCTCGGACAGCGCCACCGACAGGTCGAAGGAGATGTCGGGATCGACCCCGGCGGTCTCCATCGTCCCCATCAGGAGCTTCCGGGCGAGCGGGACGCTCGCAGCCTCGCGCCGCAAATGGAGTGACCACCAGATGCTCATGCTCAGCCTCCTGGCTGCGGCTCGACATACGACTACGTATTGCCGCGAAGGGCGCCCCGTAAGCGCGGTGTTGACGTGACACCGCTCATTCGGCGGATGCCCGCACCCGGCATACGGGTGTAAAAGGCCACCGGACACACCCCCGCGAGCCGGGCACCCCCTTGTTCACGGATGGGGCCCGTGGTGAGAAGATGACGGCCGTCATGGCTACCCCCGCCGCTGTGCGCGCAGGCGCCGGCATGCGACTGCTGAGGGCCGCGCTCTTCGCCGCGGTCTGCGTCGTGCTGGCCGCCGCCGGGCACACACTGGCCTCCGGCACCGCGGTGCCGGCCTGGTCGCTGGCGCTGGGGTGGCTCGGGGTCGTCGCCGTCGTGGCGCCGCTGGCGGGCCGGGAGCGGACGCTGCCGGGCATCACCGCGAGCCTGGCTGCCGGACAGCTCACCTTGCACATGGTCTTCGGCGCGGGTCAGATGTGCGCCACGCCGGGACTCACTCCTTCGAGTGGCGGTGGCGGCGGACTGCTGACCGTGGCCGCCCGGCTGGTGTGCGGCACCCACGCGACGGCGCTGACCCCGCAGAGCGCGCAGCAGATCGTGTCCGCCGCGGGCCTCGGCCCGCACGCGGGCATGCCGGGGATGACGCCGCAGGCCGGTCTCACCGCGCGCTCGGTACTGGCCGCGCTGCCGCTGTGCTCGCTGCCGATGCTGCTCGCGCACCTGCTGGCCGCACTGGTGGCGGGCTGGCTGCTGCGGAGCGGCGAGGCCGCGCTCTGGCGGCTGGTCAGGCTCTCGGCGCGCGGCGTGGCGGAGCTCACCGGCTTCAGCCCCGCCGCCGTACGCCGTGCCTACGCGCTGCTGGCCGCGCTCACCGGCTGCCCGGCGGGCGCCCCGCGGCACGGCCCGCCGCACGCCGGGAGGACACCGGACGCCGCCTGGCGCACGGTGCTGCTGCGGCACTCGCTGGCCCGGCGCGGGCCACCGGTGGTCCTGTCGGCCTGACGCGGCGTCGGCTCCACCCGCCCACACTCACCCGGTTTGTCCGGGCTCATCCGCGTTCCTCCCGTTTCCGGCATTCCGATGCCACCGGACCTTCCGGTGCCTCAGGTGCCGTGACCCGGCGGTGACGGCGCGGACGGCCCCGGCTGCCGTCGGGAGGTGCGGCCGGGTGGCGGGCGGGCGGCGCGCGGTCCGCCCCGCCGCGGCCGCCGCAGCAGCACACCGGCGGCGCACCCGCGTACGCCCGTATCCGCCGCCCGCCGCCCACGGCCGCGGCGCCCGGCCCCGTACGCCCGTGCGTCCCGCGGCCGTTGCCGGCTGCCCGGCCCGCCCCGTACAGCCTTCCGTCCGCAGCATCCCTCACCGTGGAGAAGCCCTGTCATGAGCACTTCCCGCATGTCCCGCCTGCGCGGCCGTGCCGCAACCGTCGCCGCGATCGCCGGCGCGACCGTCGTACTGGCCGCGGTGCCGGCCTTCGCCCATGTCACCGTGCAGCCGACGTCCGCCGCGAAGGGCGGCTACACCACCGTCGCCTTCAAGGTGCCCAACGAGCAGGACACCGCCTCGACCGTGAAGATCGAGGTCAACCTGCCCACCGACCACCCGATCGCCTCGGTGTCCCTCCAGCCGGTGCCGGGCTGGACCGCGCAGGTGACCAAGTCGAAGCTCACGACGCCGATCAAGACCGACGACGGCACCATCGACCAGGCCGTCACCAAGATCACCTGGTCCGGCGGGAAGATCGCACCCGGGCAGTTCCAGCAGTTCCCGGTCTCCTTCGGACCGCTGCCCTCCGACACCGACGCGCTGTCGTTCAAGACGCTCCAGACCTACGACAACGACGACGTCGTCCGCTGGATCGAGGTCCCGCAGGCGGGCCAGGCCGAGCCGCAGAACCCGGCGCCGACCCTGAAGCTGACCGCGGCCGCCTCCGACGACGCCGGGGCCGCCACCGGCACCCCGGCGCCCGCCCCCGCCGCCGACAGCGGCTCGGGCACCTCCGCACCGCAGGCCGCCGCGTCCGGCAGTGACAGCGACGACACCGCGCGGGCCCTCGGCATCGCCGGCATCGTCGTCGGCGCCGCCGGAGTCGGCTTCGGCGTCCTCGCCGGACGGCGCCGTGCCGCCGCGGCGGCAGGCTCCGGCAGCAGCACGGCCACCGACTGACGCACCCGCAAGACGCCGGGCGGCCGCGCCCGCACACCGCGGCTCCGCGGCCGCCCGGCCTTCGCCATCGCACCCTGGGGACCATCCATGCGTACCACCGTCAAAACCGCCTCCGTCGCCCTCGCCGCCGCCTGTGCCCTCCTGCTCGGCGGCTGCGGAGGCTCCGGGAGCTCCGGCTCCTCCGGCCAGGACTCCCGCCCCGCCGCCGACGTGTCCACGGAGGCGAGCCAGCCCGGCACGCTGCTCGACACACCCTTCACCAAGCCGCAGCTGCACCTGACCGACAACCAGGGCAAGCCGTTCGACCTCGTCAAGCAGACCGCCGGGCACCCCGTGCTGCTCTTCTTCGGCTACACGCACTGCCCCGACGTCTGCCCGACGACCATGAGCGACATCGCCCTGGCCAAGGCGAAGCTGCCCGCGGCCGACCAGGCCAAGCTGCGGGTCGTGTTCGTCTCCACCGA
Source organism: Streptomyces sp. NPDC021224 (assembly GCF_044332905.1). NCBI lineage: Bacteria > Bacillati > Actinomycetota > Actinomycetes > Kitasatosporales > Streptomycetaceae > Streptomyces > Streptomyces sp. NPDC021224. Next base: position 680,571 of record NZ_JBIRPW010000001.1, on the reverse strand, counting down.
CCCCGACCGCGACACCCCGGCCCGGCTGACCGAGTGGCTGGGCGCGATGGACAAGAGCTTCATCGGCCTGACCGGCGACTTCACCACGATCGAGAACGCCGCCCGGTCGGTCGGGGTCGGCATCGCGCCGCCGGTGAAGGAGAAGGACGGCAGCATCACGGTCACCCACGGCGCAGAGGTGCTGGCTTTCTGGCCGAAGGACGACAAGGCCCACGTGCTGTACATGTCCGGCACCACCGCCGCCCAGTTCGCCCACGACCTGCCCAAGCTCATCAGGAGCGAGGCGCCGTGAAGCGGCGGCGGGCACTTCTGGGCGCAATAGGCGGAGTCGTGGCAGTGGCCGCGGCAACGGGTGCGGCGGCGGGCCTGGCCGGGCACCGGCCGGACACGGGCAAGGGCTCCGGCGGCGCACGGCTCGAGGTGAGCGGCGGGTACATTCCCCAGCCGCTGCTCACCGACGAGGCCGCCGCCTATGTGACGGTGTCCAACACCGGCGGCACCGACGCCGAGCTGACGTCGGTGACCACGCCGCTCGCCGCGCACGTCACCCTGCACACCACCACCGGCACCACCATGCGCCAGGTGAGCGCACTCACCGTGCCCGCGGGCGGCAGACTCACCCTGGGCACCGGCGGTGCCCACATGATGCTCGAAGGGCTCACCCACAAACCCTCGGTGGGCGAGCAGATCACCCTGCGACTCCACTTCACCCACGCCTCGCCCGCCACGGTCACGGTCACCGTGCCCGTACGGCCGACGGCGTACGACCCGAGGGGCTGATCCACCGATGAACAGACGGCTTCCCGCACGGCGGCACGAGCGGCGGACCATGCCGCGCCGTGCCGCGGCGGCGGTGCTCGCCACGCTGGGCGCACTCGTCGCCGTGCTGCTCGGCACCGCCACGCCCGCGTCCGCGCACGCGGCGCTGCTGCGCACCGACCCCGCCGACGGCTCGGTCGTGCAGACCGCGCCGCAGCGGGTGGTGCTCACCTTCTCCGAGGGCGTGCTCCTGTCCGCCGACTCGCTGCGTGTCCTGGACCCGCAGGGCGTGAACGTCGCCGTCGGCACCCCCGCGCACGCCGACGGCAAGGACTCCGGGTCCACGGCCACCGTCGGACTGCGCACCGGGCTCGGCAACGGCACGTACACCGTGGCGTGGAAGGCCGTCTCGCAGGACAGCCACCCGGTCGCGGGCGCCTTCACCTTCTCGGTGGGCGCGCCCTCCCGGACGACCGTCGACGTGTCGGCGGAGGCCGCGGTGGGCGGCGGCGCCGCGGGCACGCTCTACGGCGTCGCCCGCTACGTCGCGTACGGCGGCTTCGCCCTGCTGGTCGGCGGCTGCGTCTTCCTGTCGGTGTGCTGGCCGCAGGGCGCCAAACTGCGCCCCATGAAGCGGCTCGCGGCCGGCGGCTGGGTCGCGCTGGTCGCCGCGACCATCGCGCTGATCATGCTGCGCGGCCCCTACGCCAACGGCACCGGGCTCGGCGACGCCTTCGACCTGGACGTGATCCGCACCCAGCTGGAGACCCGGCCGGGCGCCGCGCTGGTATCCCGGCTGCTGCTGCTCGCCGCCGCCGCGGTCTTCCTCGCCGTGCTCTTCGGCAGCTTCACCGAGCGCGAGGACCCGGAGGAACGCGCCGACCTGGCCTGGGGCCTGGGCATCGGCGGCAGCGTCGTCGCGGTGGGCATCGCCGCCACCTGGGCGATGGCCGAGCACGCCTCGGTCGGCATCCAGCGCAAGGTGGCGATGCCGGTCGACGTCGTCCACCTGGTGTCCATGGCGGTGTGGCTGGGCGGCCTGATCACCCTGCTCACCGCGCTCAGCGTGCCCTCGGCGGCAGCCGCCCTCGAACGCGCCGCCGTACGCCGCTTCTCCACGATCGCGCTGACCGCGATCACCGCGCTGGTCGGCACCGGCACGTACCAGGCCTGGCGGCAGATCGGCACCTGGCGCGCCTTCACCGACACCTCGTACGGGCGGCTGCTGCTCATCAAGATCGGGCTGGTGTGCTGCCTCGTGGGCACGGCGTGGTTCTCGCGCCGCTGGACGCAGTCCCTCGGCGAGGCGGTGCCCGCGGCGGCGGCCGCGGGCCGGGGCTCGAAGGTCGGGCGGCAGAAGGAGCGCGCGGCCGGGCGGGAGCGGGAAACGCGCCGGACGGCCCGTCAGGCCGTCGTGGCCGCGGCGGGCGGGCCGGAGGCCGTGACGGACACGGGAGGCCCCCAGGAGCCCGCCCAGGGCCCGCAGGGCGGCACAGACAACGCCTCCGCGGCAGCCGGGACGGGGGACTCCTCCTCGGCGGACCCGGCCCCGGACGGCGCCGCCGGGGGCGACCCACGGCGGGCGGCTCAGCTGCGCAGGCAGCAGGAGGTACGGGCCGCCGCGCGTGAGCGCAAGGTGCGCGACGCCGACCCCGCGCGGGTGGCGCTGCGCCGCTCGGTGCTGATCGAGGCGGGCATCGCCGTCGTCCTGCTGACCGTCACCACGATCCTCACCGGCAGCCAGCCAGGCCGGGCCGCGGAGGAGCAGAAGAACCTCGGCAAGGCACCGGCCGCCCCCGGCGCGAGCGCCCCGGCCGCCACCGCGCCGCAGCAGGTCAGCCTGAGCATCCCCTTCGACACGGGCGGCGCCGGAGGCAAGGGCACCGCGTCCCTCACCCTCGCCCCGCCGCGCGCGGGGAAGGACGCCGAGGTGCACCTGGAGCTGACCGACCCGGCGGGCAAGCCGATCAAGGCACCCGAGGTACGGCTCGCCTTCACGCTGCCCGCGCAGCACTTGGGCCCGCTCCAGGCGAAGGTCGGCGCATTCACCGCCGGGCACTGGATCGCGACCGGCGTACGGCTGCCGCTCGCGGGCGCCTGGCAGCTCGCGCTCACCGTGCGCACCTCCGACATCGACGAGGTCACGGTGACGCGGACCGTGCAGATCACCTCCTGAGCACCGGCATCACCGAGCCACGGCAAGAGCGAGCACAGATGAGCACAACAGGCAGGACCGGCCCCGCAGGGGGAAAGGGAGGCGGCGGATCCGCGGCAGAAGACCGCGGATCCGCCGTTCGCCCGGAGGCGCATGCCCCGCACACCGCCCACGGCCCCACGGCAGACGGGCAGCCGGCGCCGCCCGGCACAGACGTCCCCCAGACGCCCCCGCCCGGCACAGACGTCCCGCCCGCCGACGGACCGGCAGTATGTGCCGAGGACCGTACGGCCCGGCACCCTGCCGCGCCGATGACCCGGCGCCGCCTCCTCGGCGCCGCGGGGGCCGCGGGCGCCGCCGGGCTGGTCGCCGGAGGCGCGGCCGGGGCGGCGGGCGCGGGCGCGGCGCGCACGGACCCTGTCGCGCTCGGCACGGTCGGCTCCGCGCACATCCCCTTCGAGGGCGCCCACCAGGCGGGCATCGTGCAGCCCGCGCAGGCCCGCGGCCACCTGGTGGCCTTCGACCTGCTGCCGGACGCCGGACGGCGGGGCGCGGCGGCACTGATGCGCCGCTGGTCGGCCGCGGTGCGCACGATGACCCGGCAGGACCGCCCCGCGGCCCCCGCGGCGTACGACGACCAGATCGCGGACGACGCCGGTCCGGCCTCGTTGACCGTCACCTTCGGCTTCGGCCGCGGCTTCTTCGCGCGCACCGGGCTCGCCTCGGCCCTGCCCGAGGCGCTGGCCCCGCTGCCGCACTTCCCCGCCGACCGGCTGGACGCCGGGCGCAGCGACGGCGACGTGTGGGTGCAGATAGGCGCCGACGACGCACTGGTGGCCTTCCACGCGCTGCGGGTGCTCGAGAAGGCGGCGCGGGACCGGGCCGTGGTGCGCTGGCAGATGAACGGCTTCACCCGCAGCCCCGGCGCGACGGCCCGGCCGATGACCGGCCGCAACCTGATGGGCCAGATCGACGGCACCAACAACCCCAAGCCCTCCGACGCGGACTTCGCCGCCCGGGTCTTCGTGCCGCCGCACGGCTTGCCGGCGTGGATGGCGGGCGGGTCGTACGCGGTGGTGCGGCGGATCAGGATGCTGCTCGACGACTGGGACCACCTCCCGGTGCCGCGCCAGGAGCGGGTGATCGGGCGGCGCAAGTCGGACGGGGCACCGCTGTCGGGCGGCACCGAGACCACACCGGTCGACCTCGCGCGGTTCGGCGCGGACGGCACCCTCGCGATCCCGGGCGACGCCCACATCCGCGTCGCGGCCCCCGCGTCCAACGGCGGCGCGGCCATGCTGCGGCGCTCGTTCTCGTACCACGACGGCATCGGCGCGGACGGAACGCCGGACGCCGGGCTGCTGTTCGTGGCCTGGCAGGCGGATCCGATGCGGGGCTTCGTGCCCGTGCAGCGCAAGCTCGACGGCGCGGACGGGCTGTCGCGCTTCCTGCGGCACGAGGCGAGCGGTTTGTTCGCGGTGCCGGGCGGCGCGGGACCCGGGGAATACGTGGGTCAGCGGCTGCTGGAGGGATGAGCGCGCCGGAGGATACCGCGGACGGCGTGACGGTGCGTGACCCGTACGGAGCAGTGCGCGCGGGCCGTTAGGCTGCGTACATGTCGTCAGCGAGCCGCTACACGTACCTGGGTCCCGAGGGCACCTTCACGGAGGCCGCGCTGCGGTCGCTGCCCGAGGCGGCGACGCGCGAACTCGTCCCCATGGTGTCGGTGCCGGCCGCGCTGGACGCGGTGCGCGCGGGCGAGGCGGGCGGCGCGCTGGTGCCGATCGAGAACTCCGTCGAGGGCGGCATCACCGCGACCCTCGACGAGCTGGCCTTCGGCGAGCCGCTGATGATCTACCGCGAGGTGCTGCTGCCGATCGCCTTCGCGCTGCTGGTGCGGCCCGGCACGGACCTGTCGTCGGTGAAGACGGTCACCGGGCACCCGGCCGCGCAGGCACAGGTGCGGCAGTGGCTGTCGGACCACCTGCCGGACGCGGTGTGGGAGTCGGCGGCGTCCAACGCGGACGGCGCGCGGCTGGTGCAGGAAGGCCGTTTCGACGGGGCCTTCGCGGGGGAGTTCGCCGCGCCGACGTACGGGCTGGAGCCGCTGGCGACGGACATCGCCGACGCGGCCAACGCGACGACGCGCTTCGTGCTCGTCGGCCGCCCCGCGCGGCTGGCGGCGCCCACCGGCGCGGACAAGACGTCGGCGGTCTTCTGGCTGCGTGACGACCACCCGGGCGCACTGCTGGAGCTGCTCCAGGAGTTCTCGATCCGCGGTGTGAACCTGATGCGGATCGAGTCCCGCCCGACGGGGGAGGGCCTCGGCCGCTACTGCTTCTCGGTCGACGCCGAGGGGCACCTGACCGACCGGCGGGTCGGCGAGACGCTGATGGGGCTGCGGCGGCGCTGCCTGAACGTGCGCTTCCTCGGGTCGTACCCGCGGGCGGACGAGGTGGCCGGGGCCGTCGCGCGCGGCACGGGTGACACGGAGTTCGCCGAGGCCTCGGACTGGCTGAACCGCGCGCTCGACGGCCGCGGCTGAGCGGTTCCGCGCGGCGGGCGGTGTCGGCCCCGCGACTGCGGCACACCGGCCCCGCACAGAGGTTCTGCACTGTTCTGCACAGCTACCCGCGAGTTATCCACAGGGGGTGCTGCGAGCCTGTGGGTAACGTGGGGACAAGTCGACAGGCGAAGCCGACGTCATCGACAAATCGGTACACAGACACCGGCACACCACAGAGCGGCACAGGGTGCACCTCGTCAGCCCATTTCGCGCGGCCCACTCGTCCGAGGGAGTATTTCTCACTCGAAAGTGAGTGTGGGGCGAGTTTCGACGGGGAATCCATAGCCGATCATCCCGCCCCGGGAATGATCTCGTCTTCCTCCACAGAACTTCCCCACACCCTGTGGACAAGTTGCGGAGATCTTCCGCAGGCCTGTGGATAACTCACCCCGGGAGCGATGATCAACTCCGGTTCTCCACAAGCCGGATGCACCTGCCGGTAGGTCGCCCGCAATATGGTTGACGCGCCATTTTTTCGCCCCTACTACGGATTTCCCGCGCTTATGTCGTGAAGCTCTCATATCGGGCATAAAGCCGCTAAGTTGTCGCGCCCGCGCGCCCCGCCCCGGTAGCCTGTAGCCGTGATCGACCTTCGCCTGCTCCGTGACGACCCCGACCGTGTGCGCGCCTCGCAGCGTGCCCGTGGAGAGGATGTCGCGCTCGTCGACTCCCTGCTGTCCGCCGACGAGCGCCGCCGCTCCTCCGGCACCCGCTTCGACGAGCTGCGCGCCGAGCAGAAGCAGCTGGGCAAGCTGATCCCCAAGGCGCAGGGCGACGAGAAGGCCGAGCTGCTGCGTCGCGCAGGCGAGCTGTCGGCCGCGGTCAAGACCGCCGACGCCGAGCAGCACGAAGCCGCCGAGGAGGCCCAGCAGCTGCTGCTCCGGATCGGCAACATCGTCCACCCCGACGCCCCGATCGGCGGCGAGGAGGACTTCGCCGTCGTCGAGCAGCACGGCACCCCGCGCGACTTCGCCGCCGAGGGCTTCACCCCGCGCGACCACCTGGAGCTGGGCGAGCTGCTCGGCGCCATCGACACCGAGCGCGGCGCGAAGGTGTCCGGTTCGCGCTTCTACTACCTGACCGGCATCGGCGCGCTGCTGGAGCTGGCCCTGGTCAACGCGGCCATGGCGCAGGCCACCGCCGCCGGCTTCACCCCGATGCTCACGCCGAACCTGGTCAAGCCCGCCGCCATGGCCGGCACCGGCTACCTCGGCCAGGCCGAGGACGACGTCTACCACCTCGACAAGGACGACCTGTACCTGGTCGGCACCTCCGAGGTCCCGCTCGCGGCCTACCACATGGACGAGATCATCGAGGCGCGGCGGCTGCCGCTGCGCTACGCGGGCTTCTCGTCCTGCTACCGGCGCGAGGCCGGCTCGTACGGCAAGGACACCCGCGGCATCTTCCGGGTGCACCAGTTCGACAAGGTCGAGATGTTCGTCTTCACCACTCCCGAGGAGGCGGAGGCCGAGCACCAGCGGCTGCTGGCCTGGGAGAAGGAGTGGCTGACCTCGCTGGAGCTGCCCTTCCAGGTGGTCGAGCTGGCCTCGGGCGACCTGGGCATGTCCGCGTCGCGGAAGTTCGACTGCGAGGCGTGGATCCCGACCCAGGGCAAGTACCGCGAGCTGACGTCGACGTCGAACACCGACGAGTTCCAGGCCCGGCGGCTGAGCGTGCGCCTGCGCGACGAGAACGGCACCCGCCCGCTCGCCACCCTCAACGGCACGCTGTGCGCGGTGACGCGCACGATCGTCGCCCTCCTGGAGAACCACCAGCAGCCCGACGGCTCGGTGCGCGTCCCGCAGGTGCTGCGGCCGTACCTGGGCGGGCGCGAGGTCCTGGAGCCCGCCGGCACCGTGTCCGCCACCGCGCCGGCCGCCGCCAAGTGAGCGCGCCGGACCGGGCCGCCGCCGCGGCGGCCGTGGGGGAGCTGCCCTTCCGGCTGGTCGCGACCGACCTGGACGGCACGCTGCTGCGCAGCGACGCCACCGTCTCGCCCCGTTCGCGGAACGCGCTCGCGGCGGTCGCCGCCAAGGGCGCCGCCCACATCGTGGTGACCGGCCGGGCCGTCCCGTGGGTCCGGCACGTGCTGGACTACCTCGACTACCAGGGGCTCGCCGTCTGCGCCCAGGGCGCGCAGGTCTACGACGCCGGATCGGGACGGCTGCTGACCTCGGTCACGCTGGACCGGCAGCTCGGTGCGCTCGCGCTGGCCAAGATCGAGGCGGAGACCGGCCCGCTGGCGGTGGCCGCGAGCCGAGACGGGCTCACCGGCGAGGTACTGGTCGGCCCGGGGTACGTGCACAATCCCGAGCTGCCCGTCGTGCACATCTCCGGCCCGCAGGAGCTGTGGGCCGAGCCGCTCAACAAGCTCTACATACAGCATCCGCAGCTGACGGACGACGAGCTGACGCAGGTGGCCACGGAGGTCGCGGGCACCATGGTGAGCGCGACCATGGCGGGCGCGGGCATCGTCGAGCTGCTGCCCCTGGGCCTGAGCAAGGCGACCGGGCTGTCGCTGGCCGCGCGGCGGCTGGGCGTGACGGCCGCCGAGACGATCGCCTTCGGGGACATGCCCAACGACATCCCGATGTTCGCGTGGGCCGGGTACGGCGTGGCCATGGCCAACGCGCATCCGGAGCTGAAGGCGGTCGCCGACGAGGTCACCGCGTCCCACGACGAGGACGGGATCGTGCCGGTCCTGGAAAGGCTCTTCGGCCCGCTGCTCTGAACGGTCCGCCGCCGCCCGCCCCTGATCCTGCCGCTCCCGCCCCCGCCCTGCCGCGGGACGCCGGCAGCGGGGTCGCCGCGTGGCAGCACAGCCCGAGCAGGAAGGCCGTGAGGTGCCCGAGGTCGGTGTACGTGCCGCCGTTGAGCACCGGCCGGGCGAAGAAGCCGAGCAGCGCGGCGAGATACCCCCAGCGCCACGGAAACGGCACCCGGTAGGCGAGCACCCCGACGATCCCGGCCAGGCCGTAGCTCACCCCGATGTCCACGGTGTGCGCGAGGGAGTGCGGCAGCCGGTCGTCCCTTATCCCGAAGAAGACCGCCTTCTGGCTGACGAGCGTCGCGCCGACGTGCGCGGTGGCGGCGGTGAACAGCCAGCGCCAGGTGCCGAGCCAGCGTTCGGCGGGGGCGTGCACCAGCACGAAGAGCACGCCGTAGAAGGCGAACGCCGACGGCGTCTGGATCCAGAACGCGCTGCCGATCAGTACGCGGACCGGGTGACGGTGCAGTTCGACGAGGTTGGTGCTGTAGTGGTGCAGCAGCGCCGAGCGGGTCTGCGGGGCGACGACCGCCACGACCACGCTGGTCACGGCGAGCGTGGCCAGCCAGATGTGGGTGCCGGGCGAGGAGCGCACCCACCGCACGGCGAAGCGGCGCGCGTCGCGCGGGGTGACGCGGCGGAGCCGGAGCGCCGCGGCGCGGATCCGGTCAGGTGCCGGCCGCGCCGCCTGCGGTGTCTGCGGGGGCATCGCCCTCAGTCTTCACCGCGCCGTGCTCCCCCGCCCGGCGACGCGCATGCGCACATGTGCGTCAGCGGCGCCGGGTCACTCCTCGACGGAGAGCTTCAGGGTGCGCAGCTTGCGGGCCGCGAACCAGGTGGCCGCCACCGTCACGAGGACGAGCAGCACCACGCTCGCGGTGAGGCCCACGTCGGAGCTGACGACATCGCCGTGCGCGGACTTCTCCGCGACCGCCAGCGCCCACTGCTGCACGCTGAGCTTGCGGGCGCCCGGCACCACGTTGCCGACCGTGCCCTCCCACACCAGCGCGTAGACCAGGCCGACGACCACCGCGTGCCGTGTCACCACGCCCAGCAGCAGGAAGATCGCGGAGTACGCGACGCAGGCCACGGCGGAGCCGACGGCGTACGCGACGGCCACGTTCTGCCCGTTGCCGTTGAGTATGAATCCGGCGAGCAGCATGGGGATCGCGGTGAAGGCGAGGCTGACGCCGATGGCCACGACCAGCTTGGTGAGGACGATCGTGCCGCGTTTGACGGGCTTGGCCAGCAGGTAGACGATCGCGCCGTCGTCGATCTCCGGACCGATCGCGCCGGTGCCGGCGATGACGCCGACCAGCGGCACCATGGCGCTCAGCCCGAAGCCCTGGAGCACGTCGTTCGCCGTGGAGTCGTCGGCGCCGCCGAGCAGCCGGACCGCGGCCGCGATGATCAGCAGCAGCAGCGGCAGGCCGAAGAGCAGCAGGGCGCGGCGGCGGCCGAGCAGCGCGCCGTACGTGAGCCGGGCGACGGTCGGATGGTAGAACCGGGGGCCCGGTGACGGCGGCGCGGCGCCGCGGCCGGGCGGGGCGGTGGTGACGGTCATGTCGGTCGCTCCTTACGCCGTGACCAGGTAGGAGAAGACGCTCTCCAGGGACTCGTCGGACGGCGAGACCGTGAAGAGCCGGATGCCGTGGTCGCGGGCGATCCGGGGCAGGAACTCGGTGAAGCCGGCGAAGTCGACCGCCTGGATGAGCAGGGCCTTCTCCCGCTGGTCCAGCTCGATCGCGGCGGTGGACGCGTGCGCGATCAGGACGGAGGCCAGCCGCCGGTCGTCGCTGGACCGCACGAGGTAGCGGTGCGGTCGGTCGGTCATCAGCCGGCGGATCTTGCGGAAGTCGCCGGAGGCCGCATGGCGGCCGGCCACCACGACCTCGATGTGGTGGGCGAGCTGCTCGACCTCCTCCAGGATGTGCGAGGAGAACAGCACGGTGCGCCCGTCGGCGCCCATCCGCCGCAGCAGCTCCATGAGGTGCAGCCGCTGCCGCGGATCCATGCCGTTGAACGGCTCGTCGAGCAGCAGCACGGACGGCTCGTGGACGAGCGCGGACGCCATCTTGGCGCGCTGCCGCATGCCCTTGCTGTACGTCTCGATCCGGCGGTGCTGCGCGTACTCCATCCCCACGGTGGCCAGCGCCCGCTGGGCGGCGGCGCCGGGATCGGGCAGGCCGTGCAGCTCGGCGTTGGCCACGACGAACTCGCGGGCGGTGAGGAAGTCGTACATCGACTCGCGCTCGGGCACGATGCCGATCTCCCGGTAGGCCTGCTCGTTGCGCCAGATGACGCTGCCGTCCAGCATGACCGCGCCGCTGGAGGGGGCGAGGAAGCCGGCCATCATGTTGATGAGCGTCGACTTGCCGGCGCCGTTGGGGCCCAACAGGCCCGTCACGCCCGGTCCTATGGTCATCGTGACGTCGTTGACCGCCACCACGTTGCCGAACCAGCGCGAGACGTTGTCGATGGTGATCGTGGTCACGACAGGCCCACCTTCCGGTAGCGCCGCATCAGCAGCCCGAAGGTGCCCGCGATGACACCCACGAGGACCAGCAGGTAGGCGAGGCCTGCCGCCGCGTTCGGCGGGCCCGCGGCCTGCGGGAAGGCGGAGTGGGCGCCGAGGAACCAGGTCTGGAAGCCGTCGATCAGGGTGATCGGTGAGAAGAGCCCGATCCAGCCGATGACGTCGTAGTGCTCCTGCGCCCCGGCCACGCCCTGGACGCTGGAGACGGCCGCGTAGGTGATCACGAACAGGGCGATCACCGCTGCCACGCCGAAGCCGCGGCGCGGCGTGACCGCCGCGATGACCAGGCCGATCCCTGCGAAGAGCAGGGAGAGCAATATGACGGACACCAGGCCCTTCGCAAACCCGGCGGTCTGGTGGGCGAAGCCCAGCTTCGCCAGCAGCGCGCCGATGTAGAGGATGAGGAGCGGGATCGCGGTCAGCAGGAAGAGCGCGGCCGCCAGCGCCGCGTACTTGGCCGCCACGTAGTCGACCCGCTCGATGGGGCGGGAGAAGTACAGCGGCGTGGTCTTGAAGCGCAGGTCGCGGCTGACCGACTGCGGGGCCTGGGCGGCGACGAAAAGCGTGATGACCGCCTGGAGCACCACGGCGTAGCGCGTGTACGCGACCGGCAGGTCGGTGCCGTCGGCGAAGATTGCGACGGCGACCATGATCAGCGCGGGCAGGCACATCACGCCGAGCAGGATCATCGGCAGCACCTTGGACTTGCCGCTGCGGCCGAGGCCGTACGCACCGCGCAGGCTCTGGACGAACAGCGAGGTGCGCGCGTAGCCGCGGCCGAGACGCGGCCCGGTGTAGTTGCGGTAGCCGATGTCGTGGATGACGTCGGGCGGTGAACCGGTGGTGCGGGCATCCGCGGCGGCGGCCGGCGTGCCGCCGGGTGCGGCGACGTCAGGCTGCTTCACGGCCGTCTCCTTCCGTGCTGTGGGCGTCGTCCCCTGCCGGGGTGGTGTCGTCGTCGACGAACAGTTCGGCTATCCGGTGCCGGCGCTGCTCCATGCGCACCAGGCCGACCCCGAGTCCGGCGACCGCGTCGCGCACGATGTCGTACGTCTCGTCGTCCGCGATGTCGACCAGCAGCAGGTGGCCCTGCGCCTGGGTGGTCAGGCCCGCGTCGGTCAGCCGCGCGCGGAGCTCCTCCTCGCGGTCGGTGACCTCGACCGCGAGGGATGCGGTGGTCTGGGTGAAGTCACTGGTGGAGGAGGCGCGCAGCAGCTTGCCGCCGTCGATGACGACGATGTGGTCGCTGGTGCGCTCCAGTTCACCGAGCAGATGGGAGGTGACCAGCACCGAGATGCCGAAGTCGGTGTGCACCCGGCGGATCAGGCCGAGCATCTCGTCCCGACCGGACGGATCCAGGCCGTTGGTCGGCTCGTCGAGCAGCACCAGCTTTGGGTCGTGCACGAGCGCCTGCGCGAGCTTGACCCGCTGCTTCATGCCCGTCGAATAGCCGCCCATCGGGCGGTACCGCTCCTCGTACAGGCCGACATGACGCAGCGTGTCCGCGGTGCGCTCGCGCGCGGCGGACGGCGGCAGCCCCGACATCCGGGCCATGTGCACGACGAACTCGGTCGCCGACACGTCGGGCGGCAGGCAGTCGTGCTCCGGCATGTAGCCGACCAGGCTGCGGATCTGCGGTCCTTCCTTCGCAACGTCGAGCCCGAGCACGGCGGCCCTGCCCTCGGTCGCCGGGGACAGGCCCAGCAGGATCTTGATCAGCGTCGACTTCCCGGCGCCGTTGGCCCCCACCAGCCCGGTCACGCCGGGGGTGACGGCCACGGACAGCCGGTCGAGAGCGGTCACGCCCGGGTACCGCTTGCTCAGGCTTTCGGTGGAGATCACAGTCACGGGACGACCGTAGTGGTCCGCGGCGCACCCTGGCGTCCCCCCGAGGTCGCGGATTCATGTACTCCTCGGGGCTGACCACCCGTAGGGGTCGGTACGACCGGGGTCTGCCGCCGGGCGGTGGGGGCGGGTTGTCCACAGGGAGTGACCGGCCCTTGACCGTCCCATCGAGCGATGTCACAGTGAGTGATGTCAGCTTCGGATGGCGGGACGAAGGGGCGGGTGAGCGGGATGAACGGGACGGGCGGTAAGCAGGGAGCCGGCGAGAACGAGGAACGGCAGCGGGAGCGGGCTGCGGCGGGGGGGAGCGCGGGCGCGGGCGGGGAGTCGCGGACGGCCGAGCGGTTCGTGACCGGAGCGGACGGGGTCCGGCTGTGCGTGGCCGAGTCCGGTGATCCCGCGCTGCCGGCCGTGGTGCTGGTGCACGGCTATCCGGACAGCAAGGAGGTGTGGTCGGAGGTGGCCGGGCTGCTCGCCGACCGCTTCCACGTGGTCCGCTACGACGTGCGCGGGCACGGGCGCTCGCAGGCCCCGGATCCGCTGCGCGGCGGCTTCACGCTGGAGAAGCTGACGCAGGACTTCCTCGCCGTCGCCGACGCGGTGAGCCCGGACCGGCCCGTCCACCTGGTCGGCCACGACTGGGGCTCGGTGCAGGGCTGGGAGTTCGTCACCGTGCCGGAGACCGCGGGGCGGATCGCGTCCTTCACCTCCGTCTCCGGCCCGTGCCTGGACCACTTCGGCCACTGGATCCGGCGCCGGGTGCGCCGTCCCACCCCGCGGCGCGCGGCCCAGGTCCTCGGCCAGGGCCTCAAGTCCTGGTACATCTACGCGCTGCACACCCCCGTCCTGCCCGAGATGGCGTGGCGCGGCCCACTCGGCAAGCAATGGCCCCGGATGCTCGCGCGCGCGGAGAAGCTGCCGTCCGACGGGTATCCCACCGCTTCCCTGCCGCGCGACGCCGCGAACGGCACCTGGCTCTACCGGGACAACGTGCGCCGCCGTCTGGGCCACCCCCGGACGGACGCGTACGCGCAGGTGCCCGTGCAGCTCGTCACGCCGACCGGTGACGCCTTCCTGTCCGAGCGGCTGTACGACGACCTGGACCGCTGGGCGCCCCGGCTGACCCGGCGCACGCTGCCCGCCAAGCACTGGGTGCCGCGCTCCCGCCCGCAGCAGATGGCCCGCTGGATCGCGGAGTTCGCCGCGGCGACGCAGGAGGGCGCCCCGGCGCAGTCCGGCATCGCGAGCGGTCGCCCGGCGAAGGGCGGCAAGGGGGCACGGTCCGTGCTGGGCCGGGAGCTGCGGGCGGCCGGTGAGCGCTTCGCCGGGCAGCTGGTGCTGGTCACGGGCGCGGGCAGCGGCATCGGGCGCGCCACCGCGGTGGCGTTCGCCGAGGCGGGTGCGCGGGTCGTCGCCGTGGACCGGGACGGCGCGGGCGCCGCGCACACCGCGGAACTGGCGCGCGAGGCGGGGGCGCCGGGCGCCTGGGCCGAGGCGGTCGACGTGTCCGACGGCCCGGCGATGGAGGAGCTGGCCGCGCGCACCCGCGAGCACCACGGGGTGCCCGACGTGGTGGTCAACAACGCGGGCATCGGCCTGGCCGGCCGCTTCCTCGACACCACCGCCGAGGACTGGAAGCAGGTACTGGACGTCAACGTGTGGGGCGTCATCCACGGCTGCCGCCTCTTCGGCCGCCAGATGGCCGAGCGGGGCGAGGGCGGACACATCGTCAACACCGCCTCGGCGGCGGCCTTCCTGCCCTCGCGCACCCTGCCCGCGTACAGCACCTCCAAGGCCGCCGTGCTCATGCTGAGCGAATGCCTCAGGGCCGAGCTGGCGCCGCTGGGCATCGGCGTGAGCGCCATCTGTCCGGGCCCGGTGAACACCCCGATCACCGCCAGCGCCCGGCACACCGGGGTGAGCGACGAGGAGCAGCAGCGCCGCCGTGCCAGGTCCGCGCGGCTGTACAAGCTGCGCAACTACCCGCCGGAGAAGGTCGCCCGCGCGGTCGTCCGGGCGGTGCTGCGGGACACCGCGGTCGTGCCCGTGACACCCGAGGCCCGCGGCGCCCGGTTGCTCAGCCGGCTGTCCCCGGGCGCGATACGGGCCCTCGCCCGGGTCGACCCCCCGCTGTAGCCGGTGGCGTACGGTGCAGGCGGGAGCGGTACGGGCCCGGTGGCGGTCACGCCCCCGGGGCCCGGACGACGGGGACGAGCAGCCGAGCGGAAGCACATGAGGGCCAGCGGGTGAGCAGCGACGCCGACACCGGGAGGAGCGCGTACCGGATCGAGGACCTGTCCCGGATCACCGGGACGACGGTCCGCACCATCCGGGCGTACACCGATCGCGGGCTGCTGCCGAAACCGGAGCGCCGCGGGCGGGCGAACGTCTACGACGACACCCACCTGGAGCGGCTGCGGCGGATCGCGGATCTGCTGGAGCGCGGCTACACGCTGGCCAGCATCAAGGAGCTGCTGGCCGCGTGGGACGCGGGCACGGGGCTCGGCGGGGTGCTCGGGCTGGTCGGCGAGGTGGACCGGCCCTGGTCGGACGAGCGGCCCGCGCGCATCGGGCCGGAGGAGCTGACCGAGGCCTTCGGCGGGAGCCCCGACCCGAACGCGGTGCGGGAGGCGGTGCGGCTCGGGGTGCTGGAACCGGTGCCGGGCAGCGAGGACGAGTACACGGTGCCCAGCCCGCAGGAGCTGGCCGTGGCGGTGGAGCTGCACGCCGCCGGGGTGCCGCTGGGGGCGATCACCGGGCATCTGCGGGAGCTGCGCGGACAGGTGGAGCACATCTCGGAGCGCTTTCTGGAGTTCACCACCGAATATGTCTTCCAGCGCTTCCTCCAGCACCCGCCGAGCGACACCGAGGCGGCCGAGGCCGCCACCCTGGTGCGGCGGCTGCGCCCGCTGGCCCAGCAGACGGTCGACGCGGAACTGGCCCGCGCGATGCGGCTGCGCGCCACCGCGCACGTACGGCGCCACCTCGGCGACGCGGTGCTGCCCGCCACCGCCCCGGACCACGAGCCCGAGCCCGTACCGCAGCCCGCCCCGGCTCCGGCCCCGGCGGACGGCCTGGCGGTGCCCCTCCCCGCCGCGACCGTGAACGCTGTCCGCGAGCTGGTCGGCGCGGAGCACGTCGCGGCGTTCGTCGCGGCGGCCGCCGACCGCGAGGTTGCCGCCCGCCGCATGGACACCCTCGCGACGGACTCCCGGCCACCCGACCGCGAAGGCCCCTGACCGTACGGCGGACGACGAGGCACGACAGCGCGGGGGCTCCGGGGTCGTCGGACCGCGGAGTTCCGCTGACGGGGCCTCGCCACGGTGGCGCGCATGGTGCGCTCGAATCCTCTCGGCGCGCAAGGACACGCTGGTCACGCGGGTGTCCGGGGCGAGGAGCAGCCGTGGGCGCACGGTAGGACGTGCCGTAACGGGGTGGCGGACGGCAACTCCTGCGGGCCGGGCCCCGCGATCCGCCATAGGGTCGTCCTCATGCGACTGAGCACCGTGATCCTGCCCATCTACCGCTGGCACGAGCAGGGGCGGGAGGTGTGGCGGGAGGCCGAGGAGCTGGGGTTTCACGCCGCCTACACCTACGACCACCTGTCGTGGCGGACGTTCCGGGACAAGCCGTGGTTCGGGGCGCTGCCGACGCTGACCGCCGCTGCGGGCGCGACGGAGCGGATCCGCCTCGGCACCCTCGTGACGTCGCCGAACTTCCGGCACCCGGTCACCCTCGCGAAGGAGCTGATGTCGCTCGACGACATCTCCGGCGGGCGGGTCGTGCTCGGTATCGGCTCGGGCGGCACCGGGTTCGACGCCACCGCGCTGGGGCAGGAGCCGTGGTCGCCGCGGGAGCGGGCGGCGCGGTTCGGGGAGTTCGTGGGGCTGCTCGACAAGCTGCTCACGCACGGGGCGGTCACCGAGCGCGGCACGTATTACACGGCCGACGAGGCGCGCGACATCCCCGGCTGCGTGCAGGAGCCGCGGCTGCCCTTCGCCGTCGCGGCGACCGGGCCGCGCGGCCTCGCGCTCGCCGCCCGGTACGGCCAGGCGTGGGTGACGACGGGCGACCCGGCGCTCTTCGACGAGGGCACCCCGGAGCAGTCGCGGGCGGCGATCCGCGGCCAGATCGAACGGCTCGGCGCGACGTGCGCGGCCGCCGGGCGGGATCCCGGGGAGCTGGAGCGCATCCTGCTCACCGGCTTCACCCCGGACCGCAACGCCATGCTGGACTCCGTCGACGCCTTCGTGGACTTCGCCGGCCGGCACGCGGAGCTCGGCATCACCGAGATCGTGCTGCACCGCCCGATCCCGGACTCCGAATTCGCCGCCGACCACGGTGTCTTCACCCGCATCGCCACCGAGGGCCTGGCGCAGCTCGCCGCAGCCTCCTGAGCCTGGACGCCGAGCCCGTTCGGCCAATACTTTCTCCTAGGTACCTACTATCCACACGATGTTAGCTTCGTCGGGTCAGCAGGTGAACGGGCCTGCGCAGACCTGGGGAGCAATCATGATCGTGGTGACCGGAGCCTCCGGAAACGTCGGCCGCCGAGTGGTCGAGGCGCTGGCCGCGGCCGGCGAGCAGGTGACGGCGATGTCCCGCGGGCCGCAGTCCGGCGACCTGCCCGCGGGCGTCCGCAACGTACGCGGCGACCTCGCCGAGCCCGGCAGCCTGCGGGACGCCTTCGACGGGGCGGACGCGCTCTTCCTGCTCGTCGCCGGGGACGCGCCGCACGAGGTGCTCGACGCGGCGAAGACCGCGGGCGTCCGCCGTGTCGTCCTGCTCTCCTCGCAAGGCGCCGGCACCCGCCCCGAGGCGTACGCCCACCCCGCGGCCTTCGAGGCGGCGGTCCGCGGTTCGGGCCTGGACTGGACGGTGCTGCGCCCGAGCGGTTTCGCGACCAACTCCATGGGCTGGGCCGAGTCGGTCCGCGCCGAGCGCACCGTCGTCGCGCCCTTCGGCGACGTCGCCCTGCCCGTCATCGACCCCGCGGACATCGCCGCGGCCGCGGCGGCCGTGCTCGCGGGCGACGGCGCGGGCCACGCCGGGCAGACGTACCAGCTGACCGGCCCCGCCGCCGTCACCCCGCGCGAGCAGGCCCGCGCGATCGGCGCGGCGCTCGGCGAGGAGGTGCGCTTCGTGGAGCAGAGCCGGGACGAGGCCCGCGCGCGGATGCTCACCTTCATGCCGGAACCGGTCGTGGACGCCACCCTCGGCATTCTCGGCAGTCCGCTGCCGGCCGAGCAGGCGGTCGCCGGTGACGTCGAGCGGCTGCTGGGACGCCCCGCGGGCTCCTACGCCGACTGGGCCGCGGTCCACGCCCCGGCCTTCCGCTGACCTGCCGCCCCGCCGGGCCGCGTCCCGCCCGCCCCGTCGGCCGACCGCCTTCGCACGGAAGCCCTCGGGCAAGGCGGGCGGCGGGACCGGGCGTGCTCGGGTAGCGGGAGCGGCGGGCGGCGGGGAGGGTGGAAGCCGGGGGTGGTTCGCCCGCGGGGGCGGCCCGGCCGTCCGGCCGGACCGGGGAGACGTCCGCCGGGCGCCCGTCCGGCGCCCGCACCACGCAAGGAGACGCCAGATGCCCGAAGTCACCGGCCCCTACGACCCCGGCACGCCGTGCTGGATCGACCTGATGGTGCCCGACCAGCAGGCCGGCCTCGACTTCTATCGCGACCTCTTCGGCTGGCAGGCCGAGATCGGGCCGGAGGAGTACGGCGGCTACTCGGTCTGCCTGCAGAAGGGCAAGCCGGTCGCCGGTCTGATGAAGACCATGACCCAGGAGGGCCAGCCGACCCCGCCCACCGCCTGGACCACGTACTTCTCGGTCCTCGACGCCGACGACACGGCGGCGAAGGTCGCCGCGAACGGCGGCACCGTGATCATGCCCGCGATGGACGTGATGACGCTGGGGCGGATGTTCGTCGCCGCGGATCCGCAGGGCGCGGTCTTCGGCGTGTGGGAGCCGCGCGACTTCAAGGGCGCCGAGATCGTCAACGAGCACGGCGCACTGGTGTGGAACCAGCTGCAGACTCCCGACCCGAAGGCGGCGGGCGCGTTCTACTCGGCCGTCCTCGGCGTGACCGCGGGACCGATGCCCGAGATGCCGGAATTCACCGGAATCCAGGTCAACGGCCGCACCGTCGGCGGTGTCCAGGGCATGGAGAACCTGCCCCCGAACACCCCGCCGCACTGGCTCGTCAACTTCGCGGTGGACAGCACCGACAGCATCGTCGACGCGGTGGTGCACGCGGGCGGCAACGTGCTCGCACCGCCCTTCGACATGGACAAGGTCGGCCGCATGGCCGTCGTCCAGGACCCGCAGGGCGCGGTTTTCTCCGTGGTCGCCCCGCTGGCGTCGTAAGCCCGCCGCCCGGCCCTCCGCACGTGGCCCGGTGGCCGGAGGGCGGTCAGTTGCGGCGGGCCGCGACGATCCGCTCGATCACCCGCGCCACCCCGTCGTCCTCGTTCGCCGCCGTCCTGCGGGTGGTGGCGGCCAGGACGGCGGGATGGGCGTTGGCGACGGCGTAGGAGGTGCCGGCCCAGCCGAGCATCGCCAGGTCGTTGGGCATGTCGCCGAAGGCCACGACCTCTGCCGCGGTGACCCCCCGCTCGGCGCAGCAGCGCGCGAGCGTGGTCGCCTTGCTGACGCCCGCGCCGCTGACCTCCAGCAGCGCGTAGTCGCTGGAGCGGGTGACCTCGGCCCGCCCGCCGACGACGTCCAACGCCGCCGCGAGGAAGCCGTCGGGATCCATCGAGGGGTGCTTGACCAGCAGTTTCAGCAGCGGTTGCGCGCGGTCCTCGGCGAGCAGCACCTCGATCGACGCCGCCGGAGCACCATCGGGCTCGACGGGGGCGTACGCGGGTTCGCGCCGGAAACGGAAGGCGCGCTCGACCGCGAAGGCGGTGCCGGGCAGCGCGGCGCGCAGATCGCGCGCGACGGCCAGGGCGTCGTCCTCGGGCAGCGGGAAGGCCTCGATCAGCCGGCCGGCGCGCAGGTCGAAGACCGCTGCGCCGTTGGCCAGGATCGCCATCCCGTGGCCTGCGAGGTGTTCGGCGACGACACCCATCCACCGGGCGGGCCGCCCGGTGACGAAGAAGACCTCTATGCCGGCCGCTTCCGCGGCGGCGAGAGCGGCGACCGTACGCTCCGACACGGTCCGGTCGTTGCGCAGCAACGTTCCGTCCAGGTCGGTGGCGATCAGCCGCGGCGAGGCCATGGCGATGTCGTCGTGTGCGTGGGGCTGCTGGTGCGCGCCCGTGGAGCGGGAATGCCCTCCGGGGGCACCGATTGCTTGGGTCACGTACCCCATACTCCCGTATCCGCCGTGCTTGTCCCGCACAAAGGTGCGGATACGTGCTCAGCAGAGCCGGTGGTCCGGGGTGCTACGGGTCCTGCACGGTGCGATGCTGCTGGTGTTTCCGGGATTACAGGTACTGCACGAGACTACTGGTGTGCGGAGAGCGCCGGGGTCACCGGTCTCCCGCACGGGCCGGTCGCCGTCGCCGCGGAAAGGCGCCGTGGTGGCGCGGTGGCGTGTGCCGGCCGGGCCTGCGGGGTGGAGCGGGGCGTGCTGTGCGGGGCGCCGGACCCGGACACCGGGACGTCCGGCCACTCGACCGCGGCGGTGCTGCGGCGCACGGTGCGCGCGCTCGGCCGCACAGCGCTCAGCCGCACAGCGCACGGTCGCGGCGACGGCGGGCGGCGGGGATCCGGGCCTCGCCCTGACCTGCGGCGGCCGTGGAGACGAGCGGGCCGAAGGCGAGGTCGAACGGCTCGGCCAC
This sequence comes from Streptomyces sp. NPDC021224, assembly GCF_044332905.1. Taxonomy (NCBI): domain Bacteria; kingdom Bacillati; phylum Actinomycetota; class Actinomycetes; order Kitasatosporales; family Streptomycetaceae; genus Streptomyces; species Streptomyces sp. NPDC021224. The sequence goes on along the minus strand of NZ_JBIRPW010000001.1, from coordinate 660,161 downwards.
GCTGCGCGCGCTGGGGGAGGCGCCGTGCGCTTCGGCCCCGATGCGCTGCTTCATCGTCGGCGGCAGCGTGCGCTCCCGCCCGTACGGCCGCGGTGCGGGCACGGACGTCCGGGCGGACGGCGCGGCGGGGCGGTCCTGCGCGGCGGTCTTCTTCCGGCGGGCCGGCGCACCGGCCCGCGGTTCCGGCGAAGCCGTGGCCTGCGCCGGCAGCGCAGCCGTCCGCCCGCGTCCGGCCACCGCCTGTTGCGGTACGGCGGTCAACCCGGCGCGCACGGGCGCCTGCGGCGGCGGCCCGGCGGCGGGGCGTCCGGCCGGCACGGTTGGCGCGGCCGAAGGGAGGGGCGGAACACCCGGGGCGGCGGGGACGGCCGGGGCCGTGGGGGCGGCGGGGGCGGCCGACACGGCGGCGCGCAGACGGGCCGGGGCGGTGAAGCCCAGGGCGCCGATGCAGGTGATCAGGAGGTTCAGGAAAGCGACCCAGAGGGCGCTGATCCGGGAAGTGGTGGCAGCCATGACCTCTCTCGTTTCTTATCCATCGAGCTGACTAATCCGATGATGAGGAAACGAGCACGGATTCGCCGGATCCGCACCCCGAGTTCGCCGATATTCAGACCAACGCCACCCCCCTGGCGCAATATGCGCCTGCGGCGGAGGGTGGCGCGGGTGGTGCGGCGGCGATTTCGGGGATCTCCTGAGCGCGCTGCGGATTCTTTCCGGACGGCCGGGGCGGACCGGCCGGACCCAGGTCAGCGGCCCAGACGGGAGAGCCCGGTCTGGAGGTCGTCCATGGTCATCACGGGCCGCAGGTCGACCTTCGCCCCGGCATGGAAGAACGGTTCGAGCATCGGCGGCATCTGCGCGCTGTCCTTCATGTCGAAAACCATGTAGCAGCAGCGGTCGCCTTCGGACGCCGTGAAATAGGCGGACTCCGGCCGCAGCTCCTCGGCCATTTCCTGCATCGTCCTGGACATCGTGCCGTCGTCCACCGCCTGGTTCGCGGCCTCGGTGTCCATCCTCGCGGTGAGCAGCATCCGCATGGGGATTCACCCTTCCGGCAGTGCACGGCCGGCGGTCTGCGCTCTGCGCTCTGCGCGCGCACGGAAAAACGCGGCCGCGCCGTCCTTTTCAGCGTCCTGCGGCCCGGATACCGCTGCAACCGGGCCGCAGGATCCCCGCCCACCTCCGCCGGGTGTCAGGCCGCGGCGGTCAGCAGCGCCCCCGCGGCGGATGCCGAGGACGCCCCGCAAGCGGCTGCCGCGTCGGCGGTCCGCTCGCGCTCCAGGGTGCGGCGGAAGGGGCCGTCCGCCTCGGCCAGTTCGCGGTAGGAGCCGCGCTGCACGACCCGGCCCGCGTCCAGCACCACGATCTCGTCGACGGCGCCGTCCGCGAGCCCGGCGAGCCGGTGCGTGACGATCAGCGTCGTACGGTCGTGCGCGCGGGTCGCGTCCAGCAGGTCGGCGGTCAGCGCGTCGGCGGTGGCGGTGTCCAGGTGCTCGGCGGGCTCGTCGAGCACCAGCACGGGGAAACCGGCGAGTAGGGCGCGGGCCAGCGCGAGCCGCTGGCGCATGCCGCCCGACAGCCGGGCACCGTGCTCGCCGACGGCCGCGTCCAGGTCGAGGTCCAGGCGGGCGGCGGCCAGCGCAGAACGCAGCTCGTCGTCCCCGGCGCCAGGCCTGGCCAGCCGCAGGTTCTCCCGGACCGTACTGTCGAACACATGTGCGTCCTGCGCGCACAGGCCCACCAGGCGCCGTACGTCGTCGCCGTCGCAGTCGGCCGCGGGCACACCGCCCAGGGTGTACGTGCCGGACTCGGCGTCCAGGAAGCGCAGCAGCACATGGGCCAGCGTGGTCTTGCCCGCGCCGGACGGGCCGACGACCGCCACCCGGCGCCCCGCGGTGAGGGTGAGGTCGACACCGTTGAGTGCCGCCTCCCCGCGGCCGGGGTGGCGCGCGGTCAGGTCGCGGACCACCAGCGGGAAGGGCGAGGCGGGCGGGGCCGCGGGGTGCTCGGGCTCGCTGACCGGCAGCGGGGCGTCGAGCACGTCGTTCACCCGCTCGGCCGCCCGGCGGCTGCGCTGCCGCTGCTGGGCGGCGAGCGGCATGCCGTTGACGGCCTCGAAGGCGGCGAGCGGCGCCAGCAGCAGCGCCGCGAGGGCCACCCCCGGCATCTGGTGCGCCACCACCGCGCGTACCCCGAGCCAGCCGCAGGCCGTCACGGTCAGACCGCAGGCCAGCGTGGTCAGACCGGCGCCCAGCGCGGTCACCGCGGCGGACCGGGCGGCGATCGCGGTGAGGGTGCGGTCGGCGTCGGCGGCCTGCGCGCGGCGCCGGTCGAGCGCACCGGCCACGGTCAGCTCCGCGGTGCCGGTGAACAGGGCCAGCACCCGGGCCGACAGCTCCCCGCGGGCCGGGGCGAGCCGGGCCTCGGTCCGGCGGGCAGCGGCTCCGGCCAGCGCGGGCACAGCGACCCCGGCGACCAGCAGCCCGGCACCGACCGCGACTCCCGCGGCGGGCAGCAGCCAGCCCGCGAAGGCCGCGGAGGTCAGCACCACGAGCCCGGCGGTGACGGCGGGCTGGAGCCAGCGCAGGTAGTGGTCCTGCACGGCATCGACGTCCGCGACCAGCCGCGACAGCAGATCGCCGCGCCGCCGCTCACGCAGCCCCGCGGGAGCGAGCCGCTCCAGCCGCCGGTAGACGGCGACCCGTACGCCCGCCAGCGCGCGGAAGACCGCGTCGTGCGCGACCAGCCGCTCCCCGTAGCGGAAGGCCGCCCGCCCGATGCCGAAGGCGCGGGTCGCGGTCACGGCCACCATCAGGTACAGCACCGGCGGCTGCTGCGACGCGCGGCTGATCAGCCACCCGGACGTCGCCATCAGCCCCACCGACGAGAGCAGCGCGAGCGCGCCCAGCCCGCACGCCGCGGCGAACCGCCCGCGGAATCCGCGTGCCCGCGCCATCGGCAGCAGCCCGCGTCCGCGCAGCAGCGGACCCGTCTCGTCGTCGCCGGTCTGCGGCACAGCACCGGTGCGGGCACCCGCGGCACCGGCCGTGTCCCCGCCCCGCTCCTGCCCCGCATCCGCGCGAGACCCGTCGGCACCGCCCGTGACCGGTGCGGCCACCGCGGCGGCGCGCGCCCGTCCGGTCTCCCCCGCAGCCGCCATGACGCCGTACGCCGTCCCCGGTTCCCCGGGCTCCAGCGCGAGAACCCGGTCGGCGAGCGGCAGCAGGGCCGGACGGTGTGCGACCAGGACCGTCGTGCGGCCGTGGGTCAGTTCGCGCAGCGTCGCGATGAGCGCGGCCTCGGTGTCACCGTCGAGGTTGGCGGTCGGCTCGTCGAGCAGCAGCAGGGGGCGGTCGGCGAGGAAGGCGCGGGCCAGGGCGAGGCGCTGCCGCTGGCCCGCGGACAGTCCGGCGCCGTCCTCCCCGACGAGGTCGTCGGGGGCGGCGAAGCCCAGCACACCGGCTGCCGCGAGTGCGGCGTCCACGTCGGCGTCGCGGGCGTCGGGCCGTACCAGCCGGACGTTGTCCGCGACCGTGCCCGGGAAGAGGTGCGGACGCTGCGGCACCCAGGCGATCTGCCGGTGCCAGGAGGCGGGGTCGATCGTGCGCAGGTCGACCGCCGTGCCGTCCGCGGCCTCGATCGTGACGCTGCCCTGCGCCACGGGGGCGAAGCCGAGCAGTGCACTGAGCAGCGTGCTCTTGCCGACGCCGCTGGGCCCGGTGACGGCCAGCGTCTCGCCGGGCGCGAGGGTGAAAGAGGTCGGCGCGAGCACTCCCTCGCTGCGGACGGCCAGGCCGTCGGCCCGTACGGTCGCGGTGGCGAGGTCGGGCGCCGGGGTGGTGCCGGGCCGGGCGGCGGGCTCGGTCTCCAGGACCTCGAAGACCTGCTCGGCGGCGGCCAGGCCCTCCGCGGCAGCGTGGTACTGCGCCCCGACCTGCCGCAGCGGCAGATACGCCTCGGGCGCGAGGATCAGCACGAGCAGCCCGGTGCGCAGCGACAGTTCACCGTGCACGAGGCGCATGCCGATGTCGACGGCGACGAGTGCGACCGAGATCGTCGCCAGCAGTTCCAGCACGAAGGACGACAGAAAGGCGATCCGCAGGGTGCGCAGGGTGGCCTTGCGGTAGTCGCCGGTGATGGCGCGGATGTTCTCGGCCTGTGCCTTGGCACGTCCGAAGACCTTGAGCGTCGGCAGCCCGGCGACCACGTCGAGGAAGTGCCCGGAGAGCCTGCCCAGCAGCCGCCACTGCCGGTCCATCCGGTCCCGGGTGGCCCAGCCGACGAGCACCATGAACAGCGGGATCAGCGGGAGTGTCAGCACGATGGTGAGCGCCGAGATCCAGTCCGCCAGCACGATGCGGGCCAGCACCACGGCGGGCACCACCGCGGCGAGGCCCAGTTGCGGCAGGTAGCGGGCGAAGTAGTCGTCCAGCGCGTCGATACCGCGGGTGGCCAGGGTGGTCAGCTCACCGCTGCGCCGCCCGGTCAGCCACGCCGGTCCCAGCGCGGTGGCCTTCTCCAGCAGGCGGCCCCGCAGTTGCGAGGTGACCGCAGCCCCCGAGCGGTGCGCGCACAGCTCGGTCAGCCAGGCCACGAGCGCCCGCCCCACCGACACGGCCGCCAGCCACAGCAGGTCGTTGCCCAGCCGGCCGGTGCCCTCACCGTGCTGGAAGCCGCCGACCACCAGGTCCGCGAGCAGCGTTGCCTGCGCGACGATGAGCACGGCACCCGCCAGGCCGAGCGCCACCGTGCCCGCGAGGAAGACCCGGGTGGTGCGCGCGTACCGCAGAAGACGCGGATCGACCGGTTTCACGTGGAACACCCCCTTGCGTCGCGTATGCGTTTCACGTGGAACATCACCGCGCTCCCGCCGCCGGGACGCTCGTGGGCTGCGCCCCGGCTATGTGCTGCGTCCCGATGCGCTTGCGGAACACCCAGTAGGTCCAGCCCTGGTAGAGCAGCACCAGCGGGGTGGCGACAGCCGCGCACCACGTCATGATCCGCAGCGTGTACGGGGTCGCCGAAGCGTTGGTCACCGTCAGGTTCCACGCGCTGTCCAGCGACGACGGCATCACGTTCGGGAACAGGCTCAGGAAGAGCAGGGCGACGGTCGCCGCGATCGTCACCCCGGAGAAGGCGAACGACCAGCCCTCCCGTCCCACGGCGTTGGCACCCAGCGCGAGCAGCAGCGCGACCGCGGCCACGACCAGCGCGACCAGGCTGCGCCCGTTGCCGCTCGCGGCCTGGGTCCAGATCAGGAAGGCCAGCGCCAGGACGACCGCGAGCGCGCCCACCCGCGTGGCGAAGGCTCGGGCCCGCTCCCGGATCGGGCCGACCGTCTTGAGCGAGACGAACACCGCGCCGTGGAAGGTGAAGAGCACGAGGGTCACCAGGCCGCCCAGCAGCGCGTATCCGCCCAGCAGGTCCCAGAAGCCGCCGACGTACTCCTTGTGCGCGTCGATCTTCACACCGTGCACGATGTTGGCGAAGGCGACGCCCCAGAGCCCGGCGGGCACCAGCGAGGTCCAGAAGATCGCGTGCTCCCAGTTGCGCTGCCAGCGCTCGCCGTCCCGCTTGGCGCGGTACTCGAAGGCGACCCCGCGCACGATCAGGCACACCAGGATGACCAGCAGCGGCAGGTAGAAGCCGGAGAAGAGCGTCGCGTACCAGTCGGGGAAGGCAGCGAAGGTGGCGCCGCCCGCGGAGAGCAGCCACACCTCGTTGCCGTCCCAGACCGGGCCGATCGTGTTGATGAGCACGCGCCGCTCGGTGCGGTCCCGTGCGAGCAGTTTGGTGAGCACTCCGACGCCGAAGTCGAAGCCCTCCAGGAAGAAGTAGCCGGTCCACAGAACGGCGATGAGTACGAACCAGACGTCGTGCAACTGCATGATCTTTTCCTCCTGCCGCTCAGTACGAGAAGGCCATCGGCCGGTCGGCGTCCTCGGCGTCGCCGTCGGCCGTACCGCCGCCGCCGCCGATCCGGGTGGGGGACCGGAGGTCGTCCTCGCTCAGCTCCGGCGGGCCCGCCTTGACGTACTTCACGAGCAGCCCGATCTCGACGACCGCGAGGATCCCGTAGAGGGCGGTGAAGACGACGAGCGAGGTCAGCACCTGGCCGGTGGTCACACCGGGGGAGACGGCGTCGCGGGTGCGCAGCACGCCGTAGACGACCCAGGGCTGACGGCCGGTCTCGGTGAAGATCCAGCCCCACGAGTTCGCGAGCAGCGGGAAGCCCATGGTCAGCAGGGCCACCCGCCAGTACCAGCGGGACAGAGCCGGACCGAAGCGGGTCGAGCGGGTGAGCATCAGGTTCGGCACCTCGTCGGGGCCGGTGCGGTGCTCGGGCGCGACCCACAGCCGGCGCCGGGTGAGCCACAGCCCGGCCGCGCCGACGCCGATCGAGACGACACCGAAGCCGATCATCCAGCGGAAGCCCCAGTAGGCGACCGGAATGTTCGGCCGGTAGTCGCCCGGACCGTACTTCTGCTGTTCGGCCTTCTCGACGTCGTTGATGCCGCCCACGTACGAGCCGAAGTTGTCGGTGGCCAGGAAGGACAGCAGGTTGGGGACGTCGATGGCGACCTCGTTGTGGCCCTTGTTCACGTCACCGACGGCGAAGATCGAGAAGGGCGCGCCCTTCTCGCCGTCCCACAGCGCCTCCGCGGCGGCCATCTTCATGGGCTGCTGCTTGAACATCACCTTGCCGAGCTGGTCGCCGCTGATCGCGGTGAGCGCCCCGGCCACCACGGCGACGACCAGCGCGAGCCGCAGCGAGGAGCGCATCACGGCGATGTGCCGCTTGCGCGCCAGGTGGTAGGCGGCGATGCCGATCATGAAGGCGGCGCCGGTGAGGAAGGCCGCGGAGATGGTGTGGAAGAACTGCGCGAGCGCGGTGTTCTGGGTCAGCACGGCCCAGAAGTCGGTCAGCTCGGCCCGCTTGGTCACCGGGTTGTAGCGGTAGCCGACCGGGTGCTGCATCCAGGAGTTGGCCGCGAGGATGAAGTACGCCGACAGGATCGTGCCGAGCGAGACCATCCAGATGCAGGCCAGGTGGATCTTCTTCGGCAGCTTGTCCCAGCCGAAGATCCACAGCCCGATGAAGGTCGACTCGAAGAAGAACGCGATGAGCGCCTCGAAGGCCAGCGGGGCGCCGAAGATGTCGCCGACGAAGCGCGAGTAGTCCGACCAGTTCATGCCGAACTGGAACTCCTGGACGATGCCCGTCACCACGCCCATGGCGATGTTGATCAGGAAAAGCTTGCCCCAGAACTTGGTGGCCCGGAGGTACTTCTCCTTGGAGGTCCGCACCCAGGCGGTCTGCAGTCCCGCGGTCAGCGCGGACAGCGAGATCGTCAGGGGAACGAACAGGAAGTGGTAGACCGTCGTGATTCCGAACTGCCACCTGGCGACGTTCAGTGGCTCCAGTGCGAGCTGCACGATACGTCTCCTTTTGCGTCGCGCTTGTGAACGTGAACTCATTCACAAGCAGTATCGCGCACATGCGTTCGCCCCCTGCCACCGGGGGGTGGTCAGAGGGCGAAAGAGCAGGTCAGAGGTTGTTTTTCGGTGGCCGGAAGGGCTCGGTCAGAGCTCCTTGCGGAAGTCGGCCGCCGTCCGCAGCAGCAGATCGTTGGCCTCGGTCTCGCCGATCGTGATCCGGACGCCCTCGCCCGCGAACGGCCGGACCGTCGCCCCGGCCCGCTCGCACACCGCCGCGAAGTCCGAGGTGCGCTCCCCCAGCCGCAGCCAGACGAAGTTCGCCTGCGTCTCCGGCACCGTCCAGCCCTGCGCCGCCAGCTCGGCCACCACCCGGGACCGCTCCGCGACGAGCCCCGCGACCCGCTCCAGCAGCGCCGGCTCGGCCCGCAGACTCGCGACCGCGGCGTCCTGGGCGAGCTGGCTCACCCCGAAGGGCACCGCGGTCTTGCGCAGCGCCTCGGCGACCGGCTCGTGCGCGATCGCGAAGCCGATGCGCAGCCCGGCGAGGCCGTAGGCCTTGGAGAAGGTGCGCAGCACCGCGACATTGGGCCGGTCCCGGTAGACGTCGATGCCGTTCGGCACCTCCGGGTCGGTCATGAACTCCCGGTAGGCCTCGTCCAGTACGACGAGCACATCGCCCGGCACCCGGTCCAGGAACCGCTCCAGCTCGGCGCGGCGCACGACGGTGCCTGTCGGGTTGTTGGGGTTGCACACGAAGATCAGCCGGGTCCGGTCGGTGACGGCGTCGGCCATCGCGTCCAGATCGTGCTTCTCCGCGGCGTCCAGCGGCACCTGCACCGCCCGCGCCCCGCTGATCTGGGTGATGATCGGATAAGCCTCGAAGGACCGCCAGGCGTAGATGACCTCGTCGCCCGGTCCGGACGTCGCCTGGAGCAGCTGCTGCGCCACCCCCACCGAGCCCGTCCCCGTCGCGACGTGCGCGGTCGGCACCCCGAAACGCTCGGCCAGCTCCGCGGTCAGCTCCGAGCAGGCCAGGTCCGGGTAGCGGTTGATGGACGCCGCGGCGGCCGTCGCCGCCTCCAGGACGCCGGGCAGCGGCGGATACGGGTTCTCGTTCGAGGACAGCTTGAAGGCGGGCGCGCCGGCGGCGGCCGCCGCCGGGCGTCCCGGCTTGTAGGTCGGGATACCGTCCAGTTCCGCGCGCAGCTTGGGGGTCTCGGGGCTCATGGCCACACCCTACGAGGGCGCCGCGCCGCTGGGGAGTGCGGTACGTCACCCGGTCGGCCCACCCCCTGTTCCACCCCTGTCCTGCCGCGGGGGTGGCGCGGTGGGGGTGGCGCGCCACCGGCGCGGCATCGGCGCGGGGTGGCGCGCGCATCGGCCCACGCCACCCGGGTCTCGGCGTGCCGGAAGTTGCGTCGGGAGTGTGCGCCGCACCATGCTCCGGTGGCGCGCTGGGTGGCGCGCATCCCCCGTAGGAGTGAGTTGCCGCTCCTGCTTGCACTGGGCCATTGGCCGATGGAATCGCGCCCACGCGGATGTATTCCGCCAACTCCCGGCCTGCCGCCTGCATATTCCACCTCGCATAACGACTTCGATCATGGAGAAACCTTTCTTCCCTACTCCTGTCGGGAAGGCCACCGGACGGACCAACGCCGCCCTACTATCGGCACGCCATGACAGCAGCAGGTAATCACCAGGCGAGCCGGTCCATCGGACGCCGGCTGGAGCGGGCGGGCATCAGGGACGTCGCCGCAGCGGCCGGCGTCTCGATCACGACCGTCTCCGACGCGCTCAACGGCAAGGGCCGACTGCCCGATGCCACCCGCCGCCATGTCCGCGAGGTTGCCGACCGGCTGGGCTACCGCCCGTCCGCCGCCGCCCGCACTCTGCGCACCGGCAGGTCGGGCCTGATCGGCCTGACGGTGACGACATACGGCGAAGAACCGTTCACCTTCACCGAGTTCGCGTACTTCGCGGAGATGGCCAGAGCCGCCACGTCCGCCGCGCTCGCCCGCGGCTACGCCCTGGTCATCCTGCCCGCGTCCTCGCGGCACGACGTGTGGGGCAATGTGGCGCTGGACGGCACGGTCGTCGTCGACCCCTCCGACCAGGACCCGGTGGTCACCGAACTCGTCCGACAGGGCGTGCCGGTGGTCAGCGACGGCCGCCCGGCGGGCAGTCTGCCCGTGCACGCCTGGGTCGACAACGACCACGAGGAGGCCGTCCTCGGCATCCTCGACCACCTCGCCGACGCCGGCGCCCGCCGCATCGGGCTGCTCACCGGCACCAGCACCGACACGTACACCAGGCTGTCGACGACCGCCTACCTGGAGTGGTGCGAGCGCGTCGGGCAGGAGCCGGTCTACGAGGCCTATCCCGCGCACGATCCGTGTGCCGGCTCGGTCGCCGCCGACCGCTTACTCGCGCGCCCGGACCGTCCCGACGCGGTCTACGGGCTCTTCGACCCCAACGGCACCGACCTGCTCGCCGCCGCCCGCCGCTACGGTCTGCGGGTGCCCGACGACCTGCTGCTGGTCTGCTGCAGCGAGAGCACCGGATACGCCGCCACCGAACCGCCGATCACCACGCTGTCGCTCAAGCCGCGCCGGATCGGCACCGCCGTGGTGCAGTTGCTCATCGACGCCATCGAGGGCGTCGGACCCGCCCACCCGGTGCAGCAGGTGATGCCCACCGAGCTGATCGTCCGCACCTCGTCGCAGCGGCGTCCGCACCGCACCACCGTGAGCCCGCCGCGCGGGCCGAGCCAGGGGGAGGGCTGACCGCCGCTCCCCGGGAACGGTACGGACGGGGCCTCCGCAGGGGCCCCCTCGGCGAAGGGCCCCTCCACGGGCTCCCCGGAGGCCTCTTCCGGGGCCTCCTCCGGAGCCCTGCGCCGGGCCGCCGGCAGGCCGTCCCGGATCCGCCCGCGGGCCCCGCACGACCGGGCCGCGGACCGCGCCCGGACAACCTTCGTCAAGGCTTGGCATTCCCATGGGGACTACGCGGTGTTTTGTCTGTACCCTGCGAAATCCAGCTGCCCGGGTATGTCACAACGCGACAGCGTCATTCCTATGATGGGCGGATGGCGGCGCGAGCGTGGAGGGGTCGATGACTCAGGGGGCAGGTCAGGGGGCCGAGCCCGGGACCGCGGAAGGCTGGCGTCCCGAGCCCGGATTCGAGCGCGCGGCAGGCTACGAGCACGCGGTGGGCGGGCTGTCCGCCCCGGCGTACGAGCAGGCCGCGGAGCGCGGGCCGAGCCGCGAGCCGCTGCGCGAGCACGGCCACGGACCCGGCCACGGACCCAGCCACGTCCCCGCCGGTGAACTCGGCCGTGAGCCGCGCCCCGAGCAGGCCGCGCGGTACGAGCCGTCCGGCGGTTTCGGCCCTGCGCCCGCCGCGTACGCCCCCTCCGCGGGCTTCGAACCCGAGCCCGCCACCGGTTACGGCCACGAGCACGCCCCCGGCGGCTACCCGGCGCCCGCCTCCGCGCCCTCCGCCTCGTTCGACGGCGCGCCGCCCGCGCCCCCGCACGTCCCCGCGGTGCCCGCCCCGCCCCGGCCGTACGAACCGACCCAGCGCGACGCCCCGCTCGTCCCCGCCGAGTACACGCCGACCGCCCACGACCTGCCCGTCATCGCCGAGCCCGCGGAGATTCCCGGCGACCGGCCCGAACGCCCCGGACCGCTCTACGTCGTCGGCGACGTGCACGGCTACCTCGGCGAGCTGCTCGCCGCGCTGGGCGAGCGCGGCCTGGTCGACGACGCGGGCCACTGGTCGGCGGGCAACGCCCGGCTGTGGTTCCTCGGCGACTTCACCGACCGCGGCCCCGACGGCATCGGCGTCATCGAGCTGGTCATGCAGCTGTCCGCCGAGGCGGCCGCGGCCGGCGGCTACTGCCGCGCCCTCATGGGCAACCACGAACTGCTGCTGCTCGGCGCCCACCGCTTCGGCGACCAGCCGGTCAACTCCACCGGCGGCACCGCCTCCTTCCTCGCCGCCTGGCGCCTCAACGGCGGCCAGCCCTCCGACATGGAGCGGCTGGAGGACCGGCACCTGACCTGGATCTCCCGGCTGGACGCGGCCCATCTCACCGACGGCCACCTGCTGGTGCACTCCGACACCACCGCGTACCTGGACTACGGCAGCAGCATCGAGGAGATGAACGACGCCGTCACCGGCGTGCTCCAGCGCAACGACGCCGACGAATGCTGGGACCTCTTCCGCAAGTTCACCAAGCGCTTCGCCTTCCGCGGCGACGGTGGTGCGGAGGCGGCCCGCGAACTGCTCGGTGTCTACGGCGGACAGCGGGTCGTGCACGGCCACAGCCCGATCCCGTACCTGCTCGGCGAGGCGGGCGGCGAGGGGCCGCAGGACGGCGAGGAGCACGGGCACCAGGTGAGCGGTCCGATGATCTACGCCGACAGCCTCGCGGTCGCGATGGACGGCGGCGTGACGATGGACGGCCGGCTACTGGTCGCCCAACTCCCGCTCATCGGTTAGTCACAGGGCCTTCCACGGCAATTTCCGCGGCCACCGGTCGTACCCACCCGTCGTACCCACCGGCGATTCCCGCGGCCGGCCGGCCCTCGGCGTGCGGTTTTCCGTACCGGTGCCGCAGTGCTCCCGTTCGGTTTTGCGCGCCGGTGCCCCGTTGCTCCCGTCCGCCCTTGCCGTAGCTCTGCCGGAACCCGGCTGCCGCAATTTCTTCCCGTTTCGCGGTTGCACCCTGTCACGCTCTCACCTCCCCGCTCTACCATCGGCTTATCCGTAGGCACACCGCTCCCCGCACATCCGGTCGGCCGAGCCCGTTCCGTCACCGGAACACCGGCCTCGTACGGGGAGTCGGAGCATCGGGGGATGCACATGACCACCGCTCCACACCTGCTCAACGAGGACCGCCCCGATTTCGAGCACGTACTGGACCGGGCCCTGCGCATCGTCCTCGACCAGGACGACACCGGGGGCCCCCGAGGTACGGGCCGCACCGGCGGCGCCGAGGCGGGCGCGGACACCGGCCCGGACGAGGCCGGAAGTCCGCTGAACGCCGAGCAATTGCGTACGCTCGCGCTCGCCGCGGCGGACCGGATATGCGTGCGGGCCGCCGCCGAGTACGACGACTACCGCGCCCTGCGCGCCGACGCGCGCACCGCTGTGCGCGAGGCCGCCCGCTCGCGGGAGAGCCGGGCCTTCGGGTACGCGGCGATGGGCGTCGCGGAGGGCGCCGGGTCGGGCGCCGGGCTGCTGGCCGTGATCGCCGTCCTCACCCCGCTGCTCGCGGGCGCGGCGGCGCTGATCTTCCTGCTCATCGGCTACGCGATGTCCGCCGTGGACCCGCAGCCGGCCATCGCCTCACCGCTGCGTACCGCCGGGTGGTTCTTCGCTGCGGTCACCGCGGCATCCGTCCTGGTCGGCGCGATAGGGCTGCTGGTGACGGCGTTGCGGGACGGCTCGGGCGCCATCCACGACTCGGCGGAGGGCATGCCGCCCGAGGTGCTCGCGGCCCGCGACGCCTGGCACGAGGCGCTGCTCGCCCGCGGGATGCTGCCCTTCCTGACGGAAGCGCTGAGCGACCCGGCGACCGCGGGCGCCGCGCCCGCCGCCGCCGCACCGACGCTGCGCCGCACCCCGCGGCTCGGCTACTCCCGGCCCGACTTCGGCGCCCCGCAGGAATCACCGCCGCGTACGGCGCCGCGCTTCAGCAGCCCGGACTTCTCCAGCCCCGACTTCGGCGGCCCCGACCACGCCCCGGAGTGAGCCGCCCCCGGCCCGCCCGCAGCGGCCCGGGTGCCGTGACGTGCCGGCACCCGGTTGGCCCGCCCCCGCTCGCGGGCGCGGTCCGGCGGCGTTTGACTCGTCCCATACCTGATCAGGCGGGTCGGTCAGACGGGAGAAGTCCATGCGTGTCCGCCGTACGCTCGCCGCCCTGTGCGCGCTCGCCCCGCTGGTCTGGGCGGCCAGCGGCTGCTCGGACTCCTCCGGCGGGCAGGTCATCGGCACGCGCGGCCTGACCTTCCGGCAGTCCATCCAGGACCCGGTGCACGACAAGTGCCACTCCTTCGCGCCGAGCGGGGTGGACCAGGTCAGCAACAACACCGGCATCGACATCGTCCTGCACAAGGGCGCCAACTGCACCGACCCGCCCGGCCGTCCCAGTTCGTACCTGGCCACCTCGCTGTCCGCGACCACGGTCCTGGACCTCGGCCTGTGGCGCAGCTTCTCCACCGTCGGCTGGCCGCCCCCGGTCCCCGCCGCCTGACGGGCGCGGAGGTGGCGCGCGTGCACAAGGCGCCGCCCCGGAAGCGGACGGGCTCCCGGGGCAGCGCCGGACCGTGGGCTCAGTCGGTCAGCGGCAGGTAGACGCGGTTGCCCGCGGCGGCGAACTCCTCGGACTTCCTGAGCATCCCCGCCGCCACCTCCTCGTCGGAGACGGACGGATCCGCGTCGCCGCCGAAGCGCTCCGTGATGCTCTTGCTGATCTTCATCGAGCAGAACTTCGGCCCGCACATGGAGCAGAAGTGCGCTGTCTTGGCCGGTTCGGCGGGCAGCGTCTCGTCGTGGAAGGCGCGGGCCGTGTCCGGGTCGAGGGCCAGGTTGAACTGGTCTTCCCAGCGGAACTCGAAGCGCGCGTCGGACAGCGCGTCGTCCCAGGCCTGCGCGCCGGGGTGGCCCTTGGCGAGGTCGGCGGCGTGGGCGGCGATCTTGTAGGTGATCACACCGGTCTTGACGTCGTCACGGTCGGGCAGGCCCAGGTGCTCCTTGGGCGTGACGTAGCAGAGCATCGCGGTGCCCCACCACGCGATCATCGCGGCGCCGATGCCCGAGGTGATGTGGTCGTAGGCGGGCGCGATGTCGGTGGTGAGCGGGCCGAGGGTGTAGAAGGGCGCGCCGTCGCAGATCTCCTGCTGGAGGTCGATGTTCTCCTTGATCTTGTGCATCGGGACATGGCCCGGGCCCTCGATCATCGTCTGCACCTGGTGCCCGCGGGCGACGGTGTTGAGCTCGCCGAGGGTGCGCAGTTCGGCGAACTGCGCCTCGTCGTTGGCGTCGGCGATGGAGCCGGGGCGCAGGCCGTCGCCGAGCGAGTAGGTGACGTCGTAGGCGGCGAGGATCTCGCACAGCTCGTCGAAGTGCGTGTAGAGGAAGTTCTCCTGGTGGTGCGCCAGGCACCACGCCGCCATGATCGAGCCGCCGCGCGAGACGATGCCGGTCTTGCGGCGCGCGGTGAGCGGCACGTAGCGCAGCAGGACGCCGGCGTGCACGGTCATGTAGTCGACGCCCTGCTCGGCCTGCTCGATGACGGTGTCCTTGTAGATCTCCCAGCTCAGCTCCTCGGCGCGGCCGTCGACCTTCTCCAGCGCCTGGTAGAGGGGCACGGTGCCGATGGGCACGGGGGAGTTGCGCAGCACCCACTCGCGGGTGGTGTGGATGTTGCGGCCGGTGGACAGGTCCATGACCGTGTCGGCGCCCCACCGGGTCGCCCACGTCATCTTCTCGACCTCCTCCTCGATGGAGGAGGTGACGGCGGAGTTGCCGATGTTGGCGTTGACCTTCACCAGGAAGCTCTTGCCGATGATCATCGGCTCGATCTCCGGGTGGTTGACGTTGGCCGGCAGCACCGCCCGCCCGGCGGCGATCTCGTCGCGCACTGTCTGCGGCGCCACGTTCTCGCGCAGCGCCACGAACTCCATCTCGGGGGTGATCTCCCCGCGGCGCGCGTACGCGAGCTGGGTGACCGGACGGCCGGGCAGACCGCGCCGGGGGAGCCGGGGACGGCCGGGGAAGACCGCGTCGAGGTTGCGGAGGTCCCCGCCGGAAGCGGCCTTGCGGCCGTCGTCCTCGGGCCGGACCGGGCGGCCCGGGTATTCCTCGGTGTCCGCGCGGGCGGCGATCCACTCGCCGCGCAGCGGTTCGAGGCCGCGCCGGACGTCGGTGTCCGCCGCGGGGTCGGTGTACGGGCCGGACGTGTCGTACAGCGTCACGTCGTCCCCGGTGGTCAGGTGCACCCGGCGGACGGGGACGCGTACGCCGGGCCGCGGCCCGGTGACGTAGTCCTTGTGCCAGCCGATGGCGTGCGTGCGTGAGTCCTGCGTGGTCATGAGACCTACTCCCTACGCCGGCATTACCCGGTAACAGGTTCGGCGGTCGGCGCAGCGACGGCGGGGCTCCGGCGTACCGGTGTACGCCCGCGCCCGCTCCTCAGCGCCCTCTCAGCCCGGTGCTCCGAGCTCCCGCGTGTGCAAAAGCAGCCCCCACGGTAGCGGCCGCCTGCGCCGCCGGACCAGGGGGTCTCACGCCACTGCCGCCGCGCCCCCGGCACACGACCGCCGCCGGTGGCGGGGCCACCGGCGGCGGAGGAGACGTACGGGAGGGGCGGGGTACGGCGCGGGCGCCGTCACCAGTCGCGCTTGGACGACCCGCCGGAGGTGAAGCGCTTGACGACCAGCACCAGGGCGCCGACGAGGATCACGAACACGATCACCTTGAACAGCAGCCCGATGACGAAACTCACCAGGGCCGCGACGAGGGAGCCGAAGATCACCAGCGCGATGACCGGGACCGCGACCCACTTGACCCACCACGGCAGGCCCTTCAGCAGCTTGTCCATGACGCCTTGACTCTCCTTCGTCCCCTCTTCGGGTCCGGTCCTTCCGGCGGCGCATCCGCCGGTACTTCGACTGTAGGGCCACTGCTACCCCGTGCGGGGCCCCAGGAGACCGGATCCGACCCTGACTGCACCCTTAGGGCTCGGGCGGGGAGAAGACCACCATGACCCTGAGATCCTCGGTGATGTGGTGGAAGCGGTGCGGGGTGCCGGCCGGGACGAAGGCGACGCTGCCGCGCGCGACGGTCGTGGTTTCGTCACCCACCGTGAGCGCCGCGCGCCCGCTCACGACGAGGTAGATCTCGTCCTGGGCATGCGGCGCCTGCGTATCGGTCTCACCGGCGCGCAGCGCGTACAACCCGGCGGACATCGTGCGCTCCTTGAGAAAGCGCAGGTAAGCGCCCTGATTCGCGGCCCGTTCCGCGTCCAGGTCGTCCAGCCGGAACACCTTCATCGCCACTCCTCCGCTGCGGTCGGGCTACGGTTTCGCTCTGTCTCTTGTCCAGCCGATTGAGTCTGCGACGATCACACCATGAAGAATTTCATCGTCAAAACGCTGGCGAACGCCGCAGCGCTCGGCGTGGCCACGTGGGTGATCAAGGACATCACCCTCACCGGTGACTCCAACGCCCGCAAGGTGCTCAGCCTGATATTGGTCGCCCTGGTCTTCGGCGTCGTGAACTGGCTGGTCAAGCCGGTCGTCAAGGTGCTGTCCTTCCCGCTGTTCATCCTCTCGCTGGGGCTGATCACGCTGGTCGTGAACGCCCTGATGCTGCTGCTCACGTCGTGGCTCGCGGGCAAGCTGAACCTGGACTTCCATGTGCACGGGTTCTGGACCGCGATCGTCGGCGGCCTGATCGTCAGCATCGTGTCCTGGGCCCTGCACGTCGTCCTCCCGGACGACGAGTGACGGCCGAGCCGGGGGGCACGAACTTTTCCACGCACTCTTCCGAGGACGCCACGGGCCGGGGGGACGCCGCCGGGCCGGGGGACAGCACGCGCAGCGTGCACGCGGGGCGGCCGCCGGCCACGGCGTACGAGCCGTCGCTGCCCGGTCCGGTCTTCGTCTCGCACTACCACCTGCCCGGCGAGCCCACCGGGCCGTACGTCTACGGGCGCGACGACAACCCGACGTGGGAGCGGCTGGAGGCGGCGATCTCCGAGCTGGAGGCACCGGGCGACCCCGAGGTCGGCACCGCGGTCTTCGCCTCGGGCATGGCGGCCGTCGCCGCGGTCCTGCTGTCGCAGGTCAGGGCCGGGCAGACGGTGCTGCTGCCGTCCGACAGCTACCAGACGACGCGCGCGCTGCGCGAGCGCCTGGAGTCGTACGGGGTCGCGGTGCGGTTCGCGCCGACCGCGGGCGACGCGCAGCTCGCGGCGCTGGACGGGGTGTCGCTGGTGTGGCTGGAGACCCCGTCCAACCCGGGGCTCGACGTGTGCGACATCCGCCGCCTCGCCGACGCCGCCCACGCCGCCGGCGCGCTGGTCGCCGTCGACAACACGCTGGCCACACCGCTGGGGCAGCGGCCGCTCTCGCTCGGCGCCGACTTCTCGGTGGCCAGCGGCACCAAGGCGCTCAGCGGCCACGGCGACCTGCTGCTGGGGTACGTCAGCACGCGTGACGCCGGGCTCGCGGCGAGCGTGCGCTACTGGCGCAAGACGGTCGGCGCGATCCCCGGGCCGATGGAGGCCTGGCTCGCACACCGCTCGATCGCGACGTTCGCGCTGCGCGTGGACAAGCAGTCCACGAACGCCCTGGCTCTTGCCACGGCTCTGCTCAAACGCCCCGAAGTGATGAATCTGCGGCACCCGGCGTTGCCGGACGACCCCTCGCACGAGGTCGCCACCCGGCAGATGCGCCGCTTCGGCAGCGTGGTGTCCTTCACCCTGCCCGACCGGGCGCACGCCGAACGCTTCCTGGCGGCCCTGCGGATGACGTCGGAGGCCACGAGCTTCGGCAGCATCCAGAGCACCGCCGAGCGCCGCGCGCGCTGGGGCGGGGACGCGGTGCCGCCGGGATTCGTCCGCTTCTCCGTCGGGATCGAGGACGCCGAGGACATCGTGGCCGATGTGCTGCACGCGCTGGACGAGGCGGCGGCCGTCTGACGTGACGGGCCCGCCGCCGGGCGCGACGGGGTGGGCGGTCGGGCGCGGTCGCCGGACGCGCACGGCCGGCCCGCACGCTCCGATTCCCGGCGGTGCGCACGTTTGCCCCGCTTCCGGCCGCGGCAGATGACTGGCATGCCTCCGGATACGCACCCCAGCCACGCCACCACCCGCCCGGTCGTGAAACGCACCGCCCGCGCCCTGCTGCTGGACGGCGACCAGCTCGTCCTGATCAAGCGCACCAAGCCGGGCATCGCCCCCTACTGGGTCACCCCGGGCGGCGGGGTGGAGGACGACGACGCGAGCATCGTCGCCGCCATGCACCGCGAGGTCGACGAGGAGCTGGGCGCGAAGGTCACGGACGTGGTCCCGGCCTTCGTCGACACCGTCGAGCACGTCGCCGGGGACGGGTCGCACGGGGTGAAGGTGCAGTACTTCTTCGCCTGCCGCCTGGAGTCGATGGATCTGTCGCTGCGGCACGGGCCCGAGGTGGACGACCCCTGCGGGGAGTACGACGTGGTGCGGGTGCCGTTCACCCGGCAGGGCATCGCCTCGGTCGACATCGTGCCGCTGACGCTGCGGCACTACCTGGACGCGAACATCGAGGGCGTGCTCGGCCTGCTCGGCCCCGAGCTGGGCTGAGCGGCCGCCGCTCCGCGACCGCTCCCCCAAGTAGGTCCGCTACGGGACGATCCCGTAGCGGACCTATTTTGCTACGCTCGACGGTATGACCGCACAAGCCCCCGCCGCCGCCCCGCCGGGAGGCGCGCTCGGCGCCACCACGGATGTCTCCTACCTGCTCCAGCACACCGCGCACGTGCTCACCACGCGGATGACCGCGGCCCTCGCCGAGATCGGCATGTCGCCGCGCGAGCACTGCGTCCTGGCGCACGCCGCCCAGCAGGACCGCACCCAGGCGCAGGTCGCCGACCTGTCCGACCTGGACAAGACGACGATGGTCGTCACCGTCGACCACCTGGAGAAGGCCGGGCTCGCCGAGCGCGTGCCGTCGCCGACCGACCGCCGGGCCCGGATCATCCGGGTCACGGAGAGCGGCGCCGAGGTGGTGCGCAAGGGGCAGGCGATCGTCGACCGGGTGCACCAGGAGGTGCTGGACGTCCTTCCGGAGCCCCAGCGTGCCGCCTTTGTCGCGGCGCTGAACGCACTGGCGACGGGGCTGCTCGCGGAGCCGGTCGACTGCCCGGAGGTGGTGCGCCGCCCGCGGCAGTCCCGCAAGTAGCCGCCGCCACGGGCGGGTTGCCGGTGACGGGGCAGGCCGACGGATCTTCGTGAAGCTAGGTCCGTAAAAGATAGTCCCCAACAAAACCTTCTGCTACGGTCGATCCTGGCATCCCCACCCGCCAGGAGGCGACCTCATGCCACTGTCTTCCCGATCCCGCAGCGCCGCCCTCGGCGTCCTCAGTGCGGGCACGCTCATGATCATCCTGGACGGCACGATCGTGACCGTCGCCCTGCCGTCCATCCAGCACGACCTCGGCTTCTCCCAGTCCGCGCTGGCCTGGGTGGTGAACGCCTACCTGATCGCGTTCGGCGGCCTGCTGCTGCTGTCCGGACGGCTCGGCGACCTGCTCGGCCGCCGCCGGATCCTGGTCGGCGGGCTCACCGCCTTCACCGCCGCCTCGCTCGCCTGCGGCCTCGCCGACTCCGCGGGCCTGCTGATCGCCGCCCGCTTCGTCCAGGGCGCGGCGGGCGCGATGGTCTCGGCGGTCAGCCTGGGCATGGTCATCGCCCTCTACCCCGACCCGGGCACCCGAGGCCGGGCGATGGGCGTCTACAGCTTCGTGCAGTCGGCGGGCGGCGTCATCGGACTGCTGGCCGGCGGCGTGCTCACGCAGACCGTCAACTGGCACTGGATCTTCTTCGTCAACCTGCCGATCGGCGCCTCCGCCGCCGTCCTGAGCCTGCGGCTGCTGCCCGACGACCGGCCCGCGGCCCGCACCGAGAGCACCGCCCGTACCGCCCGGCTGCGCGGCCTCGACGCCCCCGGGGCCCTGCTGGTCACCGCCGCGCTGATGGTCGGCGTCTACACCATCGTCGGCACCGCCGACCGCGGCTGGACGTCGGGGGCCACCGTCGGCCTCGCGGTGCTGTCGCTCGTGCTGCTGGCGGCCTTCCTGGTCCGCCAGACGAGGGCGACCGAGCCGCTCATGCCGCTGCGGATCTTCCGCTCCCGCCGGGTGACCGGCGCCAACATCGTGCAGGCGCTCATGGTCGCGGGCGGCTTCGGCTTCCAGTTCACCGTCTCGCTCTACCTCCAGCAGGTCCAGGGCTACGACCCGCTGGAGATCGGCCTGGCCATCGCACCGACCGGGCTGGTCATCGGCGTGATGTCGCTCGTGCTGTCCGCCCGGCTCGGCGCCCGCTTCGGCGAGCGCGCGGTGCTGCTGCCGAGCCTTGTGCTCTTCGCCCTCGGCTTCCTGCTGCTGGCGCGGCTGCCCGCGGGGCATGCAACCTACGCGGTCGACGTGCTCCCGGCGACGCTCGTCTTCGGCACCGCATTCGGGCTCGCGATGCCCGCGCTGATGACACTCGGGATGGCCGACGCCACCCCGGCCGACTCCGGTCTGATCTCCGGTGTCTTCAACACCGCCCAGCAGATCGGTGCCGCGCTGGGCCTCGCGGTGCTGGCCGCGCTGTCCGCCGCCCGCACCGACCGGCTCACCGCGGCGGGCCACCCGCTGCGCGGCGCCCTGACCGGCGGTTACCACCTGGCCTTCCTGGTCGCCGCCGGACTGCTGGTGGTGGCCGCGGTCGCCGCCGCGGTGCTGCTGCGGGCCCCCGCCCCCGGCGGAATGCTCGCCGCCGAGGGCCGGCCGGGCGCGGGCGACCCGGTGGACGCCGGGGGACCCGCGGCCGCCCCGGTGGAGGCGGCCGGTTCCGCCGTCAGCTCCAGCCCGGGAAACCGCCGGGCACCGGAGCGGACGGATCGTAGGGCTCGCGCGTGAAGACGAACGACCCGATGTCCAGATGGCTGAGCGAGCCGTCCTCCCGCCGTACCGGCCGCAGCGTCTCGCCCGCGTAGTAGCCCTCGCGCCCGGTCCAGGTGCCGCCCGTCCCGTGGTGTTCCACGTGGAACCTCGTGCTGCGGCCCTGGCCCGTCAGCGGGGCGAGGCTCAGCCCGCCGTCCGCGTCGACCCGCAGCGCATGGGCGTTGGTCCCCCAGTACCAGGGCCCGGCCAGCTCCAGCAGCTCCGGCGCGAGGGTCTCGGCCGGGCGCCAGGCCCGCGGCAGGCCGGGCTCGGCGTCGGCGGTGATCGCCAGCAGATCCGCGGCGACGGCTCCCACCGCGGGCCCCGAGGTGGCGTTGGCCAGCGCGACGGCGCCGACGCCCTCCTCGGGGCTCACCCACACCGTGGCCAGGAAGCCGGGCATCGAGCCGGTGTGCCCGGCCAGGCGCCGTTTCCCGAAGCGGGCGAGCTGGAGGCCCAGGCCGTACCCCGCGTCCGGCTCCTCGGGGGGCGCGGCGGGCCGCCGCATCTCCTCCAGCGTCGCCGCACCGAGCACCCCGTCCCGCCCGGTGAGCAGAAACGCCGCCCAGCGCCCCAGGTCCTCGGCCGTCGACCACAACTGCCCGGCGGGCGCCATCCGCCCGGTGTCCTGTACGGCCTCGGGCCGCATCACGTCCGCCCACGGGTGGACGGCGAAGCCGCCCGCCGCCGGAGCCTGCGGGAGCAGCGTCGTCCGCCGCATCCCCAGCGGCTCCAGCACCTCCACCCGCAGCGCCTCGTACCAGTGCGTCCCGCGCAGCCGCTCCACGAGAGCGCCGAGCAGGGCGAAGCCGGGGTTGGAGTAGTGGTAGCGGCGTCCCGCGGGGTGCTTGACGGGGTCGATGCCCAGCAGGTCGGCAAGCTCCGGCCGCAGATCGCCGGGGGTGCGCTCCCACCAGGGGCCGGGGGTCTCCGAGGCGATACCCGAGGTGTGGCTGAGCAGTTGGGCGACCGTCAGACGCCCGGCCGCGCGCAGGCCCGCGGCGTCCAGCCCGGCACCCGCCGCCGCGTCACCGCTCTGCCCGACGGGCTCCGCGGTCTCCGGGAGGTGGCGGGCCAGCGGGTCGGCAAGGTCGAGCAGGCCCTCGTCCCGCAGCCTCATCACCAGCACCGCGACGAAGGACTTGGTGATCGAGCCGATGCGGTACTGGGTGTCCCCGTCCGGCGCATGACCCTCGATCATGCTGCGCGAGCCGCACCAGACCAGCGCCCCGTCCCGTACCACCGCGCCGACCAGCGACGGCGCCCGGCCGTCCCGCTGCCCCACCGCCACCCGGTGCAGCAGCGCCCTGCGGGTGGACGGCAGCAGCTCCGTGCCCGCTGCCGCACCGCCCTGCCCGCTGCCGCCCGACCGTTCCCCGGACCCGGCTTCCACCGTCACCCGTCCACGTCCTTCCGTCGCCGAACCGAACTCGCCCTGCTGCTTTTGTTTTGCCCACCACGCGCCCGCTGTCAGCCGCGCGCGACCCCGTTACGGTAGTCGGCCGGGCCGAAGCGCACCGACACGATCGACATCCGCGCCGAGCGCAGTCCGGGCACCAGATGGGAGACCGGGGCGATCGCGAACAGCCCCCGGCCGCGCGGCAGTACGAGCCGCCGCACCTCCGCGATCCGCGGCGAGGCGCTGGCCACCTTGCGGTACTCCCCGGCGTTCATCCCCCACTGCCACGCCGGGGCGCGGTAGCCGTCCCCGCTCTCCGCGCCACGCTCCTGAACGGCCTGACTGCGGGCCACCATCGCCCGCGGGACGGCGTCGAAGAGGAAGCTCCCGCCGGGAAAGCGCTCGGCGCACCGGGCGATCAGCTTCCTGACGTCCCGCGGCGGCAGGTACATCAGCAGCCCCTGCGCGGTCACCAGCACGTTCTGCGGCGGTATGCCGGGCTCCACCTCGTCCATCCAGCGCAGGTCGAGCGCCGAGCAGGCGAGCGTGCGGCGATGCGGCGGGTCGGGGGGCAGCAGCCGGTCGCGTACGGCCACGGTCTCCGGCAGGTCGACCGACAGCCAGCGCACCAGCCCGTCGTCGACCCGCCAGAACTGCGTCTCCAGGCCCTCGCCCAGGGCCACCACCGTGCCGCCCGGATGCGCGGCTAGGAAGCGGCGCACCTCGGCGTCGAGGCAGGCGATCCGCAGCGCGTGCCACTGGGCCAGCCCGGCGCCGCCGAACCGGGAGAACGGGTAGTCGATGCGCTCGACGAGTTCCACCGCCCGGGGATCGTCCAGCACCCGCCCCTCGGGACGGGCGGCCTCCACCGAGCGCTGGTAGAGATTCCACAGCAGCGTCTCGGGCACACCGTCGAGCGCGACCTTGATCCGCTCGCCGCCGCCGCCCTGTCCGTCCCCGGTCCGGTCGTCCCCGCCCTGCCCGTGCTGCTCGTTCCCGTCCCACTCGTCGTGCTCGTCCATGACCCCAGGCTGCCACCGCCGGGGGCGTGCAGGGGGGACGGGAGCGCTCCCATGTCAACGGCGGCGCAAAGCAAGCGTTTTCCGCGCCCGCCGCCCTGCCAGAAAGGTTGACACCCCCTGGGGCCGGGCGTAGACATCCCCTGCCAGAGAGCGCTCTCAGGCTCCTGGTGCCCCGCCTCTGCTTCACCCCCCACCCGTTGTGCAGTCGACACACAGGAGCAGACACATGAGGGTCACCCCACAAGGGCTCTCCCTGTCCCGTAAACGTTTCCGATCCCCGCAGGGCGTCGTCCTGCTGGTGCTGGTCATGATCGCATCGGCGTATCTGTCGATCGTGGCGTCCTCCTCCCACGCCGCCGGCCCTGTCCTGCTCTCCCAGGGCAAGCCCGCCACCGCCTCCTCCGTGCAGGACGCCTTCACCGCCAACGCGGCCGTCGACGGCGACCCCGGCACGCGCTGGTCCAGTGCCGCGTCCGATCCGCAGTGGCTCCAGGTCGACCTCGGCTCCAGCCAGCCGATCACCCAGGTCGTGCTGAACTGGGAGACCGCCTACGGCAAGGCCTTCCAGATCCAGGTGTCGGACAACGGGTCGACGTGGAATTCGGTCTACTCCACGACCACCGGCACCGGCGGCGTCCAGACCCTCAATGTCACCGGGACCGGCCGCTACGTGCGGATGTACGGCACCGCCCGCGGCACCCAGTGGGGCTACTCGCTCTGGGAGTTCCAGGTCTACGGCGGCTCGGGAGGCGGCGGCACCCCGCCCGCCGTGTGCGGCACCACCACCGCGGCGCTCGGCAAGCCCGCCACGGCCTCCTCGGTCGAGAACGCCGGCACACCGGCCTCCGCCGCCTTCGACGGCAACGCGGGCACCCGCTGGTCCAGCGCGGCCTCCGACCCGCAGTGGGTCCAGGTCGACCTCGGCTCGTCGCAGTCACTGTGCGGAGCCCAGCTCAGTTGGGAGACGGCGTACGCGACGGCGTACCAGATCCAGGTCTCGGACAACGGTTCCACGTGGAACACCGTCTACTCCACGACCGCCGGCAAGGGCGGGGTGGAGAACCTCTCCTTCACCGCCACCGGCCGCTACGTGCGCATGTACGGCACCGCCCGCGCCACCCAGTACGGCTACTCGCTCTGGGAGTTCACGATCCTGACCCCCGGCAGCGGCGGCACCACGACCCCGCCGCCCAGCGGCGGAGACGGCAACTGCCCCTGGGTCGGCTCGACCGCACCGGTCTCCACCCGGGTCTCCCAGGTCATGGCGCAGATGACGAACGCGCAGAAGGTCTCCATCCTGCACGGCAACAACAACTCCTCGCCCTACATCGGCAACATCAGCGGTATCGCCTCGCTGTGCATCCCGGCCATCGGCCTCCAGGACGGCCCGCACGGCGTCGGTGACGGCCTCGGCGGCGTCACCCAGATGCCCTCGGCCAACCTGTCGGCGGCCACCTGGGACAACGCGCTGGAGCAGCAGTACGGCGCCGCGATCGGCCAGGAGTTCGCGGGCAAGGGCGTGCAGGTCGCGCTCGGTCCGACGCTCAACATCGTGCGCGACCCGCGCTGGGGCCGGTCCTTCGAGACCTTCAGCGAGGACCCGTACCTCAACGGGCAGATGGCCACCGCCGACATCAAGGGCATCCAGAGCCAGGGTGTGATGGCCGAGATGAAGCATGTGGCCGTCTACAACATCGAGAACCCGGCGGGCACGGTCGTCGTCGACAAGCGGACGATGCAGGAGCTGTACCTGCCGGCCTTCCAGGCGGCGGCGCAGCAGGGCGCGCCCGCCGCGGCGATGTGCGCGTACAGCATCGTCAACAGCGTCCCGGCGTGCCAGAACCCGGACCTGATGAACACCGGGCTCTACCAGCAGGCGAACTTCGGCGGCTTCATCACCAGCGACTGGGGCGGCACCCACTCCACGGTGGAGTCGGCCAACGCCGGACTCACCGTGGAGATGCCCAACGGGTACTTCTTCGCGGACTTCCTGGCCCAGGCGGTCGCCGCCGGGACGGTCAGCCAGGCCACGCTGAACACCATGGTCAGCAGGCTGCTCACGCAGTACTTCGCCTTCGGCCTGTTCGACAAGGCGCCCAGCGGCAACCGCGACGCCACCGTGACCACCCCGGCGCATGTGCAGGTCGCGCTCCAGGGCGCGGAGGAGGGCACGGTGCTGCTCAAGAACAACGGCATCCTGCCGCTGTCCACCGCCACCACCAAGTCGATCGCGGTGATCGGCTGGGACGGCGGCGCGGGCGTGCAGTCCATCGGCGGCGGCAGCGCCACCGTCACCAGCTCCGGCACGGTCTGGCCCATCACCGGCATCCAGAACCGGGTCGCGGGCACCGGCACCACCGTCCAGTACAACGACGCCACCAACCTGGACTCCGCGGTGTCGCTGGCACGCGGCTCCGATGTCGCGATCGTCTTCGCGAGCGACAACTACGGCAACGAGGAGCACGACACCACCACGCTGGACCTGCCGAACAACGGCGGCAGCACGGTCAAGCAGAACGACATGATCGCGCAGGTCGCGGCGGCCAACCCGCACACCATCGTGGTGCTCAACAACAACTCGGCGATCAACATGCCGTGGCTGAACCAGGTCGCGGGCGTCTTCGAGGGCTTCTACCCCGGCCAGCAGATCGGCACGGCGATGGCGGCGCTGATCTTCGGCGACGTCAACCCGTCGGGGAAGCTGCCGGTCACCTTCCCGAAGTCGATCGCCGACGTGCCCGCCAACACCCCGGCCCAGTGGCCCGGCACCAACGGTCAGGTGCAGTACAGCGAAGGCCTGAACGTCGGCTACCGGTGGTACGACGCCAAGAACATCGAGCCGCTCTTCCCGTTCGGCTTCGGGCTGTCCTACACCACCTTCGGCTACAGCAACCTCCAGGTCGGTGCGCTCAGCGGCGGCAACGCGACGGTCCACGTCACGGTGACCAACACCGGGTCCCGGGCCGGTACCGACGTGGCGCAGCTCTACGTCGGCTTCCCGGCCGCGTCCGGTGAACCGCCGCACCAGCTGCGCGGCTACCAGCGCGTCACGCTGAACCCGGGCCAGTCGCAGACGCTGACGTTCACCGTCAGCACCCATGACCTGGCGTCCTGGAGCACCGGCAGCAACAACTGGACAACGGCCGCGGGCAATTACCAGATCCTGGTCGGCGACTCCTCCCGCAGCCTGCCGGTGACCGGCACGCTCAACGTGCCGACCACGGTCAACGGCGCCATCGCGGCGGCCCTGTCCCCGCAGGCCGCCGCCGCGGACTCCGCCCCCGCAGCGACCGCGGGCGCGCTGTCCGTACCCAACCCGCACGGCATGAGCAGCCCCGTGCGCTCCTCCGTCGACTGGGCCTTCGACCCGGCCGACGCCGCCGCGCACCACACCTACACCGCGACGGGCCTGCCGCCCGGCATCACGCTGAGCGCCGACGGCACCTTCACCGGCGCGGCCACCGCCAAGGGCAGCTGGACCGTCACCGTCACGGCGAAGGCCACGACCGGTGCCGCCGGTTCGGCCACCTTCGTCTGGACCACCACCTGATCCCTCCCCCGCCGACCGACGCCCCCGCAGCCGCCTCCCCGCGGCCGCGGGGGCGTCCCGTCATTCGGCGAGCAGCGCGGGCAGCTCCCGCATGTCGTGGAAGACCGTCGTCCCGGGCCCGGCGAGCCGCTCGGCCGGGGTGAGCCCGCCCGCGTACCCGAAAGCCCGCATCCCCGCGGCCCGCGCCGCCGTGACCCCGGGCCGACTGTCCTCGACGACCACGCACGCGGCGGGGTCCACCCCCATACGCCGGGCGGCGTGCAGGAAGAGGTCAGGCGCGGGCTTGCCCCGGGCGACCTCGGCGGCGCTGAAGATCCGCCCCGCGAAGTGCTCGTAGAGCCCGGTACGTCCCAGGGTGTGCCACATCTTCTCGTGCGAGCCGCTGGAGGCCACACAGGTCGGCAGCACGATCGCCGCGAGCGCCTCGGGCAGTCCGTCCACCGCGACCAGATCGGCGTCCACCGCCACCCGGTGCCACTCCTCGAACCGCTCGGCCCACACCCCGGCGACCTCCTCCCCCAGCCGCTCGGCGACCTGCTCGCGGATCGCCGCATGCGACCGCCCGATGAACCGCTCGACGACCTCCGCCTCATCCAGCGCCCACCCCAACTCGGCCCCGAGCCCCACCTGCACGCGCACCGCGATGCGCTCACTGTCGACGAGCACCCCGTCGCAGTCGAATATCACCAGCTCAACAGGCTTGATCATCCCGGCAGCATAGGCGTGCCCACTACCGGAGAGCGGCTTCCGGGTCGGTTTCCGACAACTCGCCCCGACGGACCCCGCGGCCCACCGGAGCCGGGAACGCCAAGCCGGCTCAGGTCTGGGCCATGTCCACGAAGCGGGAGTAGTGGCCCTGGAAGGCCACGGTGATGGTGGCCGTGGGGCCGTTGCGGTGCTTGGCGACGATCAGGTCGGCCTCGCCGGCGCGGGGGGACTCCTTCTCGTAGGCGTCCTCGCGGTGCAGGAGGATGACCATGTCGGCGTCCTGCTCGATGGAGCCGGACTCGCGCAGGTCGGAGACCATCGGCTTCTTGTCGGTGCGCTGCTCGGGGCCTCGGTTGAGCTGGCTGAGGGCGATGACCGGGACTTCCAGTTCCTTGGCCAGGAGCTTGAGGTTTCGGGACATGTCGGAGACCTCCTGCTGGCGGCTCTCCGGGCGGCGGGAGCCGCCGGACTGCATGAGCTGGAGGTAGTCGATGACGACCAGTCGCAGGTCGTTGCGCTGCTTGAGGCGGCGGCACTTCGCGCGGATCTCCATCATCGACAGGTTGGGCGAGTCGTCGATGTAGAGCGGCGCTTCGGTGACGTCGGACATCCGGCGGGCGACCTTGGTCCAGTCGTCGTCGGTCATCGTGCCCGACCGCATGTGGTGCAGTGCGACCCTGGCCTCGGCGGACAGCAGTCGCATCGCGATCTCGTTGCGGCCCATCTCCAGGGAGAAGATGACGCTGGGCATCTTGTTGGCGATGGAGCACGTCCGGGCGAAGTCCAGCGCCAGGGTCGACTTGCCCATCGCCGGGCGGGCGGCGATGACGATCATCTGACCGGGGTGCAGACCGTTGGTGAGCGAGTCCAGGTCGGCGAAGCCGGTGGGGACGCCGGACATCTGGCCGCTGCGGGAGCCGATCGCCTCGATCTCGTCGAGGGCGCCCTCCATGATGTCGCCGAGCGGCAGGTAGTCCTCGGAGGTGCGCTGCTCGGTGACCGCGTAGATCTCGGCCTGCGCGCTGTTGACGATCTCGTCGACGTCGCCGTCGGCGGCGTATCCCATCTGGGTGATGCGCGTACCGGCCTCGACGAGGCGGCGCAGCACCGCCCGCTCGTGGACGATCTCGGCGTAGTACTCCGCGTTCGCGGCGGTGGGCACCGCGTTGACGAGGGTGTGCAGGTACGGGGAGCCGCCGATCCGGGCCAGTTCGCCGCGCTTGGTGAGCTCGGCCGCGGTGGTGATGGGGTCGGCGGGCTCGCCCCGGGCGTAGAGGTCGAGGATCGCCTGGTAGATGGTCTCGTGCGCGGGCCGGTAGAAGTCGGCGCCCTTGAGGACCTCGACGACGTCGGCGATGGCGTCCTTGGACAGCAGCATGCCGCCGAGCACGGACTGCTCTGCGTCCAGGTCCTGCGGCGGGACGCGCTCGAAGCCGCCGCCGCCCTCGGAGTAGCGGGTGTCGTCCTGGGCGGACTTCTTGCGGAAGGGGCTGACCCCGGTCGCGGGCCCCTGGCGCTCACCGGGCGGGAGGTCCGGCCAGTGGTCGTCGGCGGGTTCTGGCTGGCTCACGCCCGCCACCTCCTCCCATCCGGCCGGTCCGGCCGGACCCCGCGTGCGTGCCACTCTTTCATGGCACCGCTCCGATCCTTGATCCGCCCGGTGGGCGCCGCGCACGCGTCGCGCCGCGCCGTGAGGTGCCGCGTCACGCCGCTCGCGGCACACCGGGGGAGGGGTCCACGGTAGGGCTCCTGGCGGCCCGGACCAAGGCGGTTATCCACAGGGGGTGTGGACGACGGCTGCATACCTGTGGAGAACTGCCCCCAACCTGTGTACAGGCCTTGGGACAGCGCTGTGGACAAGCTGCGCGCCTCCCCGGGAGAGAGGCCCTGACCTGCACCTTCTTCATCCATAGCCTGTGCAGGAGAAAAACTTTTTCCGTGCCGCCAAGATCGCCACAAACGACGCGGAGGAGATCACGCTACGCAGTCAGAGGTAAGAGTCCCTCAGCGCTTCCACCTCTTACTTGTGGACGATTAAGCTGTGCTTGTGCATCACGCCGTCGAACCCCCTGGCACCACTGAGCCTGCCCCCGGCCGCAGCCCGCGCCGCGCACCGGCGGCCCGGCGCCGCCACGACCGCGAAATCCTCACCCTCGCCCTGCCCGCCTTCGGCGCCCTCGTCGCCGAACCACTCTTCGTGATGGTCGACAGCGCGATCGTCGGCCACCTCGGCACGGCCCAGCTCGCCGGGCTCGGCGTCGCCGCGGCGCTGCTCACCACCGCCGTCAACATCTTCGTCTTCCTCGCCTACGCCACCACCGCCGCGGTCTCCCGCCGGGTCGGCGCCGGCGACCTGTCCGCCGCCCTGCGCCAAGGTGTGGACGGCATCTGGCTCGCCCTGCTGCTGGGCGGCGCGGTGATTGCCGCCGTGCTGCCCACGGCGCCCGCCCTGGTGAGCCTCTTCGGGGCGTCCGGCACCGCCTCCCCCTACGCGACCACGTATCTGCGGATCAGCTCCCTCGGCATCCCCGCCATGCTCGTGGTGCTGGCCGCCACCGGCGTGCTGCGCGGCCTCCAGGACACCCGCACACCGCTCTACGTCGCCGTGGGCGGCTTCGCCGCGAACGCGGGGCTCAACGCCGCGCTCGTCTACGGTGCCGGTCTCGGCATCGCGGGCTCCGCGTGGGGCACGGTCATCGCGCAGAACGGCATGGCCGCCGTCTACCTCTGGGTCGTCGTCCGCGGTATCCGCCGCCAGGCCGTGACGGACGGCGGCACGGGGCCCTGGTGGGCGGGCCTGCGCCCGGACGCCGCCGGGATACGGGCCTGCGCCCGCGCCGGACTGCCGCTGCTGGTGCGCACCGTCAGCCTGCGGGCGGTGCTCATGATCGCCACCGCGGTCGCCGCCCGGCTGGGGGACACCTCCGTGGCCGCCCACCAGATCACACTGACGGTCTGGTCGCTGCTCGCCTTCGCGCTGGACGCCATCGCCATCGCGGGCCAGGCCATCATCGGCCGCTACCTGGGGGCGGACGACCCCGAGGGGGCGCGGGCCGCGTGCCGTCGGATGATCGAGTGGGGCGTGGCCTGCGGAGTGGTCCTCGGACTGCTGGTGGCGCTGTCCCGGCCGCTGATCGGCCCGCTGTTCAGCTCCGATCCGGCCGTGCGGTCCGCGCTGGCCTCCGCACTGCTGGTGGTGGCCGTGTCGCAGCCGCTGTGCGGGGTGGTCTTCGTCCTGGACGGCGTGCTGATGGGCGCCGGGGACGGGCCGTACCTGGCCTGGTCGATGCTGGTGACGCTGGCGGTCTTCGCCCCGGCCGCGCTCGCCGTCCCGGCGCTCGGGGCGGGGCTGACGGCCCTGTGGTGGGCCATGACGCTCATGATGCTGACCCGGCTCGTCGCACTGTGGCTGCGGGCCCGCTCCGGCCGCTGGGTGGTCACCGGCGCCGCGCGCTGAAACGGTCGGCGCGGGAGCCGGGAGGCCGGGAGCCAGGAGGAGAGGGACCGGGAACCGCCCCGCCGACCGGCAAGGGAGCGGACCGGGCCGACCGGAAGCGGCCGGACGGACCGAGGACGGCCGGACAGACCGGAGGGCCGGGCACCCCCGCTGGGGATACCCGGCCCTCCGTTGCGTCGTGACGGTGCGGGCGCCGCCGGTGTTCCACGTGGAACATCGACGGCATCCGCGCCATACCGAGCAAAAGGCGCGTTACGCCGCGACGACCTCCAGGTCGAGGACAGCCTCGACCTCGGCGTGCAGCCGCACGGACACCTTGTGCGCACCGAGCGTCTTGATCGGCGCACCGACCTCGACCCGGCGCTTGTCGACGGCCGGACCACCGGCAGCCTTGATCGCCGCGGCGATGTCGGCCGGGGTGATGGAGCCGAACAGACGGCCGGTGTCGCCGGCGCGGGTGCTCAGCTTGACCTTGACGGCCTCCAGCTGACCCTTGACCGCGTTCGCGTCCTCCAGCGAGTGGATCTCGCGGATACGGCGGGCACGGCGGATCTGCTCGACGTCCTTCTCGCCACCCTTGGTCCACGCGATGGCGAAGCCCCGCGGGATCAGGTAGTTGCGGGCGTAGCCCGGCTTGACGTCGACGACGTCGCCGGCGGCACCGAGGCCGCTGACCTCGTTGGTAAGGATGATCTTCGACATTACGGTCACCCTTCCTTATCGAGCGGTCGACGTGTACGGCAGCAGCGCCATCTCACGGCTGTTCTTGACGGCCGTGGCGACGTCACGCTGGTGCTGCGTGCAGTTGCCGGTGACGCGGCGGGCACGGATCTTGCCGCGGTCGGAAATGAACTTCCGCAGCATGTTCGTGTCCTTGTAGTCCACGTACACGGTCTTGTCCTTGCAGAACGCGCAGACCTTCTTCTTCGGCTTGCGCGGAGGCGGCTTCGCCATGGTGATTCTCCTATGCGATCAAGAAGTGAGTGAGGATCCGCCCTAGAAGGGCGGCTCGTCCGAGTAGCCGCCACCGGAACCGCCGGAGCCGCCGCCCCAGCCGCCACCGCCGCCACCACCGCCCTGCTGGCCGCCGCCGGCCGGCGCGCTGGTGGCCCAGGGGTCGTCGGCGGGAGCCCCGCCGCCGGAGCCGCCGCCGGGGCCGCCGCCCCAGCCGCCGCCACCCTGCTGGCCGCCGCCACCGCCACCGCCGTAGCCGCCCTGGCTGCGTCCGCCACCGCCGCTGGTCTTGGTGACCTTGGCCGTGGCACTGCGCAGGCTGGCGCCCACTTCTTCGACGTCCAGTTCGTAGACCGTCCGCTTGACGCCCTCGCGGTCCTCGTAGGACCGCTGCTTGAGGCGGCCCTGCACGATGACGCGCATGCCGCGCTGCAGCGACTCTGCGACGTTCTCCGCCGCCTGACGCCAGACCGAGCAGGTCAGGAACAGGCTCTCGCCGTCCTTCCACTCATTGGTCTGCCGGTCGAACGTGCGGGGAGTGGACGCGACACGGAACTTCGCGACCGCCGCACCGGACGGGGTGAAGCGCAGCTCGGGGTCGTCGACGAGATTGCCGACGACCGTGATGACGGTCTCGCCTGCCATGGGGTGACCTCTCGACTGGCTCTGGGTAGTGCTGGCTAGCTACTCGGAGTCCGGTACTAGTGCAGTTCCGGACGGAGGACCTTGGTCCGCAGCACCGACTCGTTCAGGTTGAGCTGGCGGTCCAGCTCCTTGACGACCTCCGGCGATGCCTTCAGGTCGACGACCGAGTAGATGCCCTCGGGCTTCTTGTTGATCTCATAAGCGAGACGACGACGGCCCCAGGTGTCGACCTTCTCCACGCTGCCGCCGCCGTTGCGGACGACGGACAGGAAGGACTCGATCAGGGGGGCGACAGAGCGCTCCTCAAGATCGGGGTCGAGGATGAGCATGAGCTCGTAGTGACGCATAGGTGAACCCACCTCCTTTGGACTCAGCGGCCACGGCGTTTCCGTGGCAGGAGGGTTTGTATCTGCGTCGCAACGGTAGCGCGGGCCACTGACAGCCGGAGGAGTTCCCCCGGACTGCCCGACCGGGCCAGCGCAGACACCGGTGCAGACCGTACACAGTACCGGCTAGCGCTCTCGGGTTGAAATCCGCCCCCTAATGACCGCAATCTGTACACATCGGGTGTGTCAGGCGCCACAGCGCGCCACGACTCCGTCACGGAGGTACTCCATGGCACAGCACGCGGCACGAACCCACCGCCTCACCTTCAACACCGACGGCCGGCCCCATCCCCTGGTGAACTCGCTCGCGATCCTCACCCTCGTCCTGGGCGGGATCTCGATCATCTCCTCGGCCTTCAACAGCCTGCATCTGCTCAGTTCCTGGACCGGGATCGTCGGCATCTTCACCGGCGGCTGGGGCCAGTTCATCTCCGTCACGACGATCGAGCGCTTCGCCCTGATCGTCGGCCTCGGCATGTCCGCGGTCGGCTTCTACATCGGGGTGGCGCACGGTGGCCTGACCGGCGGGCTCTGGTAGCTGCCGCGCCGACGGTCCGGCGGGCTGTGGAAAAGCCGCGCCGTTGTCCACAGGGCTGGTGGGGGCGCTACCCCTGAGCAGTAGGCTTCGGGCCAGATAACCCCGCAGTCGTGAGCATGGGGAGCGCCCCGCATGAGTCTGACCCTGAGGACCATCACCCGAGAGCAGCACCTGGCATACATCCAGAGTCTGCCCTCGGCGAGCCACTGCCAGGTCCCCGCATGGGCCGACGTGAAGTCCGAGTGGCGGTCGGAGAGCCTCGGCTGGTTCGACGAGCAGCCCGGCCAGCTGTCCAAGGGCGGCGGCCGGCTGGTCGGCGTCGGCCTTGTCCTGTACCGGCAGCTGCCCAAGCTCAAGCGGTATCTGGCCTACATGCCCGAGGGCCCCGTCATCAACTGGTACGCGCCCAACCTGGACGAATGGCTCCAGCCGATGCTGCGCCACCTGAAGCAGAACGGCGCCTTCAGCGTGAAGATGGGCCCGCCGGTGATAATCCGCCGCTGGGAGGCCAACACCATCAAGGCGGGCATCGCCGACCCGGACATCAAGCGGCTGCGCGACGTGGAGGCCGACTTCATCGAGCCGCGCGCCTTCGAGGTGGCCGAGCGGCTGCGCCGGATGGGCTGGCAGCAGGGCGAGGACGGCGGCGCCGGCTTCGGTGACGTGCAGCCGCGCTACGTCTACCAGGTCCCGCTGGAGAACCGCTCGCTCGACGACATCCTGAAGAACTTCAACCAGCTGTGGCGCCGCAACATCAAGAAGGCCGAGAAGGCCGGCGTCCAGGTCATCCAGGGCGGCTACGACGACCTCCCGACCTGGCAGCAGCTCTACGAGATCACCGCGGTGCGCGACCAGTTCCGCCCCCGCCCGCTGGCCTACTTCCAGCGGATGTGGACCAAGCTCAACGCCGAGGACGCCAACCGGATGCGGCTCTACCTCGCGCTGCACGAGGGCGAGGCGGTCGCGGCGGCGACGATGCTCACCGTCGGCCGGCACGTCTGGTACTCCTACGGTGCCTCCGCCAACCACAAGCGCGAGGTCAGGCCGTCCAACGCGATGCAGTGGCGCATGCTGCGGGACGCGTACGCGATGGGTGCCAGCGTCTACGATCTGCGCGGTATCAGCGACTCCCTCGACGAGACCGACCACCTGTTCGGCCTGATCCAGTTCAAGGTGGGCACCGGCGGCCAGGCCGCCGAGTACCTGGGCGAGTGGGACTTCCCGCTCAACAAGCTGCTCCACAAGGCTCTCGACATCTACATGTCGCGCCGCTGACCGGCCGACGCACGACAGGAAGGTCCTCCAGGCCATGGCGCTCACGCTGTATGTCGACACCGCACGCTGGCGCGCCCACCAGCAGCAAGTGGCCGACCAGTTCCCCGGCATAGTCCCGGTCTGCAAAGGCAACGGCTACGGCTTCGGCCACGAGCGGCTCGCCGACGAGGCGACGCGGCTGCGCTCCGACATGCTCGCCGTCGGCACGACGTACGAAGCGGCCCGGATCAAGGACTTCTTCGGCGGCGACCTCCTCGTCCTGACCCCCTACCGGCTCGGCGAGGAACCGGTGCCGCTGCCGGACCGGGCGATCCGCTCGGTCTCCTCGGTCGAGGGGGTGCGCGGCCTGGTGGGCGCCCGGGTGGTCATCGAGGTCATGAGCTCGATGCGGCGCCACGGCGTGGGTGAGGACGACCTGGGCAAGCTGCACACCGCGATCGACGACGTGCGGCTGGAGGGCTTCGCCATCCACCTGCCGCTCGACCGCCCCGACGGCAGCGACGCGGTCGAGGAGGTCTTCGGCTGGATGGAGCGGCTGCGCGCCGCCCGGCTGCCGCTGCACACCATGTTCGTCAGCCACCTCAAGGCGACCGAGCAGGCCGCGCTCCAGCAGCAGTTCCCGCAGACCCGGTTCCGCGCCCGCATCGGTACGCGGATGTGGCTCGGCGACCACGACGCGACGGAGTACCGCGGCGCGGTCCTCGACGTCACCCGGATCGCCAAGGGCGAGCGCTACGGCTACCGGCAGGAGAAGGCCGCCGACGCCGGCCACCTGGTCGTCGTGGCGGGCGGCACCTCGCACGGTGTCGGCCTGGAGGCGCCCAAGGCGCTGCACGGCCTGATGCCGCGGGCCAAGGGCGTGGCCCGCGCGGGCCTGGCGACGGTGAACCGCAACCTGTCGCCGTTCGTCTGGGCGGGCAAGCAGCGGTGGTTCGCCGAGCCGCCGCACATGCAGGTGTCGATCCTCTTCCTGCCGGGCGACGTGGCACCGCCCGCGGTCGGTGACGAGCTGGTGGCGCACCTGCGGCACACCACCACGCAGTTCGACCGGATCGTGGACCGTCAGGCCTCGTAGCCCGTCCCGCCCGCGGGCCCGCCGCCGGGTGCGGCCGGCCCCGCGGGCCTGCCGAGGCCGCCGGGCTCGCCCGCCGGGCCGGGCACCCCGGCCGTCGCGGGCAGCGGCTCCGGCTCGGCGCCCGGGTCGGGCGCCATGGCCAGGACGAAGGAGTCCCCGGCTCCGTCGAGCACGCCGCCCACCGGGTCGTCGGAGCCGTCCTGCCGCAGGACGTCGTGCTCGGGCCGCAGGATGTCGCGGACGACCACGGCGCTGAGGTAGAGCACGCCCAGCAGGTGCAGCACGACGGCCAGCTGGTAGCCGTCGGTGGGCAGCCCGTGGTGCTTGGTGCCGCCGCTGACGTAGGCCAGCTCCATCCAGATGCCCAGGTAGTAGAGCACCTCGGCGCCCTGCCAGATGAGCAGGTCGCGCCAGCGCGGCCGTGCGAGCACGGCCAGCGGCAGCAGCCACAGCACGTACTGCGGCGAGTAGACCTTGTTGCTCACCACGAGCGCGGCCACCAGCAGGAAGGCGACCTGGCCGAGCCGCGGCCGACGCGGCGCGTAGAAGGTGAGGCCCGCGATCGCGGCGCACAGCACGATCATCAGTGCGGCGGCGTACGCGCTCACCCCGCTGAGCGGGTTGCCGGTGCGCTGCATGACGACCAGCCACAGCGACCCGTAGTCCACGCCCCGCGAGCGGGTGTAGCTGTAGAACTGCTCCCAGCCGGACCGGGCCAGCAGGATCACCGGCAGGTTGACCGCCAGCCAGGCCCCCACCGCGCCGCCCAGCGCCGCGCCGAAGGCCCGCATCCGGCCCGCCCGCACGCACACCAGCAGCAGGGCGAGCAGCAGCAGCACCGGGTAGATCTTCGCGGACGTGGCCAGGCCGATGAGCACACCGGCGGCCAGCGGCCGGCTGCGCGACCACAGCAGCAGACCCGCGGCGGCCAGGGCCACGGCGAACAGGTCCCAGTTGATCGTGGCCGACAGCGCGAGAGCCGGGGACAGCGCGATGAACAGCCCGTCCCACGGCCGCCGCCGGTTGGTGCGGGACACCAGCACGACGAGCGCGGCCGCGCAGATCATCAGCATGCCGGAGTTCACGATCCAGAAGATCTGGCTGCGGTGCTGCATGCTGCCACCGTGCGGCGTCAGCCAGGAGGCGACCTCCATGAAGAGCCCGGTCAGAACCGGGTACTCCAGGTGGTGGAAGCCGCTGCCGGAGAGCGAGCCGGGGATGCTGTCGAAGTACGGCACGACGTCGTCGGCGAAGCCGCGGTCGTGGTAAAGGTGCGGGATGTCGGAGTAGCAGGCGTGGATGTACTGGGCGTCGCCGCCCTGGAACCACCCGCCGTCGTAGCACGGTGCCTTCTGGACCATGCCGAGCGCGACCATCCCGATGACGATCAGCACCATCACGCGCAGCGCCGTCCACCAGCGGTGCCCACCGGTCTCGGCGTGCTTGCCCGCCGGGCCGCCGATCAGCTCGCTCGCGGCCGCGGCCAGCGAGTCCTCGTCGGTGGGGCGCACCGGAACGTCCCGCCGGTCGTCCTCTTCTCGATCGCGCACGCTCGTCATGCGCACATCCTGCCGTACGGGGCTGTGGGTGCAGCAGACCCCGTGACGGTCGTCATGCGATCCGGATGCGGATCGGCGACCGGCACGGGGTCTGGGAAAGGCCCGGCCTCAGCGGTCCGGGAGCCCGGCCCCGGGCGGGGACGGGCTCCCGGGGGCCGTCAGCCCGAGTTGCCTCGGGTGCCTCCGTTGTTGTTGCGTCCCGGGGGCCCGGTGTCCGTCGCCGTCGGCGAGGACGTCGGCGAGGAGCTGTTGCAGTCCTGCGGGTTGAAGATCGAGCAGCGCGGTGTGTCCGTGGGCGACGGTGTGTCGGTCGGCGGCTGCCACGTCGGCGTCTCGGTCGGGCCTTGGGTGGGCGTCTGCGACGGAGTCGGCGAGGTGGTCGGGGTCGGCGACGTCGTCATCGACGGCGTCGGGGACGGCGCGCCCTCCTCGCTGATCGTCTTGCCGTCGCCGATCTTGCCGGGCTTCGGGAAGCCGGGGTCGTCGGAGTTGCCGAGCGCGACCTTCATGTAGTTGGTCCACATGGTCGCCGGGATGTCACCACCGTGGGTGGTCGACGTCGGGCCACCGGTGCCGGCCATCGGCTGCAGCTGCGCCTTCTTGGAGTCCTGCCGGAACATCACGACCGAGGTGGACAGCTGCTGGGTGTAGCCGACGAACCAGGCCGACCGCGTGCCCCCGTCGGTGTCGGTGGTACCGGTCTTGCCGGCCACGTCGCGGTGCAACGCCAGCGCGGCCTTACCGGTGCCCTTCTTCACCACGTTCTGCAGCACCTGGGTCACGGTGTCGGCGACCGCGGGCTGGAGCGCCACCGTCTTGGTGCGCTCCGGCCTCTTGAACGCGTGGTCGGTGTCCCCGTCGTGCAGCACCTTGGTCACCGAGTACGGCTCGACGGAGACGCCCGAGTCGGCGAACGTCCCGTAGGCGTTCGCCATACGGATCGCGCTGGGCGTCGAGGTGCCGATGGAGAACGAGGCGACGTTCTGGGTGGCCTTCATCGAGTCCTCGAGGATGCCGGACTTGAGCGCGACGTCCCTCACCTTGTCCAGGCCGACGTCCTCGCCGAGCTGGACGAAGGGGGAGTTGATGGACTGCTCCATCGCCTTGTTCAAGGTGACGTAGCCCCACTTGGTACCGGACTCGTTCTTCTGTCGGAAGACCGAGCCGTCCTTGGTCTTGATCTGGTTGCCGTCGTGGTCCTTGATCGGGATCAGGTCGTCGGCGTTGTACTTGCTGTCCGGCGTGAGCGGCTTGCCGTCGCTGTAGTTCGTGCCGTAGGTCATCGCGGCGGCGAGCACGAAGGGCTTGAAAGTTGAACCGACGGGGACGCCCAGGGTGTCGGCATTGTTGTTGAACTCGCCCTTGTCCATGCCGGGGCCGCCGTAGAGGGCCACGATCTTGCCGTCACCCGGTACGACGGAGGCCGCGCCGAACTGCACGTTGGTGTCGGCGTCACCCTTGAACTGGGGGTCGCCGCCGGTGTACATGTGCCCGGCTCCGGGCTTGATCCGCTCCGCCTGGACCTTCTCGACGGAGGTCTTCAGCGCGTCGACCTTGGCTTTGTCGAAGGTCGTGTAGATCTGATAGCCGCCCCGGTCCAGCATGTCCTGGGTGATCTTCGGATTGGAGTGCTGGATTATGTAGTTGTTGGCCGTCGAGACCAGGTAGCCGATCTGGCCGCTCATTCCGACCTGGGCCTTGAGCCCGTCCGGGTCCGGGAATTTGGTGTACGTCGCGCGCCTGGCGGCGCTCATGTGACCGAAACGGACCTCGTTGTCGAGGATCGACTTCCAGCGGGATTCGGCACGCGCCCTGTTCGCGGCGGGCGTCGCCGAGCTGTCGATGCTCACGTTGCCGTTGGGGTCGTAGTACGTCGGGCCCTTCAGCAGCGCGGCGAGCATCGCGCACTGGCTGGGATCGAGCTTCTCGGCGTCGACGTGGTAATACGTCTGCGCTGCGGCCTGGATACCCCACGCGCCCCGTCCGAAGTACGAGGTGTTCAGATAGCCGGCCATGATGTCGTTCTTGCCGACCGTGCGGCCGACCTTTATGGAGATGAACAGCTCTTTGAACTTGCGGCTCACCGTCTGCGACTGATCCAGCATGGTGTTCTTGACGTACTGCTGGGTGATCGTCGAGCCGCCCTGGGTCTCGCCGCCGCGCGCCATGTTGAACAGCGCGCGGGCGATGCCCTTCGGGTCGACGCCCTTGTCCGTCTCGAAGCTCTTGTTCTCCGCCGAGATCACCGCGTCGCGCATGGCCTTGGGGATCTTCTCGTACGGGATGTTCTGCCGGTTGACGCTGCCGCCACCGGTGACCATGCGGGAGCCGTCGGCCCAGTAGTAGACGTTGTTCTGGGCCTGCGAGGCCTTGTTCACGTCGGGGACGTCCACCATGGCGTACGCGATGCCCGCGATGCCGACGAGGGTGCCGATGAAACCGACGCAGAGCGCGGTGACCTGCCGCCAGGACGGCATCCAGCGACGCCAGCCGTCCTTGCCGAAGCGCGGGTAGTCGATGAAGCGCTTCTTGCCGGGGCGCCTGGCGGGCCCCCGCCCGCCACGTCCCGCCGGGCCCCCCGGCCCGCCCGGACCGCTGCCCGCGCCGCCGCCTCGGCGCCGCCCGTGCCCCTGGGCCGCGCGGCGCGCCGCCGCCCGGCCCTGGTAGGGCTCACCGCCGGAGTCCCTGCCGCCGCCGATGATGTCCGGGCCGTCGGCCCGTGGGCCGTGCGAACCGCTCGGCGATCCGGCGGGGACGTCGCGTCCGCCGCGGTCGCCGGGCGGCGGGCCGCCTCCGGACCGGTGGCCGCCGGACGGCGGGGGCGTCGGCTGCTGTCCCCCGCGCCGGGCGGCTGCGCGGCCGCCGGACGGCGACGGCGGCTGCTGCTTGCGACGGTGCTCGCTCATGAACAGCTACTCCTCGACAGGCGGGTTCGCCTGAAGGCATCGGTGACATTGCGGACGGTCCCCCTGCATGCGGCTGGGTCAGGCCGCACTGCACCGTGGATCAAGACGCCCGCCAGCGGCGTGGGGTTCCCGGTGCTCCGCATGGCGAACAGAGTACGCAGGGTCAAAAGACCCACGATGCGTATGTTCACCACATAGCGGGCTCCGCGGAGCTCACAGGTTTACGGATGTGACGCCGGTCACGAGAGCTCGCCTTGCGCGATGTCTCGCGCCGCTCTATCGTCACGATGTATCGACTCGATACATCGGATCGACAGAAGCGCGAAACGAGAGGACGAGGGACGGGCCATTGAGCAAGCGCTCCGGAATCCTCGAATTCGCGGTTCTCGGTTTGCTGCGCGAGTCCCCGATGCACGGGTACGAGCTGCGCAAGCGGCTCAATACCTCGCTCGGGGTCTTCCGGGCCTTCAGTTACGGGAGCCTGTATCCCTGTCTGAAGACGCTGGTCGCGCTGGGGTGGCTGGTGGAGGAGCCGGCGGTGGACAGCGATCCGCACGCCGCGCCTCTGGCCGGGCGCCGTGCGAAGATCGTCTACCGGCTAACGGCGGCGGGCAAGGAGCACTTCGAGGAGCTCCTGGCCCACTCAGGTCCCGACGCCTGGGAGGACGAGCACTTCGCAGCCCGCTTCGCCTTCTTCGGCCAGACGTCCAAGGACGTCAGGATGCGGGTGCTCGAAGGGCGGCGCAGCCGCCTGGAGGAGCGCCTGGAGAAGATGCGCGTCTCACTGGCCCGCACCCGCGAGCGGCTCGACGACTACACGCTCGAGCTGCAGCGGCACGGCATGGAGTCGGTGGAGCGCGAGGTCCGCTGGCTCAACGAGCTGATCGAGACCGAGCGGGCCGGGCGCACGATGCGCTCGCCCGATCAGCGGGACGACAACGACAACAACCAAGAGAACGGCGGCCGACCCGAAGCCCGGGGAACCGCGTGACGATTACACAGGGAGCAACGGGTATGGGCGCGGTTCGCGTAGCCATCGTCGGTGTGGGCAACTGCGCCACGTCGCTGGTGCAGGGCGTCGAGTACTACAAGGACGCTGACCCGGACGGCAAGGTGCCTGGTCTCATGCACGTGCAGTTCGGCGACTACCACGTGCGCGACGTCGAGTTCGTCGCCGCCTTCGACGTCGACGCGAAGAAGGTCGGCCTCGACCTCGCGGACGCCATCGGCGCCAGCGAGAACAACACCATCAAGATCTGCGACGTGCCGCAGACCGGCGTGACGGTCCAGCGCGGCCACACGCTCGACGGCCTCGGCAAGTACTACCGGGAGACCATCGAGGAGTCCGCCGAGGAGCCCGTGGACGTCGTCCAGGTGCTCAAGGACCGCCAGGTGGACGTGCTGGTCTGCTACCTGCCCGTCGGTTCCGAGGCCGCGGCGAAGTTCTACGCCCAGTGCGCCATCGACGCCAAGGTCGCCTTCGTCAACGCCCTCCCGGTCTTCATCGCCGGCACCAAGGAGTGGGCGGACAAGTTCACCGAGGCCGGTGTGCCGATCGTCGGCGACGACATCAAGTCGCAGGTGGGCGCGACCATCACGCACCGCGTGATGGCCAAGCTCTTCGAGGACCGCGGTGTGGTCCTCGAGCGCACCATGCAGCTGAACGTCGGCGGCAACATGGACTTCAAGAACATGCTCGAGCGCGAGCGCCTGGAGTCCAAGAAGATCTCCAAGACGCAGGCCGTCACCTCGCAGATCCCCGACCGCGACCTCGGCGCCAAGAACGTGCACATCGGCCCGTCCGACTACGTGCAGTGGCTCGACGACCGGAAGTGGGCGTACGTCCGCCTCGAGGGCCGCGCCTTTGGTGACGTCCCGCTGAACCTGGAGTACAAGCTGGAGGTCTGGGACTCCCCGAACTCCGCCGGTGTCATCATCGACGCCCTGCGTGCCGCGAAGATCGCCAAGGACCGCGGCATCGGCGGCCCGATCCTGTCGGCGTCCTCGTACTTCATGAAGTCCCCGCCGGTGCAGTACTTCGACGACGAGGCCCGCGAGAACGTGGAGAAGTTCATCCGCGGCGACGTCGAGCGCTGACACACCGCTCGCACGGGTCCGTAGCGTTCGCGCTGCTTACGGCTCTCACACGTAAGGCCCTGGGTCGCGTACCCGGGGCCTTACGCGTCGTGTGAGGCTGTGCGCATGGGCCTTCTGCGTGACCTGCGCGTTCTGCTGCGGCAGCCGGACTTCCGCCGGCTGCTCGGGGTACGCCTGCTGTCCCAGCTGTCCGACGGCGTCTTCCAAATCGCACTGGCCGCCTACGTGGTCTTCTCGCCGGAGAAGCAGGCGACCCCGGGGGCGGTCGCCTCCGCGATGGCGGTCCTGCTGCTGCCCTACTCGCTGCTCGGCCCTTTCACCGGCGTCCTGCTCGACCGCTGGCGGCGCCGCCAGGTGCTGCTCTACTGCAACCTGCTGCGGGCGGTGCTGTCCTGCG
Organism: Streptomyces sp. NPDC021224; assembly: GCF_044332905.1. NCBI lineage: Bacteria > Bacillati > Actinomycetota > Actinomycetes > Kitasatosporales > Streptomycetaceae > Streptomyces > Streptomyces sp. NPDC021224. Next base: position 617,052 of record NZ_JBIRPW010000001.1, on the reverse strand, counting down.
GCACCGCGGGGCTCATCCTGCTGCACGTCCCGGACTGGCTGTTCTACCTGTCCGCCCTGTCGGTGACGGCGGTCAACCGCTTCGTCCTGGCCGGACTCTCCGCGGCCCTGCCCCGGGTGGTGGACCGGGACGCCCTGGTGACCGCCAACGCGCTCTCCCCGACCGCAGGCACCCTGGCGGCCACCGTCGGCGGCGGCGCCGCGTTCGTGGTCCACCTCTTCGCCGCCGAGGGCGACGCGGCCAACGCCACGACCGTGCTGCTCGGGGCGCTGCTCTACCTGTGCGCCGGTCTGGCCGCGCTCACCCTGGGACGCGATCTGCTCGGTCCCGACCCCGAGCGGGTGCGCCCGCGTGTGCTGTCCGCCCTCGCCGGGACCGCGCAGGGGCTGCGCGAAGGGATGGGGCATCTGCGTCGCAGGCCGCCGGCCGCGCGGGCGATGGCGGCCATGACGGCCATGCGCTTCTGCTTCGGCGCGCTCACCGTGACCCTGCTGATGCTCTGCCGCTACTCCTGGTCCGACGCCTCCGACGCCGATGCGGGGCTCGGCCTGCTGGGGCTCGCCGTGGGGCTGTCGGCGGCCGGGTTCTTCGCCGCGGCGCTCATCACGCCCTGGGCCACCGGGCGGTTCGGCACCTCCGGGTGGATCGTCGGGTGCTGTGCCGCCTCGGCGGTGCTGCTGCCGCCGCTCGCGCTGTCCTTCACGCTCGCGCCCATGATGCTCGCCGCGGTCGTGTTCGGGCTCACCACACAGGGCGCCAAGATCGCCACCGACACGGTCGTGCAGGCGCAGGTGGACGACGCGTACCGGGGCCGGGTCTTCTCGGTCTACGACGTGGTCTTCAACGTCGCCTTCGTGGGCGCCGCCGCGGTCGCGGCCCTGGTGCTGCCCGCCGACGGACGCTCGCCGGTACTGATCGTGGCCCTCGCGCTCATCTACGCCGCCACCGCGCTGGGGATGGCGCGGGTCCGCGATGTTTCACGTGAAACACCGCGCGCGAGCACCTCGGCGAACTGACCCCCGGCCGACCGACACGGGGGGAACAACACGGGCGGCCATGTTCCACGTGAAACATGGCCGCCCGCCACCACCACCGCCGAGGAGCCCGGCCTCATCCGGCGGACTGCGCCGCCCACCACTCGTGCAGGGCCGCGGTCGCGGCCTCCTCACCCAGCGGGCCGTTCTCCAGCCGCAGCTCCAGCAGATGCTGGTACGCCTTGCCCACCACCGGCCCCGGCGGGACACCCAGGATCGACATGATCTGGTTGCCGTCCAGATCGGGCCGGATCGCGTCCAGCTCCTCCTGCTCCTGGAGCTCGGCGATCCGGGCCTCCAGGCTGTCGTACGTCCGCGACAGCGCCGCCGCCTTGCGCTTGTTGCGGGTCGTGCAGTCGGAGCGGGTGAGCTTGTGCAGCCGCTCCAGCAGCGGCCCCGCGTCCCGTACGTAGCGGCGCACCGCGGAGTCCGTCCACTCGCCGCCGCCGTAGCCGTGGAAGCGCAGATGCAGCTCGACCAGCCGGGAGACGTCCTTGACCAGCTCGTTGGAGTACTTCAGCTGGAGCATGCGCGCCTTGGTCAGCTTGGCGCCCACCACCTCGTGGTGGTGGAAGGACACCCGGCCGTCCGACTCGAAACGCCGGGTCTTGGGCTTGCCGATGTCGTGCAACAGCGCGGCGAGCCGCAGCACCAGGTCAGGGCCGTCCTGCTCCAGGTCGATCGCCTGCTCCAGCACCGTCAGCGTGTGCTCGTAGACGTCCTTGTGCCGGAAGTGCTCGTCACGCTCCAGCCGCAGGGCCGACAGCTCGGGCAGCACCCGGTCGGCGAGCCCTGTGTCCACCAGCAGCCGCAGCCCCTTGCGCGGGTGGTCGGAGAGGATCAGCTTGTTCAGCTCGTCCCGGATCCGCTCGGCCGAGACGATCTCGATCCGGTCGGCCATCTCCGTCATGGCGACGACCACCTCGGGCGCCACCTCGAAGTCCAGCTGGGCGGCGAAGCGGGCGGCCCGCAGCATCCGCAGCGGATCGTCGGAGAAGGACGCCTCGGGCGCACCCGGGGTGCGCAGCACCCGGGCCGCGAGGTCGTTGAGGCCGCCGTAGGGGTCGATGAAGTCGCTGCCGGGCAGCGCCACCGCCATGGCGTTCACCGTGAAGTCCCGGCGGACCAGGTCCTCCTCGATGGTGTCGCCGTAGGAGACCTCGGGCTTGCGGGACGTGCGGTCGTACGCCTCGCTGCGGTAGGTGGTGACCTCGATCTGGAAGCCGCGTGTGGTGCCGTCCAGCCCCTGCGCCTTCTTCATGCCGCCGACGGTGCCGAAGGCGATGCCGACCTCCCACACGGCGTCCGCCCACGGCCGCAGGATCTTCAGGACCTGCTCGGGGCGCGCGTCAGTGGTGAAGTCCAGGTCGTTGCCGAGCCGGCCCAGCAGGGTGTCCCGGACCGAGCCGCCGACCAGGGCGAGGGCGAAGCCGGCGGCGCGGAAGCGGCGCCCCAGCTCCTCGGCGACGGGCTCGACCTGGCGGGAGGCCTGGGCGGCACCGGCGGACGACGGGGTCTGAGCGGCATTGTTGGCATTCGGCACAACGTAAAAGGGTACGGGTCCGCGGGCGCCCCGCGCGCACAGGTTTCCCGGCCCGTCCGGGCTCCGGTACCAAGCCCGTATCAAGCTGCCGTCCACGGCACTGCGGCACAGCGCCGATCGTTACCATGCCAGCACGCACATCGGATGGACCAGCACGGCAGACGATCAGATTCACAGACGAGGACGGGCGAACGCGTGGGCGAGGCGGCACAGTCACCCGGAAAGTCCCCGTCCCGGGTCCGGCGCCGGATGGCACAGGTCCTGGCTCTGGCGACCGGCGGGGCCCTGCTGACCGGGCTGCTGCAGGCCACCACCGCGCCCGCCGCCCAGGCGGCCGCTCCGTCCGGCTCGCGTGCGGTCACGGTCTCGCTGGACGCCCTCACCCCTCGCATCCCGGCCAAGGGCGGAACGGTCACCGTCTCCGGCCGACTCACCAACAACGGCAAGTCCGCGGTCACCGGTGCCCATGTGGGCTTCCGGGTGCGCTCCGACGGCCCGCTGGACACCCGCAGTGCTCTCAAGGACTCGGCTTCCCGCACCGGCTACAGCTACGCGCAGGACGGCGACGAGGTCGAGAACCACACCGCCACCGTGGCCGACCTCCCGCCGGGCGGGAAGACCACCTTCACCCTCACCGTCCCGGTCAGCGCCCTCGACTTCACCGACGCGGGTGTCTACCAGCTGGGCGTGGCGCTGGAGGGCAGCACCTCGTCCGACCCGTCGGAGCACGTCGTCGGCATCAAGCGCACCTTCCTGCCCTGGTACGGCGCGGACGACGCCACCGGCACCAAGCACACCAAGATCAGCTATCTGTGGCCGCTCATCGACACCTCGCACATCGCGCCGCGCGGCGACACCGACTCCCAGCGCAGCCCGATCTTCCTCGACGACGACCTCGCCACCGAGCTGGCGCCGGGCGGGCGGCTGCGGACGATGGTCGATCTGGCCCGCAATCTGCAGGTGACCTGGGTCGTCGATCCCGATCTGCTGGCCACCGTGGAGTTCATGACCAAGGGCTACCGGGTGGTGGGCCCCGGCGGCGACGTCACCAAGACCACCGCCGGGAGGGGCACCGACCTCGCCAAGCAGTGGCTGAACGACCTCAGACTCGCGGTCGCCGGCGACGAGGTGATCGCCCTCCCCTTCGGTGACACCGACCTGGCCTCCGTGGCCCACCAGGGACAGAAGGTCCCCGGCACCACGGGCTATCTGAAGACCGGCACGACGCTCGGGCTGACCACCGTCGAGACGATCCTCGGCAGCACGCCGACCGCCGACGTGGCATGGCCGGTGGACGGCGCGATCGACCCGTCCATCGTCTCGGTGGCCCGGACCGGCGGCGCCAAGCGGATCATCGCGCGCAGCGACACCTTCCACGAGAGCGACGACCTGGACCACACGCCGAACGCGGCCCGGTCCATCGGCAAGGGCACCACGGCCGTGGTCAGCGACGCGACGCTGTCGACCGCCTTCAGCGGCACGATGTCCGACGCCGAGGACACCAACCTCGCGGTGCAGAGCTACATCGCACAGACCCTGATGATCACCATGGAGGCGCCGGAGAGGCAGCGCTCGGTGGTGGTCGCACCGCAGCGGATGCCCACCGTCGCCCAGGCCCGGGCCATGGCGGAGGCGATCCACGAGACCTCGACGGCCGCATGGGCCACACCGGTCTACTTCGACGAGGCCGCCTCCGCCCACGCCGACCCGCGCGCCAACCATTCGGTGCCGTCGGCGAAGTCCTATCCGGCGGCGCTGCGCAAGCAGGAGTCGACCGTCCAGGACTTCGCCCAGATCCACGAGACGCAGAAGCACCTCAACACCTTCGTGGTGATCCTCACCCGCCAGGACCGCGTCACCGTCCCGTTCGGCAACGCGGTGCTCCGCTCGATGTCCACCAACTGGCGCGGCAACGTGGCGGGCGCCATGGCCTACCGCAACGCGATCGGCCTGTACCTCACGGACCTCATCGACTCGGTCCACATCGTCGACAAGACAACGCTGACCCTGTCCGGACGCAGCGGCACCATCCCGATCACGGTGAAGAACGAGCTCGGCCAGCCGGTGAACGTGGTGCTGAAGCTCACGTCGGGCGCCAACATCAGGCTGGAGATCAAGGACTCCGACCAGCCGATCGCCATCGACGGTGGCCACACCCGTACCCTGAAGTTCCAGACCAAGGCCGGCGCGAACGGGACGGTGAACGTCGTCGCCGCCCTGTACACCGTGGACAATCAGATGTACGGCAGCTCGACGTCCTTCGATGTCCACATCAACAAGGTCACCGACCTTGTGATGCTCGTCATCGGCGCCGGATTGCTGCTCCTGGTCCTGGCCGGGGTACGGATCTACCGTCAGCGCAAGAAACTGGCCGCCTCGGGCGGTGGGGACGACGGCGGCGACGGCGGGGACGGCGACGAGGACACGGACGGAACGGACCCGGAGCAGCCGGGTGACCCTGCCGCTGACACCGGGCCGGAAACCCGGGAGCCATCACCAGCAGGTGAGAAAGTGGACGGGTAGCCGGAGACAATAAGGTGGGGCACTGATGAACGCGCCGTACGACGGTGACCGCGACTCTGCGGGCCAGATGCCCCAATCTCCCGACGAGGGTCCGGCGGCACCCGACCCGTATCTGCAGAACACGTATGCCTACGATCCGTACCAGCAGCAGGATCCGGCACAGTGGCAGCAGCAGTCCGGCTACCCGGAGCAGAACCCGTACCCGGACGCGGCCGCGGCGCAGTACCCGCAGTACCCGGCGGCGGACGCGCCGGTCCAGGGGCAGGAGCAGCAGGGCCAGGAGTACGACGCCTTCGCGCACCTCTTCCGCGACCAGCAGCCGCAGTATCCGCAGCAGGACGGCGGCTACCAGCAGGGCTACCCCCAGCAGCAACAGCAGGGCGGCTACGACCCGCGCACCGGCTACCAGCAGAGCGGGTACGAGCAGAACTACCCGCAGCAGGACTACCACCAGCAGCAGGGCTACCCGCAGGACGGCTACCAGGGCGGACAGGGCGGTCACCAGCAGGGCGGTGGCTACCAGGGGTACCCGTCGCAGCAGTACGGCTACCCGGCCGGCTATCCGCACATGCCGTCGGCGAACGAGACGACCGGCTTCTCCCTGCCGGTCTTCCAGGACACCGGCTACGCCCAGGAGATGTACCAGAGCCAGGCGTACGGCGACGCGCGCTACGCCGACCAGCAGTACGTCGACCCGCGCTACGCCGACCCCCGCTACGGCTACCCGTACCAGCAGCCCTACCAGGAGCCGTACCAGCAGCCCTACGAGGACCAGGGGCAGCAGCCGTACCCGCCGCAGGACTACCAGCCCGGCCATTCCCCGCAGGGTCCCCAGCAGGGCGCTCCGGCCGCCCCGGGCACCCCCCGGCGGGCGCCCGCGCCCACGGCCCCCGCGGCAGCGGCCAAGGGCGGCGGCATCCTCAAGTCCAGCGCCCTGATGGCCGCGGGCACCCTGGTGTCCCGCCTCACCGGCTTCGTACGCACCCTGGTGATCGCCGCCGCGATCGGCGTGGCGACCCTCGGCGACTCCTACGCCGTCGCGAACACCCTGCCGACGATGATCTACATCCTCACCATCGGCGGCGGCCTGAACTCGGTGTTCGTCCCGCAGCTGGTGCGGGCGATGAAGGACGACGACGACGGCGGCTCGGCGTACGCCAACCGGCTGCTGACCGTGGTGATGGTGATCCTCGGCGGCATCGTCGCGGTCACCGTGATCGCGGCGCCGCTGCTCATCCGGCTGATGTCCGCAAAGATCGCCGACAACCCGGACACGTACGACGTGGCGATCACCTTCGCCCGCTACTGCCTTCCCACGATCTTCTTCATGGGTGTGCACGTGGTCATGGGCCAGGTGCTCAACGCGCGCGGCCGCTTCGGCGCGATGATGTGGACCCCGGTACTGAACAACATCGTGGTGATCTTCACCTTCGGCATGTTCATCTGGGTCTACGGCTCCTACAGCACCACGCGGATGGACGCCACCACCATCACCCCCGAGGGCGCCCGGCTGCTGGGCATCGGCACCCTGCTCGGCCTGGTGGTGCAGTCCCTCGCGATGCTGCCCTACCTGCGGGACGCCGGGTTCAAGTTCCGCCCGCGGTTCGACTGGCGCGGGCACGGGCTCGGCAAGGCCGCCAAGCTCGCGAAGTGGACGTTCTTCTTCGTGCTCGCCAACCAGGCCGGCCTGATCGTGGTCACCCAGCTCGCCACCTGGGCGGGCGCCAACGCCGACAAGAGCGGCTTCCAGGGCACGGGCATCACGGCCTACAACAACGCGCTGCTCATCTGGCAGATGCCGCAGGCGATCATCACGGTGTCGGTGATGGCCGCGGTGCTGCCGCGGATCTCCCGCGCCGTCGCCGACGGCGACATTGCCGCGGTCCGCGACGACATCTCCTACGGCCTGCGCACCTCGGCGGTCGCGATCGTGCCCGCCGCCTTCGCCTTCCTCGCGCTGGGCGTCCCGATGTGCACCCTGCTCTACGCGAGCACCAACGCGGGCTCCGCCCGCAACATCGGCTTCATCCTGATGGCCTTCGGCGGCGGCCTGATCCCCTACTCCGTGCAGTACGTCATCCTGCGCGGCTTCTACGCCTTCGAGGACACCCGCACCCCCTTCTACAACACCGTGATCGTGGCCGCCGTCAACGCGGCGGCCTCCGGCATCTGCTTCCTGGTGCTGCCCGCCCGCTGGGCCGTGGTCGGCATGGCGTTCTCCTACGGCCTCGCCTACGCGGTCGGCGTCGGGGTGGCCGTCAAGCGGCTGCGCGGCCGACTGGGCGGCGACCTCGACGGCCGCCGGGTGGTCCGCACGTACGCCCGGCTCATCGGGGCCTGCATCCCGGCCGCCGGGATCGCCGGGATCGCGGTGTGGATGCTCAGCGACAAGCTGGGCGGCGGGGTGACCGGGTCGCTGGCGTCGCTGGTGGTCGGTGGCGGCCTGCTCATGGGCATCTTCCTGCTGATCGCGAAGCAGATGCGGATCCAGGAGCTGAACGGCATGATCGGCATGGTCCGGGGGCGGCTCGGGCGCTGACCGCGCCAGCGGCCCGCCGACAGCACTCCGTGGGCAACCATCGCGGGCCGCCGCGTGTCGTGCATACAGCCGGACTGCGGGCACAATTGTCCTCGGCTCGATGTGAGATCGTGCACTGGATGGGGAGGCAGGAACGACGGTGGCGGATCGGAGCACGGCGGCCGTCGAGGTGGCCGAAGAGGGCAGCGCACCGTCTGACCCCGAGCAGGACGGCACACCCGACGGAACCCCGACGGACGGCCGGCACGGCAGCAGCGCCGACGGCGACACCACGTCCGAGGACACGGCAGAGGGCGACCCCACCACCGACGTGACCGCACAGCAGACGACACACGACCCCGACACGTCCACCGGCTCCGAGCCCGCACCCGAGGCGGACGACTCCGGGACGGCCCACTCCGAGACGTCGGGCTCCGGGACGGACGCCGAACCGACCAGCTCCGAGGAGGCGGCCGAGGCCCGGACCGATACGGAAGTCCTCGCCGAGACCGGACCCGAAACCGATGAGCGGCCCGTGGAGGGCCCCGCGGCCGACTCCGGCACCGACACACCGGAAACCCCCGCCGAGGCCCCGCAGACCGCCGCCGAGCCTGCTGTCGGCAAGCCCGAGCCGCGCCCCCGCCCCAAGCCGACCGCGCCGGAACTGCACAGCGGCCACCGGCTCGCCCGCCGCTACCAGCTCGCCGAGTGCGTGACCCGGGTCGACGGCTTCAGCAGCTGGCGCGCGGTGGACGAGAAGCTCCGCCGCGCCGTCGGCATCCACCTGCTGCCCGCCGAGCACCCGCGGGCCCGGCAGGTGCTGGCCGCGGCCCGGTCGGCGGCGCTGCTCGGCGACCCGCGCTTCGTCCAGGTCCTCGACGCGGTCGAGGAGGACGAGCTGGTCTACGTGATCCACGAGTGGCTGCCCGACGCCATCTCGCTGGCGGACCTGCTCGCCTCGGGCCCGATGGAGCCGCACGAGACCTACCAGATGGCCGCCCAGGTCTCCCAGGGCATGGCCGCCGCGCACCGCGAGGGTCTGGCCCATCTGCGGCTGGACCCGGGCGCGGTGCTGCGCACCAGCTCCGGGCAGTACCGCATCCGCGGGCTCGCCGTCGCCGCCGCCCTGCGCGGACTGAGCGCCGACCGCCCGCAGCGGCAGGACACCGAGGCGATCGGCGCCCTGATCTACGCCTGCCTCACCCAGCGCTGGCCCTACGAGGACGACGCGCACGGCCTGACGGGACTCCCCAAGGGCGTCGGTCTGGTCGCGCCCGACCAGCTGCGCGCCGGGGTCCACCGCGCTCTGTCCGACGTGGCGATGCGCGCCCTCGTCAACGACGGTGCGACCGCCTCCCGCGAGGAGCCGCCCTGCACCACCCCGGAGGAGCTGGCGAAGGCGGTCGCCGGGATCCCGCGGATCCGGCCGCCCGAGCACACCAAGCCCGTCTACCGGCAGCACGTCTACCAGCAGCCCCCGCAGCCGCCCGCCAACGCGTCCCTCTACACCGCCCCGGAGTCCGCGCCGGTCGCGCCGCCCGCGCTCCCGGGCCGCACCGGCAGCGCGCTCAAGTGGGCCGTGTCCGCACTGCTGATCGTGGCCATCGGGCTCGGCAGCTGGCAGCTCGCGGACGCCCTGAAGTCGCGGGAGAACTCCACTCCCACCCCGACACCGACGCCCACGGCGCAGCCGCACTCCGCGCCCCCGCCGGTGGCTCCGCTGACGATCGTCGGGGCGAAGTCGTTCGACCCCCAGGGCGACGGCTCCGAATCGCCCAAGCTCGTCGGCAACGCCTATGACAAGGACGCCTCGACCTACTGGCAGACGCTGGCCTACACCCGCGCGGACCTCGGCGGCCTCAAGGAGGGCGTCGGCCTCGTGCTGGACCTGGGCGCCGACCACCCCGTTACGTCGGTCACCGTCGACCTGGCCGGGGGCGGCACCGACCTGGAGCTGCTGGCCGCACCCCCGGGCACGAGGACCCAGCCGCAGCAGGCGACCGGCTTCACCAAGGTCGCCTCCGGCTCCGGCACCTCCCGGGTGACACTCAAGCCCGCCTCCCCGGTGACCACCCGCTACCTGGTCGTCTGGCTGACCAAGCTCCCGCTCGCCCCGAACGGCCAGTTCCGTGGCAAGATCTCGGAGATCAGCGTCATCGGCTGACCGACCGCGGACGGGGGGATCCGGCCTTGGAAGAGCGAATACCGCTCGGCGAAGCCGTCGACGCCGACCTGCTCGCGCGCCATGTGGCCGGTGAGCCGGACGCCTTCGGCGAGCTGGTCCGCCGGCACCGGGACCGGCTGTGGGCGGTCGCCCTGCGCACCCTGGGCGACCGCGAGGAGGCGGCGGACGCCGTGCAGGACGCGTTGGTGTCGGCCTTTCGCTCCGCTCACACCTTCCGTGGTCAGGCGGCGGTCACGACATGGCTGCACCGCATCACGGTGAACGCCTGTCTGGACCGGGTCCGGCGGGCGGCGTCCCGGCGGACCGCCACGATGGCCGACGAGGACAGCTTCGAGGCACATCTCGAACCACACGAATCCGCGGAGGCCCCCGCCGAACGCGAGGAGCTGCACCGCGAGCTGCTGGAGGCGCTGGCCACGCTGCCCGCCGAACAGCGCGCCGCACTCGTCCTGGTCGACATGCAGGGCTATCCGGTGGCCGAGGCCGCCGCCGTGCTGGCCGTGCCCGAGGGCACGGTGAAGAGCAGATGCGCGCGGGGCCGCGCCCGGCTGCTGCCGCTCCTGACCCATCTCCGGGCGGGCGGAGCGGATCGTACGGGCAGCGGCCCCGGCAGGCAGAGGAACCGGTCGGCGGAACCATCCGTCCCACCGGCAGGAACGGAACAGGGCGGAGGTGACCCCCGATGACATCGCGCACGGACCAGAACGCGCACCCCGACGTCGTCGAGATCGCCGACCTCGCCGAGGGCATCCTGCCGGTCGAGCGGGCCAGCGAGGTCCGCGCGCACATCAACTCCTGCGCCGATTGCGCGGACGTGCTGGCGTCGCTCCAGGAGGTCAGCGGACTTCTCGCAGAGCTGCCGGTCCCCGAGGCACCCGAGCCGATGCCGGCGGACGTGGCCGCACGTATCGACGCGGCACTCGCTGCCGAGCCGCTGCCGACGAGCGAGCACGCGGATGTTCCACGTGAAACACCGCGGCCCGGGCCCGGCGCAATCCGCCCCGCTGTTCCACGTGGAACATCGGCCCCTGCCGGCCGCCCGTCGGCATCCACCCGCCCGTCGGCGCCCATCGGCTCCGGGCGGGCCAGTCAGCGCGGACGCCGCCTGCTGCTGACCGCCGCCGGAGCCGCCGCGGTCCTCATGCTGGGCGGGCTCACGTACGAGCTGGCATCGCACAGCGGCTCCGGGGGTATGCAGAAGGACAGCGTCTCCTCGGCCAAGGGCTCGTCCGGGGACGACGCCGCGCCGGACACGGTGGCGATCGATGTGGCGCGGCTCCTCAGCAGTCCAGGAAGCTCCTCGATGGGCGGCCCGGCGAAATCCCCGATGCTGGGCGAGAGCGGGGACACCGTCGTCGCCGCGCCCAACGGCACCGTGACGTCCGTCCCCTCCTGCGTACTCAAGGCCACGCAGCGCACCGACAAGCCACTGGCCGCCGAGCGGAAGCTCTACGAGGGCGTCGAGTCCTTCGTCGTCATCCTCCCCGGCACGGACAGCAGCACGGTGGAGGCGTACGTGCTGACGGCGTCGTGCACTGCCGAGACTCCGGCCCGGGTGCTCTTCGAGAGCAGCTACCCGCGGGGCTGACACCCTGCTGGGCACTTGCGCCGGTGCGCCTGGAGCGCTGCGCTGCCGCGGGAATGCCCGCCCCGTAGGATCCGTTAGGCACGACGAGAGTCCAGCCAGAACCGGACCCCCACCGCAGTCCGCAGAGACGAGGAAGACACCCGTGAGCGACGTCCGTAACGTGATCATCATCGGCTCGGGGCCCGCGGGCTACACCGCGGCGCTGTACACGGCACGCGCCTCCCTCAGCCCGCTGGTCTTCGAGGGCTCGGTCACCGCGGGCGGTGCGCTGATGAACACCACCGAGGTGGAGAACTTCCCCGGCTTCCGTGACGGCATCATCGGCCCCGACCTCATGGACAACATGAGGGCCCAGGCCGAGCGCTTCGGCGCCGAGCTGGTCCCGGACGACGTGGTCGCCGTCGACCTGTCGGGTGACATCAAGACGGTCACCGACTCGGCGGGCACCGTCCACCGGGCGAAGGCCGTGATCGTCGCCACCGGGTCGCAGCACCGCAAGCTCAACCTGCCCAACGAGGACCAGCTCTCCGGCCGTGGCGTCTCCTGGTGTGCCACCTGTGACGGCTTCTTCTTCCGCGAGCACGACATCGCGGTCATCGGCGGCGGCGATACCGCGATGGAGGAGGCCACCTTCCTCTCCCGGTTCGCCAAGTCCGTCAAGATCGTGCACCGGCGGGACACCCTGCGGGCGTCCAAGGCGATGCAGGAGCGGGCCTTCGCCGACCCGAAGATCTCCTTCGTGTGGGACAGCGAGGTCGCCGAGATCCACGGCGACGGCAAGCTCTCCAGCCTGACGCTGCGCAACACCAAGACCGGCGAGACCTCCGAGCTGCCGGTCACCGGGCTCTTCATCGCGATCGGCCACGACCCGCGGACGGAACTCTTCAAGGGCGTCCTCGACCTGGATGCCGAGGGCTACCTCAAGGTCCAGTCGCCCACCACCCGCACCAGCATCCCGGGGGTCTTCGCCGCCGGGGACGTCGTGGACCACTCCTACCGCCAGGCGATCACCGCGGCCGGCACCGGATGTTCCGCCGCCCTGGACGCCGAGCGCTACCTGGCGGCCCTCAGCGACGCCGAGCAGCCCGCCTGAACCCTTCACCCCGCATCCCATCGAACCTGAGGAGACTGCCGTGGCCGGCAAGCCCATCCACGTGACTGACGACACCTTCGCCGACGAGGTCCTGAACAGCGACAAGCCTGTTCTGGTCGACTTCTGGGCCGAGTGGTGCGGCCCGTGCCGCCAGATCGCCCCGTCGCTGGAGTCCATCGCCGCGGAGCACCCGGACGAGATCACCATCGTCAAGCTCAACATCGACGAGAACCCCGTCACCGCGGCCAAGTACGGCGTGATGTCGATCCCGACGCTCAACGTCTACAAGGGCGGCGAGGTCGTGAAGACGATCGTCGGCGCCAAGCCCAAGGCCGCGCTGCTGCGTGACCTGTCGGACTTCATCAGCTGAGTCCGCGACTGTTCCACGTGGAACATGAAGGGCCGGCTCCCCTCCTGGGAGCCGGCCCTTTTCGCTGTGCCGCGGCGCCTGACGGCCCGTACGGGCCACAGCGGATGCTCAGAGCGGCCGGAGTGCGGGCTCCTTCTGTACGGCGCCCAGCAGCCGGTCGATGGCCATCTCGACGTCTTCCTTCCAGGAGATCGTCGAGCGCAGTTCCAGCCGCAGCCGCGGATAGCGCGGGTGGTGCCGGACCGTCTTGAAGCCGACGGCGAGCAAATGGTCCGCGGGCAGCACGCAGGAGGGCGAGGACCATGTCGCGTCGCCGAAGGCCTCGATCGCTTTGAAGCCCCGACGCACCAGATCCTTGGCGACGGTCTGTACGAGCACCCGCCCGATGCCCTGCCCTTGGTAGCCGGGCAGCACCCGGGCGGTCATCAGCTGCACGGCGTCCGGCGACACCGGGCTGGTGGGGAAGGCGGTGGACCGGGGGACGTAGGCGGCGGGGGCGTAGAGCACAAAGCCCGCCGGCATCTCGTCGACATAGACGACCCGGCCGCAGGATCCCCACTCCAGCAGGACGGCGGAGATCCAGGCCTCCTTCTCCAGCTCGGGCTTACCGGCCTGGACGGCGGCCTCGCCGCTCACGGGGTCGAGTTCCCAGAAGACACAGCGTCTGCAGGGTCTGGGGAGATCGGGAAGGTTGTCCAGCGTGAGCGGTACCAGCCGACGCCCCATGTGCCACAGACCCCATTTCTGTCGCTACCAACGGCGGTGGGGTGGCACCCCGGCGGCAGTTCCGGGGTGCCACGGTGTCACTCGTCGTCGTCCTCGGCTCCGTCGTCGAGCGGGCTCTCCAGGACCTTGCCCTCGCCCGGCGCCATGGTGCCGAGAATGCGCTCCAGATCCTCCATCGACGCGAACTCCACGACGATCTTTCCGCGCTTCTGCCCCAGATCGACCTTCACCCGGGTGTCGAAGCGATCGGACAGCCGGGTCGCGAGATGTGTGAGCGCGGGGGACACCCGGCGGCCTGCCCGCGGCGCCGCGGTCTTCTTCGCCGTCCGCGGCTCGCTGTTCATCAGCTTCACGATCTCTTCGACCGTGCGGACCGACAGCTCCTCCGCCACGATCCGGAGCGCCAGCCGGTCCTGCTCCTCGGAGTCATCCAGCGCCAGCAGCGCGCGGGCGTGCCCGAAGGAGATCACGCCCGCGGCCACCCGGCGCTGCACCGGAGCTGGCAGCTTCAGAAGCCGCAGCGTGTTGGAGACCTGCGAGCGCGACCGTCCGATCCGGTCGGCGAGCTGCTCATGCGTGCAGGCGAAGTCCCGCAGCAACTGGTCGTAGGCGGCCGCCTCTTCCAGCGGGTTGAGCTGAGCCCGGTGCAGGTTCTCCAGCAGGGCGTCGAGAAGCAGTTTCTCGTCGTCCGTGGCCCGGACGATCGCCGGGATCCGCTCCAGCCCCGCCTCACGGCAGGCACGCCAGCGGCGCTCGCCCATGATGAGCTCGAAGCGGTCCGCGCCGATCTGCCGCACCACCACGGGCTGGAGGAGGCCGACCTCCTTGATCGAGGTGATCAGCTCGTTGAGCGCGTCCTCGTCGAACACCTCCCGCGGCTGGCGCGGGTTGGGGGTGATCGCGTCGAGCTCCAGCTCGGCGAAGTAGGCACCGCTCACCGGAACCCGGGCGGCGGAGAGATCGGGCTCTGTTTCACGTGAAACAGGGATGTCCACCGCGGGCGGCGCGTCGGCGGACCGGCGGTCCACCAGCCCGGCCACCTTGGCGGCCGCGACCCCGCGGTCCGGCACCATCACCGGAGCAGCTCCCGCCGCCGGACTGGTCGGCTGCGGCGCTGCCGGGATGAGCGCGCCGAGACCGCGCCCAAGTCCTCTGCGTCGATCACTCACTGGATGCCCTCCGACATGCTGTGCGGGTGCTGCTCATGATGCTGGTCGTCCTGCGGCTGGTACTCCACGGTGAGACCTCCCGGCAGACCGCGCAGCGCCATCTCCCGCGCAGCCTCCAGATAGGACAGGGCGCCGCTGGAGCCCGGGTCGTAGGTGAGGACGGTCTGGCCGTAGCTGGGCGCCTCGGAGATGCGTACCGATCGCGGGATGCTGGTGCGCAGCACTTCCTTCCCGAAGTGGGTACGCACCTCCTCGGCGACCTGGGACGCCAGGCGGGTCCTGCCGTCGTACATCGTCAGCAGGATCGTGGAGACATGCAGCTTCGGGTTCAGATGGGCCCGGACGAGGTCCACGTTCTTCAGCAGCTGTCCGAGGCCCTCCAGCGCGTAATACTCGCACTGGATCGGGATGACCACCTCGGCGCCGGCCACCAGGGCGTTGACGGTGAGGAGGCCGAGCGAGGGCGGGCAGTCGATCAGGACGTAGTCCAGCGGCTGCTCGTAGGCCTCGATGGCGCGCTGGAGCCGGCTCTCCCGCGCGACCAGCGAGACGAGTTCG
Source organism: Streptomyces sp. NPDC021224 (assembly GCF_044332905.1). NCBI lineage: Bacteria > Bacillati > Actinomycetota > Actinomycetes > Kitasatosporales > Streptomycetaceae > Streptomyces > Streptomyces sp. NPDC021224. Next base: position 601,745 of record NZ_JBIRPW010000001.1, on the reverse strand, counting down.
ATCTCGGCACCGGCCAGGTCGATCGTGGCGGGCGCGCAGAAGAGCCCCTCCACATCGGCCACCGGCACCACCACATCGGACAGCGGTTTGCTCTCCACCAGCACGTCGTAGATCGACGGCACTTCGGCGTGATGGTCGATGCCGAGCGCGGTGGATGCGTTGCCCTGCGGGTCGAGGTCGATAACGAGGACACGGGCGCCGTGCAGAGCCAGCGAAGCCGCCAGGTTCACCGTGGTCGTGGTCTTTCCGACCCCGCCCTTCTGGTTGGCGACCACCATGACGCGGGTCTGCGCCGGTCGCGGCAGCCCCTCGCCCGTGCGGTTCATCGCCTCGACGGCCATCTGGGCAGCGCGGCCGATCGGGGTGTCATCCATAGGAGGCAATGTTTCACGTGAAACATCGCTCCCGAAGCCCGGGGGCGTGGAAAGTGATCCCCCGGCTGATTCAGCAGTGCGGGGGCCGGGGACCGGGTCGGCCATCGGCCCCGCGATGTTGGCGTCGGACCGCAATGACTCACTCTCCTCGACGTCAGGCTCGCGATAAGAAGAGCCTGCCATGCCTGAGGGGTGCTGAACCAGCGAGCCCCGGCCGCCTGTGGACAAATCCCGGTTATCCACAGCCGAATTGGTCTTGGTCGGTTTGTTGGCGCGCGCCTCGGCCGCGGCCCGACCGCGGCTGAGGACTCCTGGAAGCAGTGAGCGACGTTTCACGTGAAACACGATGCGCCGCACCGCGCCGGTATTGCGGCAGACACTCCGAATTGTGCCGCTTTGGCCGTTTCGGTCGGCACATTCGGCCCGCGTCGGCTGTCCTGCTCAGCATCGGGCGGACAGGCGGACAGGCGGATGGTCCGCGCCGCGGAGCCCCACCCGGCTTCAGCGGCGGCGGCGTCCCGCGCTGCCTCCGGTACGCGGCGCCCGGCTGGCCCGCGCGGCCTTGGCCCGGCGCGTGGCCGCCCGTACGCCACCCGGGCTCTCGCCCACCAGAACACGCACCACGGTGGACTGCGGGTCCACGACACCCTCGCCCACCTGGACCACCGAGGCGCCCACCGCGCCGAGCTTGCCGAGCGCCGCCCGCGCCGCCTTCAGCTCCTCCTCGGCGGTGTCGCCCTTGAGTACCGCCATCTCCCCGTGCGGCCTCAGCAGCGGCAGCCCCCACCCGGCGAGCCGCTCCAGCGGGGCCACCGCCCGCGCGGTCACCACGTCCACCGGCGGCAGCTTGCCGACCATCTCCTCAGCCCGGCCGCGGACCACCGTGACGTTCTCCAGCCCGAGCAGCCGTGCCGCCTCCTCCAGGAAGGTGGTCCGGCGCAGCAGCGGCTCCAGCAGCGTGATGTCCAGGTCGGGGCGGGCCAGCGCCAGCGGAATGCCGGGGAGGCCGGCACCGGAGCCGACGTCGCACACCGACACGCCCTGCTCGATCACCTCGGAGAGCACCGCGCAGTTCAGCAGGTGCCGCTCCCAGAGCCGCGGCACCTCACGCGGACCGATGAGGCCACGGTGCACCCCGGCGTCCGCCAGCAGCTCGGCATAGCGCACGGCGTCGGCGAACCGGTCGCCGAACACTGCCCCGGCCTGCTCCGGCGGCGCGGGAAGCTCCGCTGCTGCCTCCGTCACGGGACTTTCCTTTCGTCGGTTCTCGTGGTCGGTTGTCGTGTCGATCGTCACGTTCGGGTTCGTCCAGCCTGACAAGATTCGGCCCCGCCTGCGAGCAGACGGGGCCGAATGATCATGGGCGGCAGCCGGTCGTCAGACCGGCAGGACGACCACCCGGCGCTGGGGCTCCTCGCCCTCGGACTCGCTGCGCAGTCCGGCGGCGGCCACCGCGTCGTGGACGACCTTGCGCTCGAAGGGGGTCATCGGGTCGAGCTTCACCGGCTCACCGGTCTCCTTCGCCTCGGCGGCGGCCTCCGCGCCCAGCCGCGCCAGCTCGGCGCGCTTGCGGGCCCGGAAGCCCGCGATGTCCAGCATCAGGCGGCTGCGCTCGCCGGTCTCGCGGTGCACCGCGAGCCGGGTGAGCTCCTGGAGCGCCTCCAGCACCTCGCCGTCCCGCCCGACGAGCTTGGTCAGCTCGCGGGCGGAGCCGTCGCCGATGATCGACACCGAAGCCCGCTCGCCCTCGACATCCATGTCGATGTCACCGTCGAGGTCGGCGATGTCCAGCAGCCCCTCCAGGTAGTCCGCCGCGATCTCGCCCTCCTGCTCGAGGCGGGTCAGCGTCGCGGACGAGCCGCTGTCGGTTGCCGTGCCGGTGTTGACGTCGCTCACGCCTGGACTCTCCTCTTACTTCTTCTTCGACGTGGTCGGCTTGGCCTTGGCTCCGGGCTGCTTGCCCGTGGAGCCGCCCTTCTGACCGCCACCCTTCTGACCGCCGGCCTTGGGGGCTCCGGCACGGGGCGCACCGGCGCGCGGCGCACCCGCCCGCGGAGCTCCGCCGTTGCCGGACTTGGGCTTGCTGCCGCCACCGGAGGCCTGGGAGGACCCGGAGCCGGCGGAGTCCGCGGTGTCGCCGTCGACGGTCTTGGCGCTACCGCCCTCGTCCTGGTCCTGGCCGCCGGAGCCGCCCGCACGAGAGGCGCCGGGGCCCGTACCGCCACCGGTGGCACCGGTGTGCCGCTTGGCCTTGGTCTGCCGCTTGGGCTGGGTGCGGTTCGCCCGGGCGACCTCGACGGCCTCCTTGGCGGCGACCTCCTCCGGCGGCTCCACGAGCTTGCCCTTGGCACGCAGCCGCTCCTGGCGCTGCTTGAAGGCCAGGCTGCCCGGGGTGGGGTTGCGGTAGATCACGAACATCTGCTGGCCCATGGTCCACACGTTGGTGGTCAGCCAGTAGATGAGGACACCGACGGGGAAGTTGATACCCATCACGGCGAAGATGAGCGGGAAGACGTACATCAGCATCTTCTGCTGCTGCATGAACGGCGTCTTGACCGTCATGTCGACGTTCTTCGTCATCAGCTGGCGCTGGGTGAAGAACTGCGAGGCCGACATCATCACGATCATGATGATGGTGACGACACGCACATCGGCGAGCGTCGCACCGAGGCTCTCGACCTTGGAGGAGCTGTCCAGGAACTTCGCGGCCAGCGGGGCACCGAAGATGTGGGCGTTCTGCGCGCTGTTGACGAGGTTGTGGTGGATCACACCGACCTCGTTGCCCTTCGCGATGTTGCTCAGCACGTGGTAGAGCGCGAAGAAGAACGGCGACTGCGCCAGAATCGGCAGGCACGAGGAGAGCGGGTTGGTGCCCGTCTCCTTGTACAGCTTCATCATCTCTTCGGACTGCTTCTGGCGGTCGTTCTTGTACCGCTCCTGGATCGCCTTCATCTTCGGCTGGAGCGCCTGCATGTTCCGCGTCGACTTGATCTGCTTCACGAAGAGCGGGATCAGGCAGATGCGGATCAGGACCACCAGCGAGACGATGGACAGACCCCACGCCCAGCCGCTGTCCTTGTCGAAGATCAGGCTGTAGAACGAGTGGAACTGGACGATGATCCACGACACTGCGTCGTATAGGGGGTTCAGGATCCCCACGGTCAGGCTCCTTGGGCGTGAGAGGGTCCGGTGGGCTCGGGCGTGACGGGCCCGTCGGAGCCGCCCCGCAGTGCGCGGCGCAGCAGTTGGTGCCATGGCGGCCGCTTACGCGGCGGTACATGATCCACACCGCCGGGCGACCAGGGGTTGCACCGGAGGATGCGCCACGCGGTCAGGGCGGTGCCCTTGATCGCACCATGCCGATCGATCGCGGTGTACCCGTAGTGCGAGCACGACGGGTAGTACCGGCACACCGGGCCGAGCAGCGGACTGATCGTCCACTGGTACAGCTTGATCAGTGCCAGCAGCGGGTATTTCATCGAGCCACCCTCCCCTCGGCGTCGCCATGGGTGTCACGGCCCAGCAGCCGCTTCAGTGCGGCGTCCAGGTCGAGGGCCAGCTGTGCATGGTCCGCGTTCCCGGCGTCGGGAAGCGCGCGTACCACTACCAGGCTACCGGGGGGAAGCAGAGACAGACGTTCCCGTACGAGATGCCGGAGCTTGCGCTTGACCCGATTCCGCTGTACGGCATCGCCGACCGCCTTGCTTACGACGAAACCCGCACGTGCCGGGGGAGTGCTCTCCCCCGGCACATGCGGGTGGGTGGCGTCGCGACGCAGATGGACGACCAGCAGCGGGCGGCCCGCCCGGCGTCCACGGCGTACGGCCGCAGCGAAATCCTGGCGCCGCCTCAGCCGATTCTCGGTGGGCAGCACGACATCAGGCCTGAGGCAATCAGGCGGACAGGCGCGCGCGGCCCTTGGCGCGGCGGGTCGCGAGGATGGCGCGACCGGCACGGGTACGCATCCGCAGGCGGAAGCCGTGGGTCTTGGCACGACGACGGTTGTTCGGCTGGAAAGTGCGCTTGCTCACTCAGGGGCTCCAGGAGAGTCTCGGATCCGGCGGGGCGTCGCCTGGCTGTCACCGTGCGCCCACGAAAAGCTCGCGGACCAAACGGGTCACCGCTTGACGACCGCCCGGCAGTACGAATACACCGGAGGATCCTCGCCTATCGGTAGGCAGGCGGCAGCAGCCATCGACAACTCGACCTCGATACGGTACGTGCGGCTAGGCCATCCGGTCAAACCCGGCGGTGCGCGCCCGCCATTTGTACACACCCTGTGGACAACGACTTGAACCGTGCACGCCGCGCTGATTACCGTGGCTGAACTCCGTACTCTTCCCGCCCCTGTCGCGATCCACACGTCCGCGGGAGTCCACGCACCCCCAGTTAGTTCAGCAACCCGAGAGAGCGTGCCCTGTGGCTGACGTAAGCGCCGATCTTGCCGCAGTGTGGCCCCGGGTCCTGCAGAAGCTGCTGGTGAGCGGGGAGGACCTGAAGCCGGTGCACGCCGAGTGGCTGCGCCGTATCCAGCCGCTGGCGCTGGTGGCCGGCACCGCGGTGCTGTCGGCGCCGAACGAGTACGCCAAGAAAATCCTGGAGGGGCAGCAGCTCAAGCAGCTCATCACGGACGTGCTCAGTCATGAGTTCGGTCACACCGTGGGGATCGCCATCGCCGTCGCGTCCGGCGGCGAGCAGGAGCAGCCCGCCCCGCCGCCCGCGCCCTCCCCCGAGCGGCAGCGGCCGGCAGAGGACCCGTACGACGACGTCCCCCGCCCGCGGCACTCCTACCAGGACCCGCCCGGCGGCGGCAGCGACGACTGGACGCCGCGCACCCCCGCGGGCGAGAGCTGGCAGCAGCCGGGGCTCGGCACCTGGGGCACCTCCGGCGGCGGCTTCCCGGACCGCAGGCCCGACGACTACTCCGGCCACCGCGACCCGCGCCCCGACCCCTCCGGGCCCTACCGTCCCGAGCGCTCCGACGGCTACCCCTCCGTTCCGCACCAGGCGCTGCCCCCGGACCGGGGCCCGTACCCCCCCGCGACCGGCGGCGGCTACCCGCCGCAGCAGCACCCCGCCTCCGATTCCCGCGGCGACCGCCCCGGGCCCGGCCCGGCGGGCGGCCACGGCGGCGGTCCGGGCGGACCCGGCCACGGGCCCGGTCACGGCGGCGGCCACAGCGGCGGCCCCGGATCGGGCGGTGCGAGCGGCGGGTCGGTGGAGCCGACCGCGCGGCTGAACCCGAAGTACCTCTTCGACACCTTCGTCATCGGCGCCTCCAACCGCTTCGCGCATGCCGCCGCCGTCGCGGTGGCCGAGGCGCCGGCCAAGGCGTACAACCCGCTCTTCATCTACGGCGAGTCGGGTCTGGGCAAGACGCACCTGCTGCACGCGATCGGACACTACGCGCGGAGCCTCTACCCGGGCACCCGGGTCAGGTACGTCAGCTCGGAGGAGTTCACCAACGAGTTCATCAACTCCATCCGGGACGGCAAGGCGGACGCGTTCCGCAAGAGATACCGGGACATGGACATCCTGCTCGTCGATGACATCCAGTTCCTGGCGCAGAAGGAGTCGACGCAGGAGGAGTTCTTCCACACCTTCAACACGCTGCACAACGCGAACAAGCAGATCGTGCTGTCCTCGGACCGGCCGCCCAAGCAGCTGGTCACCCTGGAGGACCGGCTGCGCAACCGCTTCGAGTGGGGCCTGATCACCGACGTCCAGCCGCCCGAGCTGGAGACGCGGATCGCGATCCTGCGCAAGAAGGCGGTGCAGGAGCAGCTGAACGCGCCGCCGGAGGTGCTGGAGTTCATCGCCTCGCGGATCTCCCGCAACATCCGCGAGCTGGAGGGCGCGCTGATCCGCGTCACGGCCTTCGCGAGCCTCAACCGGCAGCCGGTGGACCTCCAGCTCACCGAGATCGTGCTCAAGGACCTGATCCCGGGCGGCGAGGACTCGGTGCCGGAGATCAGCGGCAACGCGATCATGGCGGAGACGGCGGCCTACTTCGGGCTCGCGGTGGACGACCTGTCCGGCTCCTCCCGCAGCCGGGTGCTGGTCACCGCGCGGCAGATCGCGATGTACCTGTGCCGGGAGCTGACGGACCTGTCGCTGCCGAAGATCGGCGCGCTGTTCGGCGGCCGCGACCACACCACGGTGATGCACGCCGACCGCAAGATCCGCTCGCTGATGGCCGAGCGGCGGTCGATCTACAACCAGGTGACCGAGCTCACCAACCGCATCAAGAGCTGAGCCGCGGGCGCACGTCCCGCCCCCCACGTTCGTCCCGCCGCGCGCGTTCCGCGCCCTCGCACGCCCCGCGCCCTGTTCGAATCCCCGACGCCGCGGTCCTGTTGTCCACAGGATCGCGGCGTTTTTGTCGTCCACACCCTGGGGACACCGGAGTTGTCCCGATACCCTCCACAGGTCCGGCCGCCGTGCGGCCGTCCGGGCAGCTCAGCCGGTTGGGGAAATGTGGGTAACCGTCGTCCACAGACTGTGGACAGCGCGGTCGTCCACAGCACCCCCCGACCGGTTGTCCACCGCTCGCCCACAGGATGCGGTCGGTTGTGCACAGCAGAAGGCCACTTCTCCACATCTCTGTCCACTGTTCGGCAACGAAATCCGGTCTGTCCCCCGGAAGAGTGAAAGCCGTCACACCAACGTGGTGGGTTGGCCTGGGGAGAACCTGGGTATTCCTGGGGATGCAGCTGGGGACAACCCCCATCGGCCTGTGCACGAGGTGTGCACAACTTTCCGCCGTCCACAGCGGACCCCGGTTGCCCACAGGCTCCACCCACAGGCTCTGGGGATAAAAAACGCGGCCTGACCTGCGCAGGAACCGGTTATCCACGGTATCCACACCCCCTACTACTACGACTACACGTAGAGAGCGGGGAAAGCGTTTCGAAGCCGGTCCTGTGCACAACTCGCCGGTCGTCGTCCGCCCGCCCGTGTCGCCGCTTGACGGCAAGCAGCAACGAGTGACAGTCCCCTGCGGCAGACTGTTCCCCGACAGTCGGCAACAAGCAGGAGGCGGTTCCGGTGAAGATCCGGGTGGAGCGCGACGTACTCGCCGAGGCAGTGGCTTGGGCAGCCCGCAGCCTCCCGGCCCGTCCCCCGGTGCCGGTCCTCGCGGGCCTGCTGCTCAAGGCCGAGGACGGGCAGCTGAGCCTGTCCGGCTTCGACTACGAGGTCTCGGCCCGGGTCGCCGTCGAGGCCGAGGTGGACGAGGAGGGCACCGTCCTGGTGTCCGGCCGGCTGCTCGCCGACATCTCCCGGGCGCTGCCCAACCGCCCGGTGGAGATCTCGACCGACGGCGTCCGCGTCACCGTGGTCTGCGGCAGCTCGCGCTTCACGCTGCACACACTGCCTGTGGAGGAATACCCGGCGCTGCCCGCCATGCCGACGGCGTCCGGCACCGTGCCCGGTGAGGTCTTCGCCGCCGCCGCCAGCCAGGTCGCCATCGCCGCCGGGCGCGACGACACGCTGCCGGTGCTGACCGGCGTCCGGATCGAGATCGAGGGCGACACGGTGACGCTGGCCGCCACCGACCGCTACCGCTTCGCCGTCCGCGAGTTCCTGTGGAAGCCGGAGCAGGCCGACATCTCCGCCGTCGCCCTGGTGCCCGCCAAGACGCTGCAGGACATCGCCAAGTCGCTCACCAGCGGCGACACCGTCTCGATCGCGCTGGCCGGCTCCGGAGCCGGGGAGGGCCTGATCGGCTTCGAGGGCGCCGGCCGCCGGACGACGACCCGGCTGCTGGAGGGCGACCTGCCGAAGTACCGCACGCTCTTCCCCACGGAGTTCGCCTCCGTCGCGGTGATCGAGACGGCGCCCTTCGTCGAGGCCGTCAAGCGCGTGGCCCTGGTCGCCGAGCGCAACACCCCGGTGCGGCTGAGCTTCGAGCAGGGCGTGCTGACCCTGGAGGCCGGTTCCAGCGAGGATGCACAGGCTGTGGAAAGGGTCGACGCCAAGCTGGAGGGCGACGACATCTCGATCGCCTTCAACCCGACCTTCCTGCTCGACGGCCTGAGCGCCATCGACTCCCCGGCCGCCCAGCTGTCCTTCACCACGTCCACCAAGCCCGCGCTGCTCAGCGGCCGCCCGGCGGTCGACGCCGAGGCGGACGAGGCGTACAAGTACCTGATCATGCCGGTGCGGCTGTCCGGCTGAGCCCGCCCGCAGGGGGCATACGGACCGACGTAGGCTCGTCCTCAGGTCAGGTTCAGCGTCAGACGGCCGCGGACGGCGCCGGTGCGCGTTCCGGGGGTCCGCGAGGCTTCGAAACGAAGGAAGTGTGATGGAGCTCGGTCTCATCGGTCTCGGCAAGATGGGCGGCAACATGCGCGAGCGCATCCGCCGCGCAGGGCACACCGTCATCGGCTACGACCGCAACCCCGATCTCGCCGATGTCCACAGCCTCAAGGAGCTTGTGGACAGCCTGCAGGCGCCGCGCGTGGTGTGGGTCATGGTGCCGGCCGGCGCCGCGACCCAGGCGACCATCGACGAGCTGGGCGAGCTGCTCTCCCCCGGCGACCTGGTCGTCGACGGCGGCAACTCGCGCTGGACGGACGACGAGAAGCACGCCGAGCAGCTGGCCGCCAAGGGCATCGGCTTCGTCGACTGCGGTGTCTCCGGCGGCGTCTGGGGCCTGGCGAACGGCTATGCGCTGATGTACGGCGGCAAGGCCGAGGACATCGCCAAGGCGCAGCCGATCTTCGACGCGCTCAAGCCCGAGGGCGACAGCGGCGCGGTGCACGCCGGCAAGGTCGGCGCGGGGCATTTCGCGAAGATGGTCCACAACGGCATCGAGTACGCGATGATGCAGGCCTACGCCGAGGGCTGGGAGCTGCTGGAGGCCGTGGACTCGGTCACCGACGTCCGCGAGGTCTTCCGCTCCTGGAAGTCCGGTACGGTCATCCGCTCGTGGCTGCTCGACCTGGCCGTGGACGCCCTCGACAAGGACGAGCACCTGAAGAAGCTGCGCGGTCACGCCGACGACTCCGGTGAGGGACGCTGGACGGTGGAGGCCGCGATCGACAACGCGGTGCCGCTGCCGGCGATCACCGCCTCGCTTTTCGCGCGGTTCGCCTCCCGCCAGGAGGACTCGCCGCAGATGAAGATGATCGCCGCGCTCCGCAACGAGTTCGGCGGCCACGCGGTCACCGCCGCGGAGTAAGCCGCGGGTGCGGGCCGTCCGGCGGCCCGCACCGCACCGCACAGCACAGCAAGGAGGTCGGCGCGGCCGCGCGCCAAGCACGCGATGCACGTAGCGCACCTGTCGCTCGCCGACTTCCGCTCCTACGCCCGGGCCGAGGTCCCTCTCGACCCGGGCGTCACGGCGTTCGTGGGCCCCAACGGGCAGGGCAAGACCAACCTGGTCGAGGCGGTCGGCTACCTCGCGACGCTGGGCAGCCACCGGGTCGCCGCCGACGCCCCGCTGGTGCGCATCGGCGCCGAGCGCGCGGTGGTGCGGGCCCAGGTCGTGCAGGGCGGCGGCCCCGGCCCGCTCGGCGGCGACGCGGCCGAGCGCCGCCAGCTGCTCGAACTGGAGATCAACCCCGGCCGCGCCAACCGCGCCCGGATCAACCGCTCCTCCCAGGTTCGCCCGCGCGACCTGCTGGGCATCGTGCGCAGCGTGCTCTTCGCGCCCGAGGACCTGGCGCTGGTCAAGGGCGATCCGGGGGAGCGGCGGCGCTTCCTGGACGAGCTGATCACCGCACGGGCGCCGCGCCTGGCGGGGGTGCGCAGCGACTTCGACCGGGTGCTCAAGCAGCGCAACACGCTGCTGAAGACCGCCGCGCTGGCCCGACGGCACGGCAGCAAGGGCCCGGGGGGACCTCCCGCGACGAAGTCTGCGGGGGACCTGTCCACCCTCGACGTGTGGGACCAGCATCTTGCGGGCGCGGGCGCGGAGCTGCTGGCGCACCGGCTGGACCTGGTCGCGGCCCTCCAGCCGCTGGTGGACAAGGCGTACGAGCAGCTCGCGCCGGGCGGCGGGCCGGTGGGCCTGGACTACCGCGGTTCGATCGGCGACGAGGCGATGGCCGGCGCGAGCGGCCGCGACGAGCTGCGCGAGCGGCTGCTGGAGGCGCTGACGCAGGCCCGGCGGCAGGAGATCGAGCGCGGTGTGACGCTGGTCGGCCCGCACCGCGACGACCTGCTGCTCAAGCTCGGCCCGATGCCCGCGAAGGGCTACGCGAGCCACGGCGAGTCCTGGTCGTACGCGCTGGCGCTGCGGCTGGCCTCCTACGAGCTGCTGTGCGCGGACGGCGACGAGCCGGTGCTGGTCCTCGACGACGTCTTCGCCGAGCTGGACGCCCGGCGCCGGGAGCGGCTCGCGGATCTCGTCTCGGGCGGCGAGCAGGTGCTGGTCACCGCGGCGGTGGACGACGACGTGCCCGGGGCGCTGCGCGGCGCGCGCTTCGCGGTGGAGAACGGGACGGTGGTGCGGCAGTGAGCGACGCCACTCCCGGCCTGCCCGGCACCCCGGGCCCACCGGGTCCGTCCGGCGCCCCGGACGCCTCCCCCGCCGTGCCCGGCCAGCAGCCCTCGGGTGTGGATCTGGCGCGGGTCGCGCTGCGTGCCGCGAAGGAGCAGGCCAGGGCCAGGGGTGCGGCGGCCGTGCAGAAGAAGCAGGCCAGGCGGGGCGGCCTGCGCAGCGGCGCGCACGCCGACGGGCGCGACCCGCTGCCGCTGGGCGCGGCGATCAACCGGCTGATCACCGAGCGCGGCTGGGAGGCGCCGGCCGCGGTCGGCGGGGTGATGGGCCGCTGGCCGCAGCTCGTCGGCCCCGACGTGGCGCAGCACTGCGCGCCCGAGCGTTACGACGAGGAGGCGCGCGTCCTCACCGTGGTGTGCGACTCCACGGCCTGGGCGACGCAGCTGCGGCTGCTGGCCCCGATGCTGGTGGCCCGGCTCAACACCGACCTCGGGCACGGCACGGTCAAGCTGCTGAAGGTCCAGGGCCCGGCGGGTCCCCCGCGCGGTTACAACGGGCGGCTGCGCGCGCCGGGCAGCCGCGGCCCGGGTGACACGTACGGCTGAGCCGGTTCCTCACGTGCCGGACGCCGTACGGGGAGCGCCCGACGCGCGCCCCCGTACCACCGCCGTACGCCCGTACGAGCCGGGCGGCGCCGCGGACCTTGCGCGTACCGCGATGAAAGCGCAGGTCAGAGGGCTCTGTCGGACCTGCGTGCGAGCCTGGTGAGAGGGCTGCGGGGATGCCGGGGGGAGAGCCTGCTGTGCGTAGCCGGGCCCTGACAGCCGGAAGCCCTGGACGCCCGCGTGAGCGGTTTTGGGGCCTGGTCCGCGTGGAGGGAGTCTCACGGCAGCGGTTTTGGGCGGCACATGGGAAGCGAGGTACCGGCAAAGCCCCATGAGGGTCGGCGCTACCGGTAGACTGGCTCCAACACCGCCCTCCCCTGGCCAAGCGGCAGGGGTACCCCAGCGGAACATGTCGAAGACGCAGCCGATCCCGCGCGTCGGGACCCGGCTCGTGCTGTGCCAGAAAGGGCGCTTCGTGGCCGATTCCGGCAACCCCAACGAGAATTCCAGCAAGTCCTACGACGCCAGCGCGATCACCGTGCTCGAAGGCCTGGACGCGGTGCGCAAGCGTCCTGGCATGTACATCGGGTCCACCGGCGAGCGCGGCCTGCACCACCTCGTGCAGGAGGTGGTGGACAACTCGGTCGACGAGGCGATGGCCGGGCACGCGGACACCATCGACGTCACGATCCTCGCCGACGGCGGGGTGCGCGTGGTGGACAACGGACGCGGTATCCCGGTCGGCATGGTTGCCTCCGAGGGCAAGCCGGCCGTCGAGGTCGTGCTGACCGTGCTGCACGCGGGCGGCAAGTTCGGCGGCGGCGGCTACGCGGTCTCCGGCGGTCTGCACGGCGTCGGCGTCTCCGTGGTCAACGCGCTGTCGACGCGCGTCGCGGTCGAGGTGCGCACCGACGGCTACCGCTGGACGCAGGACTACAAGCTCGGGGTGCCGACGGCGCCGCTGGCACGCAACGAGGCCGTCGAGGAGACGGGCACGTCGGTGACCTTCTGGGCCGACGGCGACATCTTCGAGACCACCGACTACTCCTTCGAGACGCTCTCGCGCCGCTTCCAGGAGATGGCCTTCCTCAACAAGGGCCTGCGCATCTCGCTGACCGACGAGCGCGCCGACCACGTGGACGAGGAGGGCAAGCCGCTCAGCGTCACGTACTTCTACGAGGGCGGCCTCGTCGACTACGTGACGTATCTCAACTCGCGCAAGGGCGAGCTGATCCACCCCACCGTCATCGACATCGAGGCGGAGGACAAGGAGCGGCTGCTGTCCGTCGAGGTGGCGATGCAGTGGAACAGCCAGTACAGCGAGGGCGTCTACAGCTTCGCCAACACCATCCACACGCATGAGGGCGGCACCCACGAGGAGGGCTTCCGCGCGGCGCTGACCAGCCTGGTCAACAAGTACGCGCGGGAGAAGAAGCTGCTGCGCGAGAAGGACGACAACCTCAACGGCGAGGACATCCGCGAGGGTCTGACCGCGATCATCTCGGTCAAGCTCGGCGAGCCGCAGTTCGAGGGCCAGACGAAGACCAAGCTGGGCAACACCGAGGCGAAGACCTTCGTGCAGAAGGTCGTCCACGAGCACCTCAGCGACTGGCTGGACCGCAACCCGGTGGAGGCCGCGGACATCGTCCGCAAGGCCATCCAGGCGGCGACGGCCCGGGTGGCGGCCCGTAAGGCGCGCGACCTGACCCGCCGCAAGGGCCTGCTGGAGTCCGCGTCGCTTCCCGGCAAGCTGAGCGACTGCCAGTCCAACGACCCGACGAAGTGCGAGATCTTCATCGTCGAGGGCGACTCGGCCGGTGGCTCCGCGAAGTCCGGCCGCAACCCGCAGTACCAGGCGATCCTGCCGATCCGCGGCAAGATCCTCAACGTCGAGAAGGCCAGGATCGACAAGATCCTGCAGAACCAGGAGATCCAGGCGCTGATCTCCGCCTTCGGCACCGGCGTGCACGAGGACTTCGACATCGCCAAGCTGCGGTATCACAAGATCATCCTGATGGCGGACGCCGACGTCGACGGCCAGCACATCAACACGCTGCTGCTGACCTTCCTCTTCCGCTTCATGCGCCCGCTGGTGGAGGCCGGACACGTCTACCTGTCCCGTCCGCCGCTGTACAAGATCAAGTGGGGCCGGGACGACTTCGAGTACGCCTACTCCGACCGCGAGCGCGACGCGCTGGTGGTCCTGGGCAAGCAGAACGGCAAGCGCGTCCGTGAGGACTCGATCCAGCGCTTCAAGGGTCTGGGCGAGATGAACGCGGAGGAGCTGCGCGTCACCACGATGGACATCGACCACCGTGTGCTCGGCCAGGTCACGCTGGACGACGCGGCGCAGGCCGACGACCTGTTCTCGGTCCTGATGGGCGAGGACGTGGAGGCCCGCCGCTCCTTCATCCAGCGCAACGCCAAGGACGTCCGGTTCCTGGACATCTGAGTCGGCCCCCTCATTGGCCGTGTGAAAGGACTATCTGACAGCGATGGCCGACGACCAGACCCCCCCGAACATGCCCCCCGTGCCCGACGTCCCCGACTCCGAGCGGGAACTGCGCAACGAGGCCGGCGGCCTGCGCGTCGAGCCCGTCGGGCTCGAGACCGAGATGCAGCGCAGCTATCTCGACTACGCGATGTCCGTCATCGTCTCGCGTGCGCTGCCGGACGTGCGGGACGGCCTCAAGCCGGTGCACCGCCGGGTGCTGTACGCGATGTACGACGGCGGCTACCGGCCGGAGAAGGGCTTCTACAAGTGCGCCCGCGTCGTCGGCGACGTCATGGGCACCTACCACCCGCACGGCGACTCCTCGATCTACGACGCGCTGGTCCGCCTCGCGCAGCCGTGGTCGATGCGGATGCCGCTCGTCGACTCCAACGGCAACTTCGGCTCGCCCGGCAACGACCCGGCCGCCGCCATGCGGTACACCGAGTGCCGCATGATGCCGCTGTCGATGGAGATGGTCCGGGACATCGACGAGGAGACCGTCGACCTCCAGGACAACTACGACGGCCGCAACCAGGAGCCGACGGTCCTGCCGTCCCGCTTCCCGAACCTGCTGATCAACGGCTCGGCCGGCATCGCGGTCGGTATGGCCACCAACATCCCGCCGCACAACCTGCGCGAGGTCGCCGACGGCGCCCAGTGGTGCCTGGCCAACCCGGACGCCGGACCGGAGGAGCTGCTGGAAGCGCTCATGGAGCGCATCAAGGGCCCTGACTTCCCGACCGGCGCGCTCGTCGTCGGCCGCAAGGGCATCGAGGACGCGTACCGCACCGGCCGCGGCTCGATCACCATGCGGGCGGTCGTCGAGGTCGAGGAGATCCAGAACCGGCAGTGCCTGGTCGTCACCGAACTGCCGTACCAGGTCAACCCCGACAACCTGGCGCAGAAGATCGCCGACCTCGTCAAGGACGGCCGGATCGGCGGCATCGCCGACGTCCGCGACGAGACGTCGTCGCGCACCGGCCAGCGGCTGGTCATCGTCCTGAAGCGGGACGCGGTCGCCAAGGTCGTGCTGAACAACCTGTACAAGCACACCGACCTGCAGACCAACTTCGGCGCCAACATGCTGGCCCTGGTCGACGGGGTGCCGCGCACGCTGTCGCTGGACGCCTTCATCCGGCACTGGGTCACCCACCAGGTCGAGGTCATCGTCCGGCGCACCCGCTTCCGCCTGCGCAAGGCCGAGGAGCGCGCCCACATCCTGCGCGGCCTGCTCAAGGCGCTGGACGCGATCGACGAGGTCATCGCGCTCATCCGGCGCAGCGACACGGTCGAGGTCGCGCGCGAGGGCCTGATGGGCCTGCTCGACATCGACGACATCCAGGCCAACGCGATCCTGGAGATGCAGCTGCGGCGGCTGGCCGCGCTGGAGCGGCAGAAGATCATCGCCGAGCACGACGAGCTCCAGGCGAAGATCAACGAGTACAACGCGATCCTCGCCTCGCCGCAGAAGCAGCGGCAGATCATCAGCGAGGAGCTGCAGGCCATCGTCGACAAGTACGGCGACGACCGGCGCAGCAAGCTCGTGCCCTTCGACGGTGACATGTCCATCGAGGACCTGATCGCCGAGGAGGACATCGTCGTCACGATCACCCGCGGCGGCTACGTCAAGCGCACCAAGACCGAGGACTACCGCTCGCAGAAGCGCGGCGGCAAGGGCGTGCGCGGCACGAAGCTCAAGCAGGACGACATCGTCGACCACTTCTTCGTCACCACCACTCACCAGTGGCTGCTGTTCTTCACCAACAAGGGCCGGGTCTACCGCGCCAAGGCCTACGAGCTGCCGGACGCCGGGCGGGACGCGCGCGGCCAGCACGTCGCCAACCTGCTGGCCTTCCAGCCGGACGAGCGGATCGCGCAGATCCTGGCCATCAAGGACTACGAGGCCGCGCCGTACCTGGTGCTCGCCACCAAGTCCGGCCTGGTGAAGAAGACCGCGCTCAAGGACTACGACTCCCCGCGGGCCGGCGGTGTCATCGCGATCAACCTGCGCGAGGCCGCCGAAGGGGCCGAGGGCGCCGAGGGCGGAACCCCCGACGAGCTGATCGGCGCCGAGCTGGTCTCGGCGGAGGACGACCTGCTGCTGGTCAGCCGGAAGGCCCAGTGCATCCGGTTCACCGCGTCGGACGATGCGCTGCGGCCGATGGGCCGGGCGACGTCCGGGGTCAAGGGCATGAGCTTCCGCGAGGGCGACGAGCTGCTGTCCATGAACGTGGTGCGGGCCGGGACGTACGTCTTCACCGCCACCGACGGCGGCTACGCCAAGCGCACCTCGGTCGACGAGTACCGGGTGCAGGGCCGCGGCGGCCTGGGCATCAAGGCCGCCAAGATCGTCGAGGACCGGGGCTCGCTGGTCGGCGCGCTCGTCGTCGAGGCCGGTGACCAGATCCTGGCCATCACGCTGAGCGGCGGGGTCATCCGGACGCGGGTCGACGAGGTCCGTGAAACCGGCCGTGACACCATGGGCGTCCAACTGATCAACCTCGGGAAACGCGATGCCGTGGTCGGTATCGCGCGTAACGCCGAAGCGGAGGATGATCCGGATGCGGCCGGTCCCGCCGTTATGGGCGAGGATGGGTCCGGACACGGAATCGAACATGTCGTGGCCGGCACCGGACAGGACGCCGGACAGGACGTTACGGCCGAGGGCGAAGCGCCCGCGGCCGGTGAGCCGGAGGAGTAAGCCGTGAGTGGAGCCACGGGCGCCGCAGGCGGGTCCGGGACGACCGGAGGTGCCCGTGGCTCGGCTGGCGGCCCTGACCAGGGGGGATACTCAGTGACGGGCACGCGTCAGCAGCCGGCCCAACCGCACCAGCCGCCGCAGGCCTACGCGCCTCCGCCGCCGGGTGCGCCGCCCGCCTCGCCGGGTACGCCCGGAGCGCCGGGCGGTCACAGCGGGCGGGGCGCGCAGGGCCGCTCCGGGGGGCGCGGCTCGGCGTCCTCCGCCGGAGTGCGCCGCCCGCGCCCCGCGGCCCGTACGGTGCCGCGCACGCGCAAGGCACGGCTGCGGATCGCCAAGGCCGACCCGTGGTCGGTGATGAAGGTCAGCTTCCTGCTGTCCATCGCGCTGGGCATCTGCACGATCGTGGCCGTCGCGGTGCTGTGGATGGTGCTCGACGCGATCGGCGTCTTCAGCACCGTCGGCTCGACCATCTCCGACGCCACCACGTCCGAGCAGGGCGGCAAGGGCGGCTTCGACCTGGTGTCCTTCCTGTCGCTGTCCCGCGTGATGCTCTTCACCACGGTGATCGCGGTCATCGACGTCGTGCTGGCCACCGCGCTGGCCACGCTGGGCTCCTTCATCTACAACCTGTCCGCGGGCTTCGTGGGCGGTGTGGAGCTGACGCTCGCCGAGGACGAGTAGCGCCGGGCGATACCGATTTTGGGACATGGCCAGGCGTGCGCTAATCTTTCGTTGCAGCGCGGGGCTATAGCTCAGACGGTTAGAGCGCTTCCCTGATAAGGAAGAGGCCCCAGGTTCAAGTCCTGGTAGCCCCACCGACGCGCGAAGGCCACGTACTCGATCGAGTACGTGGCCTTCGGCGTTTGTGCGCAGGTCGGCGCGGTGGGAGCGAGGGGGCGCGGCGCTTCGGGGGCGCAGGTCACCGTTCGGTATCGGCTGCTGTGTATAGTCGGGCGCGTCAGGAGCTGTTTCCACCATGCATGAAGGAGGAGGTCGGGCGATGAAGAAGTTTCTCCTGGTTGCACTGGCCGCCGTCGCCGGGCTGTTCGTCTACCGACAGATCCAGGCGGACCGCGCCGAGCAGGACCTGTGGACGGAAGCCACTGACTCGGTCCCGGCGGGTTCCGGCGCCAACGTGTGACGCCGCGGTGGGCCGCCGAGAGCCGGCACCACCGCCCCAGGTCCCGGCCGCAGTGACTGCGGCCGGGACCTTCGTTGTTGTGGGACCGTGACCGTTCCGGATTGCTCGCCGGACCCGGAGCGACGGCCCTGGCACGCCGTATGCGGAGCCGTACGACAAGGGGTGGGCCATGACAGGGCACGGGGCGCCGCACCGCCGCATACGGGCGGCAGCGGCCGGGAAGCACGGTGTACGGGCAGGGGCCGCCGGGCGGCGTGCCTTAGGAGCCGGGCCGGCTCAACGACTCGGTATATATGCCGCGTCTTCCGTTTTCCGGCGCATATGCCGCGGCATACGTGCCGGGGGCCGTCGTCGTACCGGCACCCGTGGGGGAGGCGGGCGGCGCGCGGCGGGGGCCGCCCTGACGGGGGCGCTGCTGGCGCTGGGAGCCCTCCAGGCCGGGCCCGCCCACGCGGACGGCGTGACCGGGGGAACGGGCGGTACGCCCGCCGCTCCCGCAGGCTGGCAGCCGCAGGGCGCGCAGCTCGCCGGTACGGCCACGACCGCGGACGCACCCGCGATGAAGCCGGGCGCCACCTACCGCGACACGATCCGGCCCGGTGAGACGCGCTACTACGGCATCGCGCTCGACGCCGTGTCCTCCGCCTATGCCTCGGCCTTCGCGCTTCCCGCACCCGGCGCGCGGGTGGCCTTCGACGACGGCATCGAGCTGACCCTGCTCAGCGCCGACGGCGACCAGTGCGACGACGCCGACGTCCACTTCGGGGAGGACGACGGGGCACGTCCGGTGGGCACCGCGGTCTCCCGCACGATCGCGGCCGACGACGTCTGCCAGGAGGCCGGCCAGTACACGCTGTCCGTGCACCGCACCAGCGGGGGCGCCTCCGACCCGGCACCCTGGCCGCTGGAGCTGCGCTGGGTCGTGGAGCCGCCGCTCAAGTCCGGCGCCCCCGCCGGGCACGCGCCCGGCCTCGACTCCGACAGCGACCCCGACAGCGCGACCCCCACCCCGCTGACCGCCGGGACCCCGCACGAGGCGGCGGGCGGCACCTCCCCGGAGACCGCGGCGGCGGTGCGGACCGGCATCTGGAAGGACACGGTGCGGCCGGGCGAGACGCGCTTCTACAAGATCCCCGTCGACTGGGGCCAGCGGGCGACCGTCTTCGCCGACTTCTCCAACGCCGAGGTCACCGACGACTCCGGCTTCACCAGCGGCGGTGTGCGGCTGGCCGTCTTCAACCCGGTGCGCGCACTGGTCGACGACACCGACGAGTCCTACGACGGCACCCCCAGCTCGCTGCACGAGCAGCTCGCGCCCGTCTCGTACGCGAACCGCGGCGCCGACGACTCGGACGTCTCGGCGGTGCGCTTCGCGGGCTGGTACTACGTCGCCGTCACCGTGCACCCGGAGGTCGCCACCTTCGTGCGGGGCGCCGTGCCGGTGACGCTGCGGATCGAGGTCGCGGGCAGCGCGCAGGCCGCGCCCGCCTACGACGGGGACCCGAAGGCCGTGGGGATCGGGGTCGGCGCGCACGACGTGTCCTCGGCGGACGGCACCGCGCCGTCCCGGGCCGCCGCGGACGGCGGCACCTCCGTGCGGCGCCAGGTCGGCTTCGCCGCGCTCGGCGCCGGGACGGTGCTGGTGCTGGCGCTGGGCGGGTGGACGCTCGCGGTGCGGCGGCGGCCGGCCGCCGCCGACACGGTCACGCAGCAACGCCCGCCGCGGTAGCGGTGACGCCGGGCCGGACGGTCCCGCCGGGGCCTCAGCCCGTGGCCAGCGCCACGATGCCGACCGCGAAGCACAGCGCGGCGACGACCAGGACCGGGATCACCACCGCGCGCGGCGGTCCCGGCCTGCGCCGCGGGACGGTCCGGTGCGCACCCCGACGCGCCCCCGCGGTCGTGGCGCCCGCGGCGCTCGCGGCGTCCGCGCGCGGCGGCAGCGGCTGCGGGGGTACGGGCGGCTGCGGGGCGGCGGGCGCGGCCGCGGGAGCGGGAGCGGGAGTCGGGCCCGGCGGCGGTACGGAGGGTGCGGGGGCGGGCGCCGGCGCAGGGAGGTCCGCCCTGGTGGGCGGATGTGTGACGGAGGGCCCGGCGGGGCTCGGCTGCTGCTCCGCACCCCGCTGAGGTGTCGCGGCGCTCCCGGTCCCTGCTCCCGCCGCGGACGGCCCCACCGCGTACGTACTGCTGCCGGGCGCCGTCCGCACCGGCCCGTCGGGGCCGAAGCCCTCGGGCAGCGGCCCCACCTGGTCGAAGATCTCGACCGGCTCCTCCCCCGACGGCGGCTCGGGCAGCAGCTCGACGGCGCCGGCCAGCGCCTTGCGCGCCCCGAGGGCGGTGCGGAAGCGGGCCTGCGGGTCGGACTGGAGCAGGGCCACCAGGACCTGCCACAGCGGCCGCGGCACCTCCCTCGGCGCGGGCGGGGCGCCGTCGGCGAGGAAGCGGGCGTTGACGGCCTCGGCGTCCGGGCGCAGCCCGCTCAGCAGGTAGAGGGCGACCAGCCCTACCGCGTAGAGGTCGGCGGCGACGGCGGGTTCGGCGCCCTGGAGTTGCTCGGGCGCGAAGTACCCCGGGGTGCCGACCACGAAGTGCGCGTCGGTGAGCCGCGGTTCGCCCTGCCGCATGGCGATGCCGAAGTCCGACAGCCGCACGTGCGGGGTGCCGGTGCCGGTCGCCTCCAGCAGGATGTTGGCGGGCTTGATGTCGCGGTGGATGATCCCCTCGGTGTGGACCGCGTGCAGCCCGGCGAGCAACTGGTCGAGCAGCACGCACACGTAGTGCGGCGGCAGCGGCCCGTAGTCGCCGACCAGGTGCGACAGCGAACCGCCGCGCACCAGGTCCATGGTGAAGAGCACCTTGTCGTCGTCGGCCGCCCAGCTCGCGGGGGCCAGGACGTGCGGGTGGTCGATGCGCATGGCCTGCTCGCGGACGAAGCGCAGCAGGGCGTGGGCGTCGCGCTGCTGGAGCACCTTCGCAGCCACGTAGCGGCGCCGCCGCTGGTCCCAGGCCCGCCAGACCGCGCCGGTGCCACCGCGTCCGACCGGGTCCACGAGCTCGTAGCGACCGGCGAAGACCTCACCCATGGCGTCCCGCTCTCCCCCCGTGGCCGTCCGTCAGTCCCGGTGCGCCTCGTAATGGGCCACGGCCTCGCTGGTCCGCCCGGCGCCGTACACACGGAGGAACTCTGCCAGGTGCGGATGGAGCGGCGCGAGGGAGCGGGCGGCCTGCTCCACCTCCGTGGCCGAGGCCACCGAGCGCAGCACCTCCTGGATGCCGCGCACCACCTCGCGGGGGGCGGCGGCCGGACCCCTGGCGGCG
This sequence comes from Streptomyces sp. NPDC021224, assembly GCF_044332905.1. Classification (NCBI taxonomy): domain Bacteria; kingdom Bacillati; phylum Actinomycetota; class Actinomycetes; order Kitasatosporales; family Streptomycetaceae; genus Streptomyces; species Streptomyces sp. NPDC021224. The sequence continues at coordinate 580,665 of NZ_JBIRPW010000001.1, read as the reverse complement.
AGGGCGGAGTGTGTCGTGCCCAGCACGGAGGCGGTGGCCGCGTCACGGATCTCGTCCATCCGGGCCGCCGCCTCCACCGCGTCCGTCCGGCCGTCGGTGACCTGCACGGCCAGCTCCTGGAGCGCCTGCAGCCGCTGTACCACCGCCGGGTTGCCGATCTTGGCCCGCTGCCCGCTCTTGAGCTGCGACAGCATGGGCGCCGACAGCCCCAGCACCGCTGCGAGCCGCGCCTGGTTGAGCCCCAGGTCCGCGATGAGCCGCTGGAAGAGCTCGCCCAGCGGTTCCCCGTACCACCCGCGCTGCAACTCCCGCGCCTCCAGGGCCCGCGCACCGGCTTCCTGGCCGCCCCCTCCGGTACGGCCCGAGCCGTCCATGACCTCTCCCTGTTTGCGCGTGCGAATCCCGCAAACCATCCTAGGTCCCGGAAATGCCGTTCGGTCGACCCCGCTCCACCGGGTACGCTGTCTCCGTTGCGGGGCCTTAGCTCAGTTGGTAGAGCGCTGTCTTTGCATGGCAGATGTCAGGGGTTCGACTCCCCTAGGCTCCACACCGTGAACCCTGTCTGACCTGCGGAAGCCGGTCAGGCGGGGCTTTTTTCCGCCCTTTTCCCGACGCCCGACTGGACTGGAAGCTCCGCCGGTTCCCGCGCGGTGCCCGGCCGCCGTGCCGTCCACGGCGGCTCCCAAGGGTGGCCGCCGCCCGGCGGGCGGGCGGTTTCGTCCTCCGGCTCAAATCCGTTCTGTGTTCGGTCGATCCGATTGCCCCGTCCTCCGTATGCCGTGGGTAGGCCACGCCAGGAACGTGAGGACGGACGGCTGCCTGCCCGCCGAGCACGACCGCCCCCGGCAGCCCCGGCGTCGGAAAGCAGCGCCACCGCCTGCGCGGCGTGCACCGTTGGCGATGTTCCACGTGAAACAGCGGCCTGCAGGCCCATCAGCGCCTCTTGCCCGAGGAGTTCTCCGCGTGGGCGGCGCTGGGCCTGGCAGTGCTGGCCCGGACGGACGCGCGGTGAGGGCGGACCGGGCGGCGATGGGCCCCGCGGCTGCCGGGAGGCGCCGCGGGGCGCGGGACGCGGGCGGGGCTCAGGCGGTGACGGGGGCCGGCCACAGGGCGTCGATGGCCTGCTCGGCCTCGGCGAGGCTCTTGTCGGCGAGCGGGATCAGCTCGGTCATCGCCGGGTTGACCCGGGAGAGCGTCAGCTCGGCGGTGATGAAGCGCGGCACGAGGCCGGTCAGGGAGACGCCGTGCGGCAGCCACTGCTCGGCGTGGTCCCAGCCCTCGCGCGGGGTGCCGGGGGCGTAACCACCACCGCGGGAACCCACGACGACGAAGTCGGTGTCGCCGAGCAGACCCTCCTGCGTCTCGGGGTGGACGGACAGGCCGACGGCGATCAGGTGGTCGACCCAGGACTTGACGCTGCTGGGGGCGCCCCAGTTGTAGACGGGCAGGCCGAGGACGACGGTGTCGGCCGCCAGGACCTCGCCGACGACCTCCTGGCTCAGCGCCCAGGCCGCCGCCTGCTCGGGGGTGCGGTCGGCCTCCGGCACCATCCCGGCGTGCACGGTCGCGGGGGTCAGGTGCGGCAGCGGATTGCTGCCCAGGTCGCGGTAGGTGACCGTGCCGCCGGGGTGGGCCGCGCGCCACGCGGCCGCGGCGCGGGCGGTCAGCCGCCGGCTGGTGGACCGCTCGCCCTGGATGCTGGAGTCGATGTGCAGAAGGTGAGGCATCTCATTTGTCCTCTCTCATTGATTTGCCTTACGCCAACGATTTATAGCACGGCACGATTCCCGCATGTCGGGATAGAATTCGTGGATGGCCTCCCTGCCCGTGCTGAACCAGCCCTCGCGGCGGTCGGGCGCGCTGCTGGACCAGCTCGCTCGGCGCATGCGGCTGCACGCGGAAGGCGTGCTCACGCCGCTCGGGCTGCGGCCGCGGCATCTGGTGGCGCTGACGGTGCTGCGGGACCAGGGCGGCAGCACCCAGCAGGCGCTGGCGACGACGCTGATGATGGACCGCGCCACCGTGGTCGGCCTGCTCAACGAGCTGGAGAGCGACGGGCTGATCGAGCGGCAGCGCTCCCCCGAGGACCGGCGGCGGCACATCGTGCGGCTCACCGAGAAGGGGGTGCGGGTGCTGGTCAAGGCCGAGTTCTCGCTCGCCGGGGTGGAGGACGAGGTGCTCGGCGCGCTGGACGCCGACCAGCGCGACACCCTGTACGAGCTGCTGCTGCTCGCCGCGTCCGGATCGCTGCCCGCGTGCGACGCCGCCGCGCACGGTTCCACGGACGACGGCTGCGATCCCGCGGAGGACGACGGCTGCTCTCCCGCGGCCGGCTGCTGAGTCGCGCCCCCCACCCGCGCCCCGCCCCGGGCGAACGCGCCCCGCGGAACACGTCGGTGCTGCCTGCCGCCGGTGCGACACAATCGGGGCGTGATGTTCGGCATCCTCGGTACGACACAGGCCCTGGGCGCGGACGGCGCCGAACTGGCGCTGGGCGGCCCGCGGCGGCGCGCGCTGCTCGCGGTGCTGCTGCTCGACGCCGGGCGGCTCGTCGGTACCGAGCGCCTGACCGACGCGCTGTACGGGGAGGAGCCTCCGGCGGGCGCGGCGAACGCGCTGCAGTCCCAGGTCTCCCGGCTGCGCCAGGTGCTGCCCGTCCCGGTCGAGGGGCACCCCGCGGGTTACCGGCTCGCCATCGACCCCGGCCAGGTGGACGCGCACCGCTTCCAGCAGCTCGCCGCCCAGGGCCGGGACGCGCTGCTCGCCGGACAACCCTCCCTGGCCGCCGAGGTGTTGCGGGAAGCCCTCGCGCTCTGGCGCGGTCCGGCGCTCGCCGACGTCGGTGACGCACCCTTCGCCGCCGCCCAGGTCGTCCGGCTGGAGGAGCTGCGCGGCGGTGCGGTCGAGGACCGTGTCGAGGCCGACCTGGCGCTCGGCCGGCACCGTTCGCTGGTCGCGGAGCTGGGCGCTGAGGTCGCGGCCCACCCGCTGCGGGAGCGGCTGCGCGGGCAGCTGATGCGGGCGCTGTACGGCAGCGGGCGGCAGAGCGAGGCGCTGGAGGCGTACGAGGACGCCCGCCGCGAGCTGGCCGAGTCTCTCGGTGCGGACCCGGGGCCCGAACTGGCCGCCGTCCATCTGGCGATCCTCCGCGGTGAACCGCTGGACATGCCGCTGGACGCTGTTTCACGTGAAACAGCGGAAAACGCACTGAGCCGGGATGTTCCACGTGAAACGCCGACCGGTACCGCATCGTCGATACCCGTCGCGTCCTCGGCGCGGACACCGCCCTCCGTCCCCCCGGCCACCCCGCCGGACACGCCCTCCCCGCAGAGCGCACGGCACGACCTCCCGGCGCAGCTCACCAGCTTCGTCGGCCGCGGTGAGGAACTGTCGGTGATCGGTGCGCAGTTGGCCCGGCGACGGCTGGTGACCCTCATAGGTCCGGGCGGCGCGGGCAAGACCCGGCTCGCGGTGCAGGCGGGCGCCCGCCATCCGCACGACGTGTGCTTCGTGGACCTGACCGGCGTGACCGAAGGCGCCGAGGTCCCGCAGGCGGTCCTCGGCGCCCTGGGCCTGCGCGACGGAGGACTGCTCCCGCCGTCCGGCCACCCGGGACCCTCGGGCGCGGCCGATCTGGTGGCCCGGATCGCCTCCGCGCTCGCCGACCGGCCGCTGCTGCTGGTGCTGGACAACTGCGAGCATGTGGTGGCCGACGCCGCGGCGCTCGCCGAGCGGCTGCTCGCCGCCTCCCCCTCCCTGCGGATCCTGGCCACCAGCCGGGAGGCGCTCGGCATCACCGCCGAGACACTGTGCCCGGTGCCCACGCTCGCCCTGCCGCGGCCGGGCAGCGACCGCGACCAGGTGCTCGCCTCTCCCGCCGTACGGCTCTTCGCCGAGCGCGCGGCGGCCGTCAGCCCCGGCTTCGACCTGGGCGCCGATCCGGCCACGGCCGACACCGTCCTGCGGCTGTGCACGACCCTCGACGGGCTGCCGCTGGCCATCGAGTTGGCCGCCGCCCGGCTGCGCACGCTGCCCGTCACCGAGATCGCCGCGCGGCTCGGCGCGCTGCCCGCGGACACGGCCCCGTACAGCCTCGGGCCGCGCCCTGATGTGCTCTTCCGGCTGCTGTCGCGCGGCAGCCGGACCGCCCAGCCGCGGCAGCGCACGCTGCGCGGGGTCGTCGACTGGAGCTGGGAACTGCTGCCGGAGGACGAGCGGGCCGTGCTGCGCCGCGCCTCGGTCTTCGCGGGCGGCTGGACCCCGGCGGCCGCCGAGTCGGTGTGCGCGGACGGCGACGGGGCGGAGGAGGGCATCGACCCCGAGGACATGCTCGACCTGATGGCCGCGCTGGTCGAGAAGTCGCTCGTGGTCGCCCAGCACACGGACGGGCCCGGTGGTGTCCGCTACCGGATGCTGGAGTCCATCCGCGCCTACGGCGCCGAGCGGCTCGCCGAGGCGGGTGAGACGGAGCGGACCCATCGCGCGCACGCCGCCCACTTCCTGGGCTTCGCCCTCGCCGCCGACCCCCATCTGCGCGGCGCGGGTCAACTGGAGTGGCTGCGACTGCTGTCCGACGAGCGCGACAACCTCCAGGCCGCCCTGCACCGCACCCTCGACGCCGGTGACATCCCCGGGGCCATGCGGCTGATCTCGGCGCTCTCCTCGTACTGGCTGCTGCGCGGGGTGCGCTACGAGGGTGTCGGCCCCGCCCAGCAGGTGCTGGCGGCCGTCGGACCGCATGCGCCCGAGGGCCTGGAGGAGGAGTACGCGCTGTGCGTGCTCGCCGTCGTCAACGCGCTGAGCGACCCCTCCGGCTACACCGCGCACGTGGCCGAGGCCGCCGGGATCGTCGAGGGCTTCTACCGGGTGGCGAGCCGCTACCCCGTCCTGACGCTGCTGTGGGCCCCCTTCGCCGGGGCGCCCTCCGCCGACACCGACGACCTCGCCAAGGCCGAGGCACGGCTCGCCGCCCTCGACGACCCCTGGTACGACGCGCTGGGGCAGCTCGGGAGGGGCTTCCAGGCGTGGCTGACCCACCGTGACCAGGACACCGCCCGCGAGGCCTGCGGGACCGCGCTGGCGGGCTTCCGGCAGCAGGGCGACCGCTGGGGCATGATCACCTGCCTGCACCTGCTCGCCGACCTCGCCGACCACGCGGGGGACCTGCGGGCCGCGGTGGCGCTGCACGAGGAGGCGCTGGTACTCGCCGAGGAGCTGGACTCCGCCCTCGACGTCGCGGAGCTGCTCGCCAACCGCGCCGCCTACCGGCTGCGGGGTGGGGACCTCGCGGGCGCCGAGGCCGACTGCGAGCGGGCCGCCACGCTCTCCCGGCGGGCCGGCGCCCCCGAGAGCCTGGCCGTCGCGCACAGGGGCCTCGCCGACATCGCGCGGCTGCGCGGCGATCTGCCGGGCGCCCGGGAACTTGCCGAGCAGGCCCTCGCCGAATGCCCCACCGGCTGGTTCTCCAGCAACGCGATCCGTACCGGCGTGCAGGTGGCGCTCGCCCGGATCGCGGTGGCCGCGGGCGACACGGAGGGCGCGCGGACCGCGCTGCGGGACGCGGTGACCTTCGACCCCGACGTGCTGCGGATGGCCGCGGAGACCGCGGCGACCGTCGCCGACGCCGCGGCCGCCCTCGCGCTGCTGGAGGGCGATCCCGGGCGGGCCGCCGCGCTGCTCGGGGCCGCCGAGGCCCTGCGCGGCGGCCCCGGCACCGGGCCGGACAGCACTGTCGTCCGGGAGGCGCTGCGGGCCGCGACGGGCGGCACGGACCGTCCGGCGGAGGTGCCCGGCGACCGGAACACCGCGTTCGCGCTGCTGACCTCGTACGTCTGCGGCGGCTGACCGCCCTGCGCACCGCCCGCACAGCCCCGCACCACCCGCGGTGCGCGCTCGGTGCGTGAGCGGTGCGCGGACGGTCAGCCGCCGGTCAGCGGTGCCCCGCAGGCTGCCGTGCATGACGAAGACATCGACGCACGACACCACCGGCGCACCGGCCGCCGCCGACCGCGACGGGCGGCGCTGGGCTGTCCTGGCCATCTGCAGCGTCGCCTCCGCGCTGCTCGGCATCGACACCAGCGTGCTCAACTACGCGGTCCCCTCGCTCACCGCCCAGCTCGCACCGTCTGCCACCCAGCTGCTGTGGATCGTGGACGTCTACGGCTTCGTGCTGGGCGGCCTGCTCATCGTGATGGGCAACATCGGTGACCGGATAGGCCGCAAGAAGCTGCTGCTCATCGGGGTGACCGGCTTCGGCGCCGCCTCCGCGCTCACCGCCTACGCCGGCAGCCCGGAGATGCTCATCGCGGCCCGCGCGCTGCTGGGCCTGTTCGGCGCCACGATCATGCCCTCCACGCTCTCCCTGGTGCGGACGGTCTTCACCGACCCCAAGGAACGCACCGCCGCCGTCGGCATCAGCGGCGGTGTGGCCGCGGCGAGCTTCGCGCTCGGCCCGGTCGTCGGCGGCCTGCTGCTGGACCACTTCTGGTGGGGCTCGGTCTTCCTGGTCAACGTGCCGGTGATGGCCCTGGTACTGGCCCTGGGCCTGGTCGTGCTGCCGGAGAGCCGCAACCCCAAGCCGGGGCGGCTGGACTGGGCCAGCGTGCCGCTGTCGGTGCTGGGCATGTTCGGCGTGATCTACGCGATCAAGACCGCCGCCCGGGACGGCGTCGCCGAGCCCTCGGTGTGGATCGCGGCCGGTCTGGGCGCGGCGCTGCTCCTGACCTTCCTGCGCCGTCAGACCCGGCTCGCCGAGCCGCTGCTGGACCTCCGCCTCTTCCGCAACCCCGCCTTCTCCGGCGCGATCGGCGCCAACGTCGTGACGATGTTCGCCTCGACCGTGCTCTCCCTCGGCTTCTCGCTGTACTTCCAGGAGGTGCGCGGCTGGTCGCCGCTGACCGCGGGCCTCGCCGTGCTGCCCGGCCCGCTGGCCGCCGCGCTGGTCGCGCCCGCCGCCTCCGCCCTGATCCCGCTCATCGGCCGGGCCCGGACGGTCGCCGCCGGACTGGTGCTCATGGGCCTCAGCACGGCGGGGCTTGGCCTGGCCACCGAACACAGCGCGTACTGGCAGCTGCTGCCCGTGGTGATCGTCAACGGCGCGGGTCTGATGCTCACCTTCGCGGTGACCGCCGACACCATTCTCGCCAGCGCCCCGGCGACCCGTACCGGCGCGGCCGCGGCCACCTCGGAGACGGCGATGGAACTCGGCGGCGCCCTCGGCATCGCCATCCTCGGCTCGGTGCTCAACGCGTACTACCGCAGCGGCCTCACGCTGCCGTCCGGGCTGACGGCCGGCCAGACCGGCGCCGCCCGCGAGTCGGTGAGCGGCGGTGTGGCGACCGGTACGCAGCTGGGCGGCGGGCTCGGGCACCAGGTCGTCGAGGCGGCCCGGAACGCCTTCACGGACAGCCTGCACACCACGACCCTGATCGGTGGTGCCCTGATGCTCGCCGGAGCGGTCTTCGCGCTCGTCACCCTGCGCAAGGTGCCCGCGGTGCTGCTGGACCCGGAGCCCGCGACCGCCTGACACCCCGTACGACCCCGCGGAGCCCTGGCCCCGCACCCCTCGGCAGGGGTGCGGGGCCAGGGCTCCGCGACGTGCCGGTGCCGGGGCGGGGGCCGGAGGACCGGCCCCCGCCCCGGCAGTCGGCCTTACGCGCCTTCGGGCTTGTCGTCGTCGGACGACGAGGACTCGGCGTCCGCGTCCGTAGCGGCGGAGCCGTCGACGAGGTCGACGTGCGCGCCGCTCTGGCCGTTGACCGACGAGGGCGGCCCGTCCAGCGGGTCGACGACGGTCAGCGTGCTCGTACCGCTGATCGTCTCCTCCGGCGCCGGTGCCTCGGTGGCCTCGCCCGGCTCCACCAGCCACTCCGGGTCGGACTGGGCGCTCCACCAGCGCCAGGCGGCGTAGACGGCACCGCCCGCGACCCCGGCCAGCAGCAGCGTGCGGAAGGCCCGCGCGGTCTGCTGCCGCCGGATCCGCTTGCGGACCAGCCGGTCGATCTCGGCCGCGGTCACCTGGCCGCGCAGCGCGTGCAGGGCCGCGCTGCCGCGCACCAGGGCCTCGGCGGTGACCGGCACGGCCACCGCCCGGGTCGCCGCGACCGCGGAACTCACCCGCGGTACGGCGTAGTCGGCGGCCGTCCGTGCGCCCTGGGCGGTCCGCTTGGCGGCGGTCTCGACCGCCTCCGCGGCCTTCGGCGGCACCGCCGCCCAGGCCTGCTCGCGCGCCTGCTTCACCTGGGCGGCGAGTTTGGCGTCGTAGGCCCGGCGGGCGGACGCGCCCGCCTGCTGGGCATAGACACCGGCCTGCTGTGCGTACCGCGCGGCCTCGTCCTTCGCGGTGTTGGCGTACGGCGCAGCCACCTCCGCGGCGTGCCGCACGCTGTCCTTCGTCATGTCAGCCGCGCTGCGCACGCTGTCGATGCGGGTCACAGGAACCTCCTCCTCGGTGGCGTACGGTTTTCGCCTTTCCATCCGGTTTGAAATCATGCCCGTCTACACCGCGTACGGCATGTGCGGACGCGCATACGGGTCAGTCGGCCCGGTTGCTGCGGAGTCGGCGGGCGCGGAGTGCGGGGGAAGGCCGCGCGGCGGTTCGCGCCGTGCGAGGATCAACCCCTGTCAGCGACGACTATGGAAGGTAGACCGTGGCCGAGGAGCTCTACGCCACCTTGAAGACCAACCAGGGCGACATCGTGATCCGGCTGCTGCCGAACCATGCCCCCAAGACCGTGGCCAATTTCGTGGGCCTCGCCGAGGGCACCCGGGAGTGGATCGACCCGAACACCGGTCGGGCCTCGCACGACCGCCTCTACGACGGCACGGTCTTCCACCGGGTGATCTCCGGTTTCATGATCCAGGGCGGCGACCCGCTGGGGAACGGCACCGGCGGTCCCGGTTACAAGTTCGCCGACGAGTTCCACCCGGACCTGGCCTTCAACAAGCCCTATCTGCTGGCGATGGCCAACGCGGGCCCGGGCACCAACGGCTCGCAGTTCTTCATCACCGTGTCCGCGACCGCGTGGCTGACCGGCAAGCACACGATCTTCGGCGAGGTCGCCGACGACGCGAGCCGCAAGGTCGTGGACGCGATCGTGGGCAGCCCCACCAACCCGCGCACCGACCGTCCGCTGGAGGACGTCGTGATCGAGTCGGTCGTCGTCGAGAAGCGCGGCTGACGTAGGCTGCGAGGTCTCCGGACGGCGCCTGGCGCCGTCCGGCCACCCGAACGAGCGGCGGGGACCACGACGGGAACACCGCGCCCCGCCCGCACGTCGGAAGAGCGGGTGGGGCGTTCGGCGCCACGGGAGCGCCGCGACAGGGGAGTGGACTCATGGACCAGCCGGTCTGCTGCTATCGGCACCCGGACCGGGAGACCGGCATACGCTGCACCCGGTGCGAGCGGCCGATCTGCCCCGACTGCATGATCAGCGCCTCCGTCGGCTTCCAGTGCCCGGATTGCGTACGGCAGGGATCGTCCCCCCACACCCGGCAGCGCACGATCGCGGGCGGCGTGGTGGCCCACGATCCCTTTCTCGTCACCAAGATCCTCATCGCGCTCAACGTCGCCGTCTACGTCCTGGAACTGACGGTCGGCAAGAGGATCGCCGAGGACCTCGGACTGTGGGCGGCCTGCGGCCCCAAGGGCACGATCGGCCAGCGGTGCGGCGGCGTCGCCGACGGCGAGTGGTACCGCGTCATCACCTCGGCCTTCGTGCACGACCTGCCGCCCAACTTCACGCACATCCTCTTCAACATGCTGACGCTGTGGTGGATCGGCGGACCGCTGGAGCGCATGCTCGGCCGCAGCCGCTACCTGTCGCTCTACCTGGTCTCGGCACTGGCGGGCAGTGCCTCGGTGCTGCTGCTGGACCCGGGCGCGCTCACTTTCGGCGCCTCCGGGGCGCTCTACGGGCTCTTCGGCGCGACCGCGGTCTTCGTGAAGCGGCTCAACTACGACATGCGCCCGATCCTCATCCTGCTCGGGCTGAACATCCTCTTCACCTTCACCTGGCCGCATGTGAGCTGGCAGGCGCACCTGGGCGGGCTGGTGGGCGGCACCGCGGTCGCCATAGCGATGTTCTACGCCCCGCGCGAGCGGCGGAACGCGGTGCAGTGGGGGACCACCGCGGGAGTGCTGGTGCTCTCGCTGGTGCTCAGCGTGATCGCTGTGGTCCAGGTCACGTCCTGAGGGCCGTAACCACAGCCGTTGATCACACGTTATCCACAGCGGGTAGGGAAGCCTGTGCGAGTTGTGCACACCCTGCGGAAGGGGTTGTGTGCAGGCGGCCGAGCGTTCGGATTGTCCCGTTTTCTCCGGCAAGATCACTACGGTTCGGTGGCGGGACAGCAAACGACCGGTGGCCGTCAGCCGCGGCCACCGGTCGTACCGGCGTCAACCTCGTAGAGGTTATCCACAGATCTTCCGACCTTTTCCCCACTGTGGACATGGTTGTGGATAACTCTGTGGACAACCGTTCCGGCGCTGCCGCCGGAGGTGTCCGCTACTTCCACTGAGTGGAGACGACGAAGCCCCCGGCGATGAAGCCGAAGCCCACGACGATGTTCCAGTTGCCGAACGCGTCCACCGGCAGATCGCCCTGCGTGACGTAGAAGAGCACGATCCAGGCCAGCCCGACGACGAAGAACGCCAGCATCAGCGGGGCGACCCAGCCGCGGTTGCCCAGCTTTATGGCGGTTGCTGCCTTCACCGGGGGCGGGGTGAAGTCGGCCTTCTTGCGGATCCGTGACTTCGGCACGAGGGACTCTCCTGTCGATGCGCTGCGTAACCGCGCGGGGGTGCTGGGCGGTCCTGGCGGGTATGGGACGACGGTCTGCCACCGGCGGGGGCGGTGCCGCCGCCGGGCGTCCGTTAGCGTAGTGCTTCATCTGCTTGTTAAGGAGACAGCGTACGGTGGCGACGGATCCCGGCGGAAGCTCACCCGCCCCCTCCCCTCGCCCCGTCCCGCGCACGGTGGCCCTGCGGCTGGCCAGCGCGGGAGTCTTCGCGCTCGCCGGACTGATCTTCTGGATGAGTTTCGACACCGCCAAGGGCGTCGACATCCGCAGCGACGACCCGCTGCCGAAGCTCTCCGACACCATCCGCACCAAGAACGCCCACAACGAGCAGCTGGAGGACCAGCTCACCGGCGTCCGCGACGACGTGGACAAGCTCACCCGGCAGGGCAGCGGCCTCAGCGCCGCCGAGCAGGCCAGGATCGACGCCCTTCGCAAGGACGCCGGCACCGCCCCGCTCAGCGGCCCCTCCGTCGAGGTCACCCTGAACGACGCCCCGCAGGGCGCGACCCCGCTCATCCCCGGTGTGCCGGACCCGCAGCCCAACGACCTGGTCATCCACCAGCAGGACCTGCAGGCCGTGGTCAACGCGCTGTGGCAGGGTGGCGCCCGCGGCATCCGGGTCATGGACCAGCGGCTGATCTCCACCAGCGCGGTCCGCTGCGTCGGCAACACCCTGATCCTCCAGGGCCGCGTCTACTCCCCGCCTTATCGCATCACCGCGGTCGGCGACCAGGGGAAACTCCGCCAGGCTCTCGACGCGAGCCCCGCGATCCAGAACTACCTCCAGTACGTGGCCGCGTACGGCCTCGGCTGGAAGGTCTCCAGCGCGCGCTCCACCACCCTGCCGGGCTACACCGGCTCGACGTCCCTTCACTATGCGCAGCCTGTGGACCAGCCCTGAAGAACCCCCGGATCACGGGGTCTTGGGCGCCGGACGCGCAGGTGAAGCCGGGACGAAGCTTTGTCCGGCTACCAACCCACTCCGGGCGATCTCCCCTTACTCTGTTCCGGGGAGCCGGAAGGAAGGGACCGCATGTACGGCTGGATCTGGCGGAATCTGCCGGGCAACGCGTGGATAAGGGCGCTGACCTGCCTGGTGCTGGTGCTGGCAGTCGTCTACCTCCTCTTCCAGTACGTCTTCCCCTGGGCGGAGCCGCTGCTGCCCTTCAATGACGTCACCGTCGACAACGGGATGGCCGCCGTCCGATGAGCACACGCATCCTCGTGGTCGACAACTACGACAGCTTCGTCTTCAACCTGGTCCAGTACCTCTACCAGCTCGGCGCCGAGTGCGAGGTGTTGCGCAACGACGAGGTGCAGCCCGCGCACGCGCAGGACGGCTTCGACGGCGTGCTGCTCTCCCCCGGCCCCGGCACCCCCGAGGAGGCCGGGGTGTGCATCGACATGGTGCGGCACTGCGCGGAAACCGGGGTGCCGGTCTTCGGCGTCTGCCTCGGTGTGCAGTCCATCGCGGTCGCCTACGGCGGCGTCGTCAACCGGGCCCCCGAGCTGCTGCACGGCAAGACCTCGCTGGTGACGCACGAAGGGGCGGGCGTCTTCGCCGGACTGCCGTCGCCCTTCACCGCCACCCGCTACCACTCGCTCGCCGTCGAGGGCCCGACCCTCCCGGACCAGCTCCAGGTCACCGCGTGGACGGACAGCGGGATCATCATGGGGCTCAGACACCGGGAGGCGGCTGTGGAGGGCGTGCAGTTCCATCCCGAGTCGGTGCTCACCGAATGGGGGCACCGGATGCTGGCCAACTGGCTCGCCGAATGCGGTGACGCGGGCGCCAGGGACCGCTCGGAGGGCCTCGCGCCCGTTGTCGGGAGGGCGGGGGCGTGACCACGCTCCGCCCGGAGCGCCCCGCCGACGACGGCCCGATGTCGTACGAGAACACCGGGCAGTTCAGAGCTGTCGTGGAACAGCTCGACGATCCGCTGAACGACCCGCTGCCCGGCCGCCCCGCCGCCGTCCAGGAGGAGCCGCCGGAGGCCCCGGGCGCCGACCCGGCCCCGCAGCAGGGCGGCGTTCCGGAGCCGTACGCGGAGCAGGGCCCCGGGCCGGAGCAGGTGTACGCCCCCGCGCCGCAGGCCTTCGCCGGGCCTGCCTCCGCCTCCCCGTGGTTCAGCCCCGCCCAGCCCCTGGAGGCCGCCCCGGCCGCCCTCCCGTACGAGCAGCCCCCCGCCGCGCTGCCGTACGAGGAGCCGTCGGCACCCGCCGCCGCACCGTACGAGGAACCGGCCGCCCCGGCCGCGTACGAGGAGCCGAGGCGGCCCGCGCAGTACGACGAGCCGACCGGGCCCGCACCGTACGACGAGCCGCGGGAGGGCGGGGAGGCGGCGGGTGGTGGGGACACCGCGGTGCTGCCGGTCGTGACGCCCGAACCGGCGGAGCCCGAAGCCCCCGCGGCGGCCGCGGCCCCGGTCCCGGCGGCCGTACCGCCCGCGGACGGCGGACGGGCGGCGCGGCGCAAGGCCGCACGGCAGGGCGGCGGGCACCGGGCCCGCGGGGGAGGCCGGGAGGGCGCCCCCCAGGCCGCGCAGGCGCAGAGCGCGGCCCCGGCCGCACCGCTGAGCCGGGTGGAGGCCAGACGGGCCGCGAAAGCCGCCAAGGAGAGCCCCGCGGTCATCGCCAGCCGGGTCGTCGGCGAGCTGTTCATCACCCTCGGCGTGCTGATGCTGCTGTTCGTCACCTACCAGCTGTGGTGGACCAACGTCCGCGCCCACCGCGAGGCAGCGGGCGCCGCGAACAACCTCCAGCAGAAGTGGGACAACGAGTCCTCCGACCCCAACCGGGTGCCCGGCACCTTCTCGCCCGGCCAGGGCTTCGCGATCATGTACATCCCCAAACTGGACGTCAAGGCGCCCATCGCGCAGGGCGTCTCCAAGCACAACGTGCTCGACAAGGGCATGATCGGCCACTACGACGGCTCCCTGAACACCGCGATGCCCTGGGACAAGACCGGCAACTTCGCCGTCGCCGCGCACCGCAACACCCACGGCGAGCCCTTCCGCTACATCAACCACCTCACGCCCGGCGACAAGGTGGTGGTCGAGACGGAGAGCGAGTACTACACCTACGTGATCACCAGCTCGCTGGCCAGTACGCCGCCGAGCAACATCAGCGTGCTCAAGCCGATCCCGAACGGATCGGGTTTCACCGCCCCCGGCCGCTACCTCACGCTCACCACCTGCACGCCGGAATTCACCAGCACCAACCGGCTGATCGTGTGGGGCAAACTGGTCGAGGAGCGTCCGCGCAGCAAGGGCAAGCCGGACGCGCTCGTCTCCGGCGACTGACGGACCCGCGGAGCCTTCCCCCTCGCCGGCAGTGCCGCAGTGCCATCGGACGGAGAGCTGAACAGCGTGACCACCACCACGACCAGCGAGACGGGCGACCCCGGTGCTCCGGAGAGCGGCGACGGCCAGGCCGGGACCCCACGCGGCAGGAGCGCCTTCGCCTCCGTCGTGAGCGTCGTCGGCGAGCTGCTCATCACGGCCGGGCTGGTCCTGGCCCTGTTCGTCGTCTACTCCCTGTGGTGGACGAACGTGCTGGCCGACCGGCACGAGGCCAAGGAGGCGGACAAGGTCCGCCAGGAGTGGTCCCACGCACCGCCCGGCGCGCCCGCCCGCGGCCTGGACACCGGCGGCGGCATAGGTTTCCTGCACGTCCCCGCGATGGGCAAGAACTACGAGGTGCTGGTCAAGAAGGGCACCTCCACCAAGGTGCTCAACGAGGGGGTGGCCGGTTACTACACCAAGCCCGTCCCGGCGGCGATGCCGTGGGCCACGACCGGCAACTTCACGCTCGCCGCGCACCGCGACGGCCACGGTGCGAAGTTCCACAACATCAACAAGATCGACAACGGCGACGCGATCGTCTTCGAGACCAAGGACACCTGGTACATCTACAGGGTCTACAAGATCCTCGACCAGACCTCGAAGTACAACGTCGGCGTGGCCGCCCAGGTGCCGAAGGAGTCCGGCCGCACCAAGCCGGGCCGCTACATCACCCTGACGACCTGCACCCCGGTCTACACCTCGCGCTACCGCTACATCGTGTGGGGCGAGCTGGTCCGCACCCAGAAGGTCGACGCACAAAGGACGCCGCCGCCCGAACTGCGCTAGTCCGGACGGCGGCGCCCCTGGTGCTGCGGCGGGCCCGGGGGTGCCCCGGGCCCCGCGGGATCAGCCGCCGCCGGGGCCGCCGCCCATCGTCATCACCTGGACCGTCTGGCCCGGCTGGAGCGGTGTGCCCTGCGGCGTGGTGCTGTTGATCACCCGGGCGTTGTCGCCCTGCGGGCCGCCGCCGATGACCTCGACGTTCACGCCCATCGCCTGGAGCTGCTGCTTGACCTCGCCCAGCCGGTGGCCGGAGACGTCCGGCATGACCGCCTGCTGCGTCGGGTCCTGCGTCTGCTGCGTCGGGCCGGAGGAGACGATCAGGGTGATCGAGTCGTCCAGCTTCGCCGAGGAGCCCGCCTGCGGGTTGGTGCTGATGACCGTGCCGTTCTGATACTGCGTGTCGTCCGAGGGCTGGCGCTGGGTGTGGATGTTGGTGAAGCCCATGTCCTGGAGCTGCTTCTTCGCGCCGGCCTCGGTGTAGCCGGCGAGATCCGGGATCTGCTTCTCCGCCGGTTTGACCGCGACCTTCAGCGTGATGATCGTGTCCTTGGGCTCCTTGGTGCCCGCCTTGGGATCCTGGCTGATGACGGTGTCCTCGTCGACCGTGGTGGACTCCTGGTCCACCCGCTTGACCTGGAAACCGGCGTTCGTCAGCTGGGTCTGCGCGTCCTCGAACTTGTCGTTGACGACATCCGGGACGGCCTTGGGCGCCGCACCCTTCGACAGGACGACCGTGACCGTCTTGTCGGACGGGATCGCGCTGTCGGCCGCCGGAGTCTGCGAGCAGATCAGGTCCTTGTCGACCGCGTCGCAGAAGGCGGGGGTGCCCGCGACGATCTTCAGGTCGACATTGCTCGCCGTGGTGTTCGCCTCGTCCATGGACTTGCCGACGAAGCTGGGCACCTTCTCGCTGCTGCCGGCGCCGTTGCCGCCGAAGAGCGCCTTGCCCAGGAAGATCGCGCCGACCAGCACCAGGACACCGGCCAGCACCAGCAGCACGGTGGACGCGTTGCCGCCGCTCTTCTTCTGCCGGCGGCGGTCGGGGCGCTCGTCGTAGCCGTAGCCGCCGTCGTCGTCACGGGCCGGCGGCAGCATCGAGGTGCGCGGGTCGGCCTGCTGCGGCAGCGCCGTGGTGGCGGCGCCGTCCCCGTACGACGGCGGGTAGCCGTAGCCGGCCGCGCCCATCGCGACGGCCGCGGCGACCGGCTGGCCGTCGAGCGCGCTCTCGACGTCGGCGCGCATCTCGTCGGCGCTCTGGTAGCGGTAGTCGGGGTCCTTGGTCAGCGCCTTGAGGACGATCGCGTCCATCGCGGGGGTGACCTCGGGGTCGAAGACCGACGGCGGCTGCGGATCCTCGCGGACGTGCTGGTAGGCCACCGCGACCGGGGAGTCGCCCACGAAGGGCGGTCGCACGGTCAGCAGCTCGTAGAGCAGGCAGCCGGTCGAGTAGAGGTCCGAGCGGGCGTCGACCTGCTCGCCCTTGGCCTGCTCCGGCGACAGGTACTGCGCCGTGCCGATGACGGCGGCGGTCTGCGTCATCGTCATGCCGGCGTCGCCCATCGCACGGGCGATGCCGAAGTCCATGACCTTGACCTGGCCCGTACGGGTCAGCATCACGTTGGCCGGCTTGATGTCCCGGTGGACGATGCCCGCGCGGTGGCTGTACTCCAGGGCCTGGAGGATGCCCACGGTCATCTCCAGCGCCCGCTCGGGCAGCAGCTTGCGCCCGGAGTGGAGCAGCTCGCGCAGGGTCGAGCCGTCGACGTACTCCATCACGATGTACGGGATCGAGACGCCGTCGACGTAGTCCTCGCCGGTGTCGTACACCGCGACGATCGAGGGGTGGTTGAGCGAGGCGGCCGACTGGGCCTCCCGGCGGAACCGGGCCTGGAACGACGGGTCGCGGGCGAGGTCCGCCCGCAGCGTCTTCACCGCCACGGTACGGCCGAGACGGGTGTCATGCGCGAGGTACACCTCCGCCATGCCACCGCGGCCGAGCACCGAGCCCAGCTCGTACCGGCCGCCGAGGCGACGCGGCTCTTCCATAGCTCTGCCCTCTCCTCAAACCCGTATCTTGACGTTCACGACCCGAATCCGTTAATCCCTGCCCTGCGCTGCACGGAGCTACGGTACCGGGCATTTCCCGCGGATCCGCGCCCTCGCCCACCGCCGATACCTGACCGGTATGTGAACAGGGCCGACACCGTGCGTGACGTTGGTCTCACTTGTTGAGCACCGCCTCCATGACGCTCTTGGCGATGGGGGCCGCGAGACCGCCGCCGCTGATGTCGTCACGTTTGGCGTCGCTGTCCTCGACGACGACCGCGACCGCCACCGGCGAGCCGTGGTCGGTCATGGCGTAGGAGACGAACCACGCGTACGGCGCCTTGTCGTTGTTGACGCCGTGCTGCGCGGTGCCGGTCTTGCCGCCGACCCGCACACCGGGGATCCGCGCGTTCTTGCCGGTGCCGTCGGTGACGACGGTCTCCATCATCGACTGGAGCGCCTGGGCGTTCTTCGGCGAGAGCGGGGTGCTCATCTTCTGCGGGGTGGTCTGCGAGATGGTGCTCGTGTTGGGCGCCTCCAGCCGGTCCACCTCGTACGGCTGCATCAGCACACCGTTGTTGGCGATGGCCGAGGCGACCATCGCCATCTGCAGCGGTGTCGCGGCCGTGTCGAACTGGCCGATGGAGGACTGGGCGACGTGGTCGATGCTCATCTCGGTGTCGAAGTTGCTCGCGTTGGCGCGCACCGGGACGAACTGCTCCTTGTTGAAGCCGAACTTCTCGGCCTCGTCCACCATGCCCTTCAGGCCGACGTCGGTGCCGAGCTTGCCGAAGACGGTGTTGCAGGACTGCCGCAGCGCGTCACGCAGCGTGGCGTCCTTGCACTTGATGCTGCCCTCGTTCTTCAGCTGCGTGGTGGTGCCCTGAGGGGTGTACGGGTCGGGCGACTGCGTCTTGTCGTCGATGTTGGTGACCTGGCCGTTCTCCAGCGCGGCGGCCGCGGTGACCAGCTTGAACGTCGAGCCCGGCGGGTAGGTGATGCGCAGCGCGCGGTTCTGCGTGGGGTCGTCGGGGTCGTTCTTCTTGTCGAGCGCCGTCCACGCGTCGCCGTCGTTGCTCCCGGCGATCGTCGAGGGGTCGTACGACGGGGTGCTCGCCATCGCCAGGATCGCGCCGGTGCGCGGGTCGAGCGCGACGACCGCGCCCTTCTTGTTGTCGAGCCCGGTGTACGCGGCCTTCTGCGCCTTGGCGTTGAGCGTCGTCACGACGTTGCCGCCCTGGCGCTGCTTGCCGGTGAGCAGGTCGATGGTGCGGTTGAAGAACAGCCGGTCGTCGTCGCCGGTGAGGAAGCTGTCCTCGACGCCCTCCAGCATCGTCGTCCCGTAGACCTGCGAGGCGTAACCCGTCACCGGGGCCCACATCTTGCCGTCGGTGTAGGTGCGCTTGTACTTGAAGTCGCTGCCGGTGGTCTCGGTGTGGCCGGTGACCGCCTTGCCGTCGACGATGATGTCGCCGCGCGGCTGGGCGAACTGGTTGATCGCCACCCGCCGGTTGTTCTTGTCGTTGTTGAGCTGGTCGGACTGGACGAACTGCACGTAGTTCACCCGCAGCAGCAGCGCGAGGACGAGCAGACCGCAGAAGATCGCAACCCGTCGCAGTGGCTTGTTCACTGGCTCTTCACCACCTGGGTCGCTTCGGCGTCGGGAGATCCGGCGGGGGTCGGGGCGGGCCGGCGCGCGGTGTCGCTGATCCGCAGCAGGATCGCCACCAGGGCCCAGTTGGCGATCACCGATGATCCGCCCTGGGCCATGAACGGCATGGTCATACCGGTGAGCGGGATGAGCCCGGTCACACCGCCGGCCACCACGAAGACCTGCAGCGCGAACGCGCCGGACAGGCCGATGGCCAGCAGCTTGCCGAACGGGTCGCGGGCGGCCAGCGCGGTGCGGATGCCGCGCTCGATCAGCAGCCCGTAGAGCAGCAGGACGGCCATCACACCGGCCAGGCCCATCTCCTCGCCGACGGTGGCGAGGATGTAGTCGCTCTTGGGCGCGATGCCGCCGATGAGGCGGGAGTAGCCCTGGCCCAGTCCGCTGCCGAACAGCCCGCCCGCGCCGAAGGCGTAGCGGGACTGGGCGGTCTCGGTCACACCGCCGTTGGAGGCCAGCGCGAGCGGGTGCAGCCAGTCCTGGACGCGGATCTTCACATGCGGCTCGGTCGAGGCGACCGCGACCGCCCCGGCGGCGCTGAGCAGCAGGCCGAAGACGATCCAGCTGGTGCGCTCGGTGGCCACGTAGAGCATGATCACGAAGAGGCCGAAGAAGAGCAGCGAGGTGCCCAGGTCGGTCTCGAAGATCAGGATGAGCAGGCTCATGGCCCAAATCACCAGGATCGGGCCGAGGTCGCGGCCGCGCGGCAGGTACAGGCCCATCACCCGGCGGCTGGCGAGCGCGAGCGCGTCACGTTTGACCATGAGGTAGCCCGCGAAGAAGACGGTGATCACGATCTTGGCGAACTCACCGGGCTGGAGCGAGCCGATGCCGGGCAGCGTCACCCAGATCCGGGCGCCGTAGACGGCCGGGAAGAACACCGGCAGGACCAGCAGGAAGAGCGCCAGCGCCATGGAGATGTAGGTGTAGCGCTGCAGGATGCGGTGGTCCTTGAGGAAGACCAGCACCGCGATGAACAGCGCGACGCCGACCGTCGACCACATCAGCTGCTTGGACGCCATCGGGGTGCCCAGGCTCTTCTCCTGGTCGAGCCGCCAGATCAGCACCAGGCCGAGGCCGTTGAGCAGCGTCGCGATCGGCAGCATCAGCGGGTCGGAGTACGGCGCGAACTTGCGCACCAGCAGATGGGCCACCCCGGCCAGCAGGCCGAGGCCCACGCCGTAGCCGAGCAGGCCCGCCGGGACCGAACCCTTCATGGCCAGCCCGACGTTCGCGTAGGCGAAGACCGGGATGAGGACCGCGAAGACGAGCAGGGCCAGCTCGGTGTTGCGGCGGTTGGGAGCGCCGATCGACGTGATGGTGGTGGTGTTGCTGGCGCTCATGACGAGCCGAGCCCTCCTGGTCTTACGACTGCCCCGACGGGCAGTTTCGGGCCTTCGCCTGCTCTTCCGGCGACAGGACCTCGGGGGTGGGCGGGGTCGTGGTCTTGCCGGTGTCGGCCTTGTCGGGGCCCGAGGAGTCAGGGCTGTTCTTGCCCGGGGTGGGCGTGCTCGTCGGGTCGCCCACCTCGGGGCCGGCCGCGCCGCCCGCGCCGGTGGACGGCAGGGCGGTGGCCTTCTTCACCTTGTCGAGCGGGCTCGCGGCCTTGTCGTCCTTGTCGGACGCGGTGTCCCCGGTGCCGCCGGACGACTTGGCGCCGTCCTGCGCCTTGGTGGTGTCCTGGGGCTTGGCGGTGTTCTGCGCCTTCACCCGCTCGGCCTTCTCGCACACCGCGACCTGTGTGGCCAGCTCGTCCGCCTTGTCGTCGGCCTGGCCGGCGCTGCTCATCGCGATGGTGCTGGCGACCTGGTTGCGCAGGTAGTCCGGCAGGTAGGCGAGCTTGATGTCGGGGCGGTCCTCGTGGAGCTTCGACATGCTGATCCACACCAGCTTCTGGTCGATGCCCCGGTAGACGGCCACGTGGTCGCCCTTGGCGCCGACGTAGTACTGCGTCTGCGCCCAGGTGTAGAAGCCGTAGAGGCCGCCGCCGGCGACCACCGCGAGCACGACCGCGCCGATCACCGTGCGCTTGACCCATGAGCGGCCCTTGCGCGGCTCGCCCTTCTCGGCGTCCTCGTGCTCGCCGAACGTGCCCAGCGGGGCGCCGGGGACCGGACCGCCGCTGCCGGGCGGGCCGAACGCGCCGGCCGGGCCCGACTGCTGCGGGGTACGGCCCAGCTCCGCGGCGCGGCCGGCCGGGGTCTGGAGGTGGCGGGCGTCGCTGAGCGGCAGCTGGGTGTCGGCGACCGCGCCGACCACCACGGGGGTGTCGTTGAGCTGGCCGGCCAGGGTGTCGCCGTCGTCGGTGTCCAGGACGTCGGCGACGATGCAGGTGATGTTGTCGGGGCCGCCGCCGCGCAGCGCGAGCTGGATGAGCTCCTGAACCGTCTCGTGCGGCGCCTGGTAGCCGGCCAGGGTGTCTTCGAGGGTCTGGTGGCTGACGACGCCGGACAGGCCGTCGGAGCAGATCAGGTAGCGGTCGCCGACCCGCACCTCACGGATGGACAGATCGGGCTCGACCCGCTCGCCGCTGCCCAGCGCGCGCATCAGCAGCGAGCGCTGCGGATGGGTGGTCGCCTCCTCCTCGGTGATCCGCCCCTCGTCCACCAGCCGCTGCACCCAGGTGTGGTCCTGGGTGATCTGGGTGAGGACACCGTCGCGCAGCAGGTACGCGCGGGAGTCGCCGACATGGACCAAGCCGAGCCGCTGGCCGGTCCAGAGCAGGGCGGTGAGCGTGGTGCCCATGCCCTCCAGCTGCGGGTCCTCCTGGACCATCTGCAGCAGCTGGTCGTTGGCACGCTGCACCGCGGAACCGAGCGACGTCAGGATGTCGGAACCGGGAATGTCGTCGTCGAGCGAGACAATGGTGGAGATCACCTCGGAGGAGGCGACCTCTCCGGCGGCCTGGCCGCCCATGCCGTCGGCGATCGCGAGCAGACGGGGACCGGCGTAGCCGGAGTCCTCGTTCCCCTCGCGGATCATGCCCTTGTGCGAACCGGCGGCGAAACGCAGGCTCAGAGACATGCGTACCTCCCCCGTCGGCTCCGGGTACATCCGCACGCTGCCCACCCTCTCGCTCGCGCGTCGTGGCTCCGCTCGCTCATTGTGCGACTACTTCCGCAGCTCGATGACGGTCTTGCCGATGCGGATCGGAGCACCCAGCGGGACCGGGGTCGGCGTGGTGAGCCGATTCCGGTCGAGATAGGTGCCGTTCGTGGATCCGAGGTCCTCCACGATCCACTGGCCGTCCCGGTCCGGGTAGATCCTGGCATGCCGGCTGGACGCGTAGTCGTCGTCGAGGACGATCGTCGAATCGTGCGCCCGGCCGAGCGTGATCGTCTGGCCCTGCAGCGCCACCGTGGTGCCGGCGAGCGACCCCTCGGACACCACCAGCTTGGTGGGGGCGCCGCGCCGCTGGCGCGGGCTCTGCTGGGGCTGCTGCTGCGGCGCGCGCTGCGGCTGCGGGGCGGCCTGCTGGCGCTGCTGCGGCGGACGCGTCCCCGCGTCGCGGCGCCCCGCGCGCTGGGTCACCCGGGTCCCGAAGAGGTCACTGCGGATCACCTGCACCGCGACGATCACGAACAGCCACAGCACGGCGAGGAAACCCAACCGCATGACCGTCAGGGTCAGCTCTGACATTGGCCCCGCTTCACCCTTCGGCTTGCCGGTAGACGATGGTCGTGCTCCCCACGACGATGCGGGAGCCGTCGCGGAGCGTAGCGCGCTGAGTGTGCTGTCCGTCCACCACAATGCCGTTTGTCGACCCGAGGTCCTGCACGAGCGACGGCATACCGACCCTGATCTCGCAGTGTTTGCGCGATACGCCCGGGTCGTCCACCCGGACGTCGGCCTCGGTCGAACGCCCCAGCACCAGGGTCTGCCGGGTGATCTGGTGGCGCGTCCCGTTGATCTCGATCCAGCGGCGCATGGACGCGCCGGGGGCGCCGGCCGGGACACCCGTGCCCGGGAGCCGGGTGACGGGCGCGCCGGGCCGCGCGCCGCCGCCGGGCGGCGGCGCGGCGGGCATGGGAGGCGGTGCGGCGGGGCGCGGCCCGGCGGCGGGGAGGGCCGGCGGTCCGCCGGCCGGCGGATAGGGGGCGTGCTGCGGCGGATACCCCTGCGGGGCCTGCTGCTGGTACGCGGCGGGCCGTTGCTGGCGCTCCGGCGGGAACTGCTGGGCCTGCTGCGGATTCTGGGGGTGCTGGGATTCGCTGGACGCCAGGGTGCGGCTGCGCACCCGGTAGAGCCCGGTGTCCAGGTCGTCGGCCCGCTCCAGGTGCACCTTGATGGACCCCATGAAGGTGTAGCGCTGCTGCTTGGCGTAGTCGCGGACCATCCCGGCCAGCTCGTCGCCCAGCTGGATCGCGTACGGGCTCAGCCGCTCGAAGTCGGTGCCGCTCAGCTCCACGATGAAGTCGTTGGGGACGACCGTGCGGTCGCGGTTCCAGATCGTGGCGTTGTTGTCGCACTCGCGCTGGAGCGCGCCCGCGATCTCGACGGGCTGCACCTCGCTCTTGAACACCTTGGCGAAGGTGCCGTTCACCAGTCCTTCCAGGCGCTGCTCAAAGCGCTTCAGCACTCCCACGGGGCACCTCCCTCCTCGGGTCTTCCTCCGAGTCGAATCCGATACTGCTTACTGATCGTATCCACGCGCGGGAAAAACCTGCGGTTCCCCGAACGCCCTGGACAGGGCAGTGTCAACCCTCACACGCCCGCGCTCGCGCGCCGTTCCCCTTGTCCCCCTTCGCCCAGCTCCACAGCGATGGTAGGTCCGGCTCCGTTCCAAGTGTCCCCAGTCTCCCGCACGACCGCGTACCCCCGTGCCGACTCCCGCAACCTGTCGCCGTGTTCCCGCCACCCTTTCCGCCACCGTCCCCGCCATCCGTCCGGCCTGCGTCCCGCCCGGCACCGGTCCGGCCCGGTCCGGCCCGCTTCCGGCGTGCGGCCGGTGTGCGTCCGGCCCAGGTCAAACGGATGTGATTCCACCCCGGACCCCGTGCTAATCTTCTGCATGTCGGAAGGCGCTCACCGCCACCGGACCGGACAGTCCACCGGATGTGTGAGAATCGAACGACAGCACCCATGCGCGGGTGGCGGAATAGGCAGACGCGCTGGATTCAGGTTCCAGTGCCCGAAAGGGCGTGGGGGTTCAACTCCCCCCTCGCGCACATTATGTGAGCACTCGGCGTGAAAGTGTGACCGAGATCTCATCACCCCCGCTCCGGATTCCTTCCGGGGCGGGGGTTTTTCGTGCTGCCGTGCCGTGCCGTGCCGTGCCGTGCCGTGGGCTCAGGCGAGGCGGGCGCGGACGCGCTCGGGGTAGCGGGCGGTGAAGACGGCGGGGAGCGCGAAGCCGGCTATCTGGAGCGGGATCGTGACCGCGGAGCCGAGCCCGGCGGCGTCGGCGGAGGCCACAAGCGCTGCGGTGACGGTGAAGGAGGCGGCCCACGCCGTGCTCAGGACGACGTTGATCCGCAGGAACACCGGGTTCTCCCACAGCTCTTCGGGGGTCTGGCGGCGGGCTATGCCGAGGGTGAAGGGGCGGCGCGCGGCCAGTCCCGCCCACGCGGTGGCGGCGAGCCAGCCGAGCGAGAGCGCGCCCGTCCAGTGCTGCACCGGGCTGTCGGTGCGGGCGAAGGAGAAGGCGGTCAGCGCGGCGAACCAGGCGACCGTGCTGTGCTCCAGTATCAGCGCGTCGGCGGCGACGCCCGCCCTGCGGTCCTGCGCGACCCGGTGGAGCCCGAGCAGCAGCCCGGCGAGCGCGCCCCACTGCCAACCGGCCGGCGAGACGGCGGCAAAGGCGATCCACGGAACGAAGCCGCGCAGGTAGTTCATCGGATTCCCCCTCGTACGGGCCCGGGTGTCGGTCTGGTGGGCGCCCGGGCTGCGATGTGTTCCAACTCTGACATGTCGAGAGTGGAAGGTCAAGTATTGACCTGTCAACAGTGGAAGGTAAGCTGTTCCGCATGAGTCTTCGCCATGCGGTTCTCGGGCTGCTCGCCGACCGAACGGCCAGCGGCTACGACCTGATGAAGCTGTTCGACTCCTCGCTCGCCAACGTCTGGCCCGCCACGCAGAGCCAGGTCTACGGCGAGCTGGGGAAACTCGCGAGCGCCGGGCTGCTGGAGGTCGCCGCGGAGGGCCCGCGCGGCCGCAAGGAGTACACGATCACCGACCGCGGGCTCGCGGAGCTGCGCACCTGGCTGATCGAGACACGGCCGGACCGCACGCGCCGCAGCGACACCCTGCTGCGGGTCTTCTTCCTGGGCCTCCTCAGCCGGGTGGAGGCGGTCACGTACCTCAGCCTTGAGGCCGACAGCGCCGCCTCCGAGCACGCCGAGCTGGAGCGGCTGGAGGCCTCGGTCGACTGGGGGGAGGACAGGATCTCCGTCCACGGCCGACTTGCCCTGGAGTACGGACTGCGGCTGACAGTCATGAGGCAGGAGTGGGCGGAGTGGGCCCGCGGCCAGGTGGCCGAGCTCGGCTGACCGCGTACGGTGGCAGCCCGCCGGGAACCGGGGCAGGGTGGTGTCCGTTGGAGCCATTGGGCAAAGAAATCGTCAAGTGGCGCGGCCCGCGCCGGATTGAGCAGGGAGATCCACCATGGGTGTCAGCCTTTCCAAGGGCGGCAATGTCTCACTGACGAAGGAGGCCCCCGGACTCACGGCGGTCGCCGTCGGCCTGGGCTGGGACGTTCGCACGACCACGGGCACGGACTTCGACCTCGACGCGAGCGCGCTGCTGCTCGACACGTCGGGCAAGGTCGTCTCGGACAAGCACTTCGTCTTCTTCAACAACCTCAAGAGCCCCGACGGCTCGGTCGAGCACACCGGTGACAACCTCACCGGTGAGGGTGAGGGCGACGACGAGACCATCAACGTCAACCTGGCGGGCGTGCCCGCAGAGGTCGACAAGATCGTCTTCCCGGTCTCGATCTACGACGGCGAGACCCGGCAGCAGAGCTTCGGCCAGGTGCGCAACGCCTTCATCCGGGTCGTCAATCAGGCCGGTGGCGCCGAGATCGCCCGCTACGACCTGACCGAGGACGCCTCGACCGAGACGGCGATGGTCTTCGGTGAGCTGTACCGCAACGGGGCGGAGTGGAAGTTCCGCGCCGTCGGCCAGGGTTACGCCTCCGGCCTGCGCGGCATCGCGCAGGACTTCGGCGTCAACCTCTGACGTAGGCCTCCGGCGTGCGCCTCGGCGTACGCGTGCCGCGGGTGTGACAGCCCCGTCCGCCGCCCTCCCCGGGCGGTGGGCGGGGCTCACGCGGACAGGGCCGCCTCGGACCGGGGCGCAGGCGGGCTCAGGGGTGCGCCGCGGCGTCCTCGTTGTAGCGGACGAGGTAGCGCGCGAAGCGCTCCAGGTCCTCGGGGTCCCACGCGGCCAGTCGCGCCTGGATGGACTCCTGGCGGCTGCGGCGGGCGGAGGTGAGGATCTCCCTCCCGCCGGGCGCCAGGTGCAGCACCTGCACGCGGTGGTCCTTCTCGTCCACCCGGCGCTCGATGAAGCCCAGCTTCTCCAGGGCGGCGACCTGCCGGCTGACGGTGGACTTGTCCAGCATGTAGTGGACGGCCAGGTCGGTCGCCCGGCAGCCCTGCTGCTCCTCCAGATGTGCCAGGATCGTGTACGACACGAGGGAGAGCTCGGGGTGCATGCGTGCCGCGGTGGCCCGCGCGCGGCGGGCGAACGCGGTCAGCTCGCGCTGGACGATGTCCAGGGACGACGGCTCCCGGGCATTCATGGCTGCGACTCCTCACACCGGCACTCCCGTCGGCCGTCCGACCAGGTGGTCCGGTGACCGCCCGCCGACGTGGAGTGTTGCAGAGTGCAACAATATCAGCTGGGTAGTGGAAGTTCGAACCACACGACCTTGCCCACCGCCTTGCGGCTCGTCCCCCAGCGCCGCGACATGTGCGACACCAGCGCCAGCCCGCGCCCCTCGACGTCGTCCGCCTCGGCGCGCTGCAACTGCGGCAGGTTGTGGTTGTCGTCGCTGACCTCGACCAGCAGCTTGCCGACGCGCATCAGCCGCAGCTCGACCTCGTAGGACGCCGCCCGGATCGCGTTGGTGACCAGCTCGCTGACCAGCAGTTCGGTGGTCTCGCTCAGCCGTTGCAGGCCCCAGCAGTCGAGCTGGCGCCGGGTCAGGTCGCGGGCCCGCGCGACATCGGACTCGTCCACCCGCAGCCGCCACTGCACCACGTCGCGCGGCGCGATGCCCTCGAACCTGGCGACCAGCAGCGCCACGTCGTCGCGCCGATCCTCGGAGTGCACCCGCTGCAGGATCTGCGCGCAGACGTCCTCGGGCGTCTGCTCGGGTTCGATCACGTTCGCGCACAGCGCGGCGAGTCCGGCGTCTATACCCTGGCCGCGCACCTCCACCAGGCCGTCGGTGCACAGCACCAGCCAACTGCCGTCCGGTACCGGGATCTCCACCGTCTCGAACGGCACCCCGCCCACCCCGATCGGCGCGCCGCCGGGGATCGTCAGCAGCTCGCTGCGCCCGTCGTGACCGGCCAGGACCGGCGGGATGTGCCCGGCGTTGGCGAGCGTGAGGGTGCGGTTGATCGGGTCGTAGACGGCATAGACGCAGGTCGCGAGGTGGTCGGTGCCCAGGCGGTGGGCGAGGTTGTCCAGGTGCCGCAGCAGCTGGGCCGGTGGCAGGTCGAGGGCGGCCATGGTGATCACCGCGGTGCGGAACTGGCCCATCACGGCCGCCGCCTGGAGGCCGTGGCCCATCACGTCGCCGACGATCAGCGCGACCCGCCCGCCCGGCAGCTGGATCGCGTCGAACCAGTCGCCGCCGACCTGGGCCTGCCGGTCGCCCGGCATGTAGTGGTGGGCGATGCGCACACCCGGGATGCGGGGTGGCCTGGTGGGCATCATCGAGCGCTGGAGGGTCGCGGCCGCGCGTGACTCCAGCCGGTGCAGCCGCGCGTTGTCGAGGTGGACGGCCCCGCGGGCGGCCACCTCGGCGGCCGTCGCCGCGTCCCGCGCGTCGAAGGGGCGGCGCCCGGGACCGCGGACGAAGCAGATCCGGCCCAGGACCGTACCGCGGGCGGTGAGCGGCGCGAGGATCAGCGAGTGGCCGGCCAGCAGGCCGCCGAGCCCCGCGACCCCCAGGTCGGCGGCGATGTCGGGGGCGAGCGAGGGGTCGACGACCGGGACGAGGACCGGGTCGCCGAGTCTGGGCACCGCGTCCTGCGCGGGCAGCGTCAGCAACTCGCCCTCCGGGAGCGCCGTCTCCCAGGCGGGCCAGGCCGTGGCGGGCTCGGGCTGGTGGGCGAGGGCGATCCGGCGGACCACGACACTGTCGGCCGCACGGTCGTCCTTGAGTGGCTCGGTGTCGGAGAAGAGCTGGTCGACGACGAGCACGCTGGCCAGGTCCGCGAAGCGGGGGACGGTGACCGAGCAGAGTTCGCGCGCGGTCAGCTGGAGGTCCAGGGTGGAGCCGACGACGGAGCCGGTCTCGCGCAGCAGCGACAACTGCTCGTCGAGCGCGCTGCCGGGCGAATTACCGCGCCGCGCGGTCCGGGCGGCGGGAGCGGCGCCGGGCGGTGGCACGGGCCCCGCGGGGCGTCCGGGACGGCCCGGGCCCGCGGGCGGCGGGTTGGCGGGGGAGACGGGCGCGGGACGGCCGGGGGTGGGCGGCGGCACGGCGGTGAGCGCCGACGCGCTTGAACGGTCCGCACTTTGGGTAGTCGAATGATTGCGGGGA
Source organism: Streptomyces sp. NPDC021224 (assembly GCF_044332905.1). Lineage (NCBI taxonomy): Bacteria > Bacillati > Actinomycetota > Actinomycetes > Kitasatosporales > Streptomycetaceae > Streptomyces > Streptomyces sp. NPDC021224. The sequence continues at coordinate 552,302 of NZ_JBIRPW010000001.1, read as the reverse complement.
GTCGTCGGTTCGGGAGCTGCGGCCGGGTCCGGGCGGGGACCGGGGAGCAGTTCGCGGCGGGCCGCACGGTCGGCCCGAGCGGCCGCGGCGACCTGCGCGTAGTCCTGCGGGGTGACGGGCAGCCGGACGCCGCCCTCGATCTCGATCGCGGGGTGCCCGAGCGGGGCGATCTGCCGGACGATGCGGTCCAGCCTGCCGGGGCTGACGCCGGGAAGCACGGTGCCCAGCCGGGCGGTCAGCGCGTGGCCCTGTGCAGGGTCGGGCGCGGGGGAAAGGACGGCGGCGACGGCGATGTCCTGCCGCCGCGGGCCCTCCGCGACGTAGGGCAGCAGCCGGGCGCCCACCGCGATGCGCAGCCCGCCGGTGCGCAGCGGCCTGCCGTGCGTGGCGATGGCGAGCAGGCTGCGCCCGCCGGGTTCGGTGATGCGGTACGTCCACCACAGCACGTCCTTGACGGTGCCGTCCCGGTCGGCGGCGGCCAGCGCGCCCGACCAGGCCGAAGTGGTGAGGTCGTCGAGGACGTCGAGGGTGTCCTGCCGCGTGGTGCCCGAGGCGGTGTGCAGGGCGCCCGCCGCGGTGCGGGTGGGGGTGAGCAGGCCCGAGGCGCGGTGGCCGAAGACGTGCTCCCAGCGGTGGCCGAACAGCTCCTCGGCGCCGCGGTTCCAGTACGAGATCCGGCCGTCCGGGTCGACGCACAGCACGGCGAGGCGGAGCAGCGCGGTCATGCCCGGGAGGCCGCCCGGCACGTCCGTGGGGGCGCTGCCGAACGGCTCGGCGGCAGGTGGCTCCGGGACGCCGTCGGCCGGGTGCGGCGGCGTGCCGTTCGCCGCGGGGCGCGCTCCGGCTAACCGGCGGGCGGCGGGACGTGCCTGGCCGTCACGCTGCTCTTGGGGTGTGGGACGTTCCGTGTGATCATCTGCATCGGTGGCTGCGGGATGCCGGTTGATGTCGTCCAACGTCGTGCACCTGCGGTTCGCCGCTGAGTAGGGTCCTCTGGACTCAAGGCAAGCACGGATCGGGCGGCGGGGGCGGCCGAACAGCCGGATTGACCCCCGCAGTGGGTTACATCACGTGATGTCCGCTGACGCGGGCGGCTGGGGGGAGTTGTTCGGTGCACGCACGGGTGCCGCATGTGGCGGGGTTCGCGCGCTGGCCGCACGAGCGGTCGGCGAAACAGCAGGGCAAGGCGCTGCGGGAGAGCGTGCCGCGGGACGTCTTCGGACGGCCCGAGCTGTGGACGTGGCGGGAGCGGGAGAGCGCGGGCGCCGGGGGCGGCGCGGCCGCCGTCGCCGCCGTCGAGGAGTCCAACGCCGGGCGGATACCCGAGCTGGTGCCGCTGCGCGTGGGGCGGATGGCGGCGAGCCCGTTCGCCTTCCTGCGCGGTTCCGCCGGGCTCATGGCCGCCGACCTCGCCGACCGGCCGGTGACCGGTCTCGCCGCCCAGATATGCGGCGACGCGCACGCGGCGAACTTCGGCCTCTACGGCGACGCCCGCGGCGGCCTGGTGATGGACATCAACGACTTCGACGAGACCGCGCGCGGCCCCTGGGAGTGGGACGTGCTGCGGCTCGCGGTGTCGTTGGTGCTGGCCGGACGCGAGGCGGGCGCGGCCGAGGACGTCTGCCGGGCGGCGGCGTACGACGCGGTGGGCGCCTACCGGCGGACGATGCGGTTGCTGGCCAAGCTCCCGGTGCACGAGGCGTGGAACGCCATCGCCGACGAGCGGCTGGTCGCGCACGCCGGGGCCCACGACCTGGCCGGGACGCTGGAGCAGGTCTCCGCGAAGGCCCGGCGCAACACCAGCGCGAAGTTCGCGGCGCGCTCCACCGAGACGCTGGACGGGGGCGCGCGGCGCTTCACCGACGCCCCGCCGGTGCTGCGGCGGATACCGGACGCGGAGGCCGCGGCCGTCGCGGGCGCACTGGACGGCTACCTGCGCACGGTCGGCGAGGACCGGCTGCCGCTGCTCGCCCGCTACGCCGTGCACGACGTCGCCTTCCGGGTGGTAGGCACCGGCAGCGTGGGGACCAAGTCGTACGTGGTGCTGCTGCTGGACCATCTGGGGGAGCCGCTGGTGCTCCAGGTCAAGGAGGCCCGCGCCTCGGCGCTGCTGCCGCACCTGGCGAAGGCCGGTTTCGCCGCGGAACCCGCGGGGCACGAGGGGCGACGGGTCGTGCTCGGCCAGAAGCGGATGCAGGTCGTCAGCGACCTGCTGCTCGGCTGGACGGACGTGGCCGGTGTGCCGTACCAGGTGCGGCAGTTCCGGAACCGGAAGGGCAGCGTGGACCCCGCGACGTTGCCTCCCGGGCTGCTGGACGACTACGCCCGGATGACCGGTGCGCTGCTGGCCAGGGCGCACGCGCACAGCGCGGATCCGCGCGCGGTGGCCGGTTACTGCGGCAAGAACGAGGAACTGGACGACGCGGTGGCGGCCTTCGCGGTGGCCTACGCCGACCGGACCGAGGCCGACCACGCCGACCTGCTCGCGGCTGTCCGCAGCGGGCGGCTGGCCGCGGAGACGGAGGGCTGAGCCCGGTTGTGCGCGGTGCCGGGCCGGGGCGGGGCGCGGGGCCGTGCCCGCCCGGCGCTTTCGGCGCGTTCGGCGGGACAGGGCCTAGGCTGTCCGGGTGACGAACACCTTCGGAACCGAGTCCGCCGCCGCGTCCGGCCCTGCCGCCGTGCCCGGTGCCGCGCCCGCGTCGGCAGGGCAGGAGCGGCTGGCGAAGGCGGTGCGTGCGGCCGAGCAGGCGCTGATCGAGTTCGAGATCGCCGTGGAGACCTTCCGGGTCGAGGTGGAGAACTTCTCGCGGCTGCACCACCAGCGGCTCGGCCCGATGTACGCGCGCCTGGACGAGCTGGATGCGCTGATCGCGGAGGCGGTCGCGGCCCACAGCGGGGACCGGGCGGACATCGAGCGGGCCTGGGAGGCTCGTGCCCTCGTCATGCCCATGCCTGGTGTGGAGGAGCTGTTCGGCGGGCTGCTCGGCTCGGACGGGGTGCGCCCGGTGGAGGATCCCAACCCGCCGCGCCGGGTCCGCCCCGGCAAGGAGGCCCAGCGCCTCTACCGCGAGCTGGTCCGCAAGGCCCACCCCGACCTCGCGCAGGACGACGAGGAGGAGAAGGAGCGGCGCAGCGCCTTCATCGCCCGCGTCAACGAGGCCTACGCCTACGCGGACGAGGACGCGCTCCAGGCCCTGGCCGAGGAGTGGGAGGCCGGGCCCGTACCGCTCGCGGACCTGCCCGGCGAGGCGGAGGTGCTCTACGCCCGGCTGGAGTGGCTGGCCGAGCGCAAGGAGATGCTGGCCGCCATGGTCACCGAGCTGGACGAGAGCGCGATCGGCCAGATGATGCGGCTCTCGCCCGAGGACCCGGACGCGCTGCTCAACGAGATCGCCGAGCAGCTTCTCGGCCAGGTCGCCCAGCGCGAGGCCAGGCTCGCCGAACTCGTCCAGGACCCCGCCAGCGGCTGAGGTAGCTTTGCGGGAGCCCACGCGTCACCGCGTTCTCCCGCGCCCCAGGAGGCCGACCCGATGTTCCGTTCGCAGCTGCCCTCGGTGGATGCCGCCGCCGTACCGGCCGGCGCCGTCCTGCTCGACGTCCGTGAGGACGACGAATGGGCGGCGGGCCACGCCGAAGGCGCCGTCCACATCCCCATGGGCGAGGTCGTCGCCCGGATCGACGAGGTGCCCGAGGGCGCCCCGCTCCATGTCGTCTGCCGGGTCGGCGGCCGGTCGGCCCAGGTCACGCAGTACCTGATCGCCCAGGGTCGGGACGCGGTGAACGTCAGCGGCGGCATGCTCGACTGGGAGGCCGCGGGCCGCCCGGTCGTCACCGGCGACGGCGCCGCGGGCTTCGTGGTCTGACGGCCCGCCCCGGGTCCGGCTCGCCCCGCGTCCGGCGTGTCCCACGGACGGCCGGTCCGCGGACCGTGGCCCGGCCGATGCGATCCGTCCGCCGGTCAGGCGTCGAAGTCGACCTCGACCTCGGGGGTGAGCGGGTGCGACTGGCAGGCCAGTACGTAGCCCGCCTCCGTCTCCTCCGGCTCCAGCGCGAAGTTGCGGTCCATCCGTACCTCGCCGGACACCAGCCGGCTCCGGCACGTCCCGCACACCCCGCCCTTGCAGGCGAACGGGGCGTCCGGCCGGTTGCGCAGCACCGTCTCCAGCACGCTCTCCCCGGCCTGCGAGCGCCAGCTGCCCGCCCGGCCGTCCAGCGTCGCCCGGACCGTGCCGCCGCCGGGTATCGCCGCGGCGGCGCCGGGCGCGGGCGGCTCGTCCACATGGAAGATCTCCTGGTGGACCCGCGAGCGGGGCACGCCGAGCCCGCGCAGCGCGCGCTCGGCCGCGCCGACGAGGCCGAGCGGACCGCACAGATACCAGCCGTCCACCTCCGCGACGGGCAGCAGCGCGGGCAGCAGCGCCGTCAGGCGGTCGGTGTCCAGCCGCCCGGTCGGCAGTCCCGTCTGCTGCTCCTCCCGGGAGAGCGCGGAGACCAGCTGGAAGCGGTCCGGCCAGCGGTCCTTCAGCTCGGCCACCTCGTCCAGGAACATCGTGGAGGCCGCCGAACGGTCGCTGCGGACCAGGCAGAACCGCGCCCGGGGCTCGCGCGCCAGCAGTGTCGCGGCCTGCGACAGCACCGGGGTGATGCCGCTGCCGCCGACGACCGCGGCGAAGCGGCCCGGCCGCGGCTCCAGGACGAACCGGCCAGCGGGCGTCATGACGTCCAGGACGTCCCCGGGCGCCAGCTCCTTGAACGCGTACGTCGAGAACTCGCCCGTCTCCACCAGCCGCACCCCCACCCGCAGCCGCCGCGGCCCCGGGTCGGGGCCCGCGGCCACCGGGTCGCACAGCGAGTAGGTGCGGCGGATCTCCGCGCCGTCCACCCTGCGGCGGATCGCGATGTGCTGGCCGGGCGCGTAGCGATACGCCCCGCGCAGCTCCTCGGGGACCTCGAACGTGAGGGTCACCGAGTCGTCGGTGAGCGGGCTGACCTCGGCCACCCGCAGCGGATGGAACATTCACACCTCCTTGAAGTGGTCGAACGGCTCGCCGCACGACTCGCAGCGGCGCAGCGCCTTGCACGCCGTGGACGAGAAGCGGCTCAGCAGCACCGTCTCGGTGGAGCCGCAGTGCGGGCAGCGCACCGCCAGGTCGACGGCGACGGGCGTGCCCCGCTCGCCCGCGCCCGCGCCCGGACCGGCCCCCGGCCGCGGTGGCGCGACGCCGTGCTCGGCGAGCTTGCGGCGGCCCTCGGCGCTGATCGCGTCGGTCGTCCAGGCGGGCGCCAGCACGGTGCGGACCTCCACGTCGGACATGCCGTGCTCGGTGAGCACCCGGGTGATGTCGGCCGCCATCGTGTCCAGCGCCGGGCAGCCCGTCCACGTCGGGGTCAGCTCCACCTCGACCCGGCCCGGTCCGGTGACCTCCACGCCGCGCAGCACCCCCAGGTCGGCGAGCGAGACCACCGGCAGCTCCGGATCCGGGACCTCGCCGACCAGCCGCAGCAGCTCCCGCTCCAGCGGGCTGTCGCTCACCATGACGCCCCCGGGTGGGCGCGGTGCAGATACTGCATCTCGGCCAGCAGGCGCCCGAAGGCCTCGGTGTGGACGCCCTGCCGTCCGCCGCCCGCCGACCATGCCGTGCGGTCGCTGCCCTGCGGCAGGGCGAGGGTCGCCCGCTCCAGGACCGCTCCGATCCGCTCAAGCCAGGGCCCGCGGAGCGCGGGCAGCTCCACCGTGAGCCCGTCCAGCGGGTCGAACAGCTCCGCGGTGTACGGCCACAGCTCCTCCAGGGCGCGCTGCATCCTGCGGTGGCTCTCCTCCGTCCCGTCGCCGAGCCGCAGCGTCCACTGCTCGGCGTGGTCGCGGTGGTAGGCGACCTCCTTGACCGCCTTGGCGGCCAGCGGCGCCAGCTCGCCGTCGCCGCCGGCGAGCGCGCCGTACAGCAGCTCCTGGTAGACCGAGAAGAAGAGCTGGCGGGCGATGGTGTCGGCGAAGTCGCCGTTGGGGCGCTCCACCAGCTGGACGTTGCGGAACCGGTGGGCCTCGCGGCCGAAGGCCAGTTCGTCCTCGTCGCCGGTCAGGGAGAGCAGGGTGCGGGCCTGGCCGAGGAGGTCCAGGGCGATGTTGGTGAGGGCGACGTCCTCCTCCAGGACAGGGGCGTTCCCGGCCCACTCCCCCAGCCGCTGGGCGAGCACGAGGGCGTCGTCGCCCAGGGCCAGGGCGGCGGACGCGGTGGCCGACGGGCCCGGCGCGGTGGTCGGCGGGGTCACGGGCGCGTTCACAGGTGCTTCACCCCCTCGGGGATCGCGTAGAACGTCGGGTGGCGGTACGGCTTGTCGGCGGCGGGCTCGAAGAACGCGTCCTTCTCGTCGGGGGAGGAGGCGGTGACCGCCGCGGACGGCACCACCCAGATCGACACGCCCTCCGCCCGCCGGGTGTAGAGATCCCGCGCGTTGCGCAGGGCCATCTCGGCGTCCGGGGCGTGCAGGCTGCCCGCGTGGGTGTGGCTGAGCCCGCGCCGGCTGCGGACGAAGACCTCCCACAGCGGCCACTCGCCGCCCGGCTGCTGCTGCCCGCTCATGCGTCCTCCTCCTGCCGCTGCTGCTCCTGCTGTTCCTGCTGCCGCTGCCCGTTCGTACGCCCCTGCCCGTCCGCGCCCTCCGGTCCGGGGGCGTGCTTGGCGGCGTAGGCGGCCGCCGCCTGCCGCACCCAGGCGCCCTTCTCGTGGGCCGACCGGCGGCGCTCCAGCCGCTCGCGGTTGCACGGACCGTTGCCCCGCAGCACCTCGCGGAACTCCGTCCAGTCGATCGGCCCGTGGTCGTAGCCGCCGCGCTCCTCGTTCCACCGCAGGTCGGGGTCGGGAAACGTCAGGCCGAGGATCTCCGCCTGCGGGACGCATATGTCCACGAAGCGGCGCCGCAGCTCGTCGTTGGAATGGCGCTTGATCCGCCAGGCCATCGACTGGGCGGAATGCGCCGACTCGTCGTCGGGCGGGCCGAACATCATCAGCGAGGGCCACCACCAGCGGTTCACCGCGTCCTGCGCCATGGCGTGCTGCTCGGGGGTGCCGCGGCTGAGGGCGAGCAGCAGCTCGTACCCCTGCCGCTGGTGGAAGGACTCCTCCTTGCAGATGCGCACCATCGCCCGCGCGTAGGGGCCGTAGGAGCAGCGGCACAGCGGCACCTGGTTGGTGATCGCGGCGCCGTCCACCAGCCAGCCGATGGCTCCGACGTCCGCCCAGGTGAGCGTGGGGTAGTTGAAGATCGAGGAATACCGCTGGCGGCCCGCGTGCAGTTTGTCCAGCAGGTCGTCGCGGCTGACGCCCAGGGTCTCGGTCGCGCTGTAGAGATAGAGGCCGTGGCCCGCCTCGTCCTGGACCTTGGCCATCAGTATCGCTTTGCGGCGCAGCGAGGGGGCGCGGGTGATCCAGTTGGCCTCGGGCTGCATGCCGATGATTTCCGAGTGGGCGTGTTGCGCCATCTGGCGGACCAGCGTGTCCCGGTAGGCGTCCGGCATCCAGTCGCGCGGCTCGATCCGCACCTCGTCGGCCACCGCCGCGTCGAAGGCCTCAGTGAGCGCTCTGACGTCCTCTGCGGCGGCCGCCTGCGCGGTCGCCCCGGTCGGTCCGGTCGCCCGGGGCGCGGCCGTGCCCGTCGTCGTCGCCGTGGTCGTCATGCGGACGCCTCCTTCGCGCGGATGCCCTGTCCTGCTCTCCCGGATGCACCACCGACCGATCGTTCGGTCCGTTCCATGGTCGATGGCCGGTCATGGGGGTGTCAAGGCATTCCGTCACCTGTGGATAACTCGGTAAGGTCACCGCCGGACTTCGGGATCGGTAGCGTGCTGCCCGGCATGAGCGCGCCTGGTGCGACGACATGAGAGCGGAGAGACGATGGAGTCAGCGGAGGGGTCGACGCCCCAGGTGGCGACGTTGTCGCTGCCCGCACGAATAACGGTGGCGGTGACCGTCGGCGTCGTCGCCGTGGGAGCGCTCTTCCACCTCGGCATGGTGTTCCTGCACGTCTCGCCGTCGAACACGCTCAACACCCAGCACGCCGCGGCGGTGAGCGACTACATCTATCCCGAGTTCGAGCAGAACTGGAAGCTGTTCGCGCCCGACCCGGTCCAGCAGAACAATCATGTGCAGGCCAGGGCGGAGGTCCGCAAGCCGGACGGCAGCACCCAGACCACCGGATGGGTGGACCTGACGGCGCAGGACGTGGCGGCCATGCGGCACAACCCGATCCCCAGCCACACCGACCAGAACGAGCTGCGGCGCGCCTGGGGCTACTACACCGACACCCACAACGACCAGAACCAGCCGACCTCGGGCAACGGCAGCGACCTGAGCGACACCTACCTGCGCAACATCATCTCCGAGCGCCTCGGCACGCACCTCGACGGCGGGACGGTCGTCCGCATCCAGGCCCGGGCGGCGGTCACCCCGGTCGCCAAGCCGGACTGGAGCGGCCAGGCCCCCAGCGCCACGACCACTTACCGTGAACTGCCGTGGTGGGTCCTCCCCACGGCCCCTGCCGGGCAGGAGAAGGCCTCGTGAGCGACGACCCCCGCACCCCCGCAGGATCCGCCGCTCCCGACGCCCCCGGTGCCGGTACCGGTGCCGGTGGCAGCCACGTCGCGGCCGACGCTCCCGGCAAGGACGACGCGCCCGTGCCCTCGCCCTTCGCCGGGCTCGGCGCGGCCGTCGACCGCGGTATCGCCCAGGGCCTGGCCAAGGTCACCGGCTCCGCCCTCGGTCCCTACCAGGTCGCGATCGTCCGGATCGGCTTCGCGCTGACCTGGCTGCTCTTCCTGCTGCGCGAATTCCCGCACCGCTCGGAGCTGTACGGCCCCGACAGCCCGTGGAGCTTCGACCTCGCCAAGCGGCTGATCGCCGGCAACCACGCCTTCACCGCGCTGATGTGGAGCGACAGCCGCGGCTGGTTCGAGCTGGTCTACGCGGTGGCGATCGTCAGCAGCGCCATGCTGCTGGTCGGCTGGCGCACCAGGACCGCGTCCGTGCTCTTCATGATCGGCGTGCTGTCGCTGCAGAACCGCAGCGTCTTCATGGGCGACGGCGGCGACAACGTCGTCCACCTCATGGCCATCTACCTGGTCTTCACCCGCTGCGGCCAGGTCTGGTCGGTCGACCGCAGGCTCGCCGACCGGGCCGCGGCCAGGGCCGGGGCGCGGGGCGCGGTGGAGCCCGAACTCTCCGCCGACCTGCTGCCCGCGCGCACCGGGAGCGACCCCGTGGGCGTCGGGCTGTGGGTGCTGCTGGCCGCGGGCCTGGTCCTCGCCACGTCGATGGGCAAGCTCTCCACCGAGTGGAAGGTGGCCCTGTGGGCGGGCCTGCTGGTCCAGGCGCTGTGGTGGGCGGTGCGCCGCTACGCGCCCGGCGAGCCGCGCTCGGTGCTCGACATCATGGCCAACGTCATCCACAACGGCGCCATGCTGGTGATCGTCGTGGAGGTCTGCCTGATCTACTCCACGGCCGGCTGGTACAAGATCCAGGGCAGCCGGTGGGAGGACGGCACCGCGCTCTACTACCCGCTCCACCTGGACGACTTCACGCCGTGGCCCTCGCTCTCGCACGCGCTGGCGGGCAACTCGCTGATGGTCATGCTGATTACCTACGGCACCGTCATCGTGCAGGTCGCCTTCCCCTTCACCCTCTTCAACCGCAAGGTGAAGAACGTGTTGCTGGGGGCGATGATGCTGGAGCACGCGTCGATCGCGATCGTGCTCGGGCTGCCCATCTTCTCGCTGGCGATGATCGCCGCCGACTCCGTCTTCCTGCCCACCAACTTCCTGCGCTGGATCGGCCAGCACGTGGCCCGGCTGCTGCGGCTGTCCCCCGGTCCGCGCGAGGCGGCCGCGATCCCGGGCAGCAGGCAGGCCGACGACGTCCCCGCGGGCGGCACACCGGTGGCCGAGCCGGTGACCGACCTGACCTGAGGCCCCCGGGGCCCGTCCCTTCCCGAGCCGCCCCGGCCTCCCGGACCACACCGGGCGGCCGGGGCGGCTCGGCGTCCGGCCGTAGGCTGGGCGCCATGAGCGACGAGCAGGCCGCGATCCGGCTGTCCGGGGAGCGGTCCGCCGTGATCCGCTGGCACGAGCACACCGCGGACGCGGTGCTGCTCGACGGCTTCCACGCCCTCAAGCACGCGCTGCGCTTCGGCGCCGACGTCCTCGTCGCGGTCAGCAGCGACAAGGAGGCCGTGCTGCGGCTCGCCGCCGACCTCGCGCCCGACCTGACGGCCGCCCTCAGGGCGTGCGTGACCGAGATCCCGGCCGCCGAGCTGCGCGGCCTGGTCGCCAGGGTCCACCCCACCGCGGTGGCCGCCCTCGCCGCCGCCCCCGACCCCGCGCGCCGTACCGCGGCGCTGACCGCGCTGCCCCGGCGCGCGCCCGTCGTCGTCCTCGACCGGCCCCGCAACCTCGGCAACGTCGGCGCCGTCGTCCGGCTCGCCGCCGGTTTCGGGGTGACGGGCGTGGTCACCACGGGCGACCTGGACCCCTGGCACCCCAACGCCGTACGCGCCGGCGCCGGACTCCACTACGCGACCGCGGTGACCCGCACCGGCCCGGAGGGGCTGCCGCCGGGACCGCTGCACGTCCTCGACCCGGAGGGCGAGGACATCCGGGCCGCCGAGCTGCCGGACGACGCGCTGATCGTCTTCGGCTCGGAGCGGCACGGGGTGTCCGAGGAACTGCGGGCCCGCGCCACCGCGCTGGTGGCGCTGCCGATGCGCCCGCAGGTGTCCAGCTACAACCTCGCCACCAGCGTCGGCATGGCCCTCTACCACTGGGCGGCCACCTCGGCTTCCGAGCGGGTGCCAGGCCGCTCCTGAGCACCGGCGGGGCTCGGGCGGGGCTCGGGCGGGCGGCGCGCCCCGGCTCCGGCCTGGCGCGGCTCAGGCGGGCCTGCGCACCTCCACCGTCCGGAAGCGGCCCGCAACGAAGGCCGCGTCGCACAGGGCCGCGTTGGCCGCGGGATTGCCGCCGGAGCCGTGCAGGTCGGAGAAGGCGGCCGTCTGGTTCACGTACACCCCGCCGGTCAGGTTGAGCGACAGCTGGGCGCACTCCTCGAAGCACACCTCCTCCAGCCGCCGTTCGACCTCGGGCGAGGTCGTGTAGCCGCCGACCGTCATGGCGCCGTGGTCGCGGACGGTGCGGCGCAGCAGCTTCAGCGCCTCGTCGGTGGAGTCGACGGCGACGGCGAACGCGACCGGGCCGAAGCACTCGGCGGTGAAGAGGGCCTCGCTGTCGGGCTTGGCCGCGTCCAGCCGGACCAGGGCCGGGGTGCGGACCACCGCGTCGGGGAAGTCGGGGTGGACGACCTCCCGGGAGGCGAGCGCCACTTCGCCCATGCCGGGGGCGGCCTCCACCCGGGCCCTGACCTCCGGGTTGACCAGGGCGCCGAGCAGCGCGTTGGCCCGCGCGTCGTCACCGAGCAGCTTCTCCACGGCGGCGGCGAGGTCGGCGACCACCTCGTCGTACGTCCGCGGTCCGGCCTCGGTGCCGATGCCGTGCCTGGGGATCAGCAGATTCTGCGGCGTCGTGCACATCTGGCCGCTGTAGAGGGACAGCGAGAAGGCCAGGTTGGCGAGCATGCCGCGGTAGTCGTCGGTGGAGTCGACGACCACCGTGTTGACGCCGGCCTTCTCGGTGAAGACCAGCGCCTGCCGGGCGTTGGCCTCCAGCCAGTCGCCGAAGGCGGTCGAACCGGTGTAGTCGACGATGCGGATCTCGGGGCGCAGCGCCAGCGTCTTGGCCAGGCCCTCGCCGGGGCGCTCGACGGCCAGGCACACCAGGTCGGGGGAGAAGCCCGCCTCGGCCAGTACGTCACGGGCGGCGGACACCGTCAGCGCGAGCGGCAGCACGGCCTGCGGATGGGGCTTGACCAGCACCGCGTTGCCGGTGGCCAGCGAGGCGAAGAGACCCGGGTAGCCGTTCCAGGTCGGGAAGGTGTTGCAGCCGATGACCAGGCCGACGCCGCGCGGCACCGCGGTGAAGGACTTCCGCAGCTCCAGCGGATCGCGTTTGCCCTGCGGCTTCACCCACTCGGCGGTGCCGGGCACGCGGACCTGTTCGGCGTACGCGTAGGCCACCGCTTCCAGACCGCGGTCCTGGGCGTGCGGGCCACCGGCCTGGAAGGCCATCGTGAAGGCCTGGCCGGAGGTGTGCATGACGGCGTGGGCCATCTCGTGGGTCCGCGCGTTGATCCTGGCCAGGATCTCCAGGCAGACCAGTGCCCGGGTCTCCGGTCCGGCCTCCCGCCAGGCGGGCATCGCCGCGCGCATCGCGGGCAGCAGGACGTCCGGGTCGGGGTGCGGATAGCTCACGCCCAGCTCCACGCCGTACGGCGAGCGCTCGCCGCCCGTCCACTCGTCCGTGCCCGGCTGCTCCGCCGCGAACGGGAAGGGCCTGCCGAGCAGCGCGTCGAACGCGGCCTTGCCCTCCTCGGCGTCCCCGTACGCCTTGGGGTGCTCGGGGTAGGGCGACCAGAAGCCGCGCGTCCTGATCGTGTCCAGCGCCGTGTCGAGGGTGGCGCGGTGGCGTTCTGCCAGGGACTGGGGGGAGAGACCGGCGGACAATGGGACCAACTCCTCGTCGAGCTGCGCGGAGTGAGGGCGACACAGCTAGATTAACCGAATGGTCGGTCGGGACAAGGCGGCCGTCCCGGGCCTGTGGAAAACTCTCCGGGCCCGTCGCGCCCCCGGCCACCGGGCACCGCGAGCGCCGCGACGGGCCGGGACGGGGACGGCCGGGGACGGCCGGGGACGGCCAGGGAGGGGCGGAACGTGGACGGGCAGGCACGGGCAGGACGCCGTGAGAGGGAACAGGGGACAGTGTGACCGGGATCGACCGCACCAGCACCGTGGCCGTCGTCGGCACCGGCACCATGGGCCAGGGCATCGCGCAGGTCGCGCTGCTCGCCGGCCACCGGGTGCTGCTGCACGACGCCCTTCCGGGACGGGCCGAAGCCGCCGCCGACGGCGTGGCGGGCCGCCTCGACCGACTGGTCGCCAAGGGCAGGCTCGGCGCGAGCGAGCACAAGGAGGCGCTGGCGCGGCTCGTGCCCGTGGAGAGCGCCGCCGAGCTGGCGGACGCCGCGTTCGTGGTGGAGGCCGCCGTCGAGGACCTGGCCGCTAAGCAGGCGCTCTTCGCGGGCCTGGAGGATGTCGTCGCAGACGGCTGCCTGCTGGCGACCAACACCTCCTCGCTGCCGGTGACCGCCATCGGCGGTGCGCTGCGGCTGCCGGGCCGGCTGGTCGGGATGCACTTCTTCAACCCGGCCCCGCTGCTGCCGCTGGTCGAGGTGGTCGCGGGTGCGGAGAGTTCCCCGGCGGCCGTCTCCCGCGCCGCGGACACGGCGACCGCGTGGGGCAAGACACCGGTGCGCTGCACGGACACCCCCGGCTTCATCGTCAACCGCATCGCGCGACCCTTCTACGCCGAGGCCCTGCGGCTGTACGAGGAGCGGGTCGCGGACCCGGCGACCATCGACGCCGTCCTGCGCGAATGCGGCGGCTTCGCCATGGGGCCCTTCGAGCTGATGGACCTGATCGGCCAGGACGTCAACGAGGCGGTGACCCGTACGGTCTGGGAGGCCTTCTTCCACGACCCGAAGTTCACCCCGTCGCTGGCCCAGCGCCGCCTGGTGGAGTCGGGCCGGCTCGGCAGGAAGTCCGGCCGCGGCTGGTATCCCTATCCGGCGGACGGCCGCCCCGGCGGCACCGCGGATCCCGGACACCAGCCGCACACCGCCGAACCCGCCCTGGCGCCGACCCGGGTGCTGGTGCGCGGCAGCCTGGGGCCCGCGCGGGAGGTGGTGCCGATGCTGCGGGAGGCCGGTGTCGAGGTCGCCGAGGACCCCGAGGGCGGTGACGACGGCCTCGTGCTGCCCGACGGGACGCTGCTCCGCCTGGCCGCGGGCCGGGAGAGCGACGAACCTGAGATCAGCTTCGACCTCGCGGCCGACTACCGGGCCGCCACCCGGATCGCGCTGGCACCCGAACCGGGGGTGCACGCGGACGCGGTGGCGCACGCGGTGGGCCTCTTCCAGGCGCTCGGCAAGGAGGTCAGCGTCGTCAACAGCGCTCCCGGCCTGATCGTGGCGCGGACCGTCGCCATGCTGGCCGACCTCGCGGCCGACGCGGTCGCGCGCCAGGTGGCCTCCGCCGAGGACGTCGACACCGCGATGCGGCTGGGGGTCAACTACCCGCTGGGCCCGCTGGAATGGTGCGACCGTATCTCGGCGCACTATGTGGTGGATGTGCTGGAGGGGATGCACGACGTGTACCCCACCGGGCGCTACGCGCCCAGCCAGGGGCTGAGGCGGCGCGCGTGGCGGGAGCAGGATGTGATCTCCTCATGACCATGCCGAAGCGCGACACCTATACGCCGGACTCGCTGCTCGCCGTGGCCGTGGAGGTCTTCAACGAGCGCGGTTACGACGGCACGTCCATGGAGGACCTCTCCCGCGTGGCCGGGATCTCCAAGTCCTCCATCTACCACCATGTGCGCGGCAAGGAGGAGCTGCTCCACCGGGCGGTGGGGCGCGCGCTCGACGCGCTCTTCGGCATCCTGGAGGAGCCCGCGGCGCGGGAGGGTGCCGCGGTGCGGCAGCTGGAGTTCGTCATCCGGCGCACGGCCGTGGTCCTGATGGACGAACTCCCCTATGTGACGCTGCTGCTGCGGGTGCGCGGCAACACCACGACGGAGCGCTGGGCCATGAAGCGCCGCCGGGAGTTCGACCAGCGGGTCGCGGAGCTGCTCAAGGCCGCGGTGGCGGAGGGGGACCTGCGGACGGACGTGGAGGCGCGGCTGGCGACCAGGCTGCTCTTCGGGATGATCAACTCCATAGCCGAGTGGTACCGGCCGGCCGCCAAGGGCGCGCTGGACCGGGAGCAGGTCGCCGACGCCGTGGTGCGGCTGGCCTTCGACGGGCTGCGCGCGTAGGAGGCGGACGCAGGGCACCTGGCCTCGCCCCGCGTCACCCGAACGGGCGAAGGCGGGCCGCGAGCTGTCGGGAGCGGCGGCCGGACCTGGCGGCGCCGGGCCCCTGCCGGGCGTCCGGGTCAGTCGCCGACTACCAGGTCCGTCTCCTCGAAGACCAGCAGCGTCCTGCTGCTCAGCACCTCCTCGATCAGCTGGAGGCGGGTGAGGACCAGCTCCCGCAGACTGCGGTTGTCGACGGTGTGCACCAGCAGCAGGACGTCGAAATCGCCGCTGACCAGGGCGATGTGGACGACGCCGGGAAGGGCAACGAGCTTTTCCCGCACCGTTCGCCAGGAATTCTGGACGATCTTGAGGGTGATGTAGGCGGAGGCGGCGTGCCCGGCCCGCTCGTGGTCCACCCGGGCCGTGAAGCCGCGTATCACCCCGTCCTCGATGAGCCGGTTGATCCGGGCGTACGCGTTCGCCCGGGACACGTGCACCCGTTCCGCCACCGAACGCACCGAGGCCCTGCCGTCCTCCTGGAGCAGCCGGAGGATCGTGCGGTCCGTCGGGTCCAGCGGCCGCGCTGCGGGCTCCTGGTCGGCCATCTGTTCTCTCGCCATCCCCCCGGGGCTCCCTACCATGGACGTACTGGCTCCATCTCAGGCTGTGCAGAACCGTTTGTCCACAGGCGGAACCACCCCGTAGCCAAAATGCCTCCGGCGACCGAACAATCGGTAGGGAGAGCGGAACCCGCTCGCGCTCCCGACTGCTGACGGTCACCGACCACAAGGAGGTGCTCGCGATGACCGTGCTGGACACCCCCGCCTGGCGGCCTCGCGCCGACGCCGCGCCGCTGCTGCCCGACCCGGAGCCCTACCGGTTGCTCGGCACCCCGGCCGCCGCGCGTCTCGACCCCGCGCTGCTGCGCGCCCTGTACGCGCAGCTCGTCCGCGGACGCCGCTACAACCGGCAGGCCACCGCCCTGACCAAGCAGGGCCGGCTCGCCGTCTACCCGTCCAGCACCGGCCAGGAGGCCTGCGAGGTCGCCGCCGCTCTCGCCCTCGCACCCGCCGACTGGCTTTTTCCCAGCTACCGCGACACCCTCGCCGTGGTGGCCCGCGGGGTGGACCCGGTCGAGGCGCTGACGCTGCTGCGCGGCGACTGGCACACCGGGTACGACCCGCGCGTCCACCGCGTCGCCCCGCTCAGCACGCCGCTCGCCACCCAACTGCCGCACGCCGTCGGCCTCGCCCACGCCGCCCGGCTCAGCGGGGACCCGGTGGCCGCGCTCGCCATGGTCGGCGACGGGGGCACGAGCGAGGGCGACTTCCACGAGGCACTCAACTTCGCCGCCGTCTGGCGGGCGCCGGTGGTCTTCCTGGTGCAGAACAACGGCTTCGCCATCTCCGTCCCCCTGGCCAAGCAGACCGCGGCCCCCACCTTCGCGCACAAGGCCGTGGGCTACGGCATGCCGGGAAGGCTGGTGGACGGCAACGACGCACCGGCAGTCCACCAGATCCTCACCGAGGCGCTGAACCGCGCGCGGGACGGCGGCGGCCCCACCCTGGTCGAGGCGGTCACCTACCGGATCGACGCGCACACCAACGCCGACGACGCGGGCCGCTACCGCGAGGAGGCCGAGGTCGCCGCGTGGCGCGCGCACGACCCGGTGGAGCTGCTGGAAAGGGAACTGACCGGCCGCGGGCTGCTCGACGAGGCGGGGCGGCAGCAGGCGGCCGACGAGGCGGAGACGCTCGCCGCCGACCTGCGCGCACGGATGCACGAGGAGCCCTCGCTCGACCCGATGGAGCTCTTCGCACACGTCTACGCCGAGCCCACGCAGCAACTGCGCGAACAGGCCGAGATGCTGCGCGCGGAGATAGCGGCGGAGGCGGCGGAGGCAGCAGAGGCGGCGGAGGCCGCGGAAGCAGCCGCGGCCGCTCCCGCGGAGGAGCCGGCGGCGGAGCGCCGGCCATGACCACTGCCACCACCGACGCGGGCCGCACGGCGCCGCCCGCCCGTAAGCAGACCACCATGGCGCAGGCGCTCAACCAGGCGCTGCGGGACGCCCTCGCGGCGGATCCGGCCGTGCACGTCATGGGGGAGGACGTCGGCACGCTGGGCGGGGTCTTCCGCATCACCGATGGTCTGACCAGGGATTTCGGCGAGGACCGCTGCACGGACACCCCGCTCGCCGAGGCCGGGATCCTCGGAGCGGCCGTCGGCATGGCGATGTACGGGCTGCGGCCGGTCGTCGAGATGCAGTTCGACGCCTTCGCCTACCCGGCCTTCGAGCAGCTCGTCAGCCATGTCGCCCGGATGCGCAACCGCACCCGGGGCGCGCTGCCGCTGCCCATCACCGTGCGGATCCCCTACGGCGGCGGCATCGGCGGTGTGGAGCACCACAGCGACTCCTCGGAGGCCTACTACGTCCACACCCCGGGCCTGCACGTCTACACCCCGGCCACGGTGGAGGACGCCTACGGCATGCTGCGGGCGGCCATCGCCTCCGACGACCCGGTCGTCTTCCTGGAGCCGAAGCGGCTGTACTGGTCGAAGGCCGACTGGTCGCCACGGGAGCCGGTGGCGGTGCCGCCGCCGGGACAGGCCATGGTGCGCCGGGCCGGGCGCACGGCGACGCTGGTGACCTACGGGCCGTCGCTGCCGGTGTGCCTGGAGGCGGCGGAGGCGGCCACGGCGGAGGGCTGGGATCTGGGCGTGGTGGACCTGCGCAGCCTGGTGCCCTTCGACGAGGAGACCGTCGCGGCGGCCGTGCGCGCCACCGGGCGGGCCGTCGTGGTCCACGAGGCGGCAGGGTTCGCCGGGGCGGGCGCGGAGATCGCCGCCCGCATCACCGAACGCTGCTTCCACCACCTGGAGGCACCCGTGCTGCGGGTCACCGGCTTCGACATCCCGTACCCGCCGCCGATGCTCGAACGGCACCACCTCCCCGGTGTGGACCGCATCCTCGACGCGGTCGGCCGACTCCAGTGGGAGGACGACTGATGGCCGTGGTGCGCGAGTTCACCCTCCCCGACCTCGGGGAAGGGCTGACGGAGGCGGAGATCGTCCGCTGGCTGGTGGAGGTCGGCGACGTGGTCGCGATCGACCAGCCGGTGGTCGAACTGGAGACGGCCAAGGCCGTGGTCGAGGTGCCGTGCCCCTACGGAGGCGTGGTCACCGCGCGGTTCGGCGAGGAGGGCGAGTCGCTCGCCGTGGGACGGCCGCTGGTGACCGTCGCGGTCGGGTCCGCCGACGCTGACGCGGCCGGTGGTGCGGACGGCGCCGCCCCCGCGGGAGCCGCGGACGGCGGACAGGGCTCCGGCAACGTGCTGGTCGGCTACGGCACCGCCGGTGCCGCGGGCCGCCGCCGGGGGCGGATCCGGGCGGGCGGCCGGCGGGCCGCACCGGGCGCCGCCCCGGTGGCGGCCGGTCCCGCGCCCGCGGCGGTCGCGCCGCCTCCGGCTCCCGCTCCCCCGCCGACGCCCGTGCCCGACGCGTCGGCCGGGCCGGCCAGGTCCGATGGTGCGGCCGCTGAGGACGGTGCGGACCGCGGGCCGGTGGCCGTCATCTCGCCGCTCGTGCGGCGGATCGCCCGCGAGCACGGGCTGGACCTGCGGACGCTGGCCGGAAGCGGGCCCGAGGGACTGATCCTGCGCTCCGACGTCGAGCGCGCGATCACGGCGGCCCCCGCTTCCGTTTCCCCCGCCGCCGCTCCCGCCGTCCCGGTTCCCGCCACCGCCCCCACGGCCGTACCGGAGGGCGCGGAGCGGGTGCCGCTGCGCGGGATACGGCGGGCCGCCGCGGAGAAGCTGGCCCGCAGCCGCCGCGAAGTGCCCGACGCGACCTGCTGGGTGGACGCCGACGCCACCGAACTGCTCGCGGCCCGCGCCGCGATGAACGCCTCGGGACAGCGCCGGATCTCCGTGCTCGCGTTGCTGGCCAGGGTGGTCACGGCCGCGCTGGCCCGCTACCCGGACCTCAACGCCACCGTGGACACCGAGCGTTCGGAGATCGTGCGGCTGCCCGCAGTGCACCTCGGCTTCGCCGCGCAGACCGACCGCGGCCTCGTGGTGCCCGTGCTGCGCGACGCCCACACGATGACCACGGCGGCGCTGGCGGACGGGATCGCCCGGCTCACGGAGTCCGCCCGCGCCGGAACGCTGTCCCCGGCCGAGCTGACCGGCGGGACGTTCACGCTGAACAACTACGGCGTCTTCGGTGTCGACGGCTCCACGCCGATCATCAACCACCCCGAGGCCGGGATGCTCGGTGTGGGCCGGATCGTCGCGAAACCGTGGGTGCACGAGGGCGAGCTGGCGGTGCGCCAGGTGGTGCAGCTGTCCTTCACCTTCGACCACCGGGTGTGCGACGGCGGTGCCGCGGGCGGCTTCCTGCGGATGGTGGCCGACTGCGTCGAGCAGCCCGCCGTGCTGCTGGCGGCCGTCTGACCCGCCCCGGCCCGCTGCTGACCCGTTCCCCCGGCCGTGTCGCGCACCGGCCGGGGGATACTCGGCGTCATGACGACGAGCTACGACGCGGTGGTGCCGGCCGGCGGCGCGGCCCGGCGGCTGGGCGGCGCCGACAAGCCCGCGCTGGCGGTCGGTGGCCGGACGCTGCTCGACCGGGTGCTCTCGGTGTGCGCGGACGCGGACCGCACCGTCGTCGTCGGCCCGCGCAGGCCCACCGCCCGGCCGGTGCGCTGGACCCGGGAAGAGCCCGCGGGCGGCGGCCCGCTGCCCGCGCTGGCCGCCGGACTCGCCGCGCTCGGCGGCCCGGACCGTCCGCCGGTCGTGCTCGTGCTCGCGGCCGACCTGCCCTTCCTCACGGTGGACACGGTCACGGCGCTCACCGGCGGCCTCACCGGCGCATGGGAGGGTGTGCTGCTCACCGACGCGGGCGGCCGCGACCAGCCGCTCGCGGCGGCCTACCGGGCCGAGCCGCTGCGCCGCGAGGCCGCGCTGCTCCGGGCCGAGTACGGCACCCTGTCGGGCCTTCCGCTGCGGCTGCTCACCTCGGCTCTGACGCTGCGCCGGATCCCCGACCCCACCGGCCGGGCGAGTTTCGACTGCGACACATGGGAGGACGTCGCCGTCGCGCGCTCCCGCCTGGACCCGCGCGGCGGTCTGCCCGGAGTCTGACGCCCCGTCGGCGCCGCCCACGGGCGCCGGTGGGCCGGGCGGGGTGTCCACGGGGTGAGCCTGGGTGGCTTGCGCGGGCGGATCGGGGACCATGGGCGTGTGGTGGACGAATGGATCGCAGCAGTCAAGACCGAACTGGGCATCGAACTCGACGTGGACACCGGTGTCCTGCTCGACCTGGCCCGTGACGCCGCGCACGGTGTCGCGCGCCCGGCGGCGCCGCTGACCACCTTCCTGGTGGGCTACGCGGCCGCGCAGGCCGGTGGCGGGCCGCAGGCCGTGCGGGAGGCGGCGCGCAAGGCCGCGGACCTGGCCGTGCACTGGCCGGAACCGGAGGAATAAGCCGGATGAACGGCCCCCGTGACCGCGGCGCGAGCGGTGAGGACGCCGCCGACCGCGCCCTGGACGACGCCCTCGCGCTGGCCAACGGGCCCCGGGGCAGGGCGGGCCGGAGCGCGCGGCCGCCCGCCAACGACCCGCTGGCGGTCGCGCTCGGCCACGAGCCGGTGCGCGCGCCCGAGCCCGCCCAGCCCGCGGCGAGCACCGTCTCCTGGCCGGAGGCGCGGCGTATCGCCCGCCGGGCGGGGCGCAGGCTCGACGCGCGGGCGCTGCCGCTCGGCGAGGAGGTGCTCGGCATGGCACTGGCGCGGCCGCTCGCCGCGCTGACGGACCTGCCCTCCTTCGACTCCTCCGCGATGGACGGCTGGGCGGTCGCGGGCCAGGGCCCGTGGCGGCTGAAGGGGCAGGTGCTCGCCGGGCAGCGGCGGCCGTCCGACCCCCTGCTGGGCGGCCACGCGGTGCGTATCGCCACCGGTGCGGTGCTGCCGCCGGGCACCACCGCGGTGCTGCGCAGCGAGCACGGTGGTGTGCGGCAGCGGACCGACGGCGAGTGGCTGCACGTACTGGCGCCGCACTCCCCTCCCGGGCCCGGCCAGGAGATACGGCGCAGGGGCCAGGAATGCCGCAGCGGTGACGAACTGCTGCCCACGGGGGCGCTGGTCACCCCGGCGGTGCTCGGGCTGGCCGCCGCGGCGGGATACGACGAGCTGACCGTCGTCATGCGCCCCCGGGTCGAGATCCTGGTGCTCGGCGACGAGCTGCTGGACCAGGGGCCGCCCCGGACCGGGCGGGTGCGCGACGCGCTCGGCCCGATGCTGCCGTCGTGGCTGCGCGGGCTCGGCGCGGACGTCACCGGGGTGCGGCGGCTCGCGGACGACGCCGACGTGCTGCACGCCGCCCTGGCATCGAGCACCGCCGACCTGGTGGTGACCACCGGCGGGACGGCGGGCGGCCCGGTCGACCATGTGCATCCCGTACTGGCCCGGCTCGGCGCCGGGCTGCTCGTCGACGGGGTGGCGGTGCGGCCGGGGCACCCCATGCTGCTCGCCCGGCTGCCCGCCGGGGGCCTGCTGGCCGGGCTGCCCGGCAATCCACTCGCGGCCGTCTCCGGCGTGCTCACCCTGGTCGCCCCCGTGCTGCGCACGCTGGCCGGACGGCCGCTGCCGGCCCCGTACGCGGCGCCGCTGACCTCGGACGTGCCGGGCCACCCGGTGGACACCCGGCTCGTGCCTGTCGTCTTCGACGACGAATCGGCCGCGCGCCCGCTGCACTTCACCGGTCCGGCGATGCTGCGCGGGCTGGCCGCGGCGGACGGTATGGCGGTGATCCCGCCGGGCGGCGGGAGGGCCGGGGAGGAGACGGCGGTGCTGGACACCGGGGTGCTCGCGCCCGCGTGGGGGAGCGGTACATGACCCCGCCGGAGGGGCCGGGCGGCGGGGACGAGGCTCCGCCGCCCGACGCCACGCCCGGCGGACACGTGGTGGCCTTCCCGCACCAGGCCGCGGGGCCGCTGGTGCAGGTGAGCAAGCGGCTGCTGCTCGCGCTGCTGGTGCTCGCCGTCACCGTCGTCCTCGTCTACACCGACCGCCGCGGCTACCACGACGCCGCCGACACCTCGGTGGGCTTCCTCGACGCGCTCTACTACTCGACGGTCACGCTGTCGACGACGGGCTACGGCGACATCGTCCCGTACAGCACCAGCGCGCGCCTGACGACCACCTTTCTTGTGACGCCACTGCGCGTACTCTTCCTGATCATCCTGGTCGGCACGACGCTGGAAGTACTGACCGAGCGGACCAGGGAGCAGTTCCGGATCACCCGTTGGAGGAGAACGGTGCGCGATCACGTCGTCATCGTGGGGTACGGCACCAAGGGCCGGTCCGCGGCGCGGACGCTGCTGGGGCGCGGGGTGCCGAAGGAGCAGATCGTGGTCGTCGACCCGAACCACAAGGCGGTGCACGGCGCGACCGAGGAGGGGTTCGTCGCGGTCGCGGGCGACGCGACGCACAGCGAGGTGCTGCGCAGGGCCGAGGCGCAGCGGGCGCGGCAGATCGTCGTCGCGGCGCAGCGCGACGACACCGCCGTCTTGGTCACACTGACCGCGCGTCAGCTCAACCCGACCGCGCACATCGTCGCGTCCGTCCGCGAGGACGAGAACGGGCCGCTGCTGCGGCAGTCGGGCGCCGACTCCGTCATCACCAGCTCCGGCTACGCGGGGCGGCTGCTGGGGCTCGGCGTGCTCAGCCCCAGCGTCGGGCAGGTGATGGACGACCTGATCACCTACGGCAGCGGGCTCGACCTCATCGAGCGGCCGGTCACGGCGTCCGAGGCGGGCAGGGCGCCGCGCGAGTGCGGCGATCTGGTGGTGTCGGTCAAGCGCGGCTCGCGCCTTCTCGGCCACGACGACCCGGACGCCTCGCCGCTGCGCCCGGGCGACCGGCTGATCACCATCCACCGGGCGACCGGCGGTACGGAGACCGCGCCGCTGGACTGACCGCGGGATCCAGCACCGCAGCACGGCGCGACGGACCGCCGCGAACGCTTCCCGTAAGGTCGGGGCATGCGTGCGATCACCATTGCCGAGCCCGGCGGGCCCGATGTGCTGGTCCTCTCCGAGGTGCCCGACCCCGAACCGGGTCCGGGCGAAGTGCTCGTCGAGGTCGCGGCCTCGGCCGTGAACCGCGCCGACGTCCTGCAGCGGCAGGGCTTCTACGACCCGCCGCCCGGTGCCTCCCGCTACCCCGGCCTCGAATGCTCCGGGCGGATCGTGCGACTCGGCCCCGGCGTGGCCGGGTGGGCGGTCGGCGACGAGGTGTGCGCGCTGCTGTCCGGCGGCGGCTACGCCGAGCTGGTGGCGGTGCCGGTCGGGCAGCTGCTGCCGCTGCCCGAGGGCATCGACCCGGTCACGGCGGCGGGGCTGCCCGAGGTGACCGCGACGGTCTGGTCCAACGTCTTCCAGATCGCGCACCTGCGGCCGGGCGAGACACTGCTCGTGCACGGCGGCTCCAGCGGCATCGGCACCATGGCCATCCAGCTCGGGAAGGCTGTCGGCGCGACGGTCGCGACCACCGCGGGCACGGCGGAGAAGCTGGCCTTCTGCGGCGAGCTGGGTGCCGACATCCTGGTCAACTACCGGGAGCAGGACTTCGTCGAGCAGCTCGGTGACGGGGGCGCCGACGTCATCCTGGACGTGGTCGGGGCGAAGTACCTGGATCGCAACCTCGACGCCCTGGCCCTGAACGGGCGCCTGGTCGTCATCGGCATGCAGGGCGGCGTCAAGGCGGAACTCAACCTCGCGAAGCTGCTCGCCAAGCGTGCCGCCGTGATCGCGACCAGTCTGCGGGCCCGGCCGGAGACGGAGAAGGCGGCGATCGTCGCGGCTGTCCGCGAGCACGTCTGGCCGCTGGTCGAGGCGGGCACCGTCCGCCCGGTCGTCGACCGGGCCTTCCCGCTGGCCGAGGCCGCCGCGGCGCACCGGCTGATGGAGAGCAGCGAGCACGTCGGCAAGATCCTGCTCACCGTCTGACCGCCAACACCCCGCTCCCCGCCCGGGATGCCGGAATTGTCGCTTCGTGTGACGCTGATCCCACCGAGAGTCCGGCGGAGAGGCGAGGGACGTGCGGTGGGCATCCGGCAGGCGGGGGTCACTCCCCGATGCCGCGCATCCCGTCCGCCCGGCCGCCGCCGCGGCCTTCCGGGCGGCAGCTCCCGCACTGCTCGCCGTGGCCCTCCTCGGCTCCGGCGCCACGGGGCGTCCCGTCGCGCCGGAGGGGGCGACACCCCCCTCCGGGCAGCGTGCGTCGCCGCAGGCCGCCGCTCCCGGCGTGGCCCGCCCGCCCCGGCCGGGGCACGACCAGCGGCCCGGCGGTCCGCAGCCCGGCGGGGCCGCGGACTTCCCGCCGCCCGGATCCACCGGTCCCGGCCACCCCGTGCGACCCGTGGCACCGTCGCAGCCCGCGCGGCCCTCGCCGCCCGGACCGGGGCGCCCGTCCGTGAGCGGCCCGCACCCCGGCGCGCCGCGTCCACCCGCCACTTCCGGCATGCCTGCCATGCCGTCACCTCCTCGCTCGCTCCCGCCCGCCTCCGCCGGCCCGTCCGGGCCTCCCCGTCCTTCCGGGAAGCCCGCCCATTCCGGTCCCGCCCGTTCCGATCCGGCGCGGGCGCCCGCGCCGTCGGCTCCCCGCGGCGCACCGCTGAGGCCTCCCGCGCGACTCCCCGCCGACGGATCCGGCCAGGGCGTCCACGCGCGGCACCGCGCCTACGAGGACCGGCCCCGGCAGCGCCGCTACGACCACGGCTTCCGCGAGCAGGCACCCTCGCTCCTGCCCGGCGCGGGCTCCACCGGCCCCGAGCCGACGGCGACCACGCTTCCCGCGCCGGCCGCGGTGCAGAGCGACCCGCCGCCGACCACCACCCGGAAGCCCCGGGTGCTCCGGGTGCTGCCGCTCGGGGCCGGGATGATGCTGGTCGGGCTCGGTCTCGGCTTTCTCGGCCTCCGCCTGCGCCGGACCTGACGGCCCAGCACCCGATCGAACCGCACCCGACAGCCCGGATCGCCAGGCCCCGATCGCACCGGCGCCCGACCCCCAGGCCCCCGATCGCCCGAAACCTGGCCGACCGGCCGCCCACCCTGTTCTCCCCCGCGTGCCCGCGCCTGCGCGCGTGCCCGCGGGCGCATGCGTACCCGCCCGCGCGAGAGTTTCCGTCCCGGCTGCCCGCCGTCGCAGGTGACCGTTCCCGATCATGATTGCCTGCGGCGCGGCCGCTCGAACATCGAACGCCCTTCGTTCATTCGTTCGAGTGAAGGGAGGTCCCGGCTCGCCGATCGCTCTTGCCGGAGGTGACCTTACTCGGTATACATACTGAGTATGTCGATCCGTCACGGCCTGCTGGCCCTCCTCGAACGAGGGCCGCGTTACGGCTACCAGCTACGCACCGAGTTCGAGTCGCGCACCGGTTCCACCTGGCCGCTCAACGTCGGGCAGGTGTACACCACCGTCGCCCGGCTGGAGCGTGACGGCCTGGTCGTGCCCGCGGGCGAGGACGACGCGGGGCACGCCCTCTACGCCATCACGGAGGACGGGCGCGACGAGCTCAGACGCTGGTTCACCACGCCGGTGGACCGCGCGAGTCCGCCGCGCGACGAGCTCGCGATAAAGCTCGCGATGGCGGTGGGGACGCCCGATGTGGATGTCCGCACCGTCATCCAGGCCCAGCGCGCCCACACCATCCAGGCCATGCAGGACTACACGCGGCTGAAGGCGCAGGCGCTGGAGGCGGCGGGCGCCCGCCCGGGAGTCTTCGACCCGGACGACGTGGCCTGGCAACTGGTCCTGGACCAGATGATCTTCCAGGCCGAGGCGGAGGCCCGCTGGCTGGACCACTGCGAGACCCGGCTCGTCCGGCTCGCCCCGCAGGCGGCCGCCGACCGGCAGCGGAAAGAAGAGGAAGAACAAGAGGACAGCCCGGGCGGGGACGGCGCCGCGGAGCGGACGGGCACCGCACCGCAGCAGGGCGTGGCGCGGGCCGGCGGGCTGCGCGGCGCGCTGCGGCGGCCCCGGCGCTGACCGTCCGCCCGCCCGGTCCTGACGGAGGACGAGCGGGAGACGGGGTCGCGGTCGGGCCCGCTCGGGCCCGCACCCGGGGCGGGCCCGCGGCGCTGCACACCGCCGCGCACACGGCCGCGCCGCAGCAGGGCGCGGCGCGGGCCCACGGGATGACGTACGCGAGGAGCACGACGAACAGTCCGGACCTGGACGGCCCGGACCGGAAGCAGGGGGAAGTCCGATGTCCAGTCAGTCCACACCGCCGGCCGAGCCGGAGAAGGCGTCCGGCGTGCCCGGCCGGGCCGGGGCGAGCGGCGGCGCCCGGGAGGCGGAGCCCGAGGTGGAGCCCGTGCTCCGCGTCGAGGAGGTGACCCGGGTGCACGGCACCGGCGCGGCCGAGGTGCACGCGCTGCGCGGGATCGATCTCGACGTCCACGCGGGGGAGCTGGTCGCCGTCATGGGGCCCTCGGGCTCGGGGAAGTCCACGCTGCTGACGCTGGCCGGCGGGCTCGACCTGCCGACGTCCGGCCGGGTGCTGGTCGAGGGCACCGACCTGACGGTGGCGAGCCGGAAGGAACTGGCGGCGCTGCGGCGGCGGAGCATCGGCTACGTCTTCCAGGACTACAACCTGATCCCCGCCCTGACCGCCGCGGAGAACGTGGCGCTGCCCCGCGAGCTGGACGGGCTCGGCAGCCGAAAGGCCCGCCGGGAGGCGGTCGCGGCGCTCGGCGAGATCGGGCTGGCCGACCTCGCCGACCGCTTCCCGGACGAGATGTCGGGTGGGCAGCAGCAGCGGGTGGCCATCGCCCGCGCGCTGGTGGGCGACCGGCGGCTGGTGCTCGCCGACGAGCCCACCGGCGCGCTGGACTCGGAGACCGGTGACGCGGTGCTCGCGCTGCTGCGGTCCCGGTGCGACGCGGGCGCGGCCGGCATCCTCGTGACGCATGAGCCGCGGTTCGCGGCGTGGGCGGACCGGGTGGTCTTCCTGCGGGATGGCTCGGTGGTCGAGTCGACGCTGCGCTCCAGTGCGGAGTCGCTGCTCGCGGGCGGAGCGGGGCGGTGAGCGGGCGGAGCGGGGCGGTGAGCGGGCGGCGCTGGGGCGCGGTACCGGGTGCCGGGCGGCTGCACGCGTGGCGGGTGGCGGTGCGGATCGCCCGCCGGGACGCCCTGCGGTACAAGGCCCGCAGCCTGATGGTGCTGGCCATGATCGCGGTGCCCATCATGGGCGTGAGCGCGGCCGATGTCACCGTCCGCAGCTCGCAGCTGTCGGTCGGGGAGAAGGCGACCCGCGAGCTGGGGGCCGCGGACGCGCGGCTGTCCGACCCGGGGTACGGACCGCAGCCGGTGTACGAGGACCCGAAGGACGGCATCGGGATGCCCCTGAAGCACCAGGATCCGGCCGACGGGGAAGGCCCCGCGGCCGACCCCGTGGTCGACCCGCTGACCGCGCTGCCGGCCGGGGCGCGCTGGCTGAGCGACGTCCACGCCTACGCACCGGTCATGGGGAAGTACGGGCTGCTGGACACCGAGGTCAGGGAGCTGAAGGCGGCTGACCCGATGGCCAAGGGCATCACCCGGCTGCTCCGGGGCCGCTATCCGAGGACGCCGGAC
Organism: Streptomyces sp. NPDC021224; assembly: GCF_044332905.1. NCBI lineage: Bacteria > Bacillati > Actinomycetota > Actinomycetes > Kitasatosporales > Streptomycetaceae > Streptomyces > Streptomyces sp. NPDC021224. The sequence goes on along the minus strand of NZ_JBIRPW010000001.1, from coordinate 524,715 downwards.
GAGGCGGGTGCCACCGGCCAGTTCCTCCAGGACAGCGGGCTGGACATCGGGTCACGGGTGAAGGTGCGCGGTCTGAGCCGGTCCTACATGATCGTCGGCGTCTACGAACTGCCGAGCGACCTGAACGACGCGGAACTCAACGTGCTGCCCGGTGCTTTCGTCGCGCCCTACCAGGCGGCCGCGGACACGATGAAGGACAGGTTCTCCCCGGGACGTCTCAGCTATCTGGTGTCCTTCCCGGGGGATTTCACCTGGGAGATGGTCAAGCACGCCAACACACTGGGCGTGGTCGTCGATTCGCGGCAGGTGCGCGAGCACCAGCCGCCGGCGGCCGAGGTGCCGCTCTACCGGGCGAGGCCCGAGAGCGTGCGGCTGCTGTCCGACGGCAGCGACACGAGGGCCGAGGCGGTCGCCGTGATAGTGACGATCGTCGGGCTCAGCATCGTGGAGATCTGCCTGCTGGCCGGTCCGGCCTTCGCGGTCGGGGCGCGCCGCTCGAGGCGCCAGCTCGGGCTGGTGGGTGCCAACGGCGGTGACCGCAGGCACATCAGGGCCATAGTGATCTCCAGCGGCCTGGTGATCGGCGTGGGGGCGGCCGTGGTCGGGACGGTCCTGGGGGTCGCGCTCACCCAGTTGCTCCGCGGGCCCCTGGAGGAGCACGGCGGCGCGCGCTTCGGCGGGCTGACGCTGCGGCCGCTGGAGCTGGCGGCGATCGGCGGGCTGGCGGTGCTCACCGGGGTGCTGGCGGCGATGGTGCCGGCGGTGTCGGCGGCGCGGCAGAGCGTGATCGCCTCGCTCACCGGCCGGCGGGGGGTGCGGCGCGCGAGCCGTGTGCTGCCGTTGATGGGAGCGGGCGTGATGGTCATCGGGGTGGCGACCACCGTCTACGCGACGACCCGCACCGACAGCATCTACTCGGCGGTGCTCGGCACGAGCCTCGCGGAGATCGGGCTGGCGATGACGACCCCGGTGCTGATCGGGCTGTTCGGCCGGCTCGGGCGATGGCTGCCGACGGCGCCGAGGCTGGCGCTGCGGGACACGGTCCGCAACCGGGGCCGCACGGCGCCCGCGGTGGCCGCGGTGCTGGCGGCGGTGGCCGGGTCGGTGGCGGTCGCGACCTACACGGCGAGCAAGGGGCAGGAGGACCGGCAGGCCCACCACGCGATGCTCCCGTACGGGTCGGTGGCGGTGTCGGGACTCGGCAGCGCGTCCGGCGATCTCGCGCGGGTGCGGGCCGCGGTGGAGAAGGACTACCCGGTCACCGGGCGGGTGGACGTGTCGCGGATCTACATCGGGGCGCCGTCCTGCGCGGTGGACGAGGAGAAGGGCTGCGGCGCGGTGCAGGCGGAGATGCCGGACGCCAACCGGTGCCCTTCGGTGCCGCACGAGGGCGGCCCGGCCGTACGGCCCACGTCGGTCGAGGCGCTGCTCGCGGACTGGCGCTGCACGAGGCCGAACAGAGCGACCGCGATGCCGAGCGACGGCGGGATCATGGTCGGCGGGGCCGATGTGCTGCACGCGCTGGGCATCCGCGACCCCGCGGCGGAGCAGGCGCTGGGCCGTGGGGAGACGGTGCTGTTCGACCGGGCCTACGCCGACCACGGCACTCTCCGGGTCACGGTGATCGCGGACGTCACGAAGACCGACGTCGGGGAGGGTTCGGAGCCCGCGGGCAAGGTGAAGGTGCTCCCCGCGTATCTGGCCGCCGAGGACACGCCGTACGGGCTGACGGCGCTCGTGCCGCCGCGGGCGGCGGAGGCGGCGGGCTTCCGGACCGTGGCGCTGGGCTCCTTCTACACGACGGCGAGGTTGCCGAGCGGAAAGGAGCAGCAGACGCTCGACCTGGACGTGGCCAAGATCGGCACGCAGGTGAGCGTGTACGTCGAGGACGGCTACTCCCGGCATGACGGGGTACTGCTGCTGGCGCTGGCGATATTCGCGGGGCTGGTCACGGTCGGGGCGGCCGGGATAACGACGGGGTTGGCGCAGGCGGATGCCGGTCCGGACCTCAGGACGCTGGCGGCGATAGGCGCGAGCGGGGGCATCCGGCGGACGCTGTCCGGTTTCCAGTGCGGGATCGTCGCCGTGATGGGTGTGGTGCTGGGCTCGGTCGCCGGGGTGCTGCCCGCGGTAGCGCTGCGGCGGGTCGAGCGGCGACACCGGTGGGCGCAGTTCCGGCGCGATCTGCTCCACGGCTGGACGGACGCGAGCAGTGTGCCCCGCGTCCCGGTGGCGATCCCCTGGGGGACGCTGACGCTGCTGGTGGTGGCGGTGCCGCTGGGAGCGGGACTGCTGGCGGCCCTGGTCACCCGGTCCCGTCCGCAGCTCGGCAGACGCGCCGACGGCTGAGCGGCGGGGGGAGGAGGAGGGCTGACCGGAGCCACGGCTGAGGGGAGCAGGCACGTGCCGGGGGCGCCGGGAGGGCCGGGACGTGTTCGGGGGCGTGCGGGCCGTGTGGGCGAGGAGGGGGCCACACGGCCCGCGCGGACCGAGGTGCGGGACAATGGCGACATGGAGATGCCGATGAACGAACGCTCGCCGGAGAGCTCGCAGAATCCGCAGGTCCTGGTCGTCGGGCCGGACGGCATGGCCCTCGGCGGGGCCGGGGGCGGCGACGGCGAGGAGGGGCGCGAGATCCCGGTCACGGAGATGGTCGAGCAGCCCGCGAAGGTGATGCGGATCGGCAGCATGATCAAGCAGCTCCTGGAGGAGGTGCGGGCGGCTCCGCTGGACGAGGCGAGCCGGGTGCGGCTGAAGGAGATCCACGCCAGCTCGGTCAAGGAGCTGGAGGCCGGGCTCGCACCGGAACTGGTGGAGGAGCTGGAGCGGCTGTCGCTCCCCTTCACCGACGACAGTGTGCCCAGCGAGGCCGAGCTGCGGATCGCCCAGGCGCAGCTGGTCGGCTGGCTGGAGGGCCTCTTCCACGGCATCCAGACCGCGCTGTTCGCCCAGCAGATGGCCGCGCGCGCCCAGCTGGAGCAGATGCGGCGGGCGCTGCCGCCGGGGGCGCTCGGGCACGAGGAGGAGCTGGACACCGGTCACCCGGGCTCGCGTTCGGGCCCCTATCTCTGATTGCTGTCTCCGACGGCTGTCTCCGACGGCACCGCCGGTCTGCGGCACCCGGGGGGTGGCGCGGGCCCGTGTCCCGGGAGAAGCACCGCGGGCCCGGCCTCTCGGAAGAGGCCGGGCCCGCGGTGCTGAGTGCCACCGGACGCCCGGCGGGACAGGTGCGGGAGGGCGAAGGGCAGAAAAGGCGAAGGCCCAGGCCCCAGGGGCTAGTTGGAGCCCTTGCCGGTGGAGACCCAGATGGTGATCTTGTCGCCGGAGTTGGCGTCGAAGTCGTCGAGCGGCTTCGGGTTCTGGGACGTGATCGTGCCCTTGCCCCACTGCTGCTCGTCCATGTCCTTGATCTCGTACGGCCAGTTGGCGGCCTTCATGCAGGCGACCGCGGAGTCGACGTAGATCGAGGTGAAGTCGGGCATCGTCATGAGGTTGGGCTTGCCCGGGTTGATCAGCTCGTTGTGCGCCTTGGTGCACTCGCTGGTCTCGATGGTGCGGGTCTGGTCGCCCATGACGACGCCGTCGCCGGTGGCGGTGGGCTCCGCGGTCCCGGTGGTCGCCGTGGGGTTCGGGGCGGCCGTGGGGTCGGGGTCGGGCTTGCCGCCGCCCTGCGTCGCGAGTACGACGGCGACGATCACGACGATCACGACGCCGACCACCGCGGCGCCCACGATCAGCGGGGTGTTGCGCTTGCGCCCGCCGCCGGGGCCGCCCGGACCGCCCGGGTTCATGCCGCCCGGGTGGCCGCCGCCCATGTGCTGCTGCGGGATGCCCTGCAGGGAGGGCGGCGCGCCCATGCCGTACGCGGTGCTCGGCGGCGGGGTCTGGGCGTGGCCCTGCTGCGGGTAGCCGTAGGCGGAGGGCGGCGGGGTGTGCGGGGCGTAGCCGGACTGCGGGGCGGGCGTCGTCGGCGCGTACGGCGTCTGGAGCTGCGGCGGCGGGGTCTGCACCGGCCCCTGCGCGGACGGGAAGACGGAGTTGGCGACGCCTTCCCCGCGGCTGCCGGTCGCGGCCTCGCCGGAAAGCTGCGGTATCGCGTTCTGCGCGGTGGCGGCGAGGACGCGGTCGGTCTCGTCGTGCATGGCGTCGGCGGTCGGGAAACGTTCCGCCGGGTTCTTGCGCAGCGCGCGGGCCACGAGTGCGTCGGCGGCCGGGCTCAGAGCACGGTTGAAGCCGGACGGGGCGGGCGGCGTCTCCTGGACGTGCTGGTACGCCATCGCGAGCGGCGAGTCGGCGTCGAACGGGAGCCGTCCGGTGAGGAGTTCGAAGAGCATGCAGCCGACCGAGTAGAGGTCGGAGCGCTCGTCGACGCCGCGTCCGAGGGCCTGTTCGGGCGACAGGTACTGCGGGGTGCCGACGACCATGCCGGTCTGCGTCATGGAGGTGACGCCGGACTGCATGGCACGGGCGATGCCGAAGTCCATGACCTTGACGACGCCGCGCCGTGTGATCATCACGTTGCCGGGCTTGATGTCCCGGTGGACCAGGCCCATTTCGTGGCTCACGGCGAGGGCGGCGAGCACGTCGCCGACGATCTTCAGCGCCTTGTCGGCGGGCATCGCGCCGTACTGCGCGATGTCCGCGGCGAGGACGTCGCCGAGCGGGCGGCCCTCGATGTACTCCATGACGATATAGGGGACGACCTGACCGTCGATCGTGTCCTCGCCGGAGTCGAAGACCGAGACGATGTTGGTGTGGTTGAGCTTCGCGACGGACTGCGCCTCGCGGCGGAAGCGTTCGCGGAAGGACTGCTCGTGCCCGAGGTTGGTGTGGAGGGTCTTGACGGCCACCGGCCGGTCCAGCACGGTGTCGTGTGCCAGATGCACGGAGGCCATGCCGCCCTGGCCGAGCAGGTTGCGCAGTACGTAGCGCCCACCGCCCACCGAGCGCCCCGTGTAACCGCCGCCCTGCGTGGCGTCCCCGCTCATCAGTACCGCTACCCCCATGAAGGTCCGACGGGATGACACACGTCCCCGAGCTTGCCCGCTCAGTCTGGCTGATAGCACCGGCACGTCAAGTTCGTTGACCATCTCGTCACCTGATACGCATCGGTCGCATACAGAACGCGGAACTTTCCCGCGTAACGGCGGGTCGGACCGCCGCCGCGGGGTAGACGGCGCCTGAGTGGACCCGCGCGGACCCCTGGCGCGGGCCCCGCACGAATCCCGAGGGGTCGCGGGGCGGCCGGTGCACGGGTGCGCCCGTCCACCGGACACCGGCCGTGGCCGCCGACGGAAAAGCGGTACGGTGGCGCACCAGACCAAGCGAAGGCGAACGACGGCGAGGACTGATGGTCGACCCGAACGAGACGGCCGCGGGCACCGGAGCGTCGGAGACCTCCCTCCAGCAGTGGGGCACGGGCTCCGTTGTCGGCGAGGGCCGCTACCGGCTGACCCGGCGGCTCGGCCGCGGCGGCATGGCCGAGGTCTTCGCGGCCGAGGACGTACGGCTGGGCCGGATCGTCGCCGTCAAGCTGCTGCGCGGCGACCTCGCCGAGGACCCCGTCTCCAAGGCCCGCTTCACGCGCGAGGCGCAGGCCGTCGCGGGCCTGAACCACCACGCCGTCGTCGCCGTCTACGACTCCGGCGAGGACCGCACGCCCAGCGGCACGGCCCCTTACATCGTGATGGAGCTCGTCGAGGGCCACACGATCAAGGACCTGCTCACCAGCGCGACCCCGCCGCCCGTCGACCAGGCGCTGCTCATCGTCTCCGGTGTGCTGGACGCCCTCGCGTACAGCCACCAGCACGGCATCGTGCACCGGGACATCAAGCCCGCCAACGTGATCATCACGACCGGCGGCGCGGTCAAGGTCATGGACTTCGGCATCGCCCGCGCCCTGCACGGCGCCGCGAGCACCATGACGCAGACCGGCATGGTCATGGGCACCCCGCAGTACCTCTCGCCCGAGCAGGCGCTCGGCAAGTCCGTCGACCACCGCAGCGACCTCTACGCCACCGGCTGCCTGCTCTACGAGCTGCTGGCGCTGCGGCCGCCCTTCGTTGGCGAGACACCGCTCTCCGTGGTCTACCAGCACGTCCAGGACGAGCCGCGGCTTCCCTCGCAGGTCAACGACCGGGTGCCGCCCGAGCTGGACGGCCTGGTGCTGCGTTCGCTGGCCAAGCAGCCGGAGGAGCGCTTCCAGAGCGCGGAGGAGATGCGCGGTGTCGTCGGCTACGCCCACCAGGCCCTCACCCAGCAGGGCGGCTGGACCGGCGGCATGTGGGACACCGGCGCGGTCACCAAGGTCCTCCCGGAGGGCCCCGGCCCCGCCCCCACTCGCCCCGGCGGCTACCACCCGGACGGCCGCAGCGGCAGCACCGCCGAACTGAACGCCCCCCTCGTCCCCGGCGTCGTCGGCGGTACGGGCATGGGTGCAGGTACGCACACGGGTACGGGCGCGGGCTCCGGCGGCAGCGGCGGCTACGACGACGGCCCCGGCGGGAACCGCTGGCTCAAGCCGGTGCTCTTCACGGTGGCCGCGGTGCTGGCCGTGGTCATCGGCGTCGTCCTCGCCACGCACGGCAGCGGCAACGGCGACAGCCCGGCGGACAACCAGCAGCCCTCGTCGTCCACGAGCGCGCCCGTCGACCAGCCGAGCGACAACCAGCCCACGGACCAGCAGACCGACGAGCCGAGCGACACCGGCGCGCCGACGGACGACCCGACGAAGCCGACCTGGACGCCGACCACGACGGCCCCGCCCTCGGCCCCGTCGAAGACACCGCCGACCGACGACTCGCCGACGTCGAAGCCGACGCAGACCACGCCGCCGCCGTCCAACTCGACCCCGACGGACAAGCCGACGGACAAGCCCAGCAGTTCCCCCACCGACGACTCGGGCGGCGGCGGCACCGCGGGCAACGGCTCCTCCGCGGGCAACGGCGGCTCCGGCGGCTGACCCCCGCGGGCCCTACCCCGCGAACGCGTCCAGCACCGCCTCGTACTCCCCCGTCCACCACACGGCCAGCGCCGAGGTCGCGGGGAAGAGCGGGTCGGAGCGCAGGTCGCGCTGCTCGTAGCGCCACTGGAGCATCCAGAAGTCGTTGAGCCGCTCCCACCACACCCGGTGGACGGCGGCGGCGACCTCGTCCTCGCCCGCGCCGGAGGCGAGCCGGTAGGCCCGCGCGTACGCGCGCACCTTGCGCAGGTCGAGGCGGCCGTCGACGGGGTGCACGAAGAAGATCGCGGCGGCCCGGACGGCCTCCTCGGCGCGCGGCTGGACGCCGAGCCGGTCCCAGTCGACGATCGCGGCGGGCTCGTCACCCCGGTAGAGCAGGTTGAGCGGGTGGAAGTCGCCGTGCACCCAGCCCTGGACGCCGCCCTCGGGCGCCGGGGCGGGCGCGGGGTCGGGCGGGCGGCGGTGGGCGTGCCGGCGCAGCAGTTCGCGCCGTTCCAGCAGCCGGTGCTCGGCGAGCCGGTCGAAGGTGTCGTGCGGGCGGTGCGCGCGGGCGAGGGCGAGCAGCCGCTCGATGTCGGCGTAGGTGGCGTCGGGGTCGGCGCTGGGGCGCGGGCCCGCGGCGGGCGGCGGCTGGACGCGGGCCAGCCCGGTGTGGACGAGGCCGAGCAGGATGCCGAGCCGCCGGGACTGGTCGGCGTCCAGGTCGGTGCCCTCGCGGTGGGTGCCGTCGATCCACGGGAAGAGGGCGTAGCCGACGCCGCCGTGCAGCGTGACGGTGTGGCCGTCGGTGGCGCGCAGGGGCGCGGCGGCGGGGAGTCCGAGCCGGGCCAGGCGCCGGGTGGCGCGGTGCTGGCGCACGATGGTCGCGGGGGCGGCGGTGTCCGCGGAGACGTACTGCTTGAGGAAGTAGCGGCCCCTCGTGGTGGTCACCCGCCAGCCGCGGTTGAGCAGTCCCCGGGGGACGGCTTCGCAGGTCAGCGGCTCGCCCGCGTCCTCGTACCGGTGCAGCAGCGCGGACAGCGCAGCCCGCGTGTGCGGCTCCGTTGCCGTGCCCGTCACGAGTGTCAGCGTAGATCAACGGGCGCGGCCGTTCGGGCGAGGTGGCGCCACCCCGCCCCGACCTGGTAAGGGCTTCCTTACGCCTTTTGCGCCGCCTTGTGCTCCCGCGCCCGCGCCGGCCGCGCGACCCGCACCCCTCGTACGACCCGCGCCGGCCGCGCGACCTGCGCCGTCAGCCGGACCGCGCCCCGCCGACCGCGCCCCGCCGGACGCCGCCCCGCCTCACGCAGCCGGCCTCACGCCGCCCCCGCCCCCTGCGCCCCCCGCTCCCTCCCCAGCTTGTGCAGCAGCTGCGAGACCTGCCGCCGTACCGTCCGCTCGTCGAGACCGGCCCGCTCGGCGATCTCGCGGTTGGTGAGCCCCTCCCCGATGAGGTCCAGGAACTCCCGTTCGCGCGTCGACAGCCGCCCCGGCCGTTCCGTGGGCTCGCCGCTGCGCCCGCCGCCCTCGCGGAGGCGTTCGAGGACCTCCGCGCCCGCGGCCGGGTCGATGAGGGAGTGGCCCGCGGCGACCTCGCGCACCGCGCTGATCAGGTCGTCGCCGGTGATGACCTTGGGGACGTAGCCGGCGGCGCCGCCCATGACGGCGTCGAAGAGGGCCTCGTCGTCGGCGAAGGACGTGAGCATCAGGCACTTCACGGACTCGTCGTGCGAGCGGATCTCCCGGCAGGCCTCGACGCCGCTGCCGTCCGGCAGCCGTACGTCCAGGACGGCGACGTCCGGATGGGCGTCCGGCACCCGGTCGATCGCCTCGGCGGTGTCGGCGGCCTCGCCGACGACCTCGATCGACGGGTCGCCGGACAGCAGGCGGTTCACCCCGCGCCGGACGACGTCGTGATCGTCCACCACGAAAACACGTATATGCCCGTCATGCCCTTTTTCGCTCACGCCCCCAGCGTCGCACCCCTCGGCGCCGACCGCCTCCCGCCGACGCGCTCCCTGTCGCCCCTTACGGTTGTCCGCCATTCGAGATACGGTGCGATTGTCCCGGTGGCCTGCGGCAATAAACGATTGCCCGGCCCGAATGCCCGACGCTCGCGCAGTTACTAGGAAATCCAAGCAAAACCGCAGGTCGGACGGCTTAGCGCGAATGCTGGACTTGTGGGTAACGTCTGTCGTGCAGGCCATTCGCCGGGACGCTGTCAGCCCTGGGCTCGGTCATGCCGCACACACCCCGTGCGTCCCGCCGGACCAGGTGTGCCGCCTCCCGTGGACGCGGGAAAGCGGCTCCATCCTGCTCCCCGGCAGATCCCGGGGGCCGGACAGACGGAGGAGCGAACGTGAGCGTGAAGAGCACTGCCGACGGTGGTGCCCCCGCGAAGAGGGGGCGGACGACCCGCGCAGCCGCCGCGAAGCGCCGCAGTGGTGAGCCCGGACTCGTACAGCTGCTGACCCCGCAGGGCGAGCGCGTCGAGCACGACGACTACGCGATCGACCTGTCGCCGGAGGAGCTGCGCGGCCTGTACCGGGACATGGTCCTGACCCGCCGCTTCGACGGTGAGGCGATCACCTTGCAGCGGCAGGGTGAGCTGGGCCTGTGGGCGTCGCTGCTGGGCCAGGAGGCCGCGCAGATCGGCTCCGGCCGGGCGACCCGCCCCGACGACTACGTCTTCCCGACCTACCGCGAGCACGGCGTGGCCTGGACCCGCGACGTCGACCCGCTGAACCTGCTGGGCATGTTCCGCGGCGTGAACAACGGCGGCTGGGACCCCAACGAGAACAACTTCCACCTCTACACGATCGTGATCGGCTCGCAGACGCTGCACGCCGCCGGTTACGCGATGGGTGTGGCAAAGGACGGCGCCGATTCCGCGGTGCTGGCCTATTTCGGCGACGGGGCCTCCAGCCAGGGCGATGTCGCCGAGGCCTTCACCTTCGCGGCCGTCTACAACGCGCCCGTGGTGTTCTTCTGCCAGAACAACCAGTGGGCGATCTCCGAGCCGACCGAGAAGCAGTCCCGGGTGCCGATCTACCAGCGCGCCGCGGGCTACGGCTTCCCCGGTGTGCGGGTGGACGGCAACGACGTGCTGGCGGTGCTCGCCGTCACCCGGGCGGCCCTGGAGCACGCCCGCAGCGGGCAGGGCCCGATGCTGGTGGAGGCCTTTACCTACCGGATGGGCGCGCACACCACGACCGACGACCCGACCCGCTACCGCAGCGACGAGGAGCGCGAGGAGTGGGCGTCGAAGGACCCCATCGCCCGGCTGCGCGTCTACCTCGACCGCGAGGGCCTGGCCGACGAGGAGTTCTACGCCGGGGTGGACGCGGAGAGCGACGCCCTCGCCAAGCGCGTCCGCGAGGGCGTGCGGACCATGCCGAACCCGGGCCCGATGGCCATCTTCGACAACGTCTACGCGGACGGCAGCTCGCTCGTCGACGAGGAGCGCGCGCAGTTCGCCGACTACCTGGCCTCCTTCGAGGACGCCGGTACGACCGCAGGACAGGGGCACTGATCATGACGCAGACGATGGCAGTGGCCAAGGCCCTCAACGAGTCCCTGCGCAAGGCGCTGGACACCGACCCCAAGGTCCTCGTCATGGGCGAGGACGTCGGCCGCCTCGGCGGCGTCTTCCGCATCACCGACGGCCTGTACAAGGACTTCGGCGAGGGCCGGGTCATCGACACCCCGCTCGCCGAGTCGGGCATCGTCGGCACCGCGATCGGCCTGGCGCTGCGCGGCTACCGGCCGGTGGTGGAGATCCAGTTCGACGGCTTCGTCTTCCCCGCCTACGACCAGATCGTCACCCAGCTGGCCAAGATGCACGCCCGCGCGCTCGGCAAGATCAAGCTGCCGGTCGTCATCCGCATCCCCTTCGGCGGCGGCATCGGCGCGGTCGAGCACCACAGCGAGTCGCCCGAGACGCTCTTCGCGCACGTGCCGGGCCTGAAGGTGGTCTCGCCGTCGAACGCCTCGGACGCGTACTGGATGCTCCAGCAGGCCATCGAGTGCGACGACCCGGTGATCTTCTTCGAGCCCAAGCGGCGCTACTGGGACAAGGGCGAGGTCAACACCGAGGCCGTTCCGGCCGGGCTGCACTCGGCGGTCGTCGCGCAGCAGGGCACGGACGCCACGCTCGTCGCGTACGGGCCGATGGTGAAGGTGTGCCTGGAGGCGGCGGCAGCGGCCGCGAACGAGGGCCGTAGCCTGGAGGTCGTGGATCTCCGCTCGCTCTCCCCGATCGACTTCGACACCGTCCAGGCGTCGGTGGAGAAGACCCGGCGGCTGGTCGTGGTCCACGAGGCACCGGTCTTCTACGGCTCGGGCGCGGAGATCGCGGCGCGGATCACCGAGCGCTGCTTCTACCACCTGGAGGCCCCGGTGCTGCGGGTCGGCGGCTTCCACGCCCCCTACCCGCCGGCCCGCCTGGAGGACGAGTACCTCCCCGGCCTGGACCGGGTGCTGGACGCCGTCGACCGCTCGCTGGCGTACTGAGGGAGAGGGTTGTGACTACCGTGACCGCACAGGCGCAGCGCTTCCGTGAGTTCCGGATGCCGGACGTCGGCGAGGGCCTGACCGAGGCGGAGATCCTCAAGTGGTACGTGGCGGTGGGCGACACCGTGCACGACGGCATGGTGATCTGCGAGGTGGAGACGGCGAAGGCGGCCGTCGAACTGCCCATCCCCTACGACGGGGTGGTCAGCGAGATCCGTTTCGACGAGGGCACGACGGTCGACGTCGGCACGCCGATCATCGTGGTGGACGCCGGGGGAGCCGAGGGGGCGGCGGAGCAGGCCGCGCCCGAGACCGTACCGGCGCAGCCCGCGGCGCCCGAGACGGAGCCCGCGCCCGCCGCGGAGCCGCCGGCCGCCAAGCGTGAGGCGGTGCTGGTGGGGTACGGCGTCGCGCCGTCCTCGACGACCCGCCGCCCGCGCAAGCAGCAGCCCCCGGCGGCCCCCGCGTCCGCCCCGCTCAACGGGCACCCGGCGGCGGCCCCGGCGACGGAAGCCCCGGCGGCGGCCCCGGAGGCCCCCGCCGCCTCCGTCGCCCCTGCCGCCCCCGTCGCCCCTGCCGCTCCCGCCGCCCCGGCCGAACGGCCGCTGGCCAAGCCCCCGGTGCGCAAGCTCGCCAAGGAACTGGGCATCGACCTGGCGACCGTCGTCCCGACCGGCCCGAACGGCGTCGTCACGCGCGAGGACATCCGCGCCGCGGCCGCGCCCCCCGCGCCGCTCCCCTCCGCGCCGCTGACCGCACCCGCGGCCCCGGCGGCGGGGGAGCGCGAGACCCGCACGCCGATCAAGGGCGTGCGCAAGGCCACCGCGCAGGCGATGGTCGCCAGCGCGTTCACCGCCCCGCACGTCACCGAGTTCGTGACCTTCGACATCACCCGGACCATGAAGCTGGTCCAGGAGCTGAAGGAGGACCGGGCCTTCGCGGGCCTCAAGGTGAGCCCGCTGCTGCTGGTGGCGCGGGCGCTGCTGGTCGCGATCCGGCGCAACCCCGCGGTCAACGCGACGTGGGACGAGCAGGCGCAGGAGATCGTCCAGAAGTCCTACGTCAACCTCGGTATCGCCGCGGCCACCCCGCGCGGCCTGATCGTCCCCAACGTCAAGGACGCGCAGGACAAGACGCTGCCGGAACTGGCCGCCGCGCTCGGCGAGCTGGTGGCGACGGCCCGCGAGGGGAAGACCGCGCCCGCCGACATGCAGGGCGGCACGGTCACGATCACCAACGTCGGCGTCTTCGGCGTGGACACCGGCACGCCGATCCTCAACCCCGGCGAGTCCGCGATCCTCGCCTTCGGCGCGGTGAAGCTCCAGCCGTGGGTGCACAAGGGCAAGGTCAAGCCGCGGCACGTCACCACGCTCGCGCTGTCCTTCGACCACCGGCTGGTGGACGGCGAGCTGGGCTCGAAGGTGCTCGCGGACGTGGCGGCGATCCTGGAGCAGCCCAAGCGGCTCATCACCTGGGCCTGAGTCCCGGGCCCGAGCCCCCAGGCGCTGTCCCCAGGTGGTGTCCCGGGGCGGTGTGCCGGAGCGGTGTCCCGCGAAAGGTGGGGCGGGTGCGGACGTACTGACGTCCGGGCCCGCCCCTTCTGCGTGTTTGCGCCGCTCCGCGGGCGAAATGTGCTGCTATCGCCCCATGGTCGTCCACGTCTCCGTCATCGTGCTGCTGCTCGTCATCGTCGGGCTGCTCATGCACAACAAGAGCCTCAAGGTCAGCCATGCGATCGTGGCCGGTCTGCTCGGTTTCTGCCTGGCGAGCTCCAGCCTGGCGCCCACGATCCAGTCCACCGTCGCCTCCACCGCGGACCTGGTGAGCACCATCCGCCCCTGAGGGACGGCTACTTCGGATCATCACGGTCATACGATGAACGGATGATCGACACCCAGGACAACCACGCCCACGACGCCGTGTCCCTGCGCCCGATCACCGAGGACGACCTCCCCGTGATCAACGGCCACCTCTCCGATCCCGCCGCCTCCGGCCCATTCCAGTGGTTCGGCTTCCCCGACCCGCACCGCTGGCGGCGCGACTGGGAGCAGAACGGCATCCTCGGCCCGGACGGCGGCCGCCTCCTCGTCGTGCGCGGCACCGAGTCGCTCGGCTTCGTCTCCTGGCGGAAGATCCCCCGCGGCACGTGCTTCCACTGGAGCATGGGCGTCCTGCTCTGGCCGCACGCCCGCGGCCGCGGCGCCGGCACCGAGGCCCAGCGCCTCCTGGTGCGCTACCTCTTCGACCACACCCTCGCCTTCCGCGTCGAGGCGGACACCGACGTCGACAACATCGCCGAGCAGCGCGCCCTGGAGAAGGCCGGCTTCACCCGCGAGGGCGTCCTGCGCGCGTCCCACTTCCGCGAGGGCCGCTGGCGCGACAACGTCCTCTACTCGATCCTCCGCGACGAGCTGCCGCCGACGGACTGACGCAACCTGGCGCGACGCCTTCCCGAGGTGCGAGGATGCGCTGCCCCCGACGCGCGGGGGTGACGCGTCCTGTGGGGGGAACCGCGATGGAAGCGCTGGTGCCGGGGGCCGCCGTGCCCGGGGGCTACGAGGTCAGACTGCGCTGGGACGCGGTGCGGGTGGCGCAGTCGCTGCTCCTGCCGCTCGTCGTCGCGGCATACGTCCTCTACCCGTACAACACACGCGTGAAGCCGCCCGCGCTGGTCCTCGGGGGCCTGCTGCTGGTGACGGTCGTGGTGGTCCAGCGGGCGCTGTACCGGATGCGGAAGACGGGCTGCCTGATCCGCATCGACCCGGCGGGGATCACCGTCCACGGCGAGCAGACGGTGCCCTGGCACGACCTGGACCGGGCGGTGGTCGTCCGCGGCCGGTTGGTGGCCTTCCACGCCCGCCAGCCCGACCGGCAGTTGCCGCTGGCCCCGGTCGGAAACGTCCGGCCTCGCTCCGCGCGGATCCGGAGACAGCTCGACCGGCGGTTCGGCACCCAGCTCGTCGTCTCCCCGCGGCTCTACGGCCTGCGGGCGGAGGAGATCGTCGCCGCCGTGCGCCGCTACAGCGGCGGCCTGCCGGTCTTCGACGGCGACTGACGTCACGTCACCCCGCTCTTACCGGGCGGGAGACGCGGTGGGACGATGCGTCCGGATCCCCGTCTGCGGGGCGGGGGCGTGTCCGGGGGGACGGATGGCGACGGAGGAAGAAGCGGCGGAGCCGGAGGGCGGCTACGAGGTGCGGATGCACTTCGGGTGGGGGATGGCCGCGCGGGTCGCGGCGCTCGTCGCGATCGACTTCGCGGCGGTGCACAACCCGGTGGACGGGCACGTGACCCGGGGCTCGGTGGCGTACGGGTGCGTGCTCGCGGCGTGGGGGCTGTTCTTCCTCGGGCAGCAGTACGCGCTGCGGCGGCGCGGCTGCCTGCTGCGGATCGACGCGGCGGGGCTGACCGTCGCCGGGGAGCCGACCGTGCCCTGGCGGGAGCTGCGCAAGGCCGAGGTGCGGCGTGGGGGGGCCTTGGTGTTCTTCTCGTGGTCGTCCTCCGAGAAGCTGCCGCTGCTGCCGGTCGGGCTGCGGCCGGGCCGGGTGGCGGAGCGGCGTCACCGCAAGCGGCTGACGAAGCACTTCGGCTCGTCGATGGTGGTGCCCGCGCGCCTGTACGGGGTGCGGCGGGCCGAGCTGGTCGCGGCGGTGCGGCACTACAGCGGGACCGTGCCCGTCTTCGAGTGACCGCCGCCCCCTCCCGGGGGGCGGGCCGTCCGTATGACGGACCGCCGTACCGTCCGCCCCGCTGTTGTATCTATGATGTGCGCATCATGGATACCGCCACTGCGCCCACAGGCACCCTCGCCGTCAAGTCGCCACCCGCCGCCGAGCGGGTCTACCTGCACGTCAAGGCCGGAGTGCTGGACCGCAGTTACGAGGGCGGGACGCTGCTCACGGAAGGGGATCTCGCCGAGGCCGTGGGGGTGTCGCGCACGCCCGTGCGCGAGGCGCTGCTGCGGCTGGAGGCGGAGGGGCTGCTCAAGCTCTACCCGAAGAAGGGCGCGCTGGTGCTGCCGGTCTCCGCGCAGGAGATCGCCGACGTCGTCGAGACCCGGCTGCTGGTGGAGCAGCACGCGGTGGCCAAGCTCGCGGGCGCGCTGCCCGAACCGCTCGCGGCCCGGCTGGAGGAACTGCTCGCCGAGCAGCGGCTGCACGCGGCCGCCGGGGACCTCGCGGCATTCGCCGTCGCCGACCGCTGCTTCCACGCCGAGATCGTCCGCGCGGCCGGCAACCGTATCCTCGCCCAGCTCTACGACCAGCTGCGCGACCGGCAGCTGCGCATGGGCGTGGCCACGATGCACGCCGAGCCGAGCCGGGTCGCCAAGAACATCGAGGAGCACGCCGAGATCCTGGACGCGCTGCGCGGCGCGGGTGTCCGCGAGGCGAAGGCGGCGGTCTCCCGGCACCTGGTCCGCGTCAACACCCTGGCGCGGGGCGAGTCGTGAGCGCCGGTGACGAACGGGCGGGTGCCGGCGGCGCGGCCCACGCGCTGCCCGGCGATCCGCCGGGCGGGCGGCGCGCGGTGCTGGTGTGGAGCGTCGGCACCCTGGTCTACCTGGTCGCGGTGGTGCACCGCACGAGCCTCGGCGTCGCGGGCATCGACGCCGCCGACCGCTTCCACATCGGCGCCTCCGCCCTGTCCTCCTTCTCGATCCTCCAGGTGCTGGTCTACGCGGGGATGCAGATACCCGTCGGCCTGATGGTGGACCGGCTCGGCACCAAGAAGGTGCTCACACTCGGCGCGGTGCTCTACACCGTGGGCCAGCTCGCCTTCGGCCTGTCGCACTCCTACGGCATGGCGCTCGCCGCCCGCGCCGTGCTGGGCTGCGGCGACGCGATGACCTTCGTGAGCGTGCTGCGGCTCGGCTCGCGCTGGTTCCCGGCCCGCCGCGGTCCGATCATCGCGCAGAGCGCGGCGCTCTTCGGGGTGGCCGGCAACCTCATCTCGACCGTCCTGCTGGCCCGGCTGCTGCACTCCGCGGGCTGGACCCCGACCTTCCTCGGCTCGGCGGTCGCGGGCGCGTTCGTGCTGCTGCTCATGGCGGTCTTCCTCAAGGACCACCCCGAGGGGTACGAGCCCGCGCCCGCCGAGCACGCCGGGGCCGCCTACGTCCGACGGCAGATCGCGGCGGCCTGGGCCGAGCCCGGCACCCGGCTGGGCATGTGGACGCACTTCACGACGCAGTTCCCCGGCATGGTCTTCCTGCTGCTGTGGGGCATGCCCTTCCTCGTCGAGGCGCAGGACCTCTCGCGCGGCGCCGCGGGCGGGCTGCTCACCCTGGTGGTGCTGGCCAACATGGGATTCGGCCTGGTCTTCGGCCAGTTGATCTCCCGTCACCACGGGGCGCGGCTGCCGCTGACGCTCGGCGTCGTCGCGGTGACCGCGGTGACGTGGGCCGGGGTGCTGGCGTGGCCCGGCGGGGACGACCCGATGTGGCTGCTGGTGGTGCTGTGCGTGGTGCTCGGCGCGAGCGGGCCCGCGTCGATGATCGGCTTCGACTTCGCCCGCCCCGCCAACCCGCCCGAGCGCTTCGGCACCGCCTCCGGCATCGTCAACATCGGCGGCTTCGTCGCCTCCATGCTCACCCTGCTGGCGATCGGCGTGCTGCTGGACTCCACCGGCGACAACTACCGCCTCGCCTGGTGCAGCATCTTCGTGATGGAGGCGGTCGGCCTCACGCAGATCCTGCGGCTGCGCCGGGCCAGCGAGCGGCTGGAGCGCGAGCGGATCGCGGTCAGCCGCGTCGAGAGCGTCCACCGCACGCCCGCCGCCGTCCGCGGCGAGTAGCCCGTACGTACGCCGAACGGGTGCGGTCCCCTGTCGGGGAACGCACCCGTTCGGCGTACGTACGGCGGTTCCGCCGGACGGCTCAGCGCGTCACGGCGATGTGCCGCAGGATCGCGTCGGCGAGGTCCGCGTCGCCCTCGATCTTCACCTGGCCGGCGACCGCGGCCGGCCGGACGCGGCCGGTCAGCAGGCGCAGGAAGGTCTCCCAGTCCAGCACGAAGGTCACCGCGGGGCCCAGCGAGACCGCGGAGTCGATCGTGCCGCGGCCCTCGGCGTTCACCCGGACGGTCCGCATGAACTCCAGCGGCCCGTGCACGTCGAAGACCACCGCGGAGCCCGGCTTCGCGCCCGCGTCGTGCGCGACCAGCTTCGGCAGCGCCCGCAGCACGTTGTCACGGGCCAGCACCGCACCCGCCGAGGCCAGGTTGCCCGGCTTGTCGAGCGCCCGCCGCAGATCCTGCTCGTGCACCCAGACGTCGAAGACGCGGTTCCACAGCTGCTCCTCCAGCGTCGTCTCACCGCCGCCGATCGCCCGCACCGTGGCGTCGGGCTGCCGCGACTCGTTGCGCAGCTGCCGCGACCTGCGGATGATCGTGTACTCCAGCTCCGACGTCATCTCAGGAGCGGTGTGGTGCCGCCGGATGTCCACCGGCACCTCGGTGTAACGGGCCGTCTCCGAGGTGATGTGCCGCAGGTCGCTGGGAAGGGTGTGGATGGGGCGCGGATCGCCGAGAAGTTCGCACTCGAAGCCGATGAGGTGGGAGACGACGTCGCGCACGGACCAGTACGGGCACTCCGTGGGGCGGTTCCACTCCCCCTCGGCAAGTGGCGACACCAGCTCGTTGACGGATTCGATGGAGTGGGTCCAGGCGTCTATGTACGGCTGGAGCTTGCTGTGGACGGTCACGGGACCCCTCGACGGATCGGTGCGCGGTCGTGGTGGTTGGCGCCTAAGTTACGCTGCGCGCGGGCGCCCACGCAGTGCTTTCGAGTGACGATGGTAGGCCCGGCTTGACGACCCAACGTATGGGCGGTGTCCAGGTGCGCGCAACGCTTGTCCAGATCGACGTCGACCCGGCGGAGACGCCCGCGCGGCGGCGGGAGCGTGCGGCCGCGCTCGTCCGCGCCCAGGCAGGTGCGGATCTTGTCGTCCTGCCCGAATTGTGGCCCGTCGGAGCGTTCGCCTCCGACGACTTCGCGACGGAGGCGGAGCGGGCGGACGACGGGCCCACCGCCGAGGCGATGAGCGCTGCCGCGCGGGACGCCGGGGTGTGGCTGCACGCCGGGTCGATCGTCGAACGCGACCCCGAGGGACCCCTCTACAACACGGCGCTGCTCTTCTCGCCCGACGGCGAACTCGTCACCACCTACCGCAAGATCCACCGCTTCGGCTTCGACAGCGGCGAGGCCGCGGTGCTCGACGCCGGGCGGACCGTGGTGACGCTGCGTCTGCCGTTCGGCGTCGTCGGGCTCGCCACGTGCTACGACCTGCGCTTCCCCGAGCAGTTCCGGCTGCTCGTGGACGGCGGGGCGGAGCTTGTGGTCCTGTGCGCGGGGTGGCCGGCGCGGCGGCTCGACCACTGGCGCGTGCTGGTGCGGGCGCGGGCGGTGGAGTCGCAGGCGTACGTCCTCGCGTGCGGGACGGCGGGGACGCACGCGGGGGTGGAGCAGGCCGGGCACAGCATGGTCGTCGACCCCTGGGGCGTCGTCCTGGCCGAGGCCGGCCCCGCGGAACAGCTCCTCACCTGCGAGCTGGACCCTGCGCGAGTGGCGACCACTCGGCTGGACTTCCCGGTCCTGCGCGACCGCGTGCTTCCCGTTCCGCCGCCGGGCACGCTCTGACCTGCCCCTTGCGGTGGTCGCCGCGATCTTCCCCCGGTGGGGGCTGGTCGCGCAGTTCCCCGCGCCCCTGGTGGTTGCCCTCACTGCGCAGGGCGAGCGTCTTTAGGGGCGCGTGGGGGCACCTCCCGGGCGGAGCCTGGGGGAGAACTGCGCGACCGGCCACGACGGATCCGCACCCGTCGGCGCGGGGAAAGGGGCACCCCCCTGAGGCGAACCCGCGGGGTGCCCCGGCGCCGGGGCGTCACTCCTCCTTCGCGGCGAGGCGGTCCACGCAGACTGCCATTGCGATGAGCAGCGCCGCGTCCGCGTCCGGGCGCTCCACGGACACCGTGTACGCGTCCCGCAGGGAGAGGAGGCGGCGGGAGACGCGGGCGAGCCGTTCGCCCTCGTACTCGATGTCGTACTCCTTGCCGATGAGGTCCCCGCGGATCTCCAGCTCCTCACCGGTGGCCAGCTCCGCGCGGTAGACCTCGTGGAGGAAGGCGAGCTTGCGGCGGCGGACGGTGACGAGGATCTCCCCGCCGCGTTCCACGGTCATCGCGTCGCGCAGCGTGAGCAGTTTGCGGTGGATGACGGCGAGCACCTCGCCGTCGGGGTCCTGGAGCTCCAGGGTCTCCCTGACCCGGAGCACCTTGCCGTCGACGTAGAAGGCGCGGCGGCCGTCCTCGTCCTCGATCCAGTAGTCCTCGCCGATGGCGAGCAGTTTCTCCCGCACCACGTATTTCATACGGGAATGCCTACCCCGGGAAATGCTGTTGGATGGGGACATGACTGCACGTGCACGCGTCCGGGCGCCCGAGCTGACCGGCAGGGGCGGCTGGCTGAACACCGGTGGGGCCACCGTCTCCCTCGCCGACCTCCGCGGGTCGATCGTGATCCTGGACTTCTGGACCTTCTGCTGTGTGAACTGCCTGCACGTCCTGGACGAGCTGCGGGAGCTGGAGGAGCGGCACCGGGACACCGTGGTGATCGTCGGCGTGCACTCGCCGAAGTTCGTGCACGAGGCGGAGCACGACGCGGTGGTGGACGCGGTGGAGCGCTACGAGGTGCACCACCCGGTGCTGGACGACCCGGAGCTGGCCACCTGGCGGCAGTACGCCGTCCGGGCGTGGCCGACGCTCGTGGTGATCGACCCGGAGGGCTACGTCGTCGCGCAGCACGCGGGCGAGGGGCACGCGCACGCGCTGGAGCGGCTCGTCACGGAGCTGGAGGCCGAGCACGCGGCGAAGGGCACGCTGCGCCGTGGTGACGGCCCGTACGTGCCGCCGGAGCCCGTGGCGACGGATCTGCGCTTCCCCGGCAAGATGCTGGCGCTGCCGGGTTCGGGCCACTACCTGGTGTCGGACTCGACGCGGCACGCCCTGGTGGAGCTGGCCGCGGACGGCGAGAGCGTCGTGCGGCGGATCGGCAGCGGGGTGCGGGGCCTGGCGGACGGGGACGCGGCGACCGCGCGCTTCAGCGAGCCGCAGGGTCTGGCGATGCTGCCGGACGGCAGTGTGGTCGTCGCGGACACCGTCAACCACGCGCTGCGCCGGCTGGACCTGGAGTCCGGTGTGGTGACGACGGTCGCGGGCACGGGCCGCCAGTGGTGGCAGGGCTCGCCCACCGCGGGGCAGGCGCTCCAGGTGGACCTGTCGTCGCCGTGGGACGTCGCGTGGTTCGAGGACCGGGTGTGGATCGCGATGGCGGGCGTGCACCAGCTGTGGACGTACGACCCGGTGACCGAGCGGGTCGAGGTCGCCGCGGGCACCACCAACGAGGGACTGGTGGACGGCCCGGCGCACGAGGCGTGGTTCGCCCAGCCGTCGGGGCTGACGGTCTCCGGGGAGCGAAGCGAGAAGGGGGCACCCCCGGCCGGAGGCTGGGGGAGGCTGTGGATCGCCGATTCCGAGACCTCCGCGCTGCGCTGGGCCGAGCGCGCCGCCGACGGCGAGGGCTATGTCATCCGTACGGCGGTGGGCACCGGGCTGTTCGACTTCGGCCACCGGGACGGGCCCGCGGGCCAGGCGCTGCTCCAGCACCCGCTGGGCGTGACCGGGCTGCCGGACGGCTCGGTAGCGGTGAGCGACACGTACAACAACGCGCTGCGCCGCTACGACCCCGTCACCGGTGAGGTCAGCACGCTGGCGACCGATCTGCGCGAGCCGTCCGACGCGGCCGTCGTCGCGGGGGACATCGTCGTCGTGGAGTCCGCCCGGCACCGGCTGACCCGGCTGCGGCTGCCGGAGGAGGCGGTACGCGTCGAGGCCGTCGCCCACCGTACGCAGCGGGCCGCGACCGACGTGGCGCCCGGGGCCTTCCGGCTGGACGTCGTCTTCTCGGCGCCCACCGGGCAGAAGCTCGACGAGCGGTACGGCCCCTCGACGCGGCTGCTGGTCAGCGCGACCCCGCCGGAGCTGCTCACGGACGGTGCGGGCAAGGGCACCGACCTCTTTCGCGACCTGGTGCTCGACCCCTCCGTCCCCGAGGGCGTGCTGCACGTCTCGGCGATGGCGGCGTCCTGCGACGACGATCCCGCCAACGAGTACCCGGCGTGCCATGTGCACCAGCAGGACTGGGGTGTCCCGGTGCGGCTGGCCGACACCGGGGACACCCGTCTGGCTCTGGTGCTGGCGGGGCTCGACGAGGGCTGAGCTCCCGGTCCGCGGGCCGGGGTGCCGCCCGCCGTCAGCGCCCGTAGTAGCGCTCTTCGACGACGGGCGGTACGTCGCCCTCACGTGTCGGCGGGAGCTGACGGCGCTTGAAGATGCTCACGTACGCGGCGAGCCCGATGACGCCCACGGCCATCATGATCAGGCCGACGAGGTCCAGGTTGACCCCCTTGGCGTGCCAGTTCGTCGCGAAGGTGAGGATGCCGCCCGCGGCGATCAGGATGATGCAGCCTCCGATACCCACGGTGTCCGCCTCCAGAGGTGGATTTCGCACGGATTCCTGCTTGCTGTCCTGGTGGATCGCCTGCCCTGCCTTGGGAGTTGCATGCATCGTCTTCAACTTCCTTGCGGAAACCATCACTTGGGGTGTCACCGCGCGGTGCTCCGGTGCGTGAGAAGGGCGGGCAGCGCTTCCTGTCGCCGTCCGGATCGGAGAACTCTTCTATGCGCATGCGGACTTCGGCCTCCGCCGCGGTGGTGGCCGCCGCCGCCCTGATCGCCGCCGGTGCCCTCACCGGCACCGCCTCGGCCGCCCCGCGGCCGGTGGCCGCCGGGAACGGGCCGCTCACCGCCCAGCCCCTGCCGGATGTCAACGGGCGGCTGTACGACGTCGTCCAGTCCGGCGCCCACGTCACCCTGGCGGGCGGCATCGCCCAGGAGGTCGGCGCCGACGGCGACTTCCAGGGGTCGCCCCTGCTGCTCCGCAAGGACGACCGGGACGGGAAGGGCTGGCAGCCGGTGCAACTGCCCAAGCAGGAACTCGGCGAGACCTTCAACGAGATCAACTCGGTCGCCGCCGTGCCCGGCACCGCGGGCCAGGCGTGGGCGGTGGGCCTGGAGCCGCAGACGGCGGACTGCGCCATGCCCGGCCACGAGGCGTGCCCGCCGATCCTCGCCTACCGCTTCGACGGCACGTCGTGGACGTCCGCACCGGTGCCGGTGCCGGCGAACGCGGACGGCGGCGGTCTCAGCCGGGTGGTCGCCAACGGTCCCTCCGACGTGTGGGCGGCCGGCTGGGTGGTCATCGTCGACCACGCCGAGCCGAACCCCCCGCCGAAGCCCGGCGGCTGGCACACCGAGAGCCACCTGGAGGCGCTGGTCGTCCACTGGGACGGCCACGCCTGGAACCGGGTGACCGTGCCCGACCAGCTGTCCTACACCCCGGCGTCGATCGCGGTGTCCGGCGACGACGTCTGGACGGCGGGCTGGACCGACGGGGAGACGCCGGTGGTCCAGCACTGGAACGGCCGCAAGTGGACCACCGACAGGCTCCCGGCCTTCCCGGACGGAGCCGAGCTGTACAGCATCGGCGTGGACGCCACCGGCTCACCGTGGGCGGTCGGCCGCACCTGGCTGGGCGAGGACGACGTGGAGGGCCACGGCCTGCTGCTGCACAGGACCGGCGGGGTGTGGCGCCAGGTCGCGGTGCCGGCCGACGCGGGGCTGCTCACCAAGCTGGCCCTCACGCCGGACGGGGTGGCCGTCTCCGGCTCCGACGTCTCGGCCGCCCGCGAAGGCTATGTCGCGCAGCTCGACGCCACGGGCTGGCACCGCCTCGCGCTGCCCGCCGCCCCCGAGGGCGGCCTGCTCGCCACGGAGGGCATGACGTACAGCCCGCAGCACGGCGTGACGGTCGTCGGCCACCAGGAGGGCGTGGACGGCCCGCTGGCCGGGGACGTGCTCCCGGAGGTGCTCACCCAGCGCTGAACCCGCGGGACCGGGGCTGTCACCTCGGGGCGGTGCCAGGCGTGAGAGGAGCGGACGGAATCCTCCGTCGTCGCTCGGATCGGAGAACTCGCTTATGCGCATGCGGACTTCAGCCTCCGCCGCCCTGGTGGCAGCCGCCGCCCTGATCGCCACCGGCGGCCTCACCGGCACCGCCACGGCTGCCGGTGGGGGTCCGCTGACCGCCCAGCCCGTGCCGCCCGGCAGCGGATCGCTGTATGACGTCACGCAGGTCGGCGACCACGTCACCTACGCGGGCGGTCTCAGCCAGCAGGCCGACGGCACGAAGGTCGTCCGCCAGAGCCCGCTGCTGCTGCGCAAGGACGACCGGGACGGCAAGGGCTGGCAGGCGGTGCCGCTGCCGTCCGAGGGCGTCGGCGTCAGCCAGAACGAGATCAACTCCGTCGCCGCCGTGCCCGGCGCCGCGGGCCAGGCGTGGGCGGTCGGCCTGGAGGGGCGCAGCAGCACGAACTGCGGCTTCCCGCCCGGCTACGAGGTGTGCGGGCCGATCCTCGCCGACCGCTTCGACGGCACCTCCTGGCACGCCGAGCCGGTGCCGACACCGGCGAACTCGGAGGGCGGCGGCCTCACCCAGGTGGTCGCGGCCGGGCCCTCCGACGTGTGGGCGACCGGCTGGCTCCAGATCTTCGACAGCGCGACGCCGACTCCCGGCAAGCCCGGCGGCTGGACCGTCGAGGACCACATGGAGGCGCTGGTCGTCCACTGGGACGGCCACGCCTGGACCCGGGTGACCGTTCCCGACCAGCTGACCTACCTGCCGAACGCGCTCGCGGTGTCCGGGCACGACGTCTACACCGCGGGCTGGGGCGGCGACGACGTGCCGGTCGTCCAGCACTGGAACGGCCGTGCGTGGAGCACCGAGAAGCTCCCGGACCCGGCGTACGGCGGCGAGGTCTACGGCCTCGGTGTGGACGCCTCCGGCAGCGTGTGGGCGGTCGGCCGCACGCTGCTGACCGAGGACGACCGGGGCCACGCCCTGCTGCTGCGCAAGACCGGCGGCGTGTGGCGCCAGGTCGCGGTACCGGCGGACGCGGGGCAGCTCAACGACCTCGCCTTCACGCCGGGCGGCGTCACCGTCACCGGCAGCGTGGTCGGCGGCCGGGACGGCTACGCCATGCGGTCCGACGCGAACGGCTGGCACCGGCTGGCGCTGCCCGCGGCGCCCGCGGGCGGCCTGATCACTGCCGACGGCGTGTCGTACGGCCCGCAGGGCCTGACGGTCGTCGGCCACCAGGAGGGCCCGGACGGGCCGTTCGCCGAGGACGCGGTGCCGCTGGTGCTCGCCCGGAGCTGAGCCCCCCGTGAACGGCGGGCCCGCACCCTCCCCCGGGTGCGGGCCCGCTTCTCTGCGCCTGGAGGCTTCAGGCGCGCAGGAACGCGGTGAGCGCCCCGGCCAGGTACGCCGGGTCGTCGGCGCCGCACAGCTCGCGCGCGGAGTGCATGGAGAGCATCGGCACCCCGACGTCGATCGTGGTGATGCCGTGCCGGGCGGCGGTGATCGGGCCGATCGTCGTCCCGCACGGCATGGCGTTGCTGGACACGAAGTGCTGGAAGGGCACGCCCGCGCTCTCGCACGCGGCGGCGAACAGGCCGCGCCCAGCGCCGTCGGTGGCGTAGCGCTGGTTGACGTTGGACTTCAGGATCGGCCCGCCGTTGGCCCGGGGGTGGTGCGTCGGGTCGTGCCGCTCGGGGTAGTTGGGGTGGACGGCGTGGCCGACGTCGGAGGACACGCACACCGAACCGGCCAGCGCCCGCGCCCGGTCCTCGTAGCCGCCGCCGCGCGCGTGCACGGAGCGCTCCAGCACGTTGCCGAGCAGCGGGCCCATGGCGCCGGTGTCGGCCTGGCTGCCGTTCTCCTCGTGGTCGAAGGCGGCGAGCACCGGGATGTGCGTCAGGCCGCCCGCCTCGACGGCGGCCAGCAGCGCGGCGGTGCAGGCGTGCACCGACAGCAGGTTGTCCAGCCGCCCGGAGGCCAGCAGCTCGCGGTCCCGGCCGAGATAGGCGGGCGGCTGCGTGTCGTACGCCATCAGATCCCACCCCGTGACGTCGTCGGCGTCCAGGCCCGCCTCGGCGGCGAGGAAGGCGACGAGATCCCCGTCGCGCGCCTCGCCCAGGCCCCACACCGGCTGGAGGTGGCGCTGCTTGTCCAGCGTCAGCCCGTTGTCGTTGACCCCGCGGTCGAGGTGGATCGCGAGCTGCGCGACCCGCAGCAGCGGCCGGTCGACGTCCACCAGCGCCGTCGAGCCGTCGCGCAGCGTGAGCCGCCCGGCGAGGCCCAGGTCGCGGTCCAGCCAGCTGTTGAGCAGCGGACCGCCGTACAGCTCGACGGAGATCTGCCGCCAGCCCGCCGCCCCCATGTCGGGCCGCGGCTTGACCCGCAGGTTCGGCGAGTCGGTGTGCGCCCCGACGATCCGGTACGGCGTCTCGGGCCGCGCCCCCGCGGGCACGTACCACGCGACGATCGCCCCGCCGCGGGCCACGTACTTCCCGCCGGCCTCGCCGTCCCACGCGTCCGTCTCCGCCGCCCGCCGGAAGCCCGCAGCCTCCAGCCGCTCCGCCACGGCGGCCACAGCGTGGTACGGCGTGGGCGCCGCCTTGACGAAGGTGGCCAGGTCGTCGGTGTGCGAGCGGTCGAAAACCCGCGGTGCGGAACTCATACCGGCCAGTCTAGAAAACCCGGCCGACAGTCACCCGGGCGGTGACGGGTGACACGGTCGGACGCGGTCACATGCGGTCGATCTCGGTGAGGTCGACGCTGATCGGGTAGGGGACCTCGACCTTGAGCTGATCACGGTGGATGCCGGTGGGGACGTAGGCCTTCGTCGTCGGTTCGAGCTCGAAGACGTACACGGCAGGCAGCCCGCTGTCGGTCATCTCGACCCGCCAGAAGTGCGGGATCCCCGCGTTCGCATACTTACGCGGCTTGGTCTCGCGGTCACGGCTCTCGGAATCCGGCGAGACGACCTCGACGGCAAGCACGACGTCTGCCGCCTCGTACCGGCTCTGCCGCTGGTCAGCGTCGGCGTCCGCGTCGACAACGATCAGGTCGGGCTCGGGCACAGTGCGGGGGGTGAGAACGACGGCCATCTCACGTCGGACCCGCAAGCTCTCCGGGACGGTAGCACGCATGCACCGCTCCAGCAGGTACATGACGAGGGTGTGGAACTTACGCTGCGGACTCACGAAGACGAGGCTCCCGTCGATCAGCTCGGTGTGCGGCGGGAGATCGAGCCGGAAGAAGTCGTCAATGGTGTATCCGTCCACCGGCGGCACCGGCCACGGAGAACCGTCCGGCTGTGCGGGCGCCATATGAGGCGCGGCCTCGGCGGTCATGGTTCCTCCCATGGGCGGGATTCTTGCCGTCCCGTTCAGCGTACCCACACGCGAACGTCCCGCCCCCACCCGAAAGGGTGAAGGCGGGACGTTTCGGCAGGTCAGGGCACCGGAAGTGGAAGGGTGCCTTCCGTCAGACGGGCGTCAGAACGCCTCCTCCGGGAGGTCCATGACGTCGAGGGTGACGGTGTCGGCCATCGCGCGCTGGACGGCGACCTGCGGCAGGACGTTCGTCGCGAAGAACTTCGCCGCGGCGACCTTGCCCTGGTAGAAGGGCACGTCCTTGGCGGAGGCGGACGGCAGCTTGTCGAGGGCGACGCCCGCGCCGCGCAGCAGCAGGTAGGCCACGACCACGTCGCCGGAGGCGAGCAGCAGCCGGGTGGTGTTGAGGCCGACCTTGTAGATGTTGCGGACGTCCTGCTCGGTGGCCGCCAGGTCGGTGAGCATCGTGCCGACGATGCCCTCCAGGTCGGCGGCGGCCTTGGCGAGCTGGTCGCGGGCCTCGGCCAGCTCCTCGCCGCCCGCCGCGTCGGCGAGGAACTTCTTGATCTCCTCGCTGAGCGCGGTGAGCGCCTGGCCCTGGTCGCGGACGATCTTGCGGAAGAAGTAGTCCTGGCCCTGGATCGCGGTGGTGCCCTCGTAGAGGGTGTCGATCTTGGCGTCCCGGATGTACTGCTCCAGCGGGTATTCCTGCAGGTAGCCGGAGCCGCCGAAGGTCTGCAGCGACTGCGCGAGCTGCTCGTAGGACTTCTCCGAGCCGTAGCCCTTGACGATGGGCAGCAGCAGGTCGTTGAGGCCGTGCAGACGGCGGGCGTCCTCGCCGGTCTCCTCCGCCACCTGGATCGCGTCCTGGACGGAGGCGGTGTAGAGGACGAGCGCGCGCATGCCCTCGGCGTAGGCCTTCTGCGTCATGAGCGAGCGGCGCACGTCGGGGTGGTGGGTGATGGTGACCTTGGGTGCGGCCTTGTCGGTGAACTGCGCCAGGTCCGGGCCCTGGACGCGCTCCTTGGCGTACTCCAGCGCGTTCAGGTAGCCGGTGGAGAGCGTCGCGATGGCCTTGGTGCCGACCATCATGCGGGCGAACTCGATGATCCGGAACATCTGCCGGATGCCGTCGTGCTTCTCGCCGATCAGCCAGCCCTTGGCGGGGTGCCGGTCGCCGAAGGTCATCTCGCACGTGTTGGACGCCTTCAGGCCCATCTTGTGCTCGACGTTGGTGGCGTAGACGCCGTTGCGCTCGCCCAGCTCGCCCGTCTCGGGGTCGAAGGCGAACTTCGGCACCATGAACAGCGACAGGCCCTTGGTGCCCGGTCCGGCGCCCTCGGGGCGGGCCAGCACGTAGTGGATGATGTTCTCGGCCATGTCGTGCTCGCCCGAGGTGATGAAGCGCTTGACGCCCTCGATGTGCCAGCTGCCGTCGTCCTGCGGGATCGCCTTGGTGCGGCCCGCGCCGACGTCCGAGCCCGCGTCCGGCTCGGTGAGCACCATCGTGGAGCCCCACTGCTTCTCCACCGCGAGCGCGGCGATCTTCTTCTGCTGCTCCGTGCCCTCCTCGTAGAGGATGCCCGCGAAGGCCGGGCCGGAGGAGTACATCCAGATCGCCGGGTTGGAACCGAGGACCAGCTCGGCGTAGGACCAGATCAGGGAGCGCGGCGCGGTGGTGCCGCCGATCTCCTCGGGCAGGCCGAGGCGCCAGTACTCGGCGTCCATGAAGGCCTGGTAGCTCTTCTTGAACGTGTCCGGCACGGGTGCGGTGTTCGTCTCGGGGTCGAAGACCGGGGGGTTGCGGTCGGTGTCCGCGAAGGACTCCGCCAGTTCGTTCTCGGCAAGGCGCGCCAGCTCGGCGAGGATGTCGCGCGCGGTGTCGGCATCCATGTCGGCGAACGGACCCGTGCCGTACAGCTGGTCGCGGCCGAGCACCTCGAAGAGGTTGAACTCGATGTCGCGGAGGTTCGACTTGTAGTGGCCCATGACGTCGGCTCCGTATCGCTGCTGGTGTCACAAAACGTCTCACCCATGATGCTACCCGTCAGTAATAA
This sequence comes from Streptomyces sp. NPDC021224, assembly GCF_044332905.1. Lineage (NCBI taxonomy): Bacteria > Bacillati > Actinomycetota > Actinomycetes > Kitasatosporales > Streptomycetaceae > Streptomyces > Streptomyces sp. NPDC021224. Next base: position 495,859 of record NZ_JBIRPW010000001.1, on the reverse strand, counting down.
GGCGCAAGCCCCGCTCCCGGGATGTGACGGGATCGATCCACCGCGGCCCGCGCCCGGATCCGGGCCCGGGTGCCGCGGAGCGCCGTTACGCTAGGGGCCGTGTACGGCTACGACCAGAGCGCGAATCCGGGCCCCGGGCCGGGTCCCGGCGGACCCGCGCCCATGCCGGGCTACCCCGACCCCGGCGCGCCGATGAACGGCTACGCCGACCCGAACGCCGCGCCCCCCATGGGCGGCGGCTACCCCGAGCCCTCGCCGCCCTCGCTCACCGACGCCGTGCGCGCCTTCACGACCGGCTCCATGGCGGCCGAGGACTTCCAGGCGATCTTCGCCACCTCCCGCGTCTACTGCCCGCGCGGCGACAACCCGGGCTTCCTGGCGCTGCACGACACCCAGCAGCCCGTCATCCCGATGTTCAGCTCGCTCAAGGAGCTGCGCCGCTACGCCGGCAAGGAGTCGAAGTACTTCGTCATCACCGGCGCCGAGGTGCTCGACCTGCTGCCGACCGGCTACGGCTTCGTCCTCGACATCGACGGGCAGCACCGGATGGTCTTCGACGCGAAAGCCGTCGAACAGATGGTCGATTTCACCATGCGCCGGATGTACGGCTGAGGTCCGCCGCTCCTTGAGTCCGTTACGCCCCTTGTGCCCCTTGGGCTCTCGCGCCCGATCGGGTGAGGGAATGGTCACGCGTTGCGAGATGTTCAGTGTTCAACTACATTGGAAGCGCATCGTCCCCGAGGAGGTCCCCCCATGCCCGCCGTGACCGTCGAGAACCCGCTGGCCCTGCCGCGGGTCACCGCACCCGCCGAGGCCCACTCCCGCTCCGCCCTCGCCGTGTCCACCGCCCCGAGCGGCCTGGAGGGCGAGGGATTCCCCGTCCGCCGCGCCTTCGCCGGCATCGACTACCGGCACCTCGACCCGTTCATCATGATGGACCAGATGGGTGAGGTGGACTACGCCGCCGGCGAGCCCAAGGGCACCCCCTGGCACCCGCACCGCGGCTTCGAGACCGTCACGTACATCATGGACGGCACCTTCATCCACCAGGACTCCCACGGTGGCGGCGGCACCATCACCAACGGCGACACCCAGTGGATGACCGCGGGCTCCGGCCTGCTCCACATCGAGACCCCGCCGGAGTCCCTCGTCCTCAGCGGCGGCCTCTTCCACGGCCTCCAGCTGTGGGTGAACCTGCCGAAGGCGGACAAGATGATGCCGCCGAAGTACCAGGACCTGCGCGCCTCCGGCCTGAAGCTGCTCACCTCCGGCGACGGCGGCGCCCTCATCCGCCTCATCGCCGGCGACCTCGGCGGCCACGTCGGCCCCGGCGCCACCCACACCCCCATCACCATGGCGCACATCTCCCTCACCCCCGGCGCCGAACTCACCATCCCCTGGCGCGCGGACTTCAACGCCCTCGCCTACGGCCTCGCCGGCTCCGGCTTCGCGGGCCCCGAGGCCCGCCCCTTCGGAATGGGCCAGGCCGTCGTCTTCGGCAAGGGCGACACGTCCGGCTCCGCCTCCGGGGACGCCCTCACCCTGCGGGCGTCCGAGACCCAGGACTCCCGCTCGGCGAACTTCGAGTTCGTCCTGCTCGGCGGCCGCCCCATCCGCGAGCCGATGATGCAGTACGGCCCCTTCGTGATGAACACCCACGCGGAACTGGCCCAGGCCTTCGACGACTTCCAGGCCGGCCGCCTCGGCACGATCCCGGCGGACTCCCCCCTGGGCAAGTAGCCGCCGTTTTTCCGCGGAAGGGCCCGCTCCCCTGACGGGGGGGCGGGCCCTCGGCCTTTGCCCGGATGGCCGGTTCCCGCGCCCCGGCGTGGATCGTCCGCCCCCGCGGCACCTCCGTCATCGCCGGACGACCTCGCCTTCTGAGTCTGGCCCGGTGGGCTCGCGTGGCGTGCAGGACGGAGCTGCGCGGTCAATGCCGACCTGCTCCGTGCCGCAACGGTCCGTTTGCCTGGTCCCGTTTCGGGCCCGACTCGGTGGGGCGCGCTGTGGTCCTACGGAATCTGTCGGTAGACGTCGCGGCGGTTGGCGACCGTCATTACCCAGACGACCAGTTGGGCGTTCTCGACCGTGTAGACGATGCGGTAGTCGCCGACCCTGAGCCGCATGCGGGCGTCGTGTCCTTGGAGGGCTTTGATGTCGAACGCCGCGACGTCTCCGTTGTCCATCGCCTTCTGGAGTTCGGCGAGGCGGTGGAGGATGCGGAGGGCGTCCGGGCGCGCGATCTTGAGCATGTCCCGCTGGGCATGCGGAGTGAAGCGGGTGACGTAACCCACTGATCAGCCCTCGTGGTCACGGAGCATGGCGGCCATCTCTTCGAGTGAGACCGATCCCTCCGTGCCTTCGGACTCGGCCTCGTCGGCCAACTGGTTCAGCCACGCCTCTTCCGCGTCTTCGGCGAGCCGGCGCAGGCGCTGGTACTCCTGGATGTCGATGACCACGGCTTCCTGCTTGCCGCGGCGGGTGATGATCGTCGGGGTTTCCTCCCGGCGTGCACGATCGATGACGTCGGCGAGGTGGCTGCGGACCTCCGCCATGGACTCGATCACCGGTTCACTCATGTCATGAATGTAGCAGATGTACATGAGAGGGGGTTCGCAGCCGGGAAGGCCCCGAGCGCAAAAAGAGGGCCCCGGCCGGCATCGCCGTCGGGGCCCTCATCTGCTGGTGCGGGTCAGCTCGTGATCGTGCCGACCAGGCCGCTGACGTTGAGGAGTTCGTGGCAGCCGGCGGACTGCTTGCCGGTGGCGGGGGTGCCGGGTTTCTGGCAGGTGACCTCGACGGAGACGGACTCGTTCTGGGCGACCTCGATCGGGGTGACCCAGTGGTAGTCCTGGTTGCGGAAGGTCTCCAGGGCGATCGTGGTGATCTTGCGGTCGCCGAAGGTGATGGTGAGGACGCCCTCGTCGCCCTGGAAGTTGGCGACGACGAGGTCGGTGACGCGGAAGACCTGGCCCGCGGGGACCTGGTAGACGCCGGTCTTGGTCTGCCCGGCGGAGGCCTTGACGTCGATGGTCTGGGAGGCCTGCTGGCTGCCCGCGACGCCGGTGCCGCCCGTGCCGCCGCTGGCGCCGCCGGTGCCTCCGGTGCTGGCCTGGGTGCCGGCGCCCTGGCTCGGGGTCGGGGCGGCGCCCGCGTCGCCGGGATTGGGGGCGTTCTGGGAGCCGGTACTGGGCTGCGGGTGGACGACCTTGTTGGCCGCGGCCTTCGCGGTGCTGCGCACCGTCGGGCGGACCAGTGTGAACCACAGGAGCAGCAGGGCGACGATCGCGGCCAGTACGGCGAGCAGCCAGCGCGGGAAGATCGGGATCTGGACGAACTCGCCGTCCAGCGGCGGCCGCGGGGCCGCGCTCTCGTCGGTGACGGGGATCTCCGGGGTGACCGGCTCCATGGCGTACTCGGTCGCCGTCAGCGCGAACGGCCGGGTGACGGCCTTGCCGAACCAGATCGGCCGCCCGGTGCGCACCAGCAGCCGCAGTTCCGCGGATTCGCCGGGCTCCAGGGCCACGCGCGTCGGTGAGAACGCGAACTTCAGCTCGTCGCCCGCCTGGCCCGGCGTGAAGCCCGCCCGCACCGGGGTGTTGCCCTGGTTGCGCACCGCGAGCCGGTAGCGGCCGCGCAGCCAGCCGCGCCGCCGGCGCGGCAGCAGTTCGGTGCGCAGCTCGTGGAACTCGCTGATGTGCACGGTGGTCTCGGGCACCCGTACGGCGTCGGGGTGCTCGGCGGGCAGCACACGTACCGCGAGGGGCACCGCGCCTGCCCGTACCTCCGGGGAACGTGGTGGATCCAGGCGGATGGTCACGGTCTCGGCGGTGCCGGGGTAGAGGGAGACCCGCGCGGGCTCCACGGTCGACCAGGGCGCGCAGTCCCCGACGACCTCCAGGCTGTACGCCTCGACGATGTCGCTGTCGTTGCGGACGGTGAGCGTGGTCGTGGCGGTGCCGCCGGGGGCGACCGCCACTTCCGGAATGTCGAGACCGGACGCGCCGGTACCGGAAGAGGCTGCAGAAGGCGTCACGCACGCGAGCGTAGATCCGTGGACGGGGCCGACACGAGGTGTGACGAGGGCAATACAAGGGCAGAAGTAATGCCCGGGAAGTCAGAGCAACTATGTTGTTGTTGAACAGAGTTGTTCCATTAATACGACTGACACGCAGTCGGTCAACGGCCCGTGCGACCCTCGCCCGACGTACTCCTCCGACGCCACTGACCGCCCCTGCGTGCACCCGATGCTTCCGAAAGCCCGTCACCGAACACCTACAGAACTTGCGGAACGCATGACACTCGTGCCATGCGCAGAGGAGAGCCTGAACCATGTCCGTAGTCGCGTCACACGAACCCGCCCCGGCCCGGGTGGCCTCCGCAGCCCCCCGGGTTTTACTCGACACGCGTCCGGCCCGGGTGACCGTGGCCGTCCATGCCGCCGACCTCGTCCTTCGCGTCGGCATCGTCCAGCAGCTGCGCCAGCGCCCGGAGATCGAGCTGGTCGACGGCCCGGACGCGGACCGGGCCCAGGTCACGCTCGTGGTCGTGGACGGCGTCGACGACCAGGTCGCCGCGCTGCTGCACCGGCTGCGGCACAACAACGCCACCCGCACCGGGCTGATCGCCGGCAGTCTCGGGCCCGGCGCGCTCCAGCGGGTCATCGAGTGCGGGGTGGCCGCCGTGCTGCGCCGTGCCGAGGCGGACCAGGACCGGCTGCTGCACCTGGTCAAGGCCATCGCCAACGGTGAGGGCGTGCTGCCCGGCGACATGCTGGGCAAGCTCCTCACACATGTCGCGAGCCTGCACCGCTCGGAGCTGGAGCCGCAGGGCCTGTCGCTGTCCAGCCTGACGACACGTGAGGCGGACATGCTGCGGTTGGTCTCGGAGGGCATGGACACCGCGGAGATAGCCCGGAAGACCGCGTACTCCGAACGCACCGTCAAGAACGTACTGCACGAGGTCACGACGCGTCTGCAACTGCGCAACCGGGCCCACGCGGTCGGCTACGCGCTGCGCAACGGACTGATCTGACGGCCGCGGACCGTACCCCGGGGGGAGCCGCGGTTTCCCGAAAGCACATCGCTGCTTCCCCCGGATACGGCCCGCGCGCCCTGCCGTCCGGGGCCGCCGCCCGGCAGGCTGGCAGGGTCGCACCCCGTACGGCCGCGCAGGCGCACCCGCGCACGCCGGTACGGCCGCACACGTACGGCCGCGCGCCCGTACGCGCACCCGAACGCCGCAGCACCCTGGGAGGGGACCGTGACCGGACCTGCCGACCCCCGCAGGCGCTTTCGCCTGGGAAGAGCCGGGGTGTCGCTGCTGCTGCTGGTCCCGCTGCTCGGGGCCACCGCGGCCGCCGGGGGAAGCGGCGGCGGCAGCTCCGCCGCACCGCGCGCGGCCGCCGCGGCCACGGGCGCGGACGACCGGATCACCTACGCGGGCACCAAGCACCGCAGCCTCGGCCAGGTGACGGCGCAGGACACCAAGAACAGCACCCCGCTGTTCGGTGACGGCCCCACCCACTACGACACCCAGCCGGCCGCGCTCGGCGACCAGCTGGTCTTCGCCAGTCTCCGCGACGAGCCGAAGCCGCAGATCTACCTGCGGTCCGCGGACGGCTCGGTGCTCAAGCTCACCAAGGGCATGGACGCCGCGCACCCGCGGCTCACCCCGGACGGCGGCTCGGTCGTCTTCGACGCCGCGGAACCGGCGGCGGGCGGCGGCACCCAGCGCGACCTGTGGCTCGTCCACACCGACGGCACCGGCCTGACCCGGCTCACCGACACCCCGGACAACGAGGAGAGCCCCACCGTCTCCCCGGACGGCAAGCGGATCGCGTTCTCCTGCGACAACGACCCGCTCACCGGCCCCCAGATCTACGTCCGCGACCTCGACGGCGGCCCGCTCACCCGGGTCAGCGACCCCGCCGACGGCCCGGCCACCGAACCGGTGTGGAACCCGGTGGACGACGACGCGCACCGCGACCTCATCGCCTACACCGCCACGATCCCGCCCGACAGCGGCCCGCGCCTGACGGGGGCCAAGGCCGTCGCGGCGGCGGTCGCGAACGGCAGCCCGCGGCTGCGGGTGACGGACGGCACGACCGACCAGCCGTTCATGGCGGGCAACTACGCCTCCTGGCGGGCCCACGGGGCATCCTGGCTGCCCGACGGGAACGAGGTGGTCTTCCTCAGCCCCGAGGTCACGTGCAGTTGCGAGGGCGACTTCGACCATGTCTTCCGTACCACCCTGCACGCGGACGGCGAGCCCTCGCTCGTGCTCACCGAGGACCGCGAGGTCACCTCGCCGACCTGGTTCGGCCCGATCGACGGCGGCGGCGCGATCGTGGAGCGCGACACCGCGGCCAACCCCTGCATCGTGACCCTCCAGGACGTCCGGATGGACGGCTCCGACCCGCGCGACCTCGGGGTGACGATCCTGGAGGAGGACCCGGCGGCCTGGACGAACACCGACCCGAAGAAGAACCCGCTGTTCGTGCCCGCGGCCGGCTACGACCCGTGGAGCGAACGGCAGAACTACACGCCGGACGGCCGCCGGATCGTCGTGACCCGCTTCGAGGACGTCGATCCCGGCAACCCCGACTCCGCGCGCATGGAGCGGATCTGGCTGGTGGACGCGGACGGCACCCATGGCGACTTCATGCCGCTGGCCGAACGGAGCGCGACCGACTGGGACACCGACCCGACCTTCTCTCCCGACGGCAAGTACATCGCCTTCACCCGTACCTCCCCCGGCGGCGTCCTGGACGCGGCCGGTCCCAGCACCGTACTGATCGCCGATGCCACGACCGGCGCGATCACCGGCAGGATCACCCCGCCGGCGGACGCGGCGCAGGGACGGGACGCGCAGCCCACCTGGTCGCCGGACGGCACGATGCTCGCCTTCACGCGGGACACGACGGACCAGGGCGGCCAGAAGCACATCTGGACCGCGCCCGTCGCGGACCTCGCCGACCAGCACGACGTGACCAAGGACAACTGCCCGGACGGTTGCGCGGTCATCGACGACAGCCCGGCCTTCTCCCCGGACGGCCGCGGCATCGTCTTCAACCGCAAGAACTGCGACTGCCGCGAGGGCGAGTACGACGGCCTGCTCCAGGTCGCCGCGGACGGCAGCGGCTGCAAGGTACTGCTCCCGCAGGGCGCCCGCGGCAACGCCTGCACCACGGAGCTGCCCGACACCTCGCAGACCGGCCCCTTCCAGCCGCGCGACGCGGCCTGGACGGCGGACGGCAAGGGCATCGTCTTCACCTCACGTGAAACCGACGCTCCCAACAGTCCGGAGCACCTGCGGCTGCTGGACCCCGCGACCGGCACCGTCACCCCGCTCACCGCGGAGCTGGCCGGGCGGCAGAAGGAGCCGTCCGTCCAGCAGTCCGTGGACCTCGCGGTGGACGCGCCCGGCACCGTGCCCCCGGTCACCGTGGGCACCCCCACCACCGTCACCGTGAACGTGGTGAACCACGGCCCCGCCGCCTCGCCCGGCACGGTGCTGACGGTCCTGCCGCCCGAGGGCGTCCGGGTCACCGGCATCACCTGGCCCGGCCACACCTGCGTGGCCGCGTCGCTGCAGTGCGACGTCGGCGTCGTGCCGCCGGGCGAGAGCGTGCCGGTGACCGTCACGGTGATCGGGGACGTGCCCGGCGACGCGCCCATCCGCTGGCACGTCACCGGCAGCGTCATCGACCCGCTGCCCGACGACAACGACGGCGACACCGTGGTGCCCGTGCGGGAGGCGCCGCCCACCACACCGCCGCCCACGACACCCCCGCCGACCACGCCTCCGCCGACGCAGCCGCCCGCCCCGCCCGCGCCCAAGGCCGGGCCCGGTGTGCACGTCACCGCGCAGCCCAATCCGGGTTACGTCGGCGGCAAGGTCGTCGTCAGCTACACCGTGCGCAACGGGCGCAACGCCCTCGCGACCGGCCTGCGGCTGCGGATCGGGCTGCCCGCGGGCCTGCCCGACTCCGGGCCGCCGCCGGGCTGCGACAGCTCGTGGGTCTGCGCGCTGCCGGACCTCAAGCCGGGCCGCAGCGTCGTCGTCACCGTCGTACTCAGCCCCGACAAGGCGCTCACCGGCACCGTGACCGGCCGTCTCACCACGACCGGCACGGACGCCGACCTGAGCGACAACACCGCCCGGCAGAAGCTGCGGATCCTCCAGCCGGTGATCATCGCGGTGCCGCCGATCGGCAAGCCCGGCTTCGTGACCTCGGTCCGCGGCAAGGACTTCCCGCCCGGCGTCCCGGTACGTTTCACGTGGAACCCCGGCATCACCGCGGCGGCCGCGCCCACCTTCCCCGGCAAGGACGGCACCTTCATCGGCCAGCTGCTCATCCTCACCAAGGACCAGACCGGCCCGCGCACCATCACCGCCACCGGCCCCGGATTCACCTGCGAGCCCATCGACTTCCTGGTGGTCAGCGGCAGTATCCAGCCGCCGGACGAGGTGACCCGCCGGTGATCCACGAAGTCGACGAGGCCCTCGGCCGGCTCATCACCGAATCGGGCCTGGAGGCGTCGGGCGTCGAAGTGGTCTTCGACGCCCCGACGAAGGAATGGGCCGCGCGCCGCGGCGGCCCCACGGTGTGCGTGTTCCTCTACGACATCCGCGAGGACGTCAGCCGCCGCGGCAACGGCGCGGGGGAGATCTACGACGAGGAGGGGCACGTGGTGGGGCGGCGCACCCCGCCGCGCTGGTTCGACCTGACCTACCTCGTCACGGCGTGGGCGACCCGCCCGCAGGACGAGCACATGCTGCTCTCCCAGATCCTCGCGACGCTGACCTCCACCGAGACGCTGCCCGCCCGGCTGCTGGGGGGCTCGCTGGCCGAACTGAACCTCCAGGTCGGCCTGGACACCGCCGGTACGGGCATGGACGCGCCCGCCGCCGCCGACGTCTGGTCGGCCTTCGGCGGCGAACTCAAGGCCTCGGTGTCGGTACGGGTCCGCGCCCCGCTCGCCGGTGTCACCCGGCAGACCGCGCCGCCCGTCACGGAGGGCCTGGTGCTGCGCACGACCGACCCCGTCCACACCGCGGAGGAGCCCGACCCCGGCCGCCGGCTGCGCTACCGGGAGGTCAGCGACCCGGGCCCGGACGGCTTCGCGGGCCCGCGCGACCGCGGCGCCCCACCCGCGCGCCGCCGTCGCGGGGAGCGCCAGCCGTGAGCACGGTGGCCGCGAACCTCGCGGAGGAGGCACATCCGGAGGGGGCGCCCACCGGGGAGCCGGACTTCGACCTCTGGGAGCGGCTCGCCGTCGTCGAGGGGTGGGTACGGGGAGCCGTCGAACGGCGCCGGGGCGACGACCCGGACCCGGACGACCCCTACCGGGGGCAGTACCTCACGCCCGAGGCCGCGCAGCGCATCCTCGACGGGCCCGGCGGACTCGGCATGCCCGCCGCCGGGAGCTGGCGGCCCGCGCCGGGCACCGTGCTCGACGGGCTCGCCGCCCGCTTCGGGCTCACCGCGCTCGACCTGGACCTGCTGCTCGTCGCCCTCGCCCCCGACCTGGACGCCCGCTTCGAGTCGCTCTACGGCTACCTCAACGACGACCTGACGCGCCGCCGCCCCAGCGTCGGGCTCGCGCTCGAACTGTGCGGCCGCACCGGCATGTCGGCGGACCGCTTCCGGCTCGCCCCCGGCGCGCCGCTCGTCGAGGGCGGCCTGCTGGAGGTCAGCGAACCCGAACGGCCCCCGCTCTCCCGGACGCTGACCGTGCCCGACCGGGTGACCGCACACCTGCTGGGCGGCTCCCGCCCCGACACCCGGCTCGCCGCCGTCCTCGGCGAGGCCGCGCCGGACCCGGCGGCCGAGCCCGCGCGGGTCCGGGCGGTGGCCGCCGCGGCGGCCACCGGGACGGGCCTGGTCCACCTGCGCAGCCGTGGCGGCGACGCCGAGGGCCTCGCCGTCGCCGCGCTGCGCGCGGCCGGGCTGCGCCCGCTCGTGCTGGACGCGGCGGCGCTCGCCCCGCGCGCCGCGGAGGTGCTGGACATCGCCCGCGCCGCCGCCCGCGAGGCGCGGCTGACCGGCGCCGGGGCGGTGCTCGGCCCGCTGGAGGCGCTGCCCGACCGGCCCGCCGAACGCGCCCGCGTGCTGGGGGAGTTGTGCGCGGCCCTGCGCGGCATCCCGTTCCTCACGCACGGCGGCTCCGCCTGGGACCCGGCGTGGGCGGCGGACGGCCCCGTCGTCCTGACCGTCCCCGCGCCCTCCCCCGAACGCCAGGCCGCCCGCTGGCGCCACGCCCTGGACGAGGCCGCCCACGCCGTACGCCCGCAGGATTCGGCCGCCGACGCGGCCGTACGCCCCGAGGGCCCAGCCCCGCAGGAGGCCGCCGCGCTCGCCGCGTCCGTCGCCGCGCACCGGCTGGACGCGCGGCAGCTGCGCCGGGCGGCCGACGTGGCCGTGCGGACCGCCGCGCTCGCCGGGCGCCCGGTCGCGGCGGACGACCTGCGTACCGCCGTCCGCGCGCAGAACGGCGCGGGCCTGGAACGGCTGGCCCGCCGGGTGGAGCCGGGCGTCGGCTGGGACGACCTGGTCCTCCCGCCGCCGACCCACCGCAGGCTGCGCGAGCTGGCGCTGCGCGCCCGGCACCGCGACCAGGTGCTGGGGCAGTGGGGGATGCGGCCGGGCGGCGGCCGCGGGCGCGGCGTCATCGCGCTCTTCTCCGGCGAGTCCGGCACCGGCAAGACGATGTCCGCCGAGGTGGTGGCCGCCGACCTGGGCATGGACCTCTACGTCGTGGACCTGTCCACCGTCGTCGACAAGTACGTGGGCGAGACCGAGAAGAACCTGGAGCGGATCTTCACCGAGGCCTCCGCCGTCAACGCGGTGCTGCTCTTCGACGAGGCCGACGCGATCTTCGGCAAGCGCTCGGAGGTGAAGGACGCGAGCGACCGGCACGCCAACATCGAGTCGGCGTACCTGCTCCAGCGCATGGAGTCCTTCGACGGCATCGCCGTGCTGACGACCAACCTGCGGGCGAACCTCGACGCGGCCTTCACCCGCCGGATCGACGTCGTCGCCGACTTCCCGATGCCCGACGCCGGGCGCCGCCGGGACCTGTGGGAACGCTGCCTCGGCGAGCGGCTGCCGCGCGCCGCCGACCTGGACCTGGCCTTCTGCGCCGAGCGCTTCGAGCTGGCGGGCGGCTCCATCCGGGCCTGCGCGGTAACCGCCGCCTACCTCGCGGCGGAGGCGGACGGCCCGCTGACCATGCGCCAGGTGGTGACGTCCATCGCGCAGGAGTACCGCAAGCTCGGCCGCCTGGTCCTGGCGGGCGAGTTCGGCCCCTGGCTCGCGCAGATCACCGACACCTGACGACCGGCCGCGCGCCACGCCCCGGCAGGTCCGCGCACACCGTCCGACCTGCTGTGGCGCGCTGCGCCGCCGGTCGTCCGGCGGGAGTTCCGGAGCGCGCTCGCGGGGTCACGCTGCGGGTCCGCAAAGGGCAGCGGGCCTGCCCCCCGGCAGGTCCGCGGGTCTCTGGCCGGTGCGGGTGTCTGCTCCGCAGACTCGGGCTGGAGACAGGTGATCCGCAGCCGGATCCGCAGCCGGTATGGACGCGAAGGAGCGAGTATGGCGACGTACCTCACCCCGGGTGTGTACATGGAGGAGGTGCAGTCCGGGGCGCGGCCGATCGAAGGGGTCGGCACCGCCGTCGCCGCGTTCGTCGGCTTCGCCGAGGCCGGACCGTTCCACGCACCGACGCTGGTGACCAGCTGGGACCAGTACAGCCAGCTCTTCGGTGGCTTCACCGAGGGCACGTACCTGGCGCACGCGGTCTACGGCTACTTCGCCAACGGCGGTGGCGCCGCGTACATCGTGCGCATCGGCGGTGCGGCGGGCACGGGCGCGGACAGCGCGCAGCCGGCGGTCGGTTCGGCGGAGCCCGTCGAGCTGGGCGGCTTCACCGTCGTGGCCAAGCCCGGTGCGGCCGGTCTGACGGTCGAGGTCGCGGACGCGGAGGGCGACAGCCCCGCGGAGGACCGCTTCAAGCTGCTGGTCAAGCAGGGCGACAAGGTCGTGGAGACCTTCGACGCCTCGACCCGCAAGAACGTCCGCGCCTACCTGGTGACCCAGGCGCGCGGGTCGAGCTACGTCGAGGTCGCCGAGAAGCGCGGCAGCACCCAGACCCGCCCGGCCAACGGTGTGACCGCGCTGGCCGACGGCCCGGCCCCGGCGGGCCGCGGCGGCTCCGGCGAGGTGCAGCGGCTCAGCCCGTCGGAGTACGTGGGCGACACCGCGGCCCGTACCGGCTTCGGCGGCCTGGAGACGATCGACGAGATCACCATGGTCGCCGTCCCGGACCTGATGAGCGCCTTCCAGCGCGGTGCGATCGACGCCGAGGGCGTACGCACCGTGCAGCTCGCCGTCATCGCGCACTGCGAGCAGATGGGCGACCGGGTCGCCGTGCTGGACGCCCCTCCCGGGCTCTCCGCGCAGCAGGTGCGCACCTGGCGCAACGACGAGGCGGGCTACGACTCCCGCTACGCGACGCTCTACTACCCGTGGGTGCGGGTCTTCGACCCTGCGCTCGGCCACAACACCATCGTCCCGCCGAGCGGCCACATCGCCGGTGTGTGGGCGCGCAGCGACGTCGAGCGCGGGGTGCACAAGGCCCCCGCGAACGAGGTCATCCGCGGCGCGGTGGACCTGGAACTGCGGCTCAGCAAGGGCGAGCAGGACCTGCTCAACCCGATCGGCGTCAACTGCGTGCGCGCCTTCCCCGGCCGCGGCATCCGCGTGTGGGGTGCCCGCACCCTCTCCTCCGACCCGGCCTGGCGCTACCTGAACGTGCGCCGGCTGTTCAACTACCTGGAGGAGTCCATCCTGCTGGGCACCCAGTGGGTGGTCTTCGAGCCCAACGACGACCGGCTGTGGTCCAGCATCCGGCGCAACGTCACGGCCTTCCTCACCGAGGAGTGGCGGCGCGGCGCGCTGTTCGGCCGCACCGCCGACGAGGCCTTCTACGTCAAGTGCGACCGCGACAACAACCCGCCGGAGTCGATCGACCAGGGCCGTGTGGTGTGTGAGATCGGCGTCTGCCCGGTCAAGCCCGCGGAGTTCGTGGTCTTCCGGCTGGCGCAGTTCTCCGACAGCACCAGCCTCATCGACGAGTGACCGCGGCGACCGCGACAGCGACTGCGACCGCGACAGCGACCGCGAACCAGCGACGTAGCAAGGAAAGGTGACGGGAAGTCATGGCAGAGGGCGACGCGCTTTCCACCCACATCTTCGGCGTGCAGCTCGGCGGCTACCTGGTGGAGTCCGTCCAGGAGATCAGCGGGCTGACCGTCGAGGAGGAGGTCGTCGAGGTCCGGCAGGTCAGCTCCGACGGCAAGCAGATCATCCGCAAGCAGCCCGGTGCCCGGCTGGCCGGTGAGATCACCATCACCCGCGGCATCGACAAGAGCAGCGAATTCACCAAGTGGATCAAGGAGACGCTCAACAAGGGAGCCGTCAACACCGCTCGGCAGAACCTCACGATCGAGATCAAGGACTCCGAGGGCAGCACGGTCCGCCGTATCCAGCTGATGCAGGGCTGGGCGTCCAAGTGGGAGGGCCCGTCCCTCAACGCGGGCCAGTCGTCCGCGGCCACCGAGTCCGTGACCATCGTGTTCGAGGAGATCGTCGTCGAATGAGGCGCCGTACGGTCAGCGCGGGCAGCCTGGAGGAGATCCTCGAGGCGACGGCACCACTCGTCCGCACGCCGGACCAGCAGCCGGAGCAGACGGGGGCCGCCGCACCGGCAGCCCCCGCCGCCCCGGCGGCGGCCGCCCGGCGGCAGCAGGCGCTGCGCGACGAGTTCGAGTTCGAGCTGCCGCGCGGCTACGTGGACGACGAGGGTGTCGTGCACCGGCACGGCGCCATGCGGCTGGCCACGGCCCGCGACGAGCTGCGCCCGCAGATCGACCTGCGGGTCAAGGAGAACCCGGCGTACCTGAGCGTGGTCCTGCTCAGCCAGGTCATCACCCGGCTGGGCCCGATCACCGACGTGCACGCCGGGATCGTGGAGCGGATGTACGCGACCGACGTCGCCTTCCTCCAGGACTTCTACCGGCGGGTCAACAGCGAGGGCCACACCCGCGCGGCCGTGACCTGCCCGCACTGCGACGGCGGCTTCGAGGTCGATCTCTCGGGCGGGCGCCTGGGGGAATCGTGACGTACGCCCTCCCCCGGCTGCGGGAGGAGATCGCGTACATCGCCTACCACTTCCACTGGGCGCGCGAGGAGATCCTCGACCTCACGCACGACGAGCGGCGCCAGTGGGTGAACGAGATCGCCCGCATCAACACCCGTATGAACGAAGGCGGTTGAGCACATGGCATGGCGGGACAGGCTGCACCGCCGGCCCGCCGGCGGCTCCGCCGGGCCTGTCGCGGAGGGCGCCGACGCGCCGGTCGCTTCCCCCGCGGGCGGTCCCGCCGGGGGCGCCGGTGCGGGCCGTGCCATGCCCCCCGGGTGGGACGGCGGATGGCGGCGGACGTCACCGCCCGAACTGACCGTCGCCCGCTCCGCGTCGGGCGTGAGCGACGGCCTGGTCTTCCGGGGCCGCCTCGCGTCGTGGCAGAACCCGATGTTCGACAGCGGCCTCGGCCACGCGGTCTCCCCGAGCGCGCCCGCGGGCGTGGCGCGCGGGGTGACCCGGCCGCCCGCCCCAGGGCCCGTGCCCGCTCCGCGTGCCGGGCGCGGGGGTCCGCTGCTGCTCAGCGCGGTGGGGGACGGTACGGCGGGGGGCCCGCCCGCCACCGGTACGGCCGCCTCCCGGCCGCTCGTGCCCGCCGCCGACTCCCCCGCGACGCTCACCGGTCCGGCTCCGGCGGTGCAGCGGGCCACGACCGTTTCCGCTTCCGCTGCGGCGGTGCCGATACCGCTCGTACGGCGGGTCGCCGTGGTACCCGGTACGGGGGAGGCCCCGCCCGTCGCGGGCCGCGACTCCGCCGGTGGGGCCCGGCGCACCGCCGGGGACGTCCCGGCCGTACGGCCCCGCCCGGTGGGGCCGTCGCCGGTCGTCGCACGCCGCCCGGCCCGTCCGGCGGTGCGGCGGCTGAGCGCGCTGCGTCCGCCGGTCGCGCCCGAGGCGGCCCCGGTGCAGCGGGCGGGGGGCGCGTCCGGAACCGCCTTTGTACCGGCGCCGGGCGGCCGGGAGCCGCAGGGGGCCGGTGCCGCTTCTCCGGCGGTCGGCGGGATGCCGGTGGTGCAGAGGGCGGAGGGGGCTTCCGATGCCACGGGCTCCGGACCACAGACGGGAGGGCCGTCCGGCGCCGGTTCGTCCGGGGCTGGGGGCGTGCAGCGGGCGGTGCCGCCGCTCGGGGGACGTGACCCGCTGGCTGACCTGCCGGACGCGGCGCCGTCGGTGCCTGCGTCCGGGGCCGCGCCCGCGGCCGCCGGGGGGCTCCCGGTGGTGCAGCGCGCGGAAGGCGCTGCGGAGGGCGGAGGCTCCGGGCCGCGCGCCGGGAGCGGTGACGGACGGGACGGTGCCGGGGCCTCCGGGGGTACGGCGCCCGGAGCTGGAGGTGTGCAGCGGGCGGTGCCGCCGCTCGGCGGACGCGGTCCGCTCGGGCCGCCCATGGCCCAACTCCCCGACACGGCAAGGCCGGTGGACTCCGGCGCGGCTGGCGGCGGCCTGCCGGTCGTCCAGCGTGCGGAAGCGGCTCCCGGTGGGAGCGGCCCGGCAGGTGGCGGGTCCGGCACGGCGTCCGGTTCCGCGAGCCGTGGCACGTCCGGCGACCGGCCCGGCACCGCGTCTCCCGCGGGCGGCGCGTCCGGTACGGCCCCGGGCGCGCGGAACGACGACGCTCCGGGCGGCGGGTCCGCCTCCCCGGCGGGCGCGGACGCGGTCCATGGAGGGCCTGTGCAGCGGGCGGTTTCGCCGCTCGGCAGCCGGACCCCGCTGGGTGACCTGTCCGACGCGGCGCCGATGGCGCCCGCGCCCGGGGGCGCGCCCGCGACCGCCGGGGGACTGCCGGTCGTGCAGCGCGCGGAAGGTGCCGCGGACGGCGGCCCCGGCCGGACGGCGGCGGCGGGCGGTACGGGGGCGCGGCCCGGAACGGCCACGCCCGGTGACGTCGCCGTGCAGCGCGCGGTGCCGCCGCTCGGCGGACGCAGCCCGCTCGGCCCTCCTCTGACCCAACTCCCCGACAGCGCCCAGCCGGTGGGCCCCGCCGCAGGCATGCCGGTCGTCCAGCGTGCGGAGAACGCCGCGGACGGCACGGGCCCGGCGGCTGGTGGCGGATCCGGCACCACCGCGCGCGGCGGCGACGCGACCGGCACGGCCGTCCCCGGCAACGGCGACAGCACCGTGCAGCGGGCGGTACCGCCGCTCGGCGGGCGCACTCCGCTCGGGGCTCCCGTGCCCCGACTCCCGGACAGCGCAGGGCCAACGGCCACGGCACCCAGCGGCGGTCTGCCCGTCGTCCAGCGTGCGGAAGGCACGGCCGAGGCGCCCGCCCCACCCGCCGCCGCCCCGCGTCCCCGGAGCGGTCTGGGCGCCCCCCTCCCCGCGATGCCGGCCACCGCGGAGATCCCCGGCGCGCCCCGTACCGTCCGGCGTGCCCCGGCCGCCCCCGTGCTCGGCCCGACCGACCTGCGGCCCCGTACGCCCGAAGCCCCCGCCGCCCCGGCGCGTCCGGCGAACACCGGAGCCCCCGCCGGCCCCGCCGCCCCGCTCGTCCGGCGTCCGGCTCCCACCGGCCCGCCGCCGGTCGTCGTCGCGCGCTCCCTCGCGGCAGGCAGCGGCGGCGCGCACCCGCTGACCCTCTTCCCGGCGCGGGCGCACACACCGACGCAGGACCCGACCGCCGGGCGCGCCCTCCCGCTGCTGACCGGCCGCGGCCTCACCCCCAGCACGCGTGCCCCCGAGGGCGCCGCACCGCCCCCCGCCGCCGCGGCCCCGCCCGTGGTGGCCCCGCGCTGGCCGGGCGCTCCGGGCCCGGGTGTCCCGCAGGTCCAGCGGGCGGAAACGGGCTCGGCCCCGCCGCCGCTGGTCCGGCCCGCGGCGCCGGCCGCTCCCGTACCCTCCGCCGTTCCCGGCGCGCTCGCCTCCGCGGGCGCGCCCCCCGTCGTGCCCCTGGTCCAGCCCCGCCCCACCGCACCCGGCGGGAGCGCAGGCCCTTCCAGCGCCCCGCCCGTCCCCGTCGTCCCGGTCGTCCAGCGCAGCGCCCTGAACGGCGCGGACTTCGGCCTGCCGCCGGGTGTACCGGTCACCGCCGTCCCCAAGCCGCAACGCCAGGCGCAGCCGCAGGGGCCGTCGCAGCCGGTCCAGCGCCGTACCGCGGGCCTCACCGCGGCGAACGGGCAGCCGCAGCAGCAATCACTGGCGCAGCCGCAGGCGCACGGCACCGACCCGGCCGAACTGGACGACCTGGCACGGCGGTTGCTCGAACCCGTCTCCCGGCTGCTGCGCACCGAGCTGCGCCGCGGGCGGGACCGTATCGGCCGTCCGCACGACGGCCGCCGCTGAGGGCGGGGAGAGGGAAGAGGGAGTCAGCAACGATGACGGACAGCATCTTCGCCACGAGCGTGTTCTTCCGGCTCGCCATCGGCGGCAACGACCTGGGCGCCTTCCACACGTGCTCCGGCATGGGCGCGCAGGTGGAGATGGAGAGTTACGCCGAGGGCGGCAACAACGGTTTCGCGCACCAGCTGCCGGGCCGGGTGACGTGGTCGAACATCACGCTCACCCGTCCCGTCACCGCCGACACCGCGAAGATCGCCCGCTGGCTGGACGAGACGCTGCGCCGGGTGCAGCCCAAGGACGGCGAGATCGTCGCCCTGCGGCCGGACCTGACGCAGATCATCAGCTGGCAGGTCTTCGGCATCGTGCCGGTGCGCTGGGAGGGGCCGTCGTTCGACCCGTCCAACTCCCAGGCGGCGGTGGAGACGCTGGAGATCGCCCACGAGGGTCTGCGGCCCGGCTGACCGGTCACCGCCCCTGCCGTCCAGCGCACTTGAGAGCCACCCGTCCGGAAAGGAACCCCTCGCATGTCCCCCGCGCTCCGCTCCGGCCGGACCTCGGCTCAGCTCGTCCTCATGGAGCCGCCCGCGACCGTCGGCGCGAAGCCGGGCGGTCAGATCGCCGTGCTCAACCTCCAGTTCAACCCCAACACCCTCCAGTTGCAGAAGACCAACGAGTGGCGGCGGACGCCGTCCCGGATGGCGGAGGAGTCGGCGCTGCCGGAGTTCGTGGGCAGCGGCCCGCGCACGCTGAGCCTGGAGGTCTTCCTCGACGCCACCGCCACGCACGACAACTCCGTGGAGCAGGCGGTGGAGAAGCTACTCAAGGCGTGCGTGCCGACCCCGGCGAGCCTGGGCCGCAAGAAGCCCGCGAGCCCGTGGGTGCGGTTCGAGTGGGGCACGGCCCGCACGACCTCGTTCTACGGCGTCGTCATGAGCGTCGCGGCGACGTACACGCTCTTCGACGTCGACGGCAAGCCGCTGCGGGCGACGTGCGCGCTCGCGATCGAGGAGGCGAGCGTCGACGTGCCGGGCCAGAACCCGACGTCCGGCGCGCGCACCGCCCGCAGCACGCACACCGTCGTCGCGGGCGACACCCTGGCGATGCTCGCGTGGCGGGAGTACGGCGACGCGTCCGCCTGGCGGGAGATCGCCGAGGCCAACGGCATCGACGACCCGATGGCGCTCGCACCCGGCACGGAACTGGTGGTGCCCGCGCTGCGCGGGGCCGGAGCGGAGGGCTGACGCCCGAGCTCCCGCAGTGGTCGGCCGAGGCACGAGGCCGCCCGCGGAGGGAGTGAGCAGGAAGACCGACCACAAGAGAGGAGGAAGAGGCATGAGCGAGCAGGGCGGACGGTCCTTCGCGGCGGACCCGATCGTGGAGGCGCCCGGCGAACTCCCCAAGATCTGGGCGGCGCAGCTGGTGAGCTGTGTCGTGGACGAGAACGTGGGGCTGCCGGACGCCGCCGTGCTGACCTTCCGCGACCCCGACCACGAATTCCTCGGCAAGACCGGCATCACGATCGGCACCCCGCTGAAGGTGTCGGTCGTGACGGCTTCCGGGCAGGGCCGCGAGCTGCTGTTCAACGGCGAGGTCACCGCGCTGGAGCTGGACCGCGACCGTACCGGCAGCTTCACCGTCGTGCGGGCCTACTCGCGGGCGCACCGCCTGCAACGCGGCCGCCGGGTGGCGGCCTACCGCAACATGTCGGCGTCGGCGATCGTGCGGCAGGTCGCCTCCCGCGCGGGCCTCGCGGTCGGCAAGGTCGAGGCGGCCCCGGTCACGTACAAGCAGCTGTCCCAGGCGAACGTCTCGGACTGGGACTTCCTGCAGTTCCTCGCGCACGAGAGCGGCGCGCTGGTGCGGGTCGACGACAAGGGCCTGTTGCAGTTCACCAAGCCGAAGAACGCCTCCGGCGCGCCCTCGCCCTCGACCTCCGCCGCCCGCAACCCGCTCGTCCTCGAATACGGCCGCAACCTGCTCGCGCTGCGGGCCGCGCTCACGGCCGCGGACGGCGCCGCGCAGGTGGAGGTGCGCGGCTGGGACGTGCGGACGAAGAAGCCGCTGGTCTCGCGGGAGCCGTCGGTCGTGAGCGACAGCGTCCGGCCGGGGCTCAGCCCGTCGCGCGCCTCGTCCGTCTTCGGCACCGCCAAGCTGACCGTCACCGACACCCCGTACGGCACGCTCGCCGAGACCACCGCCGCCGCCGGGGCGGCCGCCGACCAGGTCGCGGCGGGCTTCGCCGAGCTGGAGGCGGTGGCCGAGGGCAACCCGATGCTGCGCGCGGGCGTACCGGTCGCGCTCGGCAACGTCGGGGAGGCCTTCTCCGGGCGCTACACCGCGACCGCGGCCCAGCACGTCCTGGAGCCCGACCGCGGCTACCGCACCACCGTGTGGGTCGGCGCCAGCCCGGACCGCTCGCTGACCGGCCTGGTGACCGGCGCCAACGCCCCCGGCCGCGGCGCCCGCGTCCCGGGCCTGGCCACCGGCGTCGTCACGGACGTGCGCGAGCCGGAGGGCGGGCAGAACGGCGCGGTGCGGCTCACCTTCCCCTGGCTCGACGACACCTACGTCACCGACTGGGTGCGCACCGTGCAGTGGGGCGGCAAGGGCGGCGGCGGTGTGGTCAGCCCCGAGGTCAACGACGAGGTGCTGGTCGGCTTCGAACAGGGCCTGCTGGACCACCCGTTCGTCATCGGCGGCCTCTACAACGGCCAGGACAAGCCCTCCAAGCACGACGTGCCGCTCGTCGACCGCACCAGCGGCAAGCTCAACCGCCGCTCGGTGGTGTCGCGTTCGGGCCACCGGGTGGAACTGCTGGACGCGCCCACGGGCCTGAACGGTGTCCGCCTGCAGACCGGCGACGGGCGCCTCACCGTCTTCCTCGACGACCGCAACAACCGCATCGAGGTCACCGTCACCGCGTCGGCGGGCGGCGCCGCGCTCAGCTCCCTGGTCATGGACCCCGGCGGCATCACGCTGGACGCCAAGCAGGGCACGGTCAACGTGCGCGGACGGCAGGTCAACGTGGACGGCACGGCGGGCGCGCGGGTCAGCGGCGCGTCCGTCAGCGTCAAGGGCACGGCGGACGTCACCGTGGACGGCGGCGCGCTCGGCGTGCTCAAGGCCGCACTTGTCCGGATCAACTGAGGCGCGCGCATGGTGACTTGCTCGTACGCTGACAGGTGCCGGCCACCGGACGGCCCCGGCCGCACCCCCGTACCGGCCCCACCGGGCTCACGACCCCAACCGGCCCCCGGGCCGCAGGACTTCCGCGAGGAGCGACGTATGCCGGCCGCAGCCCGAACCGGTGACCCCACCGACCACGGCGGGGCGATCACCACCCCGCCGCCGCCCGCCGCAGCGACGGTGGCCCGCGTGCTGATCGGCGGCAAGCCCGCCGCCGTCGTGGGCAGCCTGCACGTGTGCGTCGTGCCGCCGCACGCCGCGCTGGGCCCGGCCGACGTCATCCTGCCCAGCCCCACCGCGCTCGCCCGCCCCGTCCTCATCGGCGGGCTGCCCGCCGCGCGGATGGGCGACCGCACGGTGTGCGGCGCGCAGATCATCCTCGGGGCGGTCAACGTGCAGATCGGAGGGGTGTGATGAGCGAGCGCTTCATCGGCCGCGGCTGGGCCTTCCCGCTGCGGGTCGGGCCGACCGGCGGCATCGCCATGGTCGAACGCGAACGGGAGCTGGAGGAGGCGATCCGGCTGGTGCTCGGCACCGCGCCCGGCGAGCGCCCGATGCGCCCCGAATTCGGCTGCGGCATCCACGAGTACGTCTTCGCGCCGGGCGACGGCGCGACCGCCGGGCGGATCGCCCAGCAGGTGCGCGAGGCGCTGGAACGGTGGGAGCCGCGGATCCAGGTGGACGACGTCGTGATCGCCTTCGACCAGATCGACGCCGGGACGCTCTACATCGACGTCCACTACACCGTCCGCTCCACCAACGACCGGCGCAACCTCGTCTTCCCCTTCTACACGATCCCGTCCGACTCCGCCGAGGACTCCTACGCGGCCCTCCCCGACGTCGTCCCGCTCGGTGAGCGGAGGGCCGGCTGATGCCCCTGCCCGCACCCAACCTGGACGACCGCCGCTTCCAGCAGCTCGTGGACGAGGCCAAGCGCTACGTCCAGCAGCGCGCCCCGGAGTGGACCGACCACAACGTCTCCGACCCCGGCGTCACCCTCATCGAGACGTTCGCCTACCTCGTGGACCAGCTGCTCTACCGGCTCAACCGGGTCCCCGAGAAGAACTACCTCGCCTTCCTCGACCTGCTCGGCATCCGGCTCTTCCCGCCTGCCGCCGCCCGCGCCGACATCGACTTCTGGCTCTCCGCCCCGCAGGACGACACCCTCGTGCTGCCCGCGGGCACCGAGGTCACGACCGTGCGCGGCGAGACCGAGGACGCGGTGGTCTTCGCCACCACCGCTGAACTGCGCATCCTCCCCTCGTCGTTGGAGCGGCTCGTCGCCGCCCCGCGCGGCGGCGAGCAGACCGACCGCACCCGCACGCTCGCCGAGGGGCGGGACGTGCCGTGCTTCCAGAGCGCCCCGCAGCCCGGCGACGCGCTGCTCTTCGGACTGCCCACCGCCGTACCGCGCTGCATCGTCGCCATCCGCCTGGACAGCCGCGTCGAGGGCATCGGCGTCGATCCCCGGCAGCCCCCGCTGGTGTGGGAGGCGTGGGACGGCGCGGCCTGGCAGGAGTGCGAGACCGGCGAGGACACCACCGGCGGGCTCAACCGCCCCGGCGAGATCGTGCTGTACGTGCCCGCCGGGCACACCGCGTCCACCAGCGGCGGCACCCGCGCCGGCTGGCTGCGCTGCCGCGTCACCGAACCCGAACCCGGCCAGCCCTTCTACTCCGAGTCGCCCACCGTGCGCGAGGCCTCCGTCTTCACCATCGGCGGCACCATGCCCGCCGAGCACGCGCAGACCCTCACCGACGTGCCGCTGGGCACCTCCGAAGGCGTCCCCGGGCAGGCCTTCCGGCTCGCCCGCCCGCCCGTGCTGCTCGACGGCGAACCGCCCGTCGTCGAGGTCTCCTCCGCCTCCGACGGCGGCGGCTGGCAGCGCTGGCAGATCGTCGAGAGCTTCGGCCGCTCCGCGCCCGAGGACCCGCACGTCACGCTGGACGCCACCGCGGGCGAATTCGCCTTCCCGCCCGCCGTGCGCGAGGCCGACGGCACCCTGCGGCACTACGGCGCGGTGCCGCCGAAGGGCGCGCAGATCCGCGTCGCCCGCTACCGCACCGGCGGCGGCCCCGCCGGGAACGTCGCCCGCGGCGCCATCTCCGTCCTGCGCAGCTCCGTCCCGTACGTCGCCCGCGTCACCAACCGCGAGGCCGCGCGCGGCGGCGTCGCCGGGGAGACCGTCGACAACGCCAAGATGCGCGCCCCGGACGCACTGCGCATGCAGGAGCGCGCCGTCACCGCGGAGGACCACGAGATCATCGCCCGCCAGGCCGCGCCCTCCGCCGCCCGCGTCCGCTGCGTGCCCGCCGGCTCCGCGGGCGCCGTACGCGTCCTGGTGGTGCCCGACGCGGTCGCGGACGAGGGCGACGACCGGCTCCGCTTCGAACAGCTCATCCCCTCCGACCAGGTGCTCGGCGCGATCACCGAAGCCCTCGACGAACGCCGCCTCATCGGCACGAACGTCGCCGTCGAACCCCCCGCCTACCAGGGCGTCACCGTCGTCGCCCGCCTCACCACCGCCCCCGGCGCCGACCCCGACACCGTCCGCGAAGCCGCCCTC
Source organism: Streptomyces sp. NPDC021224 (assembly GCF_044332905.1). Classification (NCBI taxonomy): domain Bacteria; kingdom Bacillati; phylum Actinomycetota; class Actinomycetes; order Kitasatosporales; family Streptomycetaceae; genus Streptomyces; species Streptomyces sp. NPDC021224. The sequence continues at coordinate 472,624 of NZ_JBIRPW010000001.1, read as the reverse complement.
GACGCCCTCTACCACTACCTCAACCCCCTCACCGGCGGCCCCGACGGCACCGGCTGGCCCTTCGGCCGCCCCGTCCAGTACGGCGAGATCTTCGGCGTCCTCCAGCGCGCGACCGGCGACGCCGTCGTCCAGGAGATCCGCCTCTTCCCCGCCGACCCCCTCACCGGCCGCCGCGGCGCCCCCACGGACCGCCTCGACGTCACCCCGGACGCGCTCGTCTTCTCCCACCAGCACCAGGTCGCTGTCGCTGCGACAGACGGGACTCCGGCATGAGCACCCGCCAGCGCGGAGGCGCGCGCTGCGCGCCGAGGGCGCGAATGGCTTGCGGGCCCGCCGTTTTCCCCGCCGGGGGCGGTGGGGCACGGGGAGCTTGCGCCTGCCGCGCCGGGTACATCAGGGGCGCGGGGAACTGCGCGAGCAACCACCCACCGGCCGGTGGTCCGGAAACGACAGCAACTGCCCCTTTGGGTCGGGATCTACCCGCGCCCCGGTGGGGGCTGGCCGCGCAGTTCCCCGCGCCCCTGGGGTTTGCCCGGCGCGGCAGCGCGAGCCTCCGCGCGCTGGGCGGTAACCGGCGCGGCAGCGCGGACGGGGAGGTCACCCGATGAGCCGAGCAGCCGTACCCGGCCTGCGGAGCAGGCACCCCATCGGCGAGCAACTCCCCGCGCTGTACGCGGACGACGACCTCGCCCAGCGATTCACCGCCGGGCTCGACGTCGTCCTCGCCCCCGTCTTCGCGACGCTCGACAACCTCCCCGCCTACCTCGACCCGCGCCTCGCGCCGCCCGACTTCCTGGCGTGGCTGGGCTCGTGGGTCGGGGCGGTGGACGACCCGCGGTGCCCGCTGGAGCTGCGCCGCGAGGCGGTCGTCCGCGCCCTGGAGCTGCACCGGCTGCGCGGCACCCGCAAGGGCCTGGTCGAGGCGCTGTGGCTGGTGCTGGGCGTGCACGCCGACGTCAGCGGCGACGGCGGCGCGACCTGGTCCCGTACCCCCGGCGCGGACCTCTCGCCGCAGGACCCGGCGGGCCCGCTCGTCCGGGTGTGGCCGGGCCGCGAGCCGCGCGTGGACGCCGAGCGCGTCCGGGAGACCGTCCGTGCGATGTGCCCGGCGCACACCGCCTGCCGGGTGGAGATCCTGCCCGGCCCGCCGAGCGAAGGGAGGTGACGCCATGCGTGCGTGTCCCGCGTGCGGGGCGTCCAATGCGCCAACGGAGGACTTCTGCGGCACCTGCGGTACGTATCTGGGCTGGTCGCAGAGCCCGGCGCCGTCGTCGTCCGCGTCACCGCCCGCGGCGGAGCCGGAGCCGGAGCCCGTACCGGAGCCGGAGCCGGCACCGGCACCGGCAGCGGCCCCGGCACCCGCCCCGTCCGACCCGGAGCCCCCGGCGGCGGCGCCCGCCGAGCAGCCCGCTCCCCCCGAAGCGCCCGAGCCCGAGGCCCCCGAACCCCGGGGAGGGCGCCTGCGGCGGGCGGCGCGCGGGGCCTCCGAGGCGGTCTCGTCGGGCGGCGCGGCCCGCGCGGCGCACGCCCCCGAGGCGGCGGAGGGCCGCGTGCGGCGTGCGGCGGACGCCCCCGACCGGGCGGAGGGCCGCCTGCGCCGGGCGACGGACGCGGCGACCGATCCCGACGCGTGGGCGGGGCGCCTGCGGCGTGCCGTGCGCGACGGCCTGTCGGGGTCCGGCTCCCACGGATCCGAGTCCCCGCCACCCCCCGCTACCCCGAGCAGTTCGGCCACCCCCTCTGCGCCGCAGGCAGATCCGCCCACCGTCCCGCAGGAGTCCGTACCCCCGCAACGTCCCGCGGCGCCCGCGCCAGCACCCGTAGCGCCCACCGCCCCGCAGGGCTCCGTACCGCCCCGGCGGCCCGCCGCGCCCGCCGCACCAGCCGCGGAGGAAGCGTCCGAGGGGGATCCCGCGCCGGTGCGGCCCGTGCTGCCCGGTCGGCCGGTCGCACCGCGCCCGGTGGTGCGCCCGCTGCCGGAGCCGGAGGAGGCCGAGGGGGAGCCCTGCCCCAACTGCGGGACGCTCAACCCGCCGGACCGCCGCTTCTGCCGCCGCTGCGCCACCCCGCTGAACCCCGCGCCCGCGCGCGCGGCCCTCCCCTGGTGGCGGACGATCTGGCCCTTCAGCCGCCGGGTGCGGGCGGGTTCGGGCCGCTTCAAGCGGCTGCTGGTGATCCTCCTGGTGGTGGCCGTCCTCGCGGTGGGCGTGTTCTTCGCCCTGCCCGCCGGACGCGGCCTGTTCGAGGACACGAAGGACAAGCTGGACGGCGCGAAGCCGGTCCGCCCGGCGCACGCCACCGCCAGCGCGCAGATCCCCGGCCATCCGGCCGCGAACACCCTGGACGGCCTCAACAACCGCTACTGGGGCGCCCCTTCGGCGGGCGCGACGATCACGTACACCTTCGCGCAGCCCATCCGGCTGGTGGACGTCATCATCACCAACGGCGCCTCCGCGACCCTGAAGGAGTACCAGGCCGAGGGCCGCGCCCTCACGATCGACCTGGACACCACCTCCAGCAGGGGCGAGACCCACCACCAGGAGCTGACCCTCGACGACCGCCCCGGCGACCAGACCTTCACGACCGGCGTCAGCGACGTCACGACCGTCCGCCTCACCCTGCGCGCCCCCGCGGGCCTGAAGAAGGGCCACCATCTGGCCCTGGCCGAGGTCGAGTTCTTCCGCCGCGGCTGAACCCCCGTGCTCCGCCGCCGATTCCGGCGGTGGAGCGCCCCGCACGTCCCCCGCGGTGGCCGAGAACACCCCCTCCCCGGAGGCCCTCTCCGTACCCTGTGTGACGGGAGAGGCACCCGATGCACCTGACCCCGGGGGGGAGTCATATGCGCAGCGTGAACCCGGAAGACCTGGAACGCTTAGCCACACTGCTGGACGGCGCGGATCCGACGAGCCTGAAGAACGCCACGGATTCCGTCTTCCGCAGAGCAGCCACCCTCAACGTCATCTCGAAACTCGCCACCCTGCGCCCCATGGCGTCCTGGGCCACCGAAACCGCCCCCGACCTCCGCCGCCGCGCCGCCCGCACCCGCCTTTCCAACGGCGACCTCTCCGGCGGCCTCCTCTGGGCCGGCTTCACCCCCGACGACCTCACGCACTACCGCGGCACCGCCCTCGACCCCGAAACCGTCCTGATCGCCGACTCCGTGGCCACCAGCGACGACCCCAACGCCTCCCTCTTCCACCGCAAACCCGGCGAAAACCTGGAAACCTACCTCGACCGCCTCCGCGCCACGGCCCTGACCAGCATCCCCGGCCTCCACCCCTTCGAGCCGGCCGTCGAGTACCTGATCGGCGCGTACGGCGACTGGACGTCGGTGGCCGAGTCCGGCGGGCACGCGGTCGCGCAGGGGACGGCGCTGGCCAGGGTGCTCGTCCACAACTCGTTCGTGAACGGCCTGGGCAAATCGTTCACGACCTGGCTGGGCCTTCGCATTCAGTCGAGTGGCAACCCAGCCGTCAGGGCGGTGGGCAAGGCGATCGAGGACTTCGCCCCGAGAGTGCGGTCGCTGTCCGCCCCGGGCACATGGTTACCCACCAAGGTCCTGGGCCCGCTCACGCGCATTCCGCAGGTGGGGGACCGCGTCGCAGATCTCGCGAACACCCGCTACGACCAGCTGCGCAGGCTCCCCTTCTTCACCGACTCCTTCCGGGGGGTGTCGGTCAACAAGGCCATCAACTTCTTCATCGGCAGCGACAAACTGGCCGGCCAGTACTCGCGGGCGACACACGCGGGGCAGGCCGTCTCCCGGGCCGCCAACGCCCGCCTCCTGAGCGTCCTCACCAACGCCTACGGTGAGACCCGCCTCGTGGCCGCCGCTCCCCGCGTGACGTCCCTGGTGCGCGGGATCAGCATCGCGGCCCGTACCTCGGGCGTGCTGCGCGGACTCGGCATCGGCACCAGCGCCGCCGCAACGGTCTTCAGCGGCCTCAACGTCATCTCCGACGGCCTCAACCCGGTCACGGCCTTCAAGCGCAAAGGGGCGGGGTACGTCGCCGACGTCGCGGAATTCGGCTTCAACGCGTCGCTCACCGCGGCTCTGGTCTCCCCTTCGCCGTTCTCGTTCGGTGCCGTCGTCGTTTTCGGCTCCGTTTACGGCGGTGCGAAGATCGTCGAACACTGGGACGACATCACCAAGGGCACGGGCAAGGCCGTCGACTGGACGGGCAACACTGCCAAGAAGGCCGGTCATGAGGTCGCCAGTGGAGCGAAGAAGACGGGTCACGAAGTGGCGAGCGGGGCAAAGAAGGTGGGGAAGGCGCTCAATCCGATGAACTGGTAGGGCACTTCCGAGGTTTTGCCGACCGCCATGGCGTTTTTTCGGTCATATGAGAAGGGAGGGCATACATGACCGACAGCTTCGAGTTCGTGCTGGAGCCCTACGACACCAAGACCGAGCGGGGTGTGACGGGGACGGTAGGCGAGTTCGGCGAGGTGAAGGTCTTTCACACGCGGGGCCGCACCATCAGGCCCGGGGACATCCTCCGTACGGAGGTGGTGAGCGGGCAACTGCCTGACACGTACCTGTCCGGGATCGGCATGGCGGGCGAGCCGTACCTCAGCAAGAAGGCCACCTTGAGCGTGGGCGGGATTCTCGCGGCGCTCTCCTACAACCCGCTGGGCCTGCGCCGCTCCGCCCGTGCGCTGTTCATCGGTCTGGCGGGCCGCGAGTACGCGTATGCCTCGACGGGTGAGGGCCACGCGGTCGAGCTGCGGCGCGGGGACGAGGTCCGGGTGGGCTTCGTGGACGGCCCCCATGTCCGTAAGACGAGTGGGCATCGCCGGTTCGGAACCGCGCACGGCCCGGTCGATGCGATGGACATGGCGTTGGCGCTGGTCTTCGAGCGGGTCGACGTCGCCTGGCTGTCCACCGGCGGCATGCTCGCGACGGCGCCGTTCCGGATGCTCACCTCCCAGAAGGACGGCGAGGGTGCCTCGTACTGAGGGGGCCTACCTGCCCCGCCCTCACTCCGGCGACGCCGGGCACCGCCCCGTGCACCGTACGAGGTCGCGAGCGACGTACGAGCCGGCGGTGTAGTAGCGCGTCACCTCGTCCGCGGGATGGGCGGCCAGGCGGGCGCGGGCGTGTTCCAGGATCGCCGCGGGCGGGAGCGCGGTGGGCAGCGGCGGGGTCTCGGCGAGCTGCCCGGCCAGCCAGTCGAGGGCGGCCTCGGCGGTGGTGAACGTGCCCGCGAGCATGCTGAGCGGCTTGCCGGGCCACTCGGCGATGACCAGGGGCGGCGCGGCGGCAGCGGGGTTGCGCGCGTCGGAGTCGCGCGGGCGGGACGGGCCGGTGTAGCTGTACGCGTGCCAGTGCGGCGTCATGTCCATCCTCTACCAGGAGGGGCCGACGACCAGGCGGTGGCCGGCCCCGAACGGGTGATGCCCCTACCGCCTGCCGCAGCCGTCCCCGCCGCCGCAGTCGGGTTCGTCGGCGGGCGGGGTCGGGTCGTCGTCGCCGGGGTCCGCCGCAACGGCCGCCGGTACGCTCATGGGAGTCACCTCCCCTCGCCTGTCGCGGTGGTGGTGTCGTGACCTCCCCGGGTCTGCCGCCAAGCTCGGCCCGGGGAGGAATTCAGAAGCCGCGCGCCCGGACCCCGACGTTGCGCCGGGCGGCGGCCCGGCACGCCCGCCAGTCCCGGCACCACACGACTTCGGCGGGCCCGTGGTCGGCGTCGATCTCATGCACCAGGTATTCGCGCGTCCCCCGCCCGCACCACCCGCACGTACGGGTGGCGCTCATGCGGAGCGCCTGGCGTCGTGGGGGCGAGGCGGCACGATGCCGTCGCGCCGCACACACGGGTTGCAGGCGTGGACAGTGCCCTCGCTCCCCGGCCGGGAGATGAGCACGGCGTCCGTTTCCATGACCCATCCTCGATGCCGGGCGCAATACCGCGTCACGACAGAATCCCCGCGATACGGCATGGCCGACCCCGGACGTACATCGAGCTTGTGTTCTCCCAAGTCGGTCGGCTGCTCACCATCGCGCCCCTTCCGGCGTCGCCATGCCCCGGGGCGAAGAGCCGCGGAGGCATCGTGCTGCCCCCCTGCGGCCGAGCCGTGCGGGCGGGCATTTCGACGCTAGGGAGAGGGGAACTCGTAAGGCCACCAGATTCTGCGAGATTCTGTGAGTCTTCACCCGCTACCCCCTTTCGTGTGCCTGTGCGGCTCAAATGCCCACTTGACGCCGCGCCAGTGCCGAGAGATGGTCGATGGAATGCCATGCAATCCACGCGGAAGCGAGGACGCAATGACCCTGCGGTTTCTAGGAGTCGACCCAGAAAGTCCCGTCGACGAATCGCCGACCATGTGGCTGCACGAAGAGAGCGGGGACCTGCTCATCCAGTCCTACGAGGCTGATGCGGAGGCTCACGCGTAGTGCGCGGAGCACCCTGCGCCCGGCCACCAGCCGGGGCTTCCTGCCGGGGAGCGCATCATTCGCCTGCCTGCCCGTATGCTCCAGTTCCTTCCCCGTCCGGATGGAGTCCAGCAGAGTGCAACCCCCGGCACGTGAGGGCCTGGCAAACGCCGTTCGGTCCGCGATCCATCTGGAGCTGCGCGACAGCTACATGCTCGACGACCCCGGGTTCGCGGCGTTCCAGCAGGGACACCGGTTGCACCTCGCTGACCGCGGGTCGTGGTGGAACGGGTGGCACGATGCCGTCGCCGCCGCCGTCGCACGGGGCGTCACCGTGCGCCGAGCCCGGGTCGTGTCAGAGCCGCTGCACCCGTACGGCCTGTACGAGTACGACCTGACGCCCGGCAACCTGGAGGCGGGTGAGGAGGTCCGCTGGCTCGGCCGCCGCCAGGCGGTCGGTTTGCTACTGCCTGCCACGGATTTTTGGGTTTTCGACGACAATACGGTGCTTTTCCATCATTTCACCGGTGAGGGGCAGCTCGCCGCAGACGGCCGCGAATACCGCACCGACCCAGCCATGGCGAAGACCCTCGGCGCGGTCTTCGGGGCGGTATGGGAGCGGGCCACGCCGCATACGGAGTACACACCAGCCACCTGACCCATGACAGCGTCCACATCATCGAGCGTGCAACGGGCCCGGCGGGTACTGGCCGACCGGTTGGCCGAGGTCCGCCGGGAAGCCGGACTCACCGGCAGGGACCTCGCTGCCGCCACCGGGTGGTACGCGTCGAAGGTCTCCCGTATTGAGCACGCCCGTACGGCCCCGTCTGCCGACGACATCAGGGCGTGGTGCAGCGCCTGCTCGGCCGAGGACCTGGCGGCCGATCTGGTCGCCTCCCTTCGCGCGGTCGAAGGAATGTGGGTCGAGTGGCGACGCATGGAGCGCAGCGGGCTGAAGCACGCCCAGGTCGCGGTCAGACCGCTGTTCGAGCGCACCGCCCATTTCCGGGCGTACTCCTCGTGGTTCGTCCCCGGCCTGATCCAGAGCCGCACGTACACGGAGGCGGTGCTCCGCGCTGTGCAGCGTCGGCGGGTGGAGATCGACGACGTGGGAGCTGCGGTGGATGCGCGAATGGAGCGGCAGCGACTGCTGCATCAGCCCGGCAAGACCTGGGCGTTCCTTCTGGAGGAGTCGGTGTTGCGTTCCGGGATAGGAGGCGTGGAGGTGATGGCCGGCCAGCTCGGCCATCTGATCGCGGTGAGTGCGCTGCCGAGTGTCAGCGTCGGCGTCATCGCCGCCGGACCGAACCGCACGCGCATGCCCGTCGAGGGCTTCTGGGTCTTCGACGCGTCCCAGGTGAGCGTCGAGTTGGTTACCAGGCACCTGACTCTTACCCAAGCATCGGAGGTCAGCCAGTATGCCGAGACGTTCGCCGAGCTTGCCGGGCACGCGGTGTACGGACCGGACGCCCGTGCCCTGATCGTCAGGGCCCTGGACGCGCTGCGGTGAAGGAGCGGAGACATCGCGGCACCTCCCCTGACTCCGACCCGGGCCCCGCCGTGGCGGAGCGACCCGTACTCGCCCTTTGCCGTTCCGGACCGGGGAGGACTTCGCGCGGTGGCGGGCCACCGGGGAGCTGGACCGCGATCCGGGGTCGGCCTACTGGGCTCCGTGGGTGGAGCTGATCCGGCGGACGGTCGCCCGTGGGGTCACCGTGCGGCGGGCGCGGATCGTGTCGGAGCCCGTCTCCCCGTACATCCGGTACGAGCACGCCCTCACCGTTGTCAACGTCGCCGCCGGCGAGCAGGTGCGGTGGCTGCCCCGCAGGCAGGCGTTCATGCTCGCGCTGCCTGGCAACGACTTCTGGCTCTTCGACGACCGCACGGTCCGGTGGAACCACTTCACCGGCGAGGGAGGCTCGGCGCCGGGCGAGATCACCGAGGACCCCGCCGCCGCCCGCCTGTGCGGGGACGCCTTCGAGGCCGTCTGGTCGCGGGCGACCCCGCACGACGCGTACGTGGTCGGACAGGCGGCCCGAAACGCGCGTCGGCAATCCCCTTGCGCAATGGTCAACAATCCTTGACCATTGCTCGCATGCCTGCCCCTGACGACGATCTCCCCGAGACCTTCCACGTCACCACCGACGAACAACTGCGCGCCGTCTCCAACCTCACGCGCCACCGGATCATGGCCGTCATCCGCTTCGAGCCCTCGACGATCACGCAGATCGCCGAGCGGGTGGGGCTCGCGAAGGGGAGTTCCAGCTACCACGTGCGGCTGCTCGAACGGGCGGGGCTGGTCAAGGTCGTGCGGACGCGGAAGGTGCGGGGGGTCACCGAGCGGTACTACGCGATGGCCGCGCGGTCGATCGAGCTGCCCGACCCGGGCGAGGGCGGGGCCGACGTGCTGATGCGGCACGCGGTCGCGGACCTGGAGGCGTCCCCCGCGGACGGCGAGCGGTACGTGCGGATGGCGCATCTGCGGCTCACGGACGAGCAGTTCGCGGAGTTGGGGGCGCGGCTGGAGGCGCTCGCGGACGAGTACCGGGCGCTGTCCGACCCCGCGCTGCCGGACACCTCGCTCGTCGTCGCGCTCTTCCACCCGGCGCGTGGGGAGGCGAAGTGAGCAGGAGCCGGCTGCCCGGCGGGTTCGGCCGGTTGTGGACCGCCCAGACGGTCTCCTCGCTCGGCGACGGCGTCACGCAGGCCGCCCTCCCGCTGCTCGCGCTCGCGCTGACCCGCGACCCGATGGCGCTCGCCGTCGTCACGGCGGCCGGGACGCTCCCGTGGCTGCTCTTCGGCGTGCACGGCGGCGCGCTCGTCGATCGCTGGGACCGCCGCCGCACGATGTGGATCGCCGACGCGGGCCGCGCCCTGCTGCTCGCGATACCGGCGCTGGCCGCCGCGTTGGACGTGCTGAGCATTCCGCTGCTCGCGGTCGTCGCCTTCCTGCTCGGGCTCGGCGGGCTCTTCTTCGACACCGCCGCCACCGCGTACCTGCCGGACCTGCTCCGCCGCGACCCCGCGCTCCTGGAGCGCGCCAACTCCCGACTGCGCGGCTCCCAGACGGCCATGTCCGGCTTCGCCGGGCCGCCCGCGGGCAGCGCGCTCCTCGCTCTCGGGCGGGCGGTGCCGCTGGTCGCCGACGCGGTGTCCTTCGCGCTGTCCGCGCTGCTCGTACGGTCGCTGCCCGCGACGCCCAAGCCCGCCGCGGAGGCCGGCGAGTCGCTGTTCCGGCAGGCGCGGGCCGGAGCGGCGTACGTCTTCAAGGACCAACTGCTGCTCGGGCTCGCACTGCGGCCCGCCGTCGGGAACATCGCGTTCCTCGCGGTGGAGACCGTCCTCCCGCTCTTCGCGCACGAACGCCTCGGCATCCACACGTACGGCTACGGCCTGCTCCTCACGGCGGAGGCCACCGGCGGACTGCTCGGCGCGGCCGTCGCCTCCTCCCTCGGCCGCCGCCTCGGCACCGGCACGGCGCTGAGCTGCACGGCCGCGCTCGAAGGCCTCGCCGTCCTGGGCCTCGCCGCCGCGCCCAACGCGTACGCGGCCGGGCTCGCACTCGCCGTCTGCGGCGCGGGCATGGGCGCGACGATGGTGCTCGCGCCCTCCCTGCGGCAGGCGGTCGTCCCGGCCCACCTGATGGGCCGCGTCGCCTCCACCTCCCGCATGCTCGCGATGTGCGCGGCCCCCCTTGGCGCCTTCCTCGGCGGCTGGCTGGCCACGGCGTACGACCTCCGCACACCGCTCTTCGCCGCGTCGGGCCTGCTCCTGACGATGACGGCGATCACGGCCTCCATGACCACCAACCGCCGGGTGGACGCCGCGCTCGCCGCCGCGGTGTGACGGCGTCGCCACGCGTGCGATGCTGTCTGCCCGGCGCAGGGGTCGCGCCTGACGGCGGAGAGGTGGGGCGGGGTGTCGCCTGACGAGTGGGTCGCCGAGGCCCACAGGATCCGCGCACGCGGAGGCTCGATCGTCGACATCGCCCGCGCGCTCCGTGCCTACGGCGAGAGTGGCGGGCGGAAGATCAACGCGGCCGCCGCTCTCGGCGCGGACTTCGACTGGTCGGTCAAGCAGAAGCTCGAATTGCTGAGCTGGACCGAGGGTGGGGTTACCGACGAGGAGCTCTTGACCTTCGTACGGTCGTGGTTCGACCCGCCCGGATCCTGAACCCGGCTGCTGCCGAGCCGAATCCGCAGGGGCTGCTTACAGCAGGTGGTCGGCCTTGCCGGACTTGATGTCCGCGATGAGTGCGCGGAGCGCTTCGTGGGTGTCGGTGAGGTAGTGGTCCTCGGCTCCGGCGACGGCGATGTACGCGTTGCCGTCCGCGTCGGTGCCTATGCGGAAGCAGTTGCTCCCGTCCTGGCAGAACGGCGCTTCCCAGGTGATGTCGGGCATCGCTCGCTCCTAGAGCAGGTGGTCGGCCTTGCCGGACTTGATGTCCGCGATGAGTGCGCGGAGCGCTTCGTGGGTGTCGGTGAGGTAGTGGTCCTCGGCTCCGGCGACGG